>CANFRV010000001.1 GCA_947449575.1 Flavobacteriales bacterium
TCAGTGTACTTCAAATGCGACCTTGAGCATGGTAATCAAACCAAATCCTGTGTTGCTAGTTACAGATCCAGCTCCAATTTGCGCTCCAGGTGAAGTTGATTTAACATCTCCACAATTAACTGCTGGTAGTACAGGTACGATTACGTTGTCTACAAGTCCAACGGGAGTTCCAGTATTGTCAAATCCATCTGAAGTTTCTTCCAGTGGGACTTATTTTGTAATGAGTAACTTAAATGGATGTGTAGTTTCGTCTCCAATAACTGTGGTAATTAGCGCAAGCCCAATTGCTTCTTTTATTCCTTCGGAAACAATTCTTGATCAGTATAATTTGACAAGTGTAATGGTAAATAGTTCAACAGGAGCATCAAGTTACGAGTGGTTCTTTATGGATGGAGGGACTTCAAGTGAAACTGATCCATCACATATTTTCCCAGACTCTATTTATGGAGATCAATTAATTACTATGATTGCAACTTCAGCAAATGGTTGTAAAGATACCACATCAAAGATTGTAACTATTAATGAGGAATTAATTTTTTATATTCCAAATGCTTTCACTCCTGATGGTGATACATATAACCAAACATTTCAACCTGTTTTTAGATCAGGATTTGACCCAAATGATTTTACAATGTTATTATATAACCGCTGGGGAGAGGTGATATTTGAATCTCATGACGCTACAGTCGGCTGGGATGGTACTTTTGGCGGCAATATGGTGAAAGATGATGTAATTACTTGGGTAATTGAATTTAAGATAATAAGAAAAGATAAACATGTTAGATATACAGGACATGTCAATATTTTGCGATAAGATTTAAAATGAGAATCGGAGGAGATGATTTGTATTTCCTTCGATTTTTTTTGTAAATTAAAGTGTCTCCTAACCAAGAAATCGTGTGCTAAATCATTCAAATTTAACGTGATATTTTGTTATTTTTTGTAGTTAAAAAGCAACCTTTGTGGTATCTTTGCGTCATTCAAACGAACTAATTATTAAACTATGAATAGATTACGCTTTTCTATCTTTGCATTATTATTGCTGAATTTATCTAATTCCAGAGCAAATAATGTTAATCCGAAGAAAATCATAAATGAAGTAAGCACTGCTGATGCAAAAGTTTTACAGCAAAAAAAGTCACTTTATTCTGACTCTTTAATCAAATCCTCGGAAGTTCTCGTTTTTTCATTCTCGTCTACGATTGACGCTGAAAAAGCACTAAATATAGATCGTTTTATTCTTAGAAGGAAAGGGATAACTTCTTCAGTAACAAATGTAAATTCTAAAACCATTACAATTACATTTGAAAGTGGTATGAATGTAAAAAATGAAATCAATGATCTTTTTGAGATTGTTGAACATCATTTTAGTTTAAAAATGTAATAATAATTTCTCCTTAAAATATTTTTCATGAAAAATCTACTTTCCTATATTTTTATCTTTCTTAGTTTTCTAAATACTGATTTTTCCTTTGCTCAAGGGGGAGAAAATGTAGCATCAGCCTCTGGTTCCCCTATAACTTTGCCTTTTACAGCTGCGGGAACAACGGTCGGTAAGAATGATAATTATAATAGTATTAATACAGCTCTGCTTTCTAGTTATATTGATGGTCCTGACTGGTTGTATTATTTTTGTGCCACTTCTGCGACACCAATTATAGTAAACATCGCATTTACTCCAGATGCCGTGAATGGTGTGTTTCCTTCTATTTCGGTTTGGGATGGTAATCCAACATCAGGTGCAACCTCGTTATTGGCTTTCAATCAAACGGTCGGCGTAGATGCAAATAATTTAGGGATGACTTTTATTCCAACTGCAGGTCAATGTTATTATGCAATGGTTGATAATTGGCCACTGCCAGATGGTTTTGCGTATACGATAACTATTGAAAATCCTCCATCTCCGCCAGCTGCTATTTTGCAACCTACTTGTTCAAATATGGGTTTTGAAGATGGTAATTTTACAGGTTGGCAAGGTACATGGAGTAATATTGTTGAACAAAGTGCGGTAGGTTCTCCAACACCTAATTATACACCGCTCTATTTTAATACAAGTTCTGCTCAACATACTATTACATCAGGTGCAGGGTTGGATGCCACTACCGGTATACCTTTAGTTTGTCCTGGTCAAGGAATTCATTCTTTAAAATTAGGAGATGGATTAATAGGGGAAAAGGGTGGAGCTACTATTCAACAGAAGTTTACTGTTGCAACTTCTAATGCTTTATTTACTTATAATTATGCGGTAGTTGTTGAGGATGGAAGTGCCAGTGGCGGAACCCCACATGATGGAACAAATCAACCTTATTTTAAAGTTGAAATTTTCAATTCCTCTGGAGCGATTATTCCTTGTGGTCAGTATTTTGTAACGGGTGGACCAGGAATACCTGGATTTACGCAAATCGGTACTTCGGGTGTTTATTATAAAGGATGGACTCCCGTTTTTGTTGATTTAACAGCGTATATAGGTAGCTTTGTTACCGTGAAATATACTGTTAATGATTGTGCTTTAGGCGCTCATTCATGTTATGCATACATTGATGCTGCTTGTAATGTAGTATCAACAGCAGCGCCAGTAAATCTTTGTCCTGGCACCTCAACAGTATTAACAGCGCCTGCTGGAGGTTTGAATTATTCATGGACTGTTGTTGGTAGTTCAACCGTTTTGGGGACTTCTCAAACTTTAACTGTTAGCCCAACAATTCCTACAACTCATTATCAATGTATTGTTAATAATCCCGCTGGTTGTCCAACTACTTTGCCATATACAGTGAATGTGTATGCAACACCCACTGTTACAACAGCGCCCGTTACAATTTGTGCTGGATCTCCAGCAAATTTAGTGGCAACTGGTTTAGATAATGGTGTTGCTGCAGGAGGTACGTATGCTTGGTCTCCAGGTGGATTGACAGGTTCTTCAATTTCTCCGAGTCCGGCTTCTAACACCACATATACTGTGACGTATACCGACCCGAATCTTTGTACGGCAACTGCTACAGCTTTAGTTACGGTTATTGCAGTGCCTGTTGTCACTGTAAATTCGCCAACAATTTGTCCAACTACGAATGCTACTTTGACGGCTGCTGGAGCAACTACATATGTCTGGAATGCTACTCCAGCTTTGACCGCAAATCCCTACATTGTTTCTCCTGCAACAACCACGACATATACGGTGGTAGGAACGACCTTAGGTTGCACAGGGACAGCAACGGCGACGGTTACAGTCGCAGGTGCTCTTGTAATAACTGTAAATTCACCGACAATTTGTGTGGGGGGTACAGCCATTTTAACGGCGACTGGAGGAACTACTTATTCATGGGATCAAGGTGCTACTTTAGGTGTTTCAACAGCTAATCCATATTCTGTTTCTCCTGCTGTTGGAACAACGGTTTATACAGTGACGGGAACAACAAATGGATGTTCTGGAACAGCAACATCAACTGTGACAGTGAATCCTATCCCTTTTACTACGGCAGGCTCTAATTCTCCTATTTGTGCAGGTGTAACCTTAGATTTAACAGCAACTGCTTCAGCTACTCCTGGTGTTACATATTCTTGGACAGGACCAAATGGATTCACATCTGCCATACAAAACCCATCTATTGCTGCAGCTACAACCTTGGCATCAGGTGCTTATACGGTCACTATTTCAGCAGCTGGTTGCTCTACAACTAGTGTTGTCAATGTGACAGTAAATCCAGGTCCAATTACTGTTGCGGGCGCTAATACGCCAATTTGTGAAGGTGTAACCTTAAACTTAACAGCAACAACATCTTCGGTCGCTGGAACTACTTACAATTGGGTGGGTCCAAATAGCTTTGCTTCAGCTGTTCAAAACCCAACTATTCCTGCAGCAACAACTTCTGCAATGGGAAGTTACACAGTAACAGTTGCTGCGGCAGGTTGTTCTTCTTCCAGTTCAGTCAACGTTGTTGTTAATCCTGTGCCTTCAACAGTTGCAGGCTCGAATTCACCTATTTGTGCTGGTGTAACTTTAAATTTAACAGCTACGGCTTCAGCTACTCCTGGTGCTACATATTCTTGGACAGGACCAAATGGATTCTCCTCTGCTGTTCAAAACCCATCTATTACGGCAGCAACTACCTTGGCGTCAGGTGCATATACGGTGACAATTGCAGCAGCTGGCTGTTCATCAACTAGTATTGTCAATGTGACAGTAAATCCAGGTCCAATAACTGTTGCGGGAGCTAATACTCCTATTTGTGAAGGTGTAGCTTTAAATTTAACAGCAACAGCTTCATCAGTAGTTGGAACTACTTACAATTGGGTAGGGCCAAATAGCTTCACTTCAGCTGTTCAAAACCCAACTATTTCTGCTGCAACTACTGCTGCAACTGGAAGTTATACGGTAACTGTTGCTGCGGCGGGATGTTCTTCTACAAGTTCTGTCAATGTTGTTGTCAATGCTATCCCTACAACCGTTGCAAGTTCTAATTCTCCTATTTGCGCGGGTACGTCATTAAATTTAGCAGCGACGGCATCTGCAGTGGCTGGTTCTACCTATAGTTGGACAGGGGCAAATTCTTTTAGTTCAGCCTTGCAAAACCCATCCATTACTGGAGTTACAACCGCTGCAACGGGTTCTTACACGGTTACTGTAGCTGCGAATGGCTGTTCTTCAACAAGTCTAGTAAATGTTATTGTAAATGCAGTTCCAGTTACTGTAGCAAGTACCACACCAATCTGCTTAGGGAGTGATTTAAACTTATTAGCGACAGCTTCCCCTGGAGCAGCGTATAGTTGGACAGGGCCAAATGGCTTTTCTTCAACGGCACAAAACCCAACAATACCAGCTGCTACTTTAGCTGCTACTGGTGCTTATATAGTTACAGTCACAGCCAATACTTGTTCTTCTACTAGCACAGTAAATGCAGTCGTAAATGCTGCTGTTTTGCCACTTTTCCCTCCTGGAGCATCTGTTTGCCAAGGAACAATTGCGCCGGTATTAATGACCACTTCTTTTAACGGGATTACAGGTTCTTGGCTTCCTAATCCTGTTTCAACTGCGATTACCGGACCTACAACTTATAATTTCATGCCAAATACTGGTCAATGTGCTTTGCCTACTTCAGTGGTGATCACGATAAATCCAATACCAGTAGTAGTAACAAGTCCTAGAGATACGTGCTCTCCATATACGGTTGATCTTACTAATCCATCAGTTACTGCAGGAACAACAGCAGGGGCAATTTTGTCCTATTGGCAAGATCCTGCATGTACAATAGCGTTATCTGGTCCTTCGGCAGTTGGATTTGATGGTACTTATTTTATTAAAGCTGACTTGGCGGGTTGTTCTGCTGTTGCTTCGGTTGCAGTTGTAATTCATTCCGCACCGTTAGCATCTTTCACTCCAACCCCATCGATTGTGTCTAATTTAAGTCCAAATAGTACTATGATGAATACATCAATTGGTGCTGTAAGTTATTCATGGGATTTTGGAGACAACCAAACATCAAGTGCAAATAGTCCTAGTCATTATTTTCCAGCTTCAGATTCAGGCACTTATGTGATTACTTTAACCGTAACCAATTCTTTTGGATGTGTGGATATAGCGGTTTCAACGGTGAAGGTGAATGAAGAATTACTTTTTTATGTACCAAATACGTTTACGCCAGATCGAGATACATACAATGAATCTTTTCAACCCATATTTACATCAGGGTTTGATCCTTTTGATTATAGGTTATTGATTTTTGATCGTTGGGGAGAGGTAATCTTTGAGTCGCATAATACAGATATTGGATGGCGCGGACTTTATGGTACTGATGGAGTTCAAGTGCAGGATGACACCTATACTTGGAAGATTGAATTCACCGTCAAAAGCACGAATCAACGAAAAGTTGTTGTTGGTCACGTAAATGTTTTAAGATAGATTATCCCAAAAAGACAGACATAAAAAAAGACACAATTAATTGTGTCTTTTTTGCTTTATAATAAGTACGATTTTAACTATGCTTGTTGTCGCCTTTTTTGCTCTTTAATAATTAGAGTTAATTCTCTCCCTGTTTGACCTTTAACTGACGTGTTTTCATCTGCACGACGCAATAAATACGGTAAAACCTCCTCAATTGGTCCGTAAGGTACATATTTAGCTACTTTATAGGAGTTGAAAGCTAAATTGTATGAAATGTGATCACTCATTCCTAGGAGTTGAGCAAAGAAGATTCTTGAATCATTTTTATCAATTCCATTTTTTTCCATCAATTGAGTGAGAAAAAGAGAACTTTCTTCATTATGAGTGCCACAGCAAAGTGAAACGATATCGATATTCTCAACAATTAATTCCAAAGCGCGATTGAAATCACGATCGCATGCATCTTTATCAGGTTGAATAGGAGAAGGATAATTTTTTTCTTCAGCCCGTTCTCTTTCTTTCTCCATATATGCACCACGAACTAATTTTATTCCATAGAAATAATGTCCTTCTCGCGCCAGTTTAATTTCTTTTACAAGATATTCATAGCGGTCATGACGATACATTTGTGCAGTATTAAATACAATTGGTTTCTCTAGGTTGTATTTCCTCATCATACTCGAAGCGATTCGATCAATTGTTTCTTGAATCCACGTCTCCTCCGCATCAATGAAAACAGGTACATTAGCATCAAAAGCATTTTTACAGATTTGATCAACGCGATTCATCAATTCTGAATATTCAATTTCTTCTGATTCATTCAAAATCACACCCTCAATGTTTGCTTTTTCGAGAATTTCTATCCGAGCGATTCCTGTTACTTTGAACACAGCGAAAGGAATGGTTGGATCATTCTTCCCTTTTTGAATTGTAGCGATTATTTCTTTTACGGTATGATCAAAATCTTCTTTGGATGTTTTTCCTTCTACGGAGTAATCTAAAATTGTTCCGATTCCAAAATTTCCTAAAGTTTCAATAGCATTTTTACAATCATCAATCGTTTCTCCACCACAAAATTGTTTGAAAACGGTTTTTTTTATTATTCCTTTGATGGGAAGTTTGTACTTTATAGCAAAATTCGTAGCTGATTTTCCAAAACTCACGAGTGAAGAGTTGCCAATTATTTTAAATAACCAATATGCTCGAGATAAATCTTTTTTCGATTTACTCTTAAAAGCAATTTCTGTGTTTTCAAATGAGATCATTATTCGCGTTTTCAAATGAGTTCTATTTCACAAAAATACATGCTTTTTAATGATCTTGCATCGTTTATTGATGTGTTTTTTTACTTTTGTTAATATATAATTATAATAGGTCTACGCATGAGACAAATTCAAGCTAATAACTACATAGTTGAGATAGGAAATCTTACAAAATCTTCGTTTCAGAACTTATTGAGCAGCAAATACATTAACTCTAAAAAAGTTATTTTAGTGGATGAAAATACGCACGATTTTTGCCTCGAATACCTATTGACAACCTTTGATGAATTAAAAGAAGCTGAGGTGATGCTTTTACCAGTTGGCGAAGAAAATAAAGTAATGGAAGTTTGTTTTCAAGTATGGGAAGCACTTTCAGAATATAAAATAGGTCGTAAAGATGTAATTATTAATTTGGGCGGTGGTGTTGTTTCTGATATGGGAGGATTTATTGCCTCTATTTATAAGAGAGGAATAGATTTTATTAATATTCCAACTACTTTACTCTCGATGGTTGACGCTTCAATTGGAGGGAAAACAGGGATAGATTTAGGTCGCCATAAAAATCAATTAGGAACTTTCACAGACCCTATCGCTATTTATATTGACGTATTATTTTTACAAACACTGCCTCAAACTGAAATTTTGAACGGCTATGCTGAGATGTTAAAGCATGCATTGATTTTTGATGAAGCGTATTGGAATGAGTTAATTTCTATTACTAGCATGAATGATTTATTAGATATAGAAAAAATTCATAGATCAATTATTTTAAAAAATAAGGTGGTTGAAGTAGATCCTTCTGAAAAAAATGAGCGAAAAAAATTGAATTTTGGTCATACAATCGGTCATGCTTTGGAAGGCTTGTTTTTAAGTGAAAATCCCATTTCTCATGGACACGCTGTGGGAATAGGAATGTTAGGGGAAGCTTTTTTGTCATATAAAAGAGAAATTTTGAGCGAAGAACGCTGGTTGGAAATTAAAACGGTTTTGACCGCAGTATTTCCCGCTATTTTATTTGAAAAAGAAGATATTCCGGTTTTAATCGAATTAATGAAAAATGATAAAAAGAATTTTGAAGGACAAATACAATGTTGTATTCTTGCAGAAATAGGTAATTGTTTATTTGATCAAACGGTGGGAGAGAAAGAATTAAATGAAGTATTTGAGTTCTTGCTTACGTTGAACGAATTGAATACGCACTAAACGAATATATTAATCTCTTAATTTAGTTAATTTATTCTTGACGTTTTCTAGGAGTTTCACGATGTTTTCACAATCAATAGAGATTTCCTTCTGTTCAACAAGTGGTACTGTAGAATAATCTTCTAAATTACTTTTATTTTTTAATGCATTTTTTGCACCTTCCAAAGTAAACCCTTGCTTTTTCACCAAATGATAAATCTTGTTAAAATTTAAAATATCTTTAGGTGTAAATAATCGGTTGCCTTTTTTATTTTTTTTTGGTTGAATTATTGTAAATTCTTTTTCCCAAAACCTTATTAAAGAAGGGTTTACATCAAACATGACAGCTACTTCACCAATGGTGTAATAAAGCTTAGTTAATTGTTTTTCAGAAATTTCCATTAATTTACAATATAGTTAATATCCCGAAAATAGTTATAATTTTGCAATCACAATGCAAGTAAGTAAATTGAAGATATTATTTTTTGTAGCTATTCTTTGTTTGATCCCTTTTTCAAACATAGCTCAAACACCTGCAGAATTAGATTCTATAGCTAAAGAGGAAGAGCTGGAAGAATTTATTAGCATGTTCACATTTGATGATGTTGGATCTACGAATGTAAAGCAAGTAGATGATATTATTGCATATGCAAAGAAGTTTATTGGAACTCCTTATCATTTTGGAGGAACCACACCCAGCGGATTTGATTGTTCAGGATTTATTTATTATGTGATGGGGAATTTTGGAGTTCCAGTCACACGAACGAGTTACGGCTTAGCTGAATTTGGAGAAACGGTTATGTTATCAGCAATTCGACCAGGTGATTTAATGTTTTTCAAAGGCAGAAATGTTAATTCTACAGGTGTTGGTCATGTAGCGTTATGCATAGAATCTACCAATAATGTAATAAAATTTATTCATGCTTCAAGTTCGAAAGGAATTACAATAGACACATTTAATGCGAGTAAGTATTACGTTCCTCGTTTTATTAAAGCCAAAAGATTAGACTATGGCGAAGATGAAGTTGAAGATTTGATGATCGATGATTCGATGAAAGAAGATTGATGCAATTTCAATAATAAGTCTTAAAACAGAATTATTGGTTTTTAAAAAATCGATTAATTTTGATCTATTACAGACAATAAGACACTAGTTTGTCAATTAAATTAAGTCAAAGATTTTCTGCGATTAAGATGCCAAAATAAATAGGAAAAGGCAAGACTTGAAAAAACAACACCTACCAAAAAAACCGCAGGTATAGATTTCATTGTATTATCATACGTGCTGATTGTTGAATAAGAACCAGTCATAATACCTAATTCAAGTGCAATAAACATTGTTCCTGTGCCAATTCCTCGTCTCTCAGGGTGCGATAAATCGGCAGTCCAAGCAAATAGGGTAGGGCTAGAAATCCCTGTGGCAATACCAAAAATAATCGAGGCTAAAGTATATGTTAATGTATCATGAGAAAAACCGATTAAAAGCATACTAATACTTAAAAAGGCCATGCCAATTGCTAATGTTTTCCGCCGACCAATTTTATCCGACAATGAACTGAAAAATAATCGAACAAAAATAGTTGTGAAAACATAAAAAATAAAAAACCAGCCCTTGTTTTCAATATGCAAAAAGTTTGAAAAATCAGGGGTGATTACAAAAATTATTCCTGAACAGGTGGCAGATAAAAACATCACAATTGCTGCTGGTAAAACACTAGGTTCTATTATATCTTTTGGACTGATTAATAATAATTTGAATTTAAAAGGTTCTGTTTCTTTGAGTGTTTCTTTGATATTAGTCACTAAAAAACCGGAAAGAATTGCAATGCCTGAAGCGATTAAAAATAAGTTATTTAATCCCACCTGTTTACTGATAATGGATCCTAGACCTTGTCCCGCTCCAATTCCTAGAGATATAAATGTTCCCCAAATCCCCATTCCTTTTCCTCTTCTGTCAGATGGAAGTATATCTGTAAGAAGTGCTGTTGCTCCAGTTGGAAAAAAACCTGCGCTAAAACCATGAAGAAATCTCAAACCAAGAAAGAAACTTACAGACATTGAAATTGGGTAAAGCAAACTGACAATCACTGTAACGAGCATTCCAAGTAACATCACTTTTTTCCTGCCAATAGTATCTGAAAGTTTTCCAGAAAATGGACGTGAAATTGCTGCAGATATAGTGAATAGTGTGATAATTAGTCCTTTATTTTCTGCACCTTTTAAAAGGGTGATAAATTCGTTTAATTCGGGGATAATTAAATTAAAGCTCATCATGAAAAGAAACATTGACAAACATAATACCCAAAAATTTCTTCCGTATTTATACATATATGGTGCAAAATTACTCCTATTTTCCTTAAATCGGCCGAAAAAATAGAGAATTGAAAAACGACGATTGTTTTTATGTAAAACATTCGTTTATTTGTACTAATGAATTCGTGAAATATAACTTAATGATAAAGGAAGCAACAATAGGAGCAGGCTGTTTTTGGTGTATAGAAGCTTGTTATAAAGATTTAAAAGGAGTGATATCAGTGTTTCCAGCATACTCAGGAGGCAAGTCAAACACGACAAGTTATAAAGAGGTTTGCACAGGAGAAACCGGACATGCAGAAGTAGCTAGAGTTACATTTAATGATGAAATTCTTTCATTTGAGGAATTGTTGGAAGTTTTTTGGTTTGTGCATGATCCCACACAATTAAACCGACAGGGGGGAGATATTGGTACTCAATATCGTTCTGTGATATTTTTCCATGACATGTATCAAAAGAAAATTGCAGAAGAGTATAAAGAAAAATTAACAGTTGCTAAAGTGTGGGAAAATCCGGTAGTGACTGAGATTTCACCTCTAATTAATTGTATTCTGGCAGAAGATTATCACAATGATTATTTTAATTTGAATCCAGGGAATCCATATTGCGCTTCTGTTGTTCGTCCTAAAGTTGAAAAATTTAGAAAAGTATTTGCAGAAAAATTAAAAAAATAAAAACGAAAAAAAGAGGTATATAAATTCTATACCTCCTATTTTACATCTTAAAGAAGATCTTACTTCTCTTCAGTTTTTTTTTCTTTTACAATTTGTTCACTATGTGATTCTTTTGCCTCAATTGAGAGGTATTTAGCATATTGTTCTTCTGTCAAAATCAATTTCATTTGATCTTTTTTTGCAGAATTATTGCTTTGGATAGATGATTTTTTCTGCTCCGACGTAAAGCCTGAACTATTCAAAATACTCTCATTTTTTCGGGCAATTCCATTATTCAAATTAGCTACTTTTTCTTTTTGTTCTGCAGAAAGAAGTAAATCAGTTGCTAGTTTTTCTGTCATAGCCTGCGGATTTTGTTTAACTTCTGTTTGAGCAAAACTAGTGGACCCAATAAGTAATCCTAGTGTCAATAATCCTGTTTTTAGAGTGTTCATTTTTTATTATTTTTAATGATACTAGTATAAAATGTTTTTTTGTGTAATCTTACTGTTAGACGTAAAAATATGAAAAAGATTGCTTGCTAATAGTAAAATGGAGTTATTAAATACAAAATAATTCTGTTTTCGTATGGTATTCACTGATTTCTGTGCTTGTTATATTTTATTATTGTGTTAACTTTATACTTCTTTTTCAAAAGTCATTTAATTCTCGAAATTATGTTTTCTGTTATCTATTCATTTGAAGTAAAACCTGATTGTATTGAACCATTTATTACTGCGTGGAAAAAAATGACTGTTTTATTGTATACGAGGGAAGGTTCTTTGGGTTCTCGACTGCACAAAGTGAATGAAACTAAATATGTTGCTTATGCGCAGTGGCCAGACAGAGAATCTTGGGCGAAAGAAAAAACAAATTTACCCAAAAGTGCAAATGAATATAATCGGGTAATGAGTGAAAGTTGTCTGGATATTAAAACAGAGTACGCGATGGAAATGGTAGAAGATATGTTTCCAAAATAGAAGGAACAAATAGAGATTTAATATCTCAAATGCTTAACAGTGTCGCCTTTATTGATTAGTTTTTTCAACGATTCAATTCCTATTTCTAAATGTCGATCCACAAATTCTGTTGTCGCTTTATTGTCGCTTTCTGCTGTTTTTACACCCTCAGGAGTCATTGGAGAATCGGAAACTAATAAAAGAGCACCAGTGGGTATTTTATTTGCAAAACCTACAATGAAAATCGTTGCTGTTTCCATGTCAATTGCCATTGCTCGGACACTTTCTAAATATTCTTTAAATTTTTCGTCGTGCTCCCAAACTCTTCTATTTGTTGTGTAGCAAGTGCCTGTCCAATAATCACAATTAAAATCACGAATGGTGGTTGATATAGCTTTTTGCAGAGCAAAAGAAGGCATAGCAGGCACTTCTGCAGGGAAATAATCATTACTTGTTCCTTCCCCTCTAATTGCAGCGATTGGTAGAATTAAATCACCTACTTTGTTTTTTGTTTTTAATCCTCCACATTTCCCTAAAAACAATACAGCTTTGGGTTTAATAGCGGAAAGTAAGTCCATACAAGTTGCTGCTGAAGCACTTCCCATTCCAAAGTTGATTATCGTAATTCCATTGGCGGTCGCGCATTGCATTGGCTTGTCTTTGCCGATAACTGGTACATTGTTTTGAATCGCAAATTTCTCTACATAGTTGTGAAAATTACACAACAAGATATATTCACCAAAATTCTCTAAAAGTTCTCCTGTGTATCTTGGTAACCAATTATCTACAATGTCTTTTTTCGTTTTCATAGTTTAATCTGCTTGTAATTCCGAAACAAGGTAAGAAATAAAAAGTAGAAACTGACTAAAAATGAATTTTTAAGTCAGTTTCTAAGAGCATGTAAAGTGTAAATTTTTACGTCTTTCGTCTTATTTATTTAAAAAACCATACTTTTTACCATAATATAACATCTGTTCCTCAAAGGATTGTGTGTTTTCTATCTTGATATCAATGATTTCTCCATTTGCATCTGTTACAGGAACAAAAATAGGGTTGACGAATCCATTGTATGGTGCAATATCGAGAGGTTTAACTCTGTCTAATACTTCTTGATGAATTTTTGCATTTACTTTTACTCCATAGGTTTCCACTAATTTCTTCCCCGCATTGTAATCACCTTCAGACGTGATTCGTTGAATGTCTCGCAGTAATTCACCAAGTAAAACGCGCATTTTTTGATAATCTTTTATATCATAATAGGTTTTACTGTTTCTCACAACTTTCACAATAACATTGTCTTTTGCTCCTTTTTCAAAAACCCAATTACACACTAATTGACGATTTTGCATATGTTCTTCCTCGACTTGTTTCCCTAATTCAAGTCGCTGAAGCTGTGTTAACATGCCATTTCTAATATATCCATCATATTCTGCTTTCCCAACTTCTAAAGAAGGAATTAATCCTATGTCTATCATTTTTTGATCCATGATATAATAAAGCCCTACTAAATCAGCCCTCGCTTCTTCTAAAGTACTAGCGTAATTTTTTAAAGTTTCAGAAGGTTGTCCCACTCCTTTGTTTATTTGTCCCGAGGCATGACCGATCACCTCATGCAACGCGGTATGCATTTTCCCTGCTAAAGCTGCATATTTTTCTGCTCTAGCAATTTCTTCTACATCATGTGCAAATTCTTTAATGATTCCAGGACCTCCCGCTTTTTCATATGCTGCAATTACATTTCCTAAGCTCACTGATTTTGAACCATGTTGCTCTCTGATCCAATTGTTATTTGGAAGATTTACTCCAATCGGAGTAGCAGGAGAAGCATCGCCAGATTCACTAGCAACTTGAATTACTTTGTAACTTACTCCTTTAACATTTTTTTTCTTATGTTCTGGTAAAATGGTTGAATTGTCTTCAAACCATTGTGCATTTTCAGCCACCATTTTCATTTGCTTTGATGCTTCGAAATCTGTAATTTGGACCATACTTTCATAAGAACCTCTTTTTCCTATGGCGTCTCCATATGTTTCAATAAATCCATTTATCCAATCAATATCTCCTTGAGTAGAAGATGCCCAAAGAATATTATATTGATCCCAGGTTTCTAGGTCTCCTGTTTTGTAGAACTCAATCAATTTTGCAATTGCCTTGTTTTGAGCATCATTTTCAGTGACAGTTAATGCTTTTGTCAACCAAAAAATAATTTGATCGATTGCTTTTCCATATCTACCTCCAGATTTCCATACGTCTTCAATAAGATTCCCATTTTTCAAAATAAGTGTCGAATTCAATCCTATTTCTAATGGAGTAGCATCATTTACGTCAATCTTAGAGGCGTAAAATTTTTCTGTCATTTCTTGCGTTACCCCATCACCGTAAAAATTGTTAGCTGAAGAAGTAATCATGTCTACATTTGAGTTTTTATCTTTTCGCTTCATTGCTTTGTTTAAATCAAACATCACAGAAATCGCTTCTTTACTGATTGTTGATTTTGTAGAATTTACTAATTCAGCGAAATATTCTTTAGAAAATTCTGGTATTATTTTATCCATTCCATAATGATGATGAATACCGTTGGAAAACCACACTCGTTTTGCATAGGTGATGAAATTATACCAGTTATCACTTTCTTTTTCACCCTTATAATTTTCTACAATGGATTCCAAACAATGTCTAATTTCAATATTAAATTCATTGTTTTGATCATAAATAATATCTCGCCCAGATAATCCTGCTTGTGCAAGATAGTAAACCAATTTTTTTTGGCTAAGAGTCAATTTATCAAATCCTTCAATATCATAACGAATCACTTGAATATCAGCAAAACGGTCAACTTGCTTCGCATTCGGAACTTTTCTAATTACCTTATGACTGTCCGCAACACTCTTTCCACAACTAACTAAAAGTGAGGTCGAAAAAAGTGTAATTATTGCTTTGTTTCTGAAATTCATATGCATCTTATTTTTTTAGTATTTAAAAGTAGTGAAAAAGTAACTAACTGAATGTTAGAAAAAAGAGATTTCGAAAAGTTATCGTGCCCCAAAGATCGAACTTCCAACTCGAACGATTGTGCTTCCTTCTTCAATTGCGAGGAGATAATCTCCACTCATTCCCATGGAAATTTCTTTGAATTCATTATTAAATTTAAAAAAATGACTTTTCAAAACTTGAAAATAACTTTCTAAAGTTCTGAATTCATGTCTAATAATGTCTTGATCATTTGTAAATGAGGCCATTCCCATAATTCCAACAATGGAAATATTTTGCATTTCAACAAATTCTCTCGTCTCTAATATTTCTTTCGCTTCATCAATATTGAGTCCAAATTTCGTCTCTTCTTCGGCAATATGAAATTGAAGTAAACAATCAATATTTCGATTATTTTTTTTCGCTTCTTTATTGATTTCATTAAGTAATTTCAAACTATCAACTGAATGGATCATAGTAACAAATGGAGCAATAAACTTGACTTTATTTGTCTGTAAATGACCAATTAAATGCCATTGAATATCTTTTGGAAGTTGCTCATATTTATCAACCATTTCTTGTACTTTATTCTCTCCAAAAATCCGTTGCCCTGCTTTATATACTTCTTCTAAGTCAGAAACTGGTTTTGTTTTTGTAACAGCAACAAGCATTACATCTGACGGAATGGTAGAAAGAATTCTGTTTAAATTTTCTTTAATCATTCGTTGATGGTATAAATTGTTAAACCACTGCGCATTTTAGGTTCTACCCATGTTGATTTTGGAGGCATGATCATTTGGTTGTCTGCTACTCGCTTCACTTGATCCATGGTTACCGGGAAAAGGACAAAACCGATTTTAAATTTACCTTTCAGAATTTGATCTTCAATTGTTTGAATCGATTCTGCACCACTAATGAATTCAATGTTATCATCTGTTTTTAAATCCTGTATCCCCAATACTGGTGTCAATATAAATTGAGTTAATATCTCAGGATCTAAACATTTTACAGGATGTTCTGCATGAATTATTTCTGGTTTACAGATCAATAAATACCAGTCACCTTCGATGCAAACTGTTATTTGATGTTCGCCAGCTGGTTTATGTGCTTTTGATAATTTTTCTACTATAAAATGGGTACTTATTTTCTCTAAAAATTCATTCTTTGTCAATCCATTCAAGTTTTTGATTAATCGATTGAATTCTAAAATATTCATTCTTTTCTCATCGATAAAAAAAGCGAGAAAAAAATCTTTATTATTAATATCTAAATTTCCTTTTTCTCTTCTTAATCGAGCTAAAGAAGCAGATGAAGCAGATCGATGATGACCATCAGCAATATAACAAGCATCTATTTTTTCAAAACTAGAAATAATTCCATCCATTTCGCTACCCGACAAAATCCAAAGCTCATGCTTAATTCTATCCGTTGTTGAAAATTCATATTCTGACCGCTTTTGTGTATGCTCTTGCAACAATGCATCTAATTCGTCTGAATGCGTGTAAGATAACAATACAGGCTCAGCATTGTATCCTACAACATCCAAATAGTTGGTGAACATATCTTCTCTGGAGGTAATGGTAGCTTCATGCTTTTTGATCAGATCATCTTCATATTCTTGAATACTTGCTCCTGCAATGACACCTGTATATTGATGACTTCCAGAAGTTTGTCTGTAGATGTAAATGGAGTTTTCTTGCTCAGTAATTAAAATTCCTTCTGCAATAAATTTTTTGTAACTCTCACTGACCAAGTTAAATCTCTCTTGTGTATTAGGAAGAGTTTTAATTGGACTTCCGAATTCAGGATTGATAATATGCAAGAAAGTAAACGGATTATCCTCTAATTTTGCTGATAATACGTTTTTCTTATAGGAATAATAAGGACGAGTAGCAACCAAGTGAACTTTGTCACGAACAGGCCTGATTGCTTTAAAAGGTTTTATTTTTGTCATTGTTGTAGATTCAAGACTGTTAGATTCAAAATTTTAAGACATTAAATCATTTTGCTTTGATTGAATATACAAGTCTTTAAGCGAAGCGGTCTATTGTCTTTCAGTCTTTTATCTATTTCGTGACAAACTGTCCAATAATCAAACTTGCTAATTCTTCACCAATTCTATCTTGCGCTTCTAATGTTGCTGCTCCAATGTGAGGAGTGCAAGCAATATTTGGATGACTTAATAAATCTTTGTTTGGATTAGGTTCATTTTCAAAAACATCGATTGCTGCAGCGGCAACTTTACCACTATTTAAAGCAGCAAGTAAATCCTCTTCATTTATGACACCTCCACGCGCTGCATTAACGATTCTAACTCCTTTTTTCATTAAAGAAAATTCTTTTTCTGAAATAACAGCGCTCCCGTCAGCCTGTTTTGGAACGTGAATAGAAATATAATCAGACTTGGATAAAAGCTCATCCATCGCTGCAGAAGGAGTTATTTCAACTTCAACACTAGTCTTAGTGCCAATTGGAACAATTATTTTTGCCGTCGCAGTATAATAATCGGAAGCAATCACATCCATTCCAACCCCTAAAGCATAAGAAGCTAAACTTTGACCAATTCTTCCAAAACCAATAATTCCAAGTGTTTTCCCTCTTAATTCCACTCCTTTGGCAAATTTTTTCTTTAATTGAGAAAAGTCACCATTTTCCATGTTTTTAAATGAATCTTGCAGAGATCTTGAGATAGAAAATAACTGACCCATGACCAATTCAGCAACAGATTGAGAAGAGGAAGCAGGCGTATTAATAACAATTACTCCTTTTTCTCTAGCGTACTCAATATCAATATTATCCATTCCTACACCTCCGCGACCAATTAATTTTAAATTGGGACATGCGTCAATCACCTCTTTACGAACGGTTGTTGCACTTCGAACCAGAATCATTTCTATATTCTGTGTATTCGTTTCAGCGATTAGATTTTCTTGTTCTACTTTTTCCGTAATAACTGTGAATCCAGCTTCTTCTAATAATTTTTTTCCTAAATCGGAAATTCCGTCATTTGCTAATATTTTCATAGTTTTTATATTTTCATTTTTTCATTTTTTTGAATTCAAAAAAATGAAAATTAATTACCCGTTTTTACGTCCAAATTCTTTCATCACTTCTACCAAAACTTCTACGCTTGAAACCGGTAAAGCATTGTACATTGAAGCACGATAACCTCCTGCAGATCTATGTCCAGGAAGTCCAACGATGTCAGCCTCTTTCCACATTTTATCAAATAATTCTGTTTTAGATTCATCGTTAAGAAGGAACGTAACATTCATTTTTGAACGGTCTTCTTTAGAAACAGGACCTCTAAATAATGGATTATTGTCAATTTCGTTGTAGAGTAAAGAAGCTTTTATGGCATTGTTTTTCTCAATTTCTTTCACACCTCCATGCGCTAGCATATGTTTCAAATTTAACATAGCAACATACACAGAAAATACGGGAGGAGTATTTAACATGGATTCTTTTTCAACTTGCTGTTTCAAATCCATGTAAGAAGGCATGAAAGGAGAGGTAGATTTACCTAATATTTCGTCTTTTACTATATATAAAGTAGCGCCAGCTGGACCAAGGTTTTTTTGCGCTCCAGCGTATATAATATCAAAATCTGAAACATTTATTTCCTTCGAAAAAATATCCGAAGACATATCACAAATCAATGGCAAAGTTGTTTTTGGAAATTCATGAAATTGCGTTCCGAAAATGGTGTTATTGGAAGTGAAATGTAAATAATCTAAATCTGCAGGAATATCAAATTCTTTCGGGATATAGCTGAAGTTTTTATCTTCAGAAGAAGCAAGTACATTTACATCAATTCCAACTTTTTTTGCCTCCTTTATTGCGCCTGAAGCCCAAGTACCTGTGTTTAAATAACCTGCTTTTTTATGCGAGCGCATCATATTTAGAGCGACAATAGTAAAACCTAAAGTTGCTCCACCTTGCAAATAAACCACAGAATATCCAGAAGGAACATGAAGTGCTTTTTTTACTAAATCTTGCGCTTCCTCCATTACTGCAACAAAATCTTTGTGCCGATGAGAAACTTCCAAAATGGATAATCCGTTAAAATCTAAAACTGCATCTGACGCCTGTTTAAACACCTCTTGAGGAAGAATACAAGGACCTGCTCCGAAATTATGTTTCATTATAATCTATTTTGTATATTAATTAATTAGTACAAAGGTGTGAAAAAATGGTAGAAATGAATTACATAAAAGAATTATTTTTTTAAGGTCAAAAAAAAAGCTACCATTGAGGTAGCTTTTCAAAATTATATTTTTTATTCTTCTGTAGAATTTTCTTCTTTTACTTTTTTAGCGGCAGCTGGTTTTTTTGCTACAGCTGGTTTTTTTACTGCTGTTTTTTTAACTTCTGCTTTTGGCTCAGTTTCTTTTTTTACAGCTACTTTTTTTACTTTTTCTTCTGAAGTAGTCGCTGCATCAGCTGTTGGTGAATACGTTGTTTTCTTTCTTTTTCTAGAAACTCCGTATGAACCAATTGTTCTTTTACCTTTTGCGGATTTTTTATCTCCCCTTCCCATATGTGTTGATTTTTAATTGTCTATCAAATACTTTTGCAAATATACTATTCTATTTGTGATCTTCGCTCTTTAATTGTTGATTTTTCATCGATTAATATTTTATTAAATAAAAAAAAACAAATTTTTCATGTAAATCCCTCTTTTTTCTAATAATCGTTGTAGATTTTGATGTCACTGTGCATTCAACGATTGAAGTCTTTTTCTAAATTCAGCTTCCATTTCATCGCCACTTCGTAATATTTTTTTACACCACTTTATTTTTTGAGTCGTTTGCTCTTTTTCATTAAGTTTCCATTTAATATCACTTTTTTCAAGCCTATCTCTTAATATATTCAGAGCAAGGGCGACAGATACTGAAATATTAAAACTTTCAGTAAATCCGTACATGGGGATTCTCACAAATTCATCCGCTAAGTCAATTATGTCTTCTGAAATACCTTTTCTCTCAGTTCCAAAAACTAAAGCAATTGGCTGAGACAGGTCTAATTCGTGAATGGTAACGTCTTTTTCATGGGGAGTGGTTGCTACAATTTTGTATCCTTTTGCCTTTAATTTTTGAATGCAATCAATCGTTGGGCTCTCTCCTTGGTCATAATTATACAAATCTACCCATCTTCCCGCTCCAAGCGCAATATCTCTTTGTACTTTGTATTGGTTGTTTTTTTCAATCGCATGCAGTTCTTGAATCCCAAAACAGTCACACGTCCTCAGAACTGCACTTGCGTTATGTTCCTGGTAAATATTTTCTAGAACAACAGTTATATGATTAGTTCTTTCTTTCGAAATTCTTTCATACATTTCTTGCTTGCTGATTGAAATTATAGCATAAAATTCGTCTAATACTTTTTGGTCTAAATCCACAATTTATTATTTCATTTAGAATTCGGTCTGGACATCGTCTTGAAATGTCTGTGCAATATTTACTTATATAAAAAAAGGGAATCCTTAGATCCCCTTTTCAAATTCATTTAAGAATTGTCGACTTAATTAACTTTAGAAGAAAGTTCAGCACCTGCTTTGAAACGGATTACGTTTTTAGCTGCGATTTTAATTTCTTTTCCAGTTTGTGGGTTACGACCAATTCTAGCAGCACGATTTGATACTGAGAATGATCCAAAACCTACTAATGAAATTCTGTCTCCAGCTTTCATTGCTCCAGCAGTTGCTGCAACAAATCCGTCTAATGCTTTTTTCGCATCTACTTTTGATAATCCAGACTCAGATGCAATTGCATCGATTAATTCCGCTTTGTTCATAGCTTAGTGTTTTTAATGTGTTTGTAAATAATAACTTGAGCAAATATATGTGATTATCTATATGGTGCAAGTCTTTTATGAGAAAAAAGCGCATTTTTGTTGAAAAAAGCATCGTTTTGTTGATAAACTGCCTTCAAATACGCATTTTTAAAGACAATTTCGACCAAAGCCACGTTACAGTCGATGGAAAACAGACAAGAAGAATTAATCTCTTAAAGACGATTTTTATCGATTTTTTTGTAAATAGTACTTAAATTATTTACGATCATGACATTGAACATCGATTATTAAATGCTTTGATTCTAAATTATTTATTTTTAATTGAATTCCAGGTAGAAAACATTTTCTCTTGACTGGGACGATTTTCTTCTATTTCTTTGAGAGGTTCACATTCTCTTAAAGTGGCCTTGCAGTCGCTTGGTAATGCTTGATACAATTCTGTACCCTTCGTTTTCCATGCAATCATTTCATCTGAAACTTGTTTTATTATTGTTGCCGGATTTCCTACCACTAAACTTCGTGAAGGGATTTTCATTTTCGCAGGTACAAAGCAGAGGGCTCCTATTATCGATTCTTTTTCAATAATAACATCGTCCATTATCACAGAATTCATTCCTATTAAACAGTTTTCTCCTATTATACTCCCATGAATTATTGCCCCATGTCCAATGTGAGCGCCTTTTTTTAAGAGGGTAATCTTCCCAGGGAACATATGTATGGTGCAATTTTCTTGAATATTACATCCGTCTTCGATAACGATTTGCCCCCAATCACCGCGAATTGCTGCTCCTGGTCCCACGTAGACATTTTCTCCGATAATAACATTTCCTGTTACTGCAGCTTGCGGGTGAACAAAACTACTTTCCTTAACAACAGGAATGAATCCATTAAATTCGTAAATAGCCATTTTTAGTTTTTTATCAAAAGTACAGAATATTTGAAGACGATTATTTATAAAATATCATATATAATTTGCTGAGTTATTTTAAATTTAACTAGTATATTATAGATTTTTCTTATTTTTATAATCTGGAAATGTATAATAAATAATTTCTTCAAGGTCTATCCTCACTGTTTGATAATTATAGAAAAGGTTGATCAATTTGAAGGAGATGGTGGTGATTTAGTGAAAATTAGGATTGAAAAGTGCTTCAAAATATATAATTAATAAAATAAAAGTAGGTCATGTTAAAAGGAATTTTATTTACTATTCTTGTTTTTAGTGTAACAACTCTTAATGCGCAGTATAGCGTAAATATGGGGGTAAATACATTAAGTCCTTTTGGTACTTCGCAAAAATATATGGGTTTTCACCTCGGTGGTGAATTTCCGAAAGATAATGATGTTTCAATGTATTTACGTGCTTCTTTCTATGGAAAAAAGAAGTTGGATCCTTTGTTGTATCAAGAGAATACGATTCAGTTAGAGACGATTGATCCCAACGATTTTAATGTTACTTTCGTAAGTGGTGTTACTACTTTTAATTACACAACGTTTGATGGAGGTTTGAGGTATTATTTGATAGATGGTTATGACAATGGATTTGCATTGTATGGAGGTTCTAATTTAATGGGTGTTATTAATAAGGCCAAATTTACAGTCGATGAGTACGATAAAACAAAATATCGTTTGCCTATGGGGACCGTTTTGTCAGGAACAATTCTGAATGTTGGAATTGGTTTAAGTGGGGGAGCGAAATACACAATACCAGGTGTTGGGTCCATTTATTTAGACGCTACATTTGATTATCTTTTGATTAGCCTTCCCAGCAATACACAAGCTAGTTCAATCGCATCCAACTTTTATTCGCCACTTTTGTTTTCTTTGAATGTGGGGTTTAGAAAAGATTTTTATTAAATACATTCACTAGACAAGTTTCTGGTAAAGTAAAATTAGAATCGGATAATAAAATGCTCCTTAATTTGTTGACTTCTAGGAGTGATGATTCCCATGCGGAATAAATCAATTGAAACATGGTAGAATGGATCATTGATAATTGTTTTCCAAGATTCTAACATAGATTTACTCCATCTAATATCATCTAAAATAATCAGCGTATCATTATGAGTTATTGGCTTTAATTTCTCAAGATAATGAAGTAAGGCAATTCCATTATGATGACCATCAATAAAAACGATATCAAATTTTTCGCCTTTGTATGTCTCGATGAAATCTTCAAAAGTAGATAAAATGGATTTTACATTATTGATTTCCATTTTTTTAAGGTTCTTTTTAGCGTAAAATTGAGTGTTTTCACAAGCCTCAACAGTTGTGACAATCCCTTGTTCATTTCCTTTACATAGATGAATTGAGCCAACTCCCAAAGATGTTCCAAATTCAAGTGTGTTTTTTGGTTTGTAATAATGAGCTATTCGATAGAGTAAAAGGCTAAATTTCCCTTTCGATGAGCTTGTAGAGAAAATAGAAGAGATGGATCTTTTGTTCCCTAACTTCTTTGATCCGGAGCCAAAGTCATTTATTTCAAGGGTTGTGTTATTGTTTTTTAGGTTTTTAAATAACTTTTTACGTGCAATTAGAAATTTTTTTTCAATCTTTGTAGGTATGCAATTTGTAACGAAAGCGTAAACGAACGGAGAGTGTATTCCGTGTCTGCCTTTCGCTGTAAAAAGATATTTCAAATATTGTAAGACTATTATCACATTGCAAAATAAGTGAAATTTTAGGTGGAAATTACTATGAATAGAGAGGCATTGTCGAAAATTGAAGAACAAAAAGCAAAAGTGATTGGGGATCATCCTGAAGTTGTCCTTGTTTCTCCTTGCAAGTTAGATGAAGGAATAGTTAAATTTACGGCACAAGAACAAGTCAATTTAGTGAATGTTTTTGAAAAAGAAAAATTCTCTTCTTGCTTTTTTATTCCTGCTTCTGGTTCAGGTTCAAGAATGTTTCAATTTTTATTTGATTTTTTAGAAGCTCCTGATGAAGTAAATAGAAGCTCAGTGGAAAAGTTTTTGAATCATATCTCTGAATTTGCATTTTTTCAGCAATTACCTGTTGAGACACGAAACAAACTGAAAGAGTTCGATGTTGATTTAGAGGCGTTTGTTTCTTTTTTATTGAAAGAAGATGGCATGGGATACGGTGATTTACCAAAAGGCTTAATTCCTTTTCATAAGAATGAACCATTTATTTTAAATCCATTTCAAGAACATATATTGCAAGGCGTTAGAGTGAAAGAAGAGAATGTTAGTTTTCATTTTACCGTCCAATCACGCTATGAAAGTGCAATTAAAAAAGTAATTTCTCAAATACAAGGTTTGACAGGTCAACACTATGAGGTCTCATTTTCAGATCAAGACGTTAATAGTGATTCGTTTGCTTTTACAAATGACGGTGAACCTTTTACCTTGGAAAATGGTCAGGTGTTGAACAGGCCGGCTGGACATGGAGCGCTGTTGGAAAATATCAATAAAATTAATTGCGATTATGTTTTTATTAAAAACATTGATAATGTGCAACACTTTTTAAAATCAGATTCCTCTGTCACCACTTGGAAATTACTAGGAGGTATTTTAATTGATTATAAAAAAGAAGCTAAAAAATTGTATGATAATCCTTCCATTGAAGGCTTAAAAAAATTAAATGAAAGGTTTCAATTATTCAATGAAAAAATGATTGAAAATTTAAATAATGAAGAAATAAAAGAAATATTAAATCGTCCCACAAGAGCATGTGGAATGGTTAGAAATGATGGACAGCCCGGCGGTGGTCCTTTTTGGGTGGATGATAATGGAATAATTTCTAAACAGATTATTGAAAAATCTCAAATTACCATGAAAGGAAAACAATATAGTCTGATGGTGCAAAGTACATACTTTAATCCCGTTATGATTGTTGTGTCAACACAAGATTTGAATGGGAATAAATTTGATCTACAAAACTATAAAGATGATTCAAAATTTTTCATCGTTCGCAAAAAATACAAGGGCCAAGATGTTCAATTTATAGAGTTACCTGGATTATGGAATGGCAGTATGTCAAACTGGAATAGTTTATTCATTGAAATCCCTACAGAGACATTTAGTCCTGTGAAAACTGTTCTTGATCTTTTAAATGATGATCATAAGTAATAATCGAAAGCGGAATTAAAGAAGATATTTTACCAATAATTCGTTAGTAAAGGTAACAACCAACTAATTTCTAAAAAAGATTTTATAGAATTCAAAGTGTTTTACACTGTAAAATAGCCGTTCAAAGGGTTTTAGTTTATATTGTGAAAAATACACTTTAGTAAAATTTTTGTATTATTTTGAAGATTTGAAGTGAATTAATAGGGGGTTGTTGATAAAAAGTTGATTTTTTTTGATTGACCCCCTGTAAAAATGACGTAAATTTGCAAAAAAAAAATAATTTACTCATGGCGACTAAAAGAATGCAAGCGTATCATGATGTGTTAAACAGATCACCGAAACACATCGAGTTTAATGGAAAGATTTCTGAGATTTTTGGAGAAAATGTATTTCATGCAGATAGCATGAGAGAATATTTGCCCAGTGAAGCATATAAATCAATGATGGATTCTGCACTGAACGGTACACGTTTAGATCGAAAAATGGCAGATCAAGTGGCTTCTTCCATGAAAGATTGGGCAATTACAAAAGGCGCTACTCATTATACGCATTGGTTTCAGCCGCTAACAGGTTCAACTGCAGAAAAACATGATGCATTCTTTAAACCAGTAGGTCCTGGAAGAGCGATCGAACGATTTGATGGTGATTTATTAATTCAACAAGAACCAGATGCTTCTTCTTTTCCAAATGGTGGTATTCGTAATACATTTGAAGCAAGAGGGTATACTGCATGGGACCCGTCTTCACCAGCATTTGTAATCGATAAGACCTTATGTATACCAACTATTTTCATCTCTTATACAGGTGAAGCATTGGATTATAAAATGCCATTATTGAAAGCTTTGCATTCAATTGATGAATCTGCTACCGCGGTGTGTCAGTATTTTGATAAAAATGTTTCGAAAACCATTGCAACGTTGGGGTGGGAGCAGGAATACTTTTTGGTGGATTCTGCGCTTTTCAATGCACGACCAGATATTATGATGACAGGTAGAGCATTGTTTGGTCATGCCCCTGCTAAAGGTCAGCAATTAGATGATCATTATTTTGGTTCTATTCCAGCTCGAATCACATCGTTTATGCGTGAATTTGAGACGGAATCGATTCGATTAGGGATTCCTGTGACAACGCGTCATAACGAAGTTGCGCCAAATCAATTTGAATGTGCGCCTATTTTTGAAGAATGTAATTTGGCAAATGACCATAACTTATTGTTAATGGATATTATGGAAAAAGTGGCTCGTAAGCACGATTTCCGAGTATTATTGCATGAAAAACCATTCGCAGGTGTCAATGGGTCAGGAAAACATAATAATTGGTCTCTAAGCACTGATACTGGAGTTAATTTGCTTGCTCCTGGTAAAAATCCAAAATCTAATTTGCAATTTTTAACATTTTTCTGTAATACGATAAAGGCTATTCATGACCATGCAGATTTATTGCGTGCTTGTATTGCTGGTGCAGGAAATGATCACCGTTTAGGGGCGAATGAAGCACCTCCTGCAATTATCTCAGCATTTATAGGTTCACAACTTTCGTATTTGCTAGATGAAATCGAGAAAAATGTGAAAGCGGGTAAAATGACACCTGAAGATAAAACAGAATTAAAATTGAACATTGGTAAAATCCCTCAAATAATGTTGGATAATACCGATAGAAATAGAACTTCTCCTTTTGCATTTACAGGCAATAAATTTGAATTTAGAGCGGTTGGTTCTTCTGCAAATTGCGCTTCTGCAATGATTGTTATTAATACAATTGTTTCAAGTCAATTACAAATTTTCAAAAAAGATGTAGATGCTCGAATTGAGAATGGGGAAGCAAAAGATGAGGCAATTTTAAAAGAGTTGCAAAAAATGATCAAAGAATCAAAGAAAATTCGTTTTGAAGGAAATGGATATGGTGAGGAATGGGTGAAAGAAGCAGCGAAAAGAGGATTGTCTAATTTGAAAGATACTCCTAGAGCTTTAAAAGTTTGGGGTGATAAAAAGGTGATAAAATTGTTCAATGACATGGCGATTTTAACACCAAGAGAATTGGAAGCAAGACAAGAAATAGAATTTGAAGCCTATATTCATAAAATTCAAATTGAAGCGCGTCTAATTGGTGACCTTGCTCAAAATCATATTATTCCTGCTGTTGTTGAATATCAAAATAGATTGATTAATAATGTGCAGGGTTTATTTTCTGTTCTTGGTGAAAAAGCGGGTAAAGAAGCTGGTAAGGCTCAACTTGAATTGATAATTAATATCTCTGATCACATGAATAAGCTGAAATCTAATTGTGACTTGATGTTAATAGCAAGAAAAGCAGCAAATAAAGTGGTTGGAAATGAAGCGAAAGCTGTTGCGTATTGTGATAAAGTAAAAGTCTTTTTTGATGATATTCGATACCATGCTGATAAATTGGAAATATTAGTAGACGATGAACTTTGGCCTTTACCGAAATTCAGAGAAATGTTGTTTACACGTTAATATAAATCTGATATAATTATTCTAAAAGCTCTTTGTAATAAAGGGCTTTTAGTGTTTTTAGAAACTTCTCAGGATTGTAAAATATTGTTAATTCTAAAAATGATTGTCATTATCCTGATGCAACTTTTTTCTTTATTTTGAATATATTAACTATCTTAGCGCTAAGCAAAAACTACTTGTATGAAGAAAGTTATTTTATTGGGATGTGTAATACTATTTTCCAAATCTTTATTCGGTCAATTTGAACCGAAGCATACTTTTAATATGGAAGTGGGAATGCCAGTTCCAATAGCAAATAAATCATTCAAAGGGATTATGAAGGGAGTTGTGTCTATTTCTCCTTATTATCAGTACAGGTTATCAAATTCTTTAGCTTTTGGTACTGGTATCCAATACAATTATCTTCAAGTAAATCCGACAAAAGTTCCACCATCTGAAAAAGCGAAAGGAGGCATGCATAGTGTCGGGGTTTTCTTGAAAGTGAGTAAGGAAAAATTTCATAATGAGCAGTTTGCTACTGATTTTGGTGTTAAAATGGGGTATTCTCAAACGTACTTTGTGACGGATTCTAACGAGAAAAAATATGGAAAACCACAACAAGTGAATTCAATATCGATCGCTCCGATGCTTGGCTTAATTTTAAGTGTCGATGAGTTTTCATCATATCGTTTTACACTTGGATATACTGTGCAAGGTTTTGGATTTTCACCACAACGCATAGGTATTGCGACAAATGGTGGTTATGATCCTGATAATTTCTCAAACCCAACACACTATTTGATTGTCGGATTTGGATTTACACATTATTTTCACAAGAAAAGCTCCGATTAAACTGCCTTATCTCTATTTTTATACATGTATCTTTTACTAAATTGAATGTTTGTTCAAACAAATTCTATCAAAGCAATAAGAAGCTATTTTAAAGATAAATTAGCGGACCTTTTTTCTGATAACGAAATAAAATTAATTGGAAATGAAGTAATTTGTTCGAGATTAAAAATTTCTAAGAATGATTTGATCGGATTGAATGATCAACTGTTTTCTGAATCAGATTTGCTTTATTTTCGTTCAATTGTTAAGCGTTTGCTGAAAAATGAACCTTTTCAATATATTATTGGAAATACGTTATTTTATGGATTAGAAATAAAGTGCGACAAGCGTGCGTTGATTCCTCGTCCTGAAACAGAAGAATTAGTGGATTGGATCAAGGAATCATTTGTGGGTAATCATCAGCCAAAAGTAATTGCTGATATTTGTACAGGTTCTGGCTGTATTGCTTTAGGACTCAAATCTATTTATCCTGAGAGTTTACTTGTTGCAGCAGATTATTCTTTGGAATCCTTGAGTTTAGCTAGAGAGAATTCGAGTGAATTGAAGTTAGAATTGGAAGTATTGCATTTTGATGCTACAAGTGAAAAGGACTACCTGCAACTTTCAGTAAGAGAAAATCTGAAATATGATTGCTGGGTTTCAAATCCGCCCTATATTCCTGCTCAAGAAAGTCAAATGATGACTGATAATGTGCTTGAATTTGAACCTCATATGGCTTTGTTTGTACCTGATAATGATTCACTCATTTTTTATAAGGTGATTTCGAAAATGGCACATATCTATTTAAAGTCTAAGGGGTTAATTTTCTTCGAGATTCATGAAAACTTCTCGAAAGAAGTAATAAATATTTTAGAAGATAATAACTTTGTTAACATTGAGTTGAGGAAAGATTTACAAGGTAAAAGTCGTATGTTGAAAGCAGAAAAAGTGTAATTTAGTGCAATGGATAAGAAACTAGCTAAGGATGAAATCGAACGTTTATCCAAAGAAATTAATAAACACAATGATTTGTATTACATCAAAAATGAGTCGGAAATTTCAGATTATGACTTTGATGTATTGTTGGAGAAATTAATAAAACTGGAAACTGAATTTCCTGAATTTTCTTATGATTACAGTCCGACGAAGCGAATTGGTGGCGATATTACAAAGAAATCTGAATCCATTACCCATCGATTTCCGATGCTTTCTTTATCAAATACGTATTCTGAAGACGAGATAATCGAATGGGAAAATCGGCTGAAAAAACTTTCAGAAGATACATTGGAATATGTGTGTGAATTAAAATATGATGGCGTAGCAATTGGTATCCACTATGAAAATGGTGTTTTAAAACAAGCGGTTACAAGAGGAGATGGTACTAAAGGAGAAAATGTAACGGCAAATGTGAGAACAATTCGCTCCATTCCATTGCAGTTAACGGGGGATTTTCCTGCTGATTTCGAAATTAGAGGTGAAATATTTTTTCCTTTGAAAAATTTCACAAAATTAAATGAACAACGTGTTGATATAGGTGAGCCTGAATTCGCAAATCCAAGAAATACAGCCTCTGGAACGTTAAAATTACAAGATTCCAAAGTTGTGGCTGATAGAGGCTTGGATTGTTATCTCTATGGTTTATATGGGTATGATTTGCCTTTGGAAGGTCATTTTGAAAGTGTTCTGAAAGCTTCTGAATGGGGTTTTAAAACACCAAATCCAGAAAAGAAAATGATTTATAAAACTGATTCTATTGAAGGAATCATGAAGTTTATTCATTTTTGGGATAAAAATCGTTCAAAATTACCTTTTGAAATTGATGGGATTGTTATAAAGGTAAATAATTATAATCAGCAGCAGGAGTTGGGGTTCACAGCAAAATCTCCTAGATGGGCAATTGCTTATAAATTCAAAGCAGAAAGAGTTGAAACGTATTTAGAGTCTGTTTCTTATCAAGTTGGACGGACAGGTGCAATCACTCCAGTGGCAAATTTGAAACCGGTTCAGCTAGGTGGAACGACGGTGAAAAGAGCTTCTTTGCATAATTCAGATCAAATTCAAAAATTAGATTTGCATCTGAATGATGTTGTTCTTGTAGAAAAAGGGGGAGAAATTATTCCAAAAATTGTTGGAGTTAATGGATTAAAAAGGGAAGAAAATTCAGTGGCTGTGAAATTTATTGAAATTTGTCCTGAATGTTCTACAAAGTTAATTCGTCGAGAAGGTGAAGTGCAACATTACTGTCCCAATGAGAATAGTTGTCCCCCTCAAATTAAGGGAAGAATAGAGCATTTTATCAGCAGAAAAGCAATGAATATAGATGGTTTAGGAGCCGAAACCGTAGACCTTTTAGTTGAAAAAGAATTGGTGAAATCTTACGTTGACTTATATGCTTTATCATTTGCCCAAATTGTCGATTTAGAGAGGATGGCTGATAAATCAGCAGATAATTTAATCAATGGATTAGCTGCTTCTAAAGATGTTCCTTTTGAACGTGTTTTGTTTGCGTTGGGAATTCGTTTTGTTGGAGAAACAGTTGCGAAGAAATTAGCAAAGAGTTTTAAGTCAATCGATAAGATTCAGCAGGCTAATTTTGATGAATTGGTAAATGTGGATGAAATTGGCGAGAAAATTGCTATTTCTGTGCAGCAATTCTTTTTGGATGAAAAAAATAGAGAGGTGATTCGTCGTTTAAAACAAGTGGGCCTCCAATTTGAAATAAAAGAAAAAGAAGGTGTTACGGATAAATTTAAAGGAGTTACTTTCGTTGTGTCAGGTGTTTTTAATACCTTTTCAAGAGATGAAATCAAAGAGGTGATTGAAATAAATGGTGGTAAGAATGCTTCATCAATTTCTTCAAAGACTGATTTTGTGCTAGCGGGAGAGAACATGGGGCCAGCAAAATTGAAAAAAGCTTCTGATTTGGGTATAACAATTCTATCAGAAGATGAATTTATATCAAAGCTAAAGAACTAAAAGTATGGTAGACCAAAATAGTATTTGGAAAAAAACTAAAAGCCTATTGGTTTTTTATGTTTTTACGGATCATGAAGAGTTTCAGCAATTTCGAGAATCTTTGGATGCAGTCTTGATAGATAGCAATGTTAAACGTCTAAAAGTTATTATTTTGATTACTAATCCGAAAGAAAGTGTCTTGAAACATTCGCTTTTCACTTACTTTTGTGAAAAAGACTTATCTTTATTTGGAAATAAAATTAAAAAAAGTGCAAAAATGGATGGTCAAGAAGATCTCGATATCATTAGAGATACGCATTTCGATTTATTTGTGTGTTTTGGAAAACCTTCGACTAAAGTGCTAAAATGGTTAGAGAAAATAAATGCTACAAGAAGAATTGGGGTGAATTCTGAAGGACAATCCTTTTTTGATTTGAATTTTATTAGCTCAATCGATTCAATAGATAATGGCGTTGTCTTCGCTAGTGAAATGTTAAATAAAATAATTTAATAAATATGAACAATCTTTTTTTAGGTTCTGGAGTAGCTTTGGTTACGCCTTTCAAACCAGATGATTCAATAGATTATACTGCCTTGAGAAAATTAGTCCGCTTGCAAATTGATGGGGGAATTGATTTTTTAGTAGTTCAAGGCACTACAGGTGAATCTCCTACGCTTTCATTAGAGGAGAAAATGGAAGTGTTGAAAACGGTAATTGGTGAAAATCAAGGGAAATTAAAAATAGTATACGGACTTGGTGGTAATAATACAAAGCAAATTGGTGAACTTTTTAAATTAATTCCTGCGGGAGTTGATGGTATTTTATCGGTTTCGCCCTATTACAATAAGCCTACTCAAAAAGGAATTATTGAACATTTTAAGTATATATCTTCTTGTACGAATTTGCCAATCATCTTGTACAATGTTCCGGGTAGAACAGGTTCTAATATGTTGCCTGAAACAACGCTTGAATTAGCCAAAATTGAAAATATTGTGGCGGTAAAAGAGGCGTCTGGGAATATGGAGCAAATAATGGAATTGATTCGCTTACGTCCAGCTGGTTTTGGGGTTTTATCTGGAGATGATGCAATAACAATGCCTTTGATCGCTGCGGGTGCTGATGGTGTTATATCTGTTGTTGCGAATGCTTTTCCGGAAAGATTTTCAGAAATGGTTCGTTCGTCAATGGATGAAAAATTGGCTGCGGCAAGAAAAGGTCACTATGATTTACTGCCTATTACCAAAATGTTTTTTGAAGAAGGAAATCCTGGAGGTGTTAAAATTGCCTTAGCGAAAAGAGGGATTATGAATCCGCATATGCGATTACCTTTAGTGCAAGTTTCATCGAATTTACAGCAACGTATCGAAAATGAAACAACGGTATTAATGAGTAATAAAAATTAAATAGTACATCTGAAATAAGGTTAAAAGAAAAAAATGAATATATACAGTTCAATCGTAGAAGAAATAAAAGCGGCTTCAAATATTATCATAACAGCACATAAATCACCTGATGGTGACTCGATTGGGAGTTCGCTTGGATTGTATCATTTTATTCAAGAATTAGGAAAGAAGGTTACTATTTGTCATCCTGACCCTGCTCCCGATTATTTAGCGTGGTTAGATGGAATAGAAAATATTATAACAATGTCCAATGAGAGTGCACAAATTGAAAATCTTTTCAACGAGGCAGACCTTGTTTTTTGTTTAGATTATAATTCGACAAATAGGGTAGGTGATGGTATGCAAGCATTATTAGAAGATTTTTCTGAAAAAATAATCATGGTAGATCATCATTTAGATCCAAAAGACTTTGCTTTTATCACACTTTCTGACACTAAAGTTTGTTCTACTTCCCAATTAATTGTTGAAATTATTGAGCAATCTGGGAATGGAGCTTTACTGAATGAAAAAATTGGAACACCTTTGTATCTTGGTATTTTGACAGATACAGGTTCTTTTCGTTTCCCCTCTGTTCAGCCTCGTACACATGAACTTTTAGCGAAATTGTTAACTGCAGGAGTGAAGCATTATTTGGTGCATGAAAACTTGAACGATAATAATACAGTTGGACGATTGCGTCTTCAAGGGTATGCAATGAGTGAAAAATTAGAGGTGTTGACAGATTTTAATGTGGCAATAATCTCTATGACAGAGGAAGAATTAGATAGGTTTGATTACCAAAAAGGAGATACAGAAGGTTTAGTAAATATCGCCTTATCTATTAAAGGAATGAAAGCTGCTCTGTTTTTTTCAGAAAAAGAAGGTATTATAAAAATTTCATTTCGTTCAAAAGGAAGTGAAAATCCTGTTAATATTTTGGCTGCAGAGTATTTTAATGGGGGAGGACACGCAAATGCTTCGGGTGGTATGAGTGAATTATCAATGGAAGAAACCTTAACGAAAGCAAAATCGTTGATTCCAAAATTTTTCCCTAAGAATTAATTGAAATGTATTAGGGAGGATCTAAATTTTTAATTTTTAAAATAAGTTATTTTTTCATTTTTTAAATTTAAGTTTGTATTCAATGTACTTTAAAGATTTATGATAGTTTTTTATTACATAGCAGCTTTTTTTTCATCATGGATCTGGGTTGACTATTTTAGATTAATTGGAGTAACAACAACACAAAAAACAAAATATTTATTACTTACTTTTTGTTTGGGTGTTACCTCTTTTTATTTATTTAAGAACATAAATACTCATTTTTTAGATCAATTTGAATTACTTCTTCATAACAATAAATTACTGAATCATTTTTTGGTTACAGCGATTAAAATTGGCTTTCTTGGAGAATTATCTAAAGTGATCCCAGTATTAATTGTCTATTACCTTTTTAGAAGTAAACTCAAAGAACCAATTGATGTTTTTATGTTTTTTGCAGTATCTGCTTTGGGTTTTGCAGCGGGTGAAAATCTATTATATTCATACAATAATGAATTTTACTTTTTTAATGAAAAAATTATATTAAGAACCTTTGGTGAATTATTTTGCACGTCAATTCTTGCTTACGGAATTATTGGTTATCGTTTTTATCACAAACATAAAAAACCACTTAAAATATTTTTATTGTTCCTTTTAGCAGTATTTCTTCATTCATTTTACGATTTTTGGCTTGATTATGAAATTGTAGCTAGTTATGGATTCATTGTCACTCTTTTTTACTTCATGGTAATGATTTCGGTCTTTGCTCAAACGTTAACTAATTCATTGAATTTTTCATCTGATTTTGATGAATTGAAAACAATTGATTCAAAGAATTTGATTAGGAAAATGTATAAGTATTATGGAATTTTTATAGTTCTTCAATTTATAATCCTCTTATTTAATTTGAATTACGGTGTCGCAGAAAAAAATGTGATTAATACCTTCTGGTTTAGCGGTTTTATAGTATTTATGGTCATAAACCGTCTGATGAAATTAAAAAAAATTAAGCGAAGATGGAGTCATTTGAAAGTAGAGTTACCATTCACGTTTTATAAAATAGATTCATTTAATGGTAGATCAGTAAAATATAAGTTCAAATTTCGTGGAGAGATCTTCAATGAGATATTTGTGGATGCCTTTTTAACTAAAGAAGCGTATATTTTGCCATTATCACAAAGGAATTCCTATTTGATGAAGGCAAAAAAAGTGTTACTTGAAAAGAAAGTTTATTTAAAAAATGATGAAGTTTTTTATTTAACAAGAATAATAGATGATGAAAAAGGAGAGATTTATTTATTAAAACCAAAAAACTCAGGAAAAAGTCTTAGAAGAAAAAAATATCCAATTGTTGCACTTTTATCTGTATTTTCAGAAGAAGATCTTCATAATAAGAATTTAACTGTTCATGATTTTCAATTTAGAGAATGGGTTTATTTGAAAGATCATGCTTAAATTGTTTCTTTTTTTGGATAAATTAGCGTGTGCCAGAGCGTATTTTCTTTTTTAATAGGTAGCTTTGTATAATTAAATTTAAATAAAAATAAATGGCTCATTTAATCTCCCCATCGGTACTTTCATGTGATTTTGCAAATATTCAGCGTGATGTTGAAATGATTAATAATTCACAAGCAGATTGGTTTCATGTGGATGTAATGGATGGCGTTTTTGTTCCTAATATATCTTTTGGGTTCCCTGTGATTGAGGCGATAAAAAGACATGCTCGTAAACCATTAGATGTGCACTTAATGATTGAAAATCCAGATCAATATATTTTAGATTTCAAAAAAGCAGGAGCAGATATATTAACGGTTCATTATGAATCGTGTGTCCATCTTCATAGAACGATTCAAAGAATAAAAGAAGCTGGAATGAAAGCGGGAGTGGCGCTGAATCCTCACACTTCGGTAACCTTACTAGAAGATCTTATTGAAGATCTAGATTTAGTTTTAATTATGTCAGTCAATCCAGGATACGGTGGTCAAAAGTTTATTAAAAATTCTATTTCTAAAGTGAATCAAGTCAAAGAAATGATTCAACGGAAAGGGTCGAAAGCAGTAATTGAAGTCGATGGTGGTGTGAACGGAGAAACAGCAATCGATTTATTGAAAGCTGGAGCAGATGTTCTCGTGGCGGGAAGCTATGTTTTTAATTCTAATAATCCTTCGCAAACAATCTCAGAATTGAAAGGCATAGTAAATTTTTGAAGGTATTTAAGGATTGAATAGTAACAAAGTTATTGTATTTGCGTTAAATAGGTCATATGAGAAAGTTACTAATTATTTCTGCATTTCTTTTTACGAGTCATCTATTTTCTCAAGTGGATACTTTGTTGGCTAGTAGAGAAAGACAATTGCTTTTTCTTCTAAAAGATTTACGCTCAGCAACTACAGATTCAGAAAAAGAAGTGAAAAATCTTTTGTACAAAGAGTATTTATTGGAAACAATAAAAATGAAGGATGTAATGGAGTATCCTTTCTCCCAACTTACCTCTATGGGGTCAATCATGAGTGAAGATAAGAAAATTAGACTTTTTAATTGGAATGTAGAGCAAGAAGATCAAACACAGAAATATTACTGTTATATTTTACGTTTTGATAGAAAAAAAAACACCTATTTAGTGAGTGAATTAGTCGATAATTCATTTATGATTTCAGAAAGACCTGAGGGGGTTTTGGATGGAAAAGATTGGTATGGTGCTTTATATTATAAGATTATCCCTATATCGAAAGGCAATAAAGAAATGTATACATTGTTAGGGCTTGATATGAATACAACCTTGAGCAATATTAAATTAATAGATGTTTTGACATTTTCAGGCAATAATCCTAAATTGGGAAGTCCTATCTTTAAAAATAAGGGTGAAACGTTAAAAAGAGTGTTTTTTGAACACTCAAAGAAAGCATACATGTCACTTAGATATGAAGTCAAATATAATCGTATTATTTTTGACCATCTTTCACCTGAATCACCTAGTATGGAAGGGTATTACTGCTATTATGTCCCTGATTTTATTTATGATGCCTATGTGTTTGAAAAAGATAAATGGGTGTTACAGGAGGATGTGATTGGCATAAATGAGAAGGAAGATGAGAAAGTAACTATTTATGTTCAGAATGTAAAAACAGGAAAGTTAGAAAGGAAAGAAGTAAAAGATAAATGGATTGCTCCCAGTGAAACGCATTCGTCAAAAGTTCCAGACCAACCTGGCGTCGATAATAAAAATGGAACGACATCTAAAAAAACATTTAACTTGACTAAAATTTTCAGTCGAACACCAAAATCTCCCGAGCATTCGATGTATCCCCAAGATGAAATGAATGGGAGAAAACATCGAAAAAAAGATCATCAAAGTCATTAATCTTAAATTGTAGTTCCGAAAACTATTTAATTTTTATTTTTCTAACTACTTGATTATTGTTTAAATAATTGTACAACTAAAACTTTCTTCTTATATTTGATTAAAATAGTAAATTATGAGTAAGAATATATATCTAGTTTTACATGATTTTACTCCAGTGGGTGATGCAGCTTTAAAATATGCAGTTGCTTTGAGCAGTAATCTCACCAATGAAATTAAACTTGTAAATCTTGTCGCTGACAAAAAAGAGGTGGATGCTTCTACTTCTAAATTAAATGAAATTATTTCTAACATAAAGCCAGGACCAAATACCGAAATTACTAGTTTGGTGAGAGTAGGTTCTATATTTGATGATGTTGCCAAAATAGTAAAGGAAGAAAAGGCAAATCTTATCATAATGGGTACTCATGGTTCCAAAGGATTTCAAAAAATATTTGGAAGTTATGCGATGAAGGTCATTACAAGTTCAGATATCCCATTTTTTGTTATTCAACAAGAAACAGAGGCTAAACCTGTCAAAAGGATTTTAGTTCCTATTGATTTAGAAAAGGAAAGTTTACAAATAGTTCATATTGCGGGAGATTTAGCAAAAATGTATGACGCTGAAGTATATGTGGTGGCTGAAAAGCACGATGATGTTTTATTAAGTCAGAGAATAAAAAATAGGATATTAATTGTGCGAAATCAATACGAAGAAAGAAATATTAAATGTACTATTGAATTAATAAAAGGTTCGGGTTCATATGCCACTAAAATTATGGCATTCAGTATGGAGCAGAACATTGATCTTATTGCTTTTGCATACCATACATCTAGTTTATTGCCTCAATTTGATACATTCGCACAATCTTTAATAATGAATAAAGAACTATTGCCTTGTGTCATTGTAAATTCTAAATTATCTTCATCAATTTCTTATTAAAATATAAAATGAAATTAGGTGAATATAATATTCTAACAATACTTAGAATAACAACTGTTGGGGCTTATTTAGGTGACGAATTTGATAATGATGTTTTGTTGCCCAACAAATATTTAACACAGCAAATGTCTGTTGGGGAAGATATAAAAGTATTCTTATACAAAGATTCGGAAGATCGTTTGGTGGCAACTACTGAAAAACCATATATTGTTTTAAATGAATTTGCCTACCTAAAAGTGAAAGAGGTCAATCCATATGGTGCTTTTTTAGATTGGGGATTAGAAAAGGATCTTTTGGTACCCTTTCGTGAACAAACAAATAATTTAGAAGAAGATAAGTATTATTTGATTTATCTGATGTTGGACGAATCAACAGATCGACTTGTTGCTACAGCGAAGACAAATAAGAAATTTTCAACCGACACATCTGAAATTGAACTTGATAAAGAAGTTTCCTTATTAATTTGCGAAACATTTGATGTAGGTGTCAAAGTGGTTGTCAATGGAAAATTCTTAGGGATTATTTATCACAGTGATCTTACACGTAGACTTCGTCGGGGTGATACAGAGACTGGATTTGTTTTCAATATTAGAGAAGATGGTAAATTAGATGTTCGATTAGAAAAATCAGGATATCAAAAAGTGGAACCATCTGCAGAACGATTGCTTGCTTTGATTAAAAATAGAAAAGGTACGCTATTTTTAACCGATAAGAGTGATCCAGATGATATTAGAGATCAAGTAGGAATGAGTAAAAAAACATTCAAACAAGCAATCGGGAATTTATACAAAAATAAATTAATCCAGTTAAATCCAGATTCGATCTCGATTATTTGATTTTATTTCATATGCGATTGATTTACAAAGACATTAGTTCTTTAAATCGAATCGCTTGCCTCCGGGAAATCTCGACTTTTTCACCTTCTTTTAGTTCAATCATCAATCCTCCATTGAACCAATTTTCGATCGTGCTAATCCATTTTAAGTTGATAATGAATTTTCTATTTGCTCGAAAGAAGTATTCAGGATCTAGACGTTCTTCAAAACTATTTAATGACCTTAAAAGTAAAGGCCTGTATCCGTCAAAATAAACTTTAACATAGTTTCCGTCCGATTCTAACATTCTTATTCTATTCAATTCTATAAACCACGTTTTTTCGCCATCTTTAATGAAAACACTATCAGATAAAGTTAATTGTCGATCTTTTCTTGAAGTTTGCCCTTCTAATTTTGAAATAAAATCTTCTTCTTTTTGATTTATCTTTTTGACAGATTCTTGCAATCGATTAGGGTCAACGGGTTTTAAAATATAATCGAGTGCATTGATTTCAAATGCTTTTAAAGCAAATTCATCATAAGCTGTTACAAATATTACTTTTGGAATCTCCTCTAGTTGTTTTAACATTTCAAATCCTGTCATACCTGGCATTGAAATGTCTAAGAAAATTAATTCAGGTTTTAAATCTTTAATCATTAAAATCGCTTCTTCTCCATTTTTGGCTTCTCCAATAATGTCAATTTCATCGTATTGTTTTAATAATGATTTCAGTTCTTCACGCGCTAATCTCTCATCATCAATAATTAATGTTCTTAAAGTTTTCATAGGTATTTTTATTATTTTTTAAATATCATATGGACCGAATAAGTATAAATTTTATATCTTAAAGGTGATCGAAGAAATTACTTTATTGTCTTTTTCAACAAGGTTAAATTTTGCCTTACCATTGTATTGCAGATCTAATCTTCTTCGCGTGTTTTCAATGCCAATTCCTAAATCAATCTCTGTTTTTAACGTCCCGGAATTTTCAATAGTTATGCTTATTTCATCATCCGATTTAATTGTTTTTATAGCAATTTCTCCCCCTTCTATTAATGAAGATATGCCATGTTTAATAGCATTTTCCACCAACATTTGTACAGAAAATGGAGGGATCATAAAACTATTTAATTGGTCATCTAACTCCCATTTTATAGTTAATCGTTCTTCAAATCGCACCTTTTCTAGGTCTAAATAATTGGAAACCATTTCTATTTCTTCACTTAATGGGACTAGATTTAATTTCCCGAACATTAAAGATTTTCTCAAAAGATTCGACAAAGTAGTGACCGAGGTTTTTGCTTTGGAGGGATCGATTTCAATAAGTGCACGAATACTATTCAATGAGTTAAACAAAAAATGAGGATTCAGTTGCGTTCTAAGATTCTTTAATTCAATTTCATTCCTGCTAGCTTCTAAACTTAGGTTATTAATTTCCTGCTTTCTGGACTTACTGAAAAAATGATATGTAAAATATAGAGCATTCCAAAATAGCACCAAAACACAGTTAGAAAGGATTTCTATTAGAATTTTTAATGATGAGATAGGTTCGTCTACTCCAAATGAGATGAGGTTTGTACAGATAACAATTAGAATAGCACAGATTAAGGAAGAAATAATAATTCGAGGGAAGAGGGGAGGTAATTTTATTTCTAACCACCCTAATTTGAAAAACATCTTTCTCATTAAATGCGTGAAGAAAATTGATAATGATATAAATGAAATAATATGGAAAAAGAGTGTTGAATTAACTTTTTTTGAATCGTCGACATAAAATGCAAAAGCGACCAGAATTCCATAGGATAGCCATCCACCTATTTGCGCTCCCCAATATAATAATCGCGATGAATTCATTCTGTAAAAATAAGATAATCGACGATTGTTTAAGTGAAAAATGTATATTTGGTTGAAAATATTAGTTTGGTGGTTTAAATGAAGGTTAATTTAAAATTTTAGCATAATTTTTAGTGGTAATTCGAAGTATATGAGAAAACTTTTCCTCATTCTGTTAGTATTTGTAAATCAAAGTTTTTCTCAGACTTTTCGTGCTACTAATTTTGGTCTTTCTACTGGGATTGTTTTAAATTTTGGAACACATGTGAATTCTATGGGATTGTTTGCAAAAGCCTACTACACGGATTATTTTTATCAATTAAATATCGGAACCACTCAAACATGGAATCTAAAAAGCTTTGGGAATCGAAGGAAATTTTGGGAATCTCGAAATTATTTAGGAGTTGTTCTTTTAGGAGGTAAAAAAGATAATTTAATTGATTTTCAGTTGGATGGAGTGCTTCATCAGACAACATATAGAAATGCAATTGGGTATAATTATTTGTGGTATTTTGACCGTGCAGGAACAACGCAGAGATCAGGAGGTTGGGGAGTGAATCTGAATAAAGTGGGTTTATATTTTGAAAACGACATATTTGCTGGTCAAGGAAAAGATCGATTCAGAACGGGACATCTAATGGCTTCGTTTCGATATCTTAATTTTAAATTTGCCACCGGAGTTTATTTATGGACTGGTGAAACAAGGGGTACAGATTGGATAAGAAATTACTCGTCGAAATGTCCTTACGGATACAAAGATTTAAGTAGTTTACCCTATGGAAAGACAAGTCATGGAATATTGTATGGATCCATATTTTATAGCCTTCCGTATGGGCAATCGACATGTTTTAAGATAGGAATCGATAGTGATAATGTTCGTAACGGGATTCAAAATAAATTAATTCATGATTTGATTTTTTTACCGAAGAGTATCGAACATAAAACACCTCATTATCCACGTTTAAATGAGGATGGGTTTCCTGTTTTTGAAAAAAGTGAAGTAAGAAAAGATAAATTTTTCATACAAACAGGGTTGAATGAATTTTTGTAAAGCACTTCAAATCGAAATTCAATTATGATATAATTGAAAAATTTCTAATAATCTTTCTGGAGGAATAATTTTGTTAGGAAATGAATTCATTTCATTCAATACTTGCTCTATTGCTAATGGATTGAGCCCCATTCTAATTCCTGCCTCTTTAATGTAGTTTATTTCTAAATGACTTGTTTCTAAATCAACATTCATTAATAAAACTAAGCGATGAAATTGAACAATACGGTCTACTTCCAGTTTTGGCGGCATAAATTTAATGTATTGTTCGAATAGAATTTTAAAATCGTCAACAGTTACACCTAATTGTGCAGCGATAGTTAATAAAAATTGAAATTCAATGTCGCGAACATCATTGTCAGCTTGCGCTACTTTAATCAGTTCGGCAAGTAAACTTTTATTTATTTTATTTTCTTCATTTCTGTTTGACATAGGTTCTTTTTCTTAAGCAGTGTGATCAATCAAGAAAAAACCACATGTTATTTCACATACTTTTTGGAGATGTTCAGGTAATTTGTCTTCTAGCCAAGGTTGAGTTGCTCCAAAAGTATGTTCTGCATCTTCAATTTCAAACAATCTTGTTTTCAGCCATGTTGCTATATTTCGACTTTCTTCAATATCTACTGAAGTATCCATATCTCCATGAACCACAAAAGTTGTTTTGGTAGATTTTTTACAAGCTTGCTCAATGTTTAAAAAATCTCTATGTAGCTCAAAATCTTCATATTGAGAGTAATTGTTTGGCATTTTTTGTTTGGTTCTACCATTTTCAATAAATCGTTTTCCTTGTGTTTTCCATACTTTTAATAGAGTTCCTTCAGGAAATCGTTTTTCAATATCACAAATGGCTGCCCAGGTTGAAATTTTGGTTATTCTTGAATCTGAAGCAGTTAGTAAAGCTATTCCACCACCTCTTGAGTGACCAATTAAATAAATATCAGGTAAAGTAGGGAATTGAGTTTCTAACCAATTTAAAACTTGTTGAACGTCATAGACTTCTTTAGAATAATTATTTTCTTCAAAACTTTCTAAATCAGTAAAATCGATGGGGTTTTCAATCGTCCCGCCGTTGTGACTCATGTTGAATTTACAAAAACCAAAACCAAGATCAGTATAAAACTTTTCTACTAAATTCCAACAACCCCAATCTTTATAACCCATGTAGCCATGAATAAACAAAATAATTCGACCATTGAAATTGACAGGAACGACTAAATCGAGAAGACTTTTTCTGCCATTAGCGCCTGTGTAAATCTGATTTTTTAAATTCATTTTTTTGATTTCTTAATATTTATCTTAACGCGAAAAAAAGAATTATCACATGGCTCAATTTTATTACAACTGTCTAGTAGCAGTGATCTTATTCTATATGTCAAAATTACAAATATCTTCGTTAATAATGAGATTTCACTTCCTGTTTTAAAAGTAATATTCAGATTCTTTACCTTTTATTTCAGTTCATTCATTATCTTTACCCTAGAAAGGTAAACTATGAAAATATCAGGTTCAATTTACAGCGATAAAAATAGAACATTAGAAGTTGTTGTTAAAGATTTAGTTCAACATCAAATTGAGCTTTTACATGTTGATTGCAACGATGATCTATCTGTTTTTGAAGATATTAAGCTAATTAGGTCTTGGTGTGATTTACCGATTGATTTACATATTATTACTGCAGAACCAGATAAATACTTTGACTTACTTAGGGAAAACCCTGTTGAATATCTTACTTTTCAATACGAAGATCTAAAATCACCTTTGAAAATACCTTCCGATATAACGGGAAAAAAAGGTTTAGCGGTTATTACCCCAACTCCAATATCCGTTTTTGAAGAGTATTCAGCGTATGATTTCATATTAATTATGGCGACAATTCCAGGGCAAAGTGGTGGAAAATTTGACGCTATTAATTTTACTAAAATTAGACAATTTAGAAAACAATTTCCTGAAAAATCAATACATGTTGATGGCGGTGTAAATGGAGAAGTGTCTTTCATTTTAAGAAATATGGGGGTAAGTTCCTCTGTATCTGGATCTTATTTATTCAATGGTCCAAGTATAGGGCACGCGTTAATGAATTTGACTAAAAGAGACATGGAGTCAGAATTTATGATTAAAGATTTTATGATTCCTTTGACGGAATGCCCAGTCGTGCGTGAAAAAGATGTATCACTACAATCTGTTTTACTTTCTATTGATAAGGGAAATATGGGATTTTGCTTGGTCGTGGATGAAGGTAATAAATTCCAAGGATTGGTTTCTAATGCAGATCTCCGAAAAGGAATGATCCGAAATTTACAGGACTTAAATAAAATTAATACGGACGAATTAATTAATAGAAATCCTATTTCAATAGGGGAAGATGATACTGTTCTTTCTATGTTGAAATTAATTAAAAAGTGCCATTTTCCTATTATGTATTTGCCAGTGTTAAAAAAAGATGGTGAATCAGTGGGAATTGTTAATTTTACAAATCTGATTAAAGCAGAAATATGATAATTCAACTAAAAGATCAAATAACAGCGGAAGAATCTGCTAAAATTGCTAGTGAAATTCAAGCATTTCACATAGTGTATCAAAATAAAAACCTATTAATTACAGGTTCAGGAGTCAAAGAAGTTCCTCCGATTATTGAAAATAAAGTAGATCAATCTTGGGTTTTTCCAAATGATATGCAATTATCTTCTAAAAAATTCCAAGCGGAAAAGCGTGAAGTGAAAATTGGTCAAATTACCATTGGAGGAGCAACAAATAATACGGTTTTGATTGGTGGTCCTTGTTCCGTTGAATCAGAAGAGCAAATACGTGAATCAGCTGAATTACTAGTTTCACTGGGATTGAGTACTCTTCGAGGGGGTTGCTACAAACCTAGAACAAGTCCTTACAGTTTTCAAGGAATGGAATTGGAAGGGTTGAAGTTATTAGCGAAGATGCGCTCAGAATATGGCTTAAATGTGATAACTGAAGTGAGAGATGCTACTCAAATTGATGAAATTATTGAGTATTCAGATGTTATACAAATTGGTGCAAAAGCAATGTATGATCAAGGAATTCTTCGAGCTTGTGCAAAAACAAGAAAGCCAGTTTTAATTAAAAGAGGCTTTGGATCGACGTTGCAAGAATTTGTTCAAGCGGCTGAATTTGTGCTGTCGGGAGGGAATGAAAATGTGATATTATGTGAAAGAGGACTTCGTACTTTTGAAACGGGCACTCGTTTTACATTAGATCTCTGCGGTGTTGCTTGGTTGCAAGAGTATACTAATTTACCAATAATTTTAGATCCAAGTCACGCAATGGGGTATGCCTACGGTGTGCCAAGTTTAGCACGAGCATGCGTAGCTATGGGAATTGACGGTTTATTGATTGAAGTTCATCCAAATCCAAAAGTGGCAAAATCGGATGCATCTCAACAACTTAATCATTCAGAATTTAAAGCATTAGTAGAAACACTTCGTCCAGTTGCTTCAAGCGTTGGATACACAATGATTTAAAAAAAAAACATGTTTTTAGAACAAAATATAAGAGGGATTTGCGATAAATATGGAGTCGACTATTCAGATTTTTTAGGAGATTTGGGAGTTGAAAATGCTCTAGAGCTCTCAGTATTTGATCTTGAGGCAGTCTGCGATGAAAATAAAATTGATTTACATTCTTTACTATTCAAGCCAATGTTTAAGACCAATGGTTGGAAATTAAAGTTGAATAAGATTAAATTATTAGTGCTCGATGTGGATGGAGTTATGACTGATGGTGGTATGTATTTCACAGAAAACGGTGATCAAATAAAAAAATACAATACGAAAGATGGTATGGCCATCATACACTTGACAAAAAATAATTTTCAAGTAGCTATTATTTCATCTGGCTTTAAGGATCAAATGGTTAAAGCGCGTTCTGAAATGTTAGGGATTCAGCATTGTTTCGTGGGCAGGTTTAAGAAGATTGAGATATTATCTGATATTTGTGTGAAACTTGGCTTAGAATTAGACAATGTTGCAATAATAGGTGATGATGTGAATGATATGGAAATTATCAAAAGTGTTGGTTTCTCAGCTTGCCCAGTAGATGCAATGGATGCTGTAAAAACAAATGTGGATGTTATTTTGTCTAAAAAAGGAGGAGAAGGTTGTGTAAGAGAATTTATTGATTCTTATTTACTTGATGAACCGTTAAATAATTGAATGAATAAAGATTGAATAGGTATGAAAAATGTTAAATTAGGGGTAATAAGAGAAGGTAAAGTTCCGCCAGACAAGCGAGTTCCTTTGTCACCTAAACAATGTAGAATAGTTGAAATCAAATTTCCTAATGTTAAAGTTATAGTTCAACCTAGTCCAATTAGGTCATATAAAGATGAAGAATATCTTGCGGAAGGTATTGAAATGTCAGAGGATTTAAGTGATTGTGATATTATTATTGGAGTTAAAGAGGTCAATATAAGTGATCTAATTCCCAATAAGAAGTTTATGTTTTTCTCTCATACGATTAAAAAACAAGCTTACAATCGGGGATTATTACAGGCACTTCTCGAGAAAAATATACAAATGATCGATTATGAGGCTTTAAAAGACAAAGCGAATAAGCGTATTATTGGTTTTGGAAGGTATGCTGGAATTGTTGGCTGTTATAATGGTTTTAGAACATTTGGCTTGAAACATAAATTATTTTCGATCAAAGCGGCGAGTGCTTGTTCCTGTCGAAAAGAAGTGGAAGAGGAATTAAAAAAAGTAGTTCTTCCTGCGAAAACGAAAATTCTGTTAACTGGTTATGGAAGAGTAGGGCATGGAGCTAGAGAAATTTTAGATTTATTGCCTATTAAAGAGGTAACTCCAGAAGATTTTTTAAATCAAACGTTTAATACTGCGGTATATTCACAATTAGAAGTAGAAGATTATTACGGAAGAATTGATGGATCGGAATTTAGTAAAAAGGAATTTTATGCAAATCCAGAACTATATAAATCAACTTTACCTCGTTATTTAAGTGAAACAGATATGTATATTCCTTGTCATTTTTGGAATAATTCTTCTCCCTATATTTTAACAAAAGATGACTTAAAAGCTGCGGATAGTCGCTTGACAGTTGTTGCAGATATTTCTTGTGATATTGATGAGCCTATTGGATGCACGATTCGTTCGAGTACAATTACTGATCCGATTTTCGGGTACAATCCAGTTACTGAAAGTGAAGATGACTTCATGAAGGAGGGAGTTATTGCTGTCATGGCTGTTGATAACTTACCGTGTGAATTACCATTAGACGCATCAAAAGATTTTGGGGATGAATTGATAAAACATATTTTTCCAGCTTTGTTTCAAGAGGATCCTGATGAAATTATTTCAAGAGCAAGTGAAACAAATTTAAATGGAACTTTAAATCCTCGTTTTGAATATTTGAGCGATTATGTAAATGGAGTGGTAGAAAAACATTGATTTGCATGTTAAAGACAATAAATGGAAAAAGGAAATAAGAAAATTATTCGGGGTTGGGTATTTTATGATTGGGCCAATTCTGTCTATAATTTGGTCATTTCTTCTTCGATTTTCCCTATTTTTTATGATGCGATTACCAAGGCTCACTATGCAAAAGAACATGGAATTAAAGTAGAAGATTTAGAAGAAGGCCAAACGATTTTGGTGAAATTCTTTGGGTTTTATATGTCATCTTCTGTACTTTTTTCATTTGTATTAGCGTCCTCATTTCTAGTAATTGCTTTTTTATCGCCCATTCTATCAGGAGTAGCAGATTATTCTGGACGCAAAAAGAAATTCTTAAAATTTTTCTGCTATTTAGGATCATTCGCATGTATTTCCTTGTTTTGGTTCGAAGATTTACCTCTTGAAATAGGTATGTTTTCCGTGTTTTTAGCAAGTATTGGATTTTGGAATAGTTTGGTGTTTTACAATGCCTTCTTGCCCGAGATTGCGGAAGTTGAAGATCATGATAAAATTTCTGCCAGAGGCTTTATTATGGGGTATTTTGGTTCAATGTTGCTTTTGATTCTTTGTCTCATTTGGATAAAAGTTCTGGGTCAACCCGTTCAATATTGCTTTTTATTTGTAGGAATTTGGTGGATTGGATTTAGCCAAGTTACGTATAAGGTTTTACCAAATAATGTTTACAATAAAAATCCAGAAAATGGAATTATTTGGAAAGGTTTGAAAGAATTGAAATTAGTATTTACGGAGTTCAAAAAAACACATCGCTTAAAAAGGTTTTTACAATCCTTCTTTTTCTTCAATACGGGGGTTCAAACGGTGATGTTAATGGCGACTATTTTTGCCAATAAAGAAATTAATTGGCCACAAGGAGATGGAACAAGTGGATTAATAACGGCCATTCTTTTGATACAAGTTTTAGGAGCATTAGGAGCATTTTTAATGTCTAGATTGTCCAGTAAAATTGGAAATATAAAAACATTGATTCTTACCGTTTCTGTATGGGTATTTATTTGTTGCTATGCCTTTTTTATCAGTGAGCCATTCGAATTTTACATTCTCGCAGCTTCAGTAGGATTAGTAATGGGAGGAGTTCAAGCGATTGCCCGGTCAACATATTCTAAGTTTTTACCAGAAACAACTGATCATGCAAGTTATTTCTCCTTCTACGATGTAACAGAAAAAATAGGAATTGTCTTAGGTTTACTTTTCTTTGGAGGTATGGAAATGCTGACAGGTTCTATCCGGTATTCAATTATTTCAGTAGCTTTCTTTTTTGCAGTAGGCTTAATTATGCTTTTAAGAGTTCCCAAAGAAGAAATTGTATTGGAAATTGATACAAGACTAAAAGACTGATAAGTTTCTACATAACTCATCAGTCTTAAAGCGAAGCGATCTTGTATCTTTGAGCGATAGCGGTCTAAAGTCTAAATTTACTTCTTATAAAATGGTAATTTCACAACCTTCGCTTTTACTCCTTTTTCACGAATTTCAATAAATATCTCTGATTCCAAAGCAGTGTTAGCAACAGTGACGTATCCCAAACCTATCCCTAATTTCATAGAGGGTGACATTGTTCCAGAAGTTACTTTTCCAATTTCATTTCCTACCCCATCAATAATTCTATAATCATGTCTTGGAATTCCTCTGTCGACCATTTCAAAGGCAACTAATTTACGCGTAACACCTTCTTCTTTTTGTTTTTTCAAAAAATCTGAATCTGTAAAATCCTTTGTGAATTTCGTGATCCATCCTAATCCAGCTTCTAGCGGCGAAGAAGTGTCATCGATGTCATTTCCGTATAGACAGAATCCCATTTCTAGACGTAAAGTATCTCTTGCAGCTAATCCTATTGGTTTAATTCCAAATGCTTTACCTGCTTCAAAAACGCGATCCCATACTTGTTCGGCATCTTTATTTTTTACATATATTTCAAATCCACCAGAACCTGTATAACCTGTTGCGGATATCATTACATTTTCAATTCCTGCAAATGAGCCATATTGAAAAGTGTAATACACCATATCTTTTAAATTGACTTCTGTTAAAGATTGCATTGCTTCTGCAGCTTTTGGCCCTTGAATAGCTAATAATGAATATTCATCTGAAAGATTTTCCATTTCAACTCCTAAGTCGTTTAAAGATGAAATCCAATTCCAATCTTTCTCAATATTTGAAGCATTCACAACAATAAAATATTCTTCAGAATTTACTTTGTAAATAATTAAATCATCAACAATTCCTCCTTTACCGTTTGGCATACAAGAGTATTGAGCTTTACCATCCACTAAAATCGAAGCATCATTCGACGCGAATTTTTGAATTAAAGCCAAGGCATTGGGTCCACGTAAAACAAATTCCCCCATATGAGAAACGTCAAATACACCTACTGCATTTCTAACAGTTTCATGTTCAATGGTTACTCCTTCATATTGCACAGGCATATTATAACCAGCAAAAGGAACCATTTTCCCTCCTAAAGCAATGTGTTTATTAACTAAAGCAATATTTTTCATTTTTTTAAATTTAGTGTTCAAAAGTAGGGATTTAATTTCAGTTTTGATGTATATATCGATTTTGAGTAGTCGACGAATTGAATGATTAATTATTTAAATGGTTGATTTAACTCTTCAGTTACAAAAATATATTGAGTGAAATTTTAGATAATAATAGTAAAATAGGCGAAGATGACACAAATATCGATGATTATTAATTGGTGATTTACTTTTTGGTTGTTTGGCTAGCGATGTAAAAAAATAATTAAATAGATTAAAAATGATATTCCTCTTTTGAAATTGGCAATGATCGATGTGTTTAAGTTGTGTTTTATTGAAAAAATATCACATAATATATTGATAATTAAGTATTTGAGTAAGTAAAAATTAAGTGGGTTAATCTGTGTTTTGTAGTTTTTTTTAACGATATTTGTACATTGTAGTACTTTGTTAAAAAAAAAGTGCTGGGAAATTAAACCAAATCTGTAACTAGATGTACAGAGTATCGTTTAAAATTAATAGATATGAAAATAATATTATTTATAGGAGCTATTTTATTAGCGTTCATTGGTTCAACGCAGCAGTTGACTTTTAATTTTTCCGGTCAAATAACGAATGCTGATACAAAGAAATCTGAAGCAGGGGTTACGGTGTCTATTATTGGTGGAGGAAAAACACTTGCTTCGTCTCAAACCGCATCTAATGGTAAATATGATTTTGAAACGGATGCCCCATTGGGAGGGATTATTCAGGTTGTGTTTAGTAAAGCTGGTTTTGTCAGTAAAAAAATTGATATAAATACTTCTAAAGTAAATGTAGAGGATTTACCTCCTGGAGATGTTCAGGATATGATTCTACCAGGTGAATTATTTACGGAAAAGCCAGACATTGATTTTTCATTTTTAAAAACAGAACCTGTAGCGTTGTTTTTTTGGGATGAAGTTTCTCACTCAATGTCGTTAGACCCTTCTGTTAGTAGTAAATCAAAGAAAAAAATTGCAGATGCACTTGCGGCTGGTGCTGGTAATGCTGCTGCTACTGAAGCTAAATATAAGGCGGCAATAGATGCTGGTGCTGCTTTGATGAATCAAAAGAAATACGAAGAGGCTTTGTCAAAATATGAAGCAGCTTTGATTATTAAGCCAAAGGAAGCGCTTCCTGCACAGAAAATAAGTGAATTAGATAAATTAATTAAAGATCAGAAAAGTGCTAATTTAGCTGGACAGCAAGCTGAATTAGAATATAAAAATTTAATTTCTGCTGCTGATAACCTGAGAGACCAAAAGAAATACCAGGAAGCGTCTACGAAATATTCAGAAGCGTTGAAAAAGAAAAGTGATCCTTATCCAACGGGTGAAATAAATAAATTAACTGGTTTGATAGCCGATCAAAAAGCCCAAGCAGCAAAGGATTTGCAGTTTGATGGATTAAAGAAAGAAGGCATGGATCTAGCCTTGGCTAAAAAATGGAGTGAGTCAAAAACAAAATTAAATCAAGCACTTGCCATCAAAGCCGATGCTGCAATCACAGCTAAAATAAAAGAAATTGATATCGAATTAGGAAAAGCGGTAGCCGATAAGGAAAAATCGGATAAGTATAAATTATTGATGTCAACTGCTGATGGGTTTGTTGTTTCAGGTAAATTAAATGAAGCAAAAACGAAATATACGGAAGCAAGTACTTTAGATCCTTCACAAACTCTGCCAAAGACTAAGATTGCTGAAGTCAATGATTTAATTGCAAAACAATCTGCAAATTCTGCCAAACAATTAAAAATCGATAAATTAATTTTAGATGGTAATTCAGCCTTTGCTAAAAATGATTTAGCTGTTTCAAAAGTCAAATTTGAAGAGGTTTTAAAAGAAGATGCTGCGAATGAAATTGCGAAAGGGAAATTAAAAGAAATAAATGCTAAACTAGATTCAGCGAAGGGTCAAGCAGAGAAAGATGCTCAATTCGAGGCATTGAAGAAGGAAGGTATGGCTTTAGCGGCTTCAAAAAAATGGAACGAAGCAAAAATAAAATTGGAGCAGGCAGTGGTTATGAAACCTGATGCGGTTATATCTCAAAAATTAGTAGAAATACAAGCAGCTCTGCAAGCAGGTCAATCGCAAGCAGCTTTGGAAGAAGACTTTAAACGTTTAATGAGTGAAGCTTCGACGCAGGAAGGTGCTAAAAATTACGATGCTGCGATTTTAAAATATAAAGAAGCATCCAGTAAAAAACCGACAGAGGTACTTCCTAAAACCAAAATTTCTGAATTAGAAAAATTGAAAGCTTCTTTAGCTAGTTCTAATCAAGCGGAGCTTCAAAAAACAGCCTTGTATACTAGTCATATGGCGAAAGGTAATAAAAATTTGGTTGATAAAAAGTACGCACTTGCATTAACCGATTTTCAAAATGCCCTTGCCGCAAAATCTGGGGATGCCACTGCTCAAAGTAAAATTTCTGAAACTCAGCAGATTTTGGATGATTTAGCTAATGCCAATTCGAAAAAGACAGAGGTCAAAAAGAATTTTGACAAAGCGATGAGTGATGCGAAAAAGTTATTTGACCAGAAAAAATATGTCGATGCAAAAAAGGGATATGAACTAGCATTAACAATTATTGAGAATGAACCAAATGCGGTTAAGCAGATTTCTGAATGTCAGCGATTATCTGAAATTCAAAGTGGTAATGAAGTAAATGTAGAGTACAAAAAAATCGTATCTGCTGCCGATCGTAAATTTAATGATAAAGATTATTTAAAGGCAAAAGATTATTATGAAAGAGCTTTAAAATTGAGACTTGCAGATCCATACCCTAAATCTAAGTTGGATGAAATAGAAAGACTTTTAAATCCTTCAGCACCTGTAATACGGCAAGACGTTAATCCTGAAAAATTAGAAGCTCTTGGTGTTCCCTTCCTAGATTCTGAAGTGGCGGCCCGGGCAGAATTGGAAAAGGCAGAAATTGCTCGAAAAACGGCTAAAAATCAAGATTTTAAAAATAGCGTACAGGTGGTGACTGATTTTGATGAGAATAGGACGGCTGAAAAACAAGAGCAAAGTATCGCAACAACAGTTACTGTTTCTGAAATTCAGGAAGCTGTAATTGCGCGATCGGATGCAAATATTCAAGATCTTTCAGCAGTCATAGAGCTTAGAAATGATGTTATTAAAGCCCAAACAGATAAAAATGAGGAAGAAATTGCTTTTGAAAATTCAGATCATCAAAAGATTGATGAAAATTTCAATCTGATTGAAGAGGAAAATACGGCAGATTACCTGCTGCGCGAAGGAGTATTTGTAGATAAGGGGGACCTTATTAAAAAACATAATGCAGAATATTCAGATTTGGAAGTGAAAAGAACGAAAGAATATGAAGATAAAAATGTTGATACTAAAGTTTCTATTCTTCATATAGAAGAAAACGTGATTTCTCACCAACAAGATGATACAGAATCTCGAATTGCAGTTGATGATAGAATTGAAAAAGCTATTTTGGTTACGATTGAGACAAGTAATGAAAAGAGTGCAGATAAGAAGAATCAAAATTTAAAAAGCGAAATTGAAATTAGTGAAGCAAAAAAAGATTCTGAAAATCAAAGTATCGTCGATGAAGTGAATGCTGTAAAAACGTTAACTGATTTAGAAGAGTTGAAGGAGAATGTGAATAATTCAGACCAGGAAGGGTCTAAAAAAGATGAAGTGGATGGCATGACTGCTACAGCATCCATGGTTGACCTTAATAAAAAGATTTCGGAGCAAGAAGCAGTAAATAAGGGAACTCAGCAAGCTTCAAACACATTGTTTCAGCAAGCACATAAAGCCCTAGAGGATGAAGACGTAGTTGCATACAATAACGAGATGTTAAAACATTTGAAAAATAAAAACATTTTAAAAGAAAAAACAGGCGATAATTCTGAATCTACGATTGCTTCCAACGAAAAATTAATTGCAAATAATCTACTGATAAAAGATAGGGCAAATTTATTGGATGATCAAAAGGTTGAACAAGGTTTAATTAATGACCAAAAGCGTCTAGATGCAACAAAATCAATCCATGACAAACAGAATGAAGAAAATGTGGAAAAACCGATAGTTGCAAATGCACTGGGCGCTGAATACCCTGAAGGTGTTTCTCAAGAGGTTTTTAGTGTTAACGATGAGAATGGTTTGATGAAATCTATTGTAACAAGAAGAGTAGTGGTAGTGGGTGGAAAAGGATCTGTATATGTAAAAACAGAGACCACCACAGCAACTACTTTTTCTAAAAACAATGCCCCAACTACCCAAAATGTTTGGCAAAAAGAAACGCAAGGTCCAAACTTGAAAAAAAATTATTAATTAATCATTAGGAAACTAATACTCGTATAATGCTTGTTTCATGAATGTACATTTTATAGCAATTGGAGGAAGTGCCATGCACAATTTAGCAATCGCCTTGAGTAGAAAGGGAGTGAGTGTATCAGGTTCTGATGATGAAATATTTGAACCTTCCAATACCCGTTTAAAAAATCAAGGAATTTTACCAGATTCTATAGGTTGGAATTCTGATTTAATTACTGAACAAATAGATGCTGTAATATTAGGCATGCATGCTCGAGAAGATAATCCAGAATTATTGAAAGCAAAGGAATTAAATATTCCCATTTATTCGTATCCTGAATATTTATACGAACAAAGCAAAGATAAAATTAGAGTTGTTATTGGCGGAAGTCACGGGAAAACAACTATTACTTCAATGATATTGCATGTTGTCAACGAATTAAAAATGAATGTTGATTACATGGTCGGTGCACAATTAGAAGGGTATGATTGTATGGTTCGATTAACCGAAGAGGCACCAATAATGTTATTAGAAGGAGATGAATATTTAAGTTCGCCAATTGATAGAAGACCCAAATTCCATTTATACAAACCAAATATTGCTATTTTAAGCGGTATTGCTTGGGATCATATTAATGTATTTCCAACTTTTGAAAATTATGTAGATCAATTTGATATCTTTTGTCAGCAAATTGAAGATAAAGGAACGTTGATTTATAATGAAGAAGATGAAGAAGTTAAAAAACTAGGAAATAAATATGCAACGTCAGTAAAATCTATTTCTTATAAAACTCCTATCTACGATATTACAGAAACAGGAACACGACTTCATTTTGAAGGAAAAGAATACGCTTTACAAATATTTGGAGGACATAACTTGCAAAATTTAATGGGGGCAATGCGAGTAGGAGAAGCGATGGGGATTGATCCTCATACTTTTTTTCAAGCAATAACGTCTTTTACTGGAGCTGGAAAACGATTACAAAAGGTGGTAGAGAAAAAATCATTTACTATGTTTAAAGATTTTGCTCATTCTCCCTCAAAATTAAAAGCGACTACTACTGCAGTGAAAGAACAGTTTGCAGAACGGAAAGTAATTGCTTGTATGGAATTACATACTTTTTCTTCCTTGAAAAAAGAATTTTTACCTCACTATATTGGGGCTATGGATACAGCAGATGAAGCGGTTGTTTATTTTAGTCATGAGGTGGTACATCATAAAAAATTAGAGCCAATCACAAAAGAAATGGTGCAAGAAGCATTTGGCGGAAAAGTAACCGTTATGACAGAAACTGCTGAGGTTTTAGCGTATATTCATCAACAAAAATGGAGTAATTCCGTATTATTGATGATGTCATCAGGTACATTTGATGGAATTAATTATGAAGCTTTAGGAGAAGAAATTGCTGAAAGTATTTAATGTGCAGTTAAGGAATTCTATTTCTGCGTTTGCTTAAAAACTAGTTTTCGTAAGATTATGGTAATGAAAATACTATTTAATAGTGCATACAAAATCATAGCCGAAAGCGCCATTATGGCTGTAGATTTTGGGTTGTAAGCACTTCTGCTATTTTTCAAAACAGCTTTTGTGATTTGTTTGTCATTCATTACTTCAAAGTCAGGGTTTGAATCTTTTAGTTTCTGGTAGTCCTTTGGATTCTTCATTACTTTAGAAAGTTCGATTTCTGTGTCCGCCAATTTACCTTGAATATAGTCTGGATCTACCTTCGCATAATAAATGTATATAAATAAACTGACGAGAACCGCATATGGAAGTCCTGCCGTCATGCCATTTTTGATATCTTTTAACGCACTTCCACCTTCAGAATCATTTCTTTTTTGAAGATACAAGCCTACAGTAACAGCTAAAATTAGAAAAAGCATGTTTAAAAGCACAGATGGTTTTAATGAATCTGCAGAAGAAACACCCATTCCAAACATGCTTAATTTGATTAGGATCCATCCAAAAGCAAAAATAATTCCAGATTTTAAAGTAACTCTCATGTTTTTTTAATTGTGAATGTTCAATGCTTGATTTTTAATTGGTTTATCTTTAATCAAACATTAAGCATTAAAAATTCATCATTTTAAATTTATCGGTTCATTGAAACCAAGAACTCCTCATTTGAAATAGTTGTTTCCATATTATTCTTCAAGAATTCCATCGCTTCAACAGGATTCATGTCCGAAATAAACTTACGAAGTACCCAAATACGTTGAAGCATATCTTTTCCTAATAACAAATCATCTCTTCTTGTTCCAGATGCGATAAGATCAATAGCAGGAAAAATACGTCTGTTCGAAATTTTACGATCTAATTGTAATTCCATATTCCCCGTTCCTTTAAATTCTTCGAAGATAACTTCGTCCATTTTAGATCCTGTTTCCGTTAAGGCAGTAGCTAAAATTGTTAAAGAACCACCATTTTCAATTTTACGAGCAGCTCCGAAGAAACGTTTTGGTTTGTGTAATGCATTTGCATCCACACCACCTGATAATACTTTACCAGAAGAAGGAGAAACCGTATTGTAAGCTCTCGCTAAACGAGTGATTGAATCCAAAAGAATACAAACATCATGACCACATTCAACCATTCTTTTTGCTTTTTCAAGAACCATGTTAGCCACTTTTACATGTCGATCAGCTGGTTCATCGAAAGTGGAAGCAATTACTTCTGCTTTCACACTTCTAGCCATATCTGTCACCTCTTCAGGCCGTTCATCAATAAGAAGAACGATTAAATAAGTTTCAGGATGATTTGCAGCAATCGCATTTGCAACGTCTTTTAATAACATTGTTTTACCTGTTTTTGGCTGTGCAACGATTAATCCACGTTGACCTTTTCCAATCGGAGCAAACATATCCATAACACGCGTAGAAAGAGTTTCTTGTTTGTGTCCTGTTAATTTGAATTTTTCGTCAGGGAAAAGAGGTGTTAAATATTGAAAAGGTACGCGATCTCTAATATAAGAAGGATGGCGACCATTAATTGAATCAACTTTTACTAAAGGAAAAAATTTCTCTCCTTCTCTCGGAGGTCGAATAGAACCTTTAATCGTATCTCCTGTTTTTATTCCAAAAAGTTTAATTTGACTTTGAGAAACATATACATCATCAGGAGAAGGTAAATAATTATAATCAGATGAACGCAAGAAACCGAAACCTTCAGCAGCAACTTCAAGCACCCCTTCAGCACTTACGATTCCAACCAAATCATACATTTCCTCTTCTTTTTCTCTTTCAATTTGTTGAGGTGTTTTATTCTGATTTTGGTGCTGATTGGGATTAGGTTTGTTTTGTTGCGGATTGTTATTTTGTGCTGGATTATTTTGAAGATGAGCAGGTTTTATATAACTCGGGTGATTTGGATTATTTTGATTTTGACTATTTGTTGGCTTTTGAGTTTTTTCAACTGCTGCACGAGTGTTTTGCTGATTGACTATTGGCGCTTGCACCACCTCACCCGTTGTACTTTTATTTTCAAGATTTGCTGCAGCATCAAGGGCAGCTTGTTTTAGTAATTTACTGGGATGAAGATTGGGTTTATTCGGTTTTTGAACAGGTGCATCAATTTTTTTATGTTGAACAGGTGTTTTAGTGAAAATTTCAACTTCTTTTTTTACTTCATTTTCAGTAGTAAAAAGATCAGAGGGAGAATCTGTATTTTCATCAGCAAGAATTACCTTCTTAATTACTCTTGCGCGCTTAGGTTTTGCAGTTGTTGCCGATTCAACTTCTAAAGCTGATACCTCAAGTAACGAAGCATCTTGTTGATCTTTTACTTTTTCTACAGTTGGATTTTTATCCTTTTTAATAGCAGCGGCAGGTTTAAGAACTTTTTCAATTTCCTTTTTTACCTCGATTATCTTTTCTGTTTTTTTATTCGCAGACATTGAAATTATTTGATCAATTAATTCTGCTTTTTTTAGCGTTTCAAAATTTGTTGCGCCTACTGATTTTGCAATTTCTTTTAAATCAGGGAGTTTTTTACTCTCTAAATCTTTTTTATCCATAAAAAGTGATAAATATATTGTTTTGAATTTTTGAGGTGTTTCTTGCGAAATATTTTGGATTTTGTATTGAACAAAGATGTTTTTTTGTCCTAGGGTACAATAGTACAAATTTTCTTCCTTTTGACAATGCAACTTTTTATTTTTTTTATAATTGTTTACTGGATTCAAAAATTCTGCGAAGAGATTCAAGACAGAAAGCTCAAAGATTTTAGACGGATTAACTTTTTTAAAATAAGTACATTGTCTCTTAGAATCGCAGTATTTTATCAGAAAGCGCAGCAATTTCAGGTCTAAATTATTCTTGCTATATTTGACATCTAAAAAAAATATAAAATGAAATCAATATATTCAATGTTAGGATTTGTAACTACTTTTATGTTAGTAGGTTGTTCATTTTATTTAGAAAGCATTTTACCTTCAATTGATCCCTTATTTTTTAAGATTCTGAGATATATTTTAATGGGTTTTCTTATCGTTGTATCCTACAAGCGAAAAAAAATGTCCTTGTGGATTTTCTCAGCAATGATAATTGGAATTGAAGTTGGAATTGATTTTCCGGAATTTGCAAAAGAAATGGAGCGCTTCGGGAAAATATTTTTAAGGTTGATTAAAACACTCGTTGCACCATTGATATTCGCCACGCTTGTAGTTGGTATTGCAGGACATAGCAATATTAAGCAGGTTGGACGAATGGGAATGAAAAGTATTTTATATTTTGAAATTGTCACCACCATTGCCTTATTTATTGGATTACTAGCAATTAATATTAGTCAAGCGGGAGTGGGTGTGAAGATTGAAGCAAGAGATTCAGATTCTGATAAAGCGACTTCAATTTTAAAAGATGCACATGTTGATTTGAAAAAACATGATACTAAAACTGTTTCTTCCTATTCAGTTGATACTATTTTAAGAGGAGATGCTCTATTGAATGCTAAAATTGAAATGCGTTTCAAAATGAAAATGGATTCAATTTCACATGCGAAAGAGGAGGAAGAATCGAAAAATATTGTTCACAAGGATCATATTGTTGAAATGTTCCCAGAAAATATTGCTAAATCAATTTTTGAAAACAATATTTTACAAGTAGTTGTTTTTTCTGTCATTTTTGCCATTGGTTTAGGCATGGTGAAGCATCAGAGACAAAAGGAAACGATGCTCAATTTTTTTGAAGGTTTAAGTGAAGTGATGTTTAAATTTACAGATATTGTCATGTATTTAGCTCCTTTAGCAGTTTTTGGAGCTTTGTCCAGCACTGTTGCTAAGTCAGGAGTTGATGTCTTACTGCAATTATTCAAGTTGGTTGGGACCTTATATGTTGCTTTAATTGTGTTTGTTTTAGTTGTCTTTTTACCAATTGCCTTGATAGCTAAAATTCCTATTAAACGATTTTTGAGTGCTGTTTCTGAACCTGTTTCATTGGCTTTTGCTACAGCTAGTAGTGAGGCCTCATTGCCAATAGCTATGGAGAATTTACAAAAGTTCGGAGTAGCAAAAAAGGTAGTAGCGTTTGTAATACCAACAGGTTATAGTTTCAATCTGGATGGTACAACTTTGTATCTTTCCTTAGCGTCTGTTTTTGTTGCGCAAATGTGTGGTGTTGATTTAACTATTCCTCAACAAATTACAATGTGTTTTGTACTAATGTTAACTAGTAAGGGAGTTGCCGGGGTTCGTGGAGCTTCATTTGTAATTCTTGCTGGAACGGTCGCTTCTATGGGCTTAGATCCAGAAAAAGCGAGTGTTATTCTTGCTGTTGATGCATTGATGGATATGGGAAGAACTAGTATAAATGTTCTAGGAAATTGTTTAGCTTCTGTCGTAATAGCAAAAAGCGAAGGAGAATTTGATATGGAAATTGCTTCTGGAAGAAAAGAGTTTGAGAATTAAAATTTCTTTTATTCGATGATATGTCATTAATATTCATTGATTTAAGTTATTTGTTCATTCAGAAGTAAATTGGTTTATTTTAATTTATTAATCGCTTTATTTGTTATTAAACATCAAGTTCACAAATAAAATTATTGATATGGTCAAAGGATTTTTCTTAGCAATTTCTCTGCTGATTTCGTTTACGTTTTTTTCTCAAATAATATACCCGGGAACTACAATGGTCGGTTCTGCTGAAATGGTGTTTGATTATTCTGTTTCAAAATGCAATACGATAGATATACCAGACGCTCCAACAAGAGTTTTTCGCGATGCTTCTGGCAACTTAAATTTAATGGCTTCTCATTATACGAGTTGGAGAATGACGGGTGCAAATTTCACTTCTTTAACAAAAGATTGTGCTTCAGTAATGACTTCAGATTTAGATTCGGATCCTTCAAAATTCAACAATCAAGAATGGATTTCGTCTACATATACAGAAGATGGAACAACAGTTCACGCTCTGATTCACGATGAATATGTTCCATGTGGTAACTGGAATAATTGCTGGTATAACGGAATCACATATGCCTCTTCAACGAACGGAGGTCAAACATATTCTCATACTGCGGCTCCAAGTAATTTGGTGGCAGCTTCTCCTTATCAATCTCCTTATCCAACGGTTCATACTCCGTTTGGAATTTTTGGTGGATCAAACATTATAAAAAAAGATGGGTATTATTATGTTCTTGTTCATTTGGAAGCACATTTATTACAAGATTGGGGAACTGGAGTAATAAGAACAAATAATTTAAGTGATCCAACAAGTTGGAGAGGATGGGATGGTACTGGTTATACGGTTTCATTTGTAAATCCATATACCGCAACAGGATACAATGTTGCAGATAAAGTATTAGCTCCAGTTTCTAGAGATCGTATTGCTAAAATGTGTTCTAGTTTAACGTATAATACTTATTTTGGAAAATACATGGTTGTGGATTATACGAATAGTGTTGTTAATGGAGTAATGACCTATGGATTCTTTTATGCCTTATCAGATGATTTAATTAATTGGTCTTATCCTCGCTTGATTTTACAAACGACTTCAACTTGGGCAGTTGGAGGGTCTTTATATCCTTCAATCATTGATCATACTGATGTTACAAGAAATTTTGAACAACCTGGGCAAACGTGTTACATGTATTATACAAAATGGAATTCTGGAACGTATGATAGAGATTTATTGAGGGTTCCTTTGACGTTTAATAAAGAAATTGTTAATTCATTTGTAGTAAACAGTACGACTGATTTATCAGATAAAACTCCCGGGGATGGAATTTGTTTAACAACTGGCGGAGTTTGTTCACTTCGAGCTGCTTTGGAAGAATCAAATGCTCGTCCTCCTTACGATTTTTATGATATTACTCCAATGCCAATTACCTTTGGTATTTCTGGCACAGGAGTAAAAACAATCACTCCAACTATAGGCTATTCTGAAATTTTTTATCCAATCAACGTCAATGGATATACACAAACTGGTGGGGCTGAAAATACAAATGACTTCAATTTAGGATTGAATACGGCAATAAAAGTAAAAGTCGATGGGATCAATAGTGGAGGGATTTTTGCATTTCACTGCGGAAATAACACATTAAAAGGACTTTCTCTAGTGAATGGAAATATTGATTTTTTATACGAGGAAGGATATTCAAAAAGCAAAGATAATAATACTATTCAAGGTTGTTTTATTGGAATGAGCACCAACGGAGTATCGCCATCGGATGCTGCATTACATTTTAATAATCAAGATTTAAATAGTATTGGAGGAACAACCAATGCGACTCGTAATTTAATTGGAGGCGGAATCATTTTTGAAAAATCAGATTCTAATTCAGTTTTCGGGAATTATTTTGGAACAACTTTAACGGGTGTTTCTTCTAGTGGAACCATGGCTCATGGTATTCAAATTTCAGATTCATCTTCTTATAATTTTGTTGGTGGAACAAATGCTATGGAACCCAATTTAATTTCAGGTGGAAATCGAGGGGTAATGATTCAAGGAATGGGTGCAACTGCAAATGAGGTTGTAAATAATTTAATTGGATCAACTATTGACGGAGTCACCCCTTTAGGAAATCAAAATGCAGGGATTTTATTATCAAATGGAACATCTTCCAATATCATTTCTGGAAATGTAATTATGGCAAACTCTTCGGATGAAGCAGGAATTTGGATGGATAGCACATTTAACAATACGATTAAATCAAATTACATAGGAACCAGTGCTAATGAGGTTGCTGTTGCTGGAAATGGAAATGCGGGAACTTATAGTGCCGGCATCTTCTTAATGAATGAAAGTGCAAACAATATGATTGGTGGAGTTAATTCAGTGGATGGAAATGTAATTGCAAATAATGTTTTTGGAATTCTTTTAGAATCAAACACAGGGTTTGGAAATTCATTTAAGTCAAATATATTTTACGATAATACTGAAATGGCAATCGATATAGATGCAGATTATACTCCTTCTGGTTTAGATGTATTAGATGTAGATTCAGGACCAAATGGAACTCAAAATTATCCAATTATTACAAGTTCGTATGTAACTTCTTCGCAAATTTCAATTGTTGGAACTTTTAATTCAAAAGCAAATACAGCGTATACAATCCAATATTATTCGAATGTGAGCTGCAATCATTCAGGAAATGGGGAAGGTAAAATGTTAATTGGTACTCAAATAATAACAACCAATTCTTCTGGAAATGCAACAATTAATATTTCATTTTCTGCTGTTATTCCAGTTGGAAGTTCTATTACTTGTTTAGCGACTGATAATTTAAATTCAACGTCAGAATTTTCGGAATGTTTATTGACACAAGCAGCAACTGCTCCTTCAACTCCTATTATTTCAGCTTCGAGTGGTTTGTCCTTTTGTCAAGGTAATTCAGTAACTTTAACATCTTCAACAGCAACTTCTTATTTATGGTCAACTGGTGCAACAACTCAATCGATTGTAGTTTCTATTGCTGGAAATTATAGTGTTACTGTTTATAATGCACAAGGATTATCTGCGAATTCTAGTTCAACTTCTGTTACAGTAAATAGTTTGCCAGTCGTTTTAGCTGGAAATGATCAGGAAGTATGCGTTGGAAGTTCAGTTCTTTTATCAGCAGCAGGTGCATTAGCGTATAGTTGGGATAATGGCGTTGTTAATGGTCAACTCTTTACTCCTGCGGTTGGGAGTTTAACCTATACTGTCTCAGGAACAGATGGAAATAATTGTGTAAATACAGATCAAGTTGTAATTACAGTAAATAGTTTACCAGTCGTTTTAGCTGGTAATGATCAGGAAGTATGCGTTGGAAGTTCAGTGCTTTTGTCAGCAGCAGGTGCATTAGCGTATAGTTGGGATAATGGCGTTGTCAATGGTCAACTCTTTACTCCTACAGTCGGGAACTTAACCTATACTGTAACAGGCACAGATGGAAATAATTGTATAAATACAGATCAAGTTGTAATTACGGTCAATGATCTCCCTGCAGTTCCTGTAATTACTGCTTTTTCAACGATTTTAACATCAAGTGCTGCGACTTCTTATCAATGGTTTTCTGCTGCAGATTTGATAAATGGTGAAACAGCACAAACTTATTCACCAACACAAACAGGATTATACTCTGTCGAGATAACTGATTCAAATGGATGTTCTGCTACTTCAGCGGATTTTACTTTCACATTTTCAGGATTAACAAATGTAAGTAAAACGGGCACTATTGAAGTTTCTCCGAACCCAAGCTCGGGTAAGTTTTCGATTTCTTTTGGTAATTCAGATGTACGTTCAATAAAAATTTTCAATGCCTCAGGTTCTATTGTTTTTAATTCTTCAATTCACATTTCTGAAATAGATTTAACTAATCAGTCAAAAGGGGTTTATTTCTTGAAAATAGAAACAGACAATAAAATTTATATTACCAAATTGGTTGTGAATTAATCGAGTTAAGAAATTTTATATTGCAGGTTTATAGTAAACAGAATTTTTAATCTGTCAATTTCCCTTTCAAAAATTTCCCTGTATAATTATTTTCTTGCACTACTAAATTTTCTGGAGTTCCTTCGAAAACTACATTTCCTCCTAAATCGCCTCCCTCTGGACCAATATCAATAATCCAATCAGCGCATTTAATTACTTCGGTATTGTGCTCTATGACAATTACCGAATGACCAGCATTTATTAGTTCGTTGAAAGCAATTACTAATTTATTGATATCATGAAAGTGCAAACCTGTCGTTGGTTCATCAAAAATAAATAGGGTGGAAGGGCTATTTCCTCCTTTTGCAAGAAAAGAGGCTAATTTTATTCGCTGCGCTTCACCGCCACTCAAAGTGCTGGACGATTGCCCTAGTTTTACGTATCCTAGTCCCACATTAACGAGTGGTTGTATTTTATCAACTATTTTTTGCTCAATTTTATCTGTTCCTTCTTTGAAAAAATCCAAAGCTGACTGAATATCCATTTCTAAGATATCAGCTATATTTTTTCCTCGGTATTCAATTTCCAACGTTTCGGATTTATATCTCTTCCCATGGCAATTGTCACAGGGTAAATGTACATCTGCCATGAATTGCATACCAACAGTAATTTCACCTTCACCTTCACATACTTCACATCTTCCGCCTTCCACATTAAAACTGAAAAATCCAGGTTTGTATCCTCTCGTTTTAGCAAGGTGCTGGCGACAAAATAATTCACGAATTTCATCAAACGCTTTTACATAGGTTATCGGGTTACTGCGCGATGATTTTCCAATAGGATTTTGATCAATAAACTCTATTTCTTTGACCATCTTTAGGTCACCTATTAACTGCGAATAATTCCCATGATTATCTCCAAATTGACCTAACTCTCTTCGAACGGCGGAGTATAAAATATCTTTTACTAACGTAGATTTCCCTGAACCACTTACTCCTGTGACGCAGACTAAACTATTCAGAGGGAAGTCGACATGGATATTTTTAAGGTTATTTTGCGTTGCACCTTTTATGGTTAATTTATTCTTAGAAATCCTTCTTTTTTTAGGTACTGGAATTATTTCTTTCCCTGTTAAATACTTAGCAGTAAGACTAGTTTCATTTTTAATTAATGCTTCAAAATTTCCATGAAAAACAACTTCCCCACCAAAGATACCAGCCATTGGTCCGATATCTAATATTTCATCCGCCGCTTTCATCATTTCTTCCTCATGCTCCACCACAATTACCGTATTACCAAGGTCTCGAAGGTTTTTAAGGACATTTATCAAACGATGCGTATCTCGCGGATGTAGTCCTATACTTGGTTCATCTAAAATATACATTGAACCCACTAAGCTGCTACCGAGAGAGGTTGCTAAATTAATTCTTTGAGACTCTCCACCTGAAAGTGAATTAGATTGGCGATTTAATGTCAAATATCCTAATCCAACCTCACACAAGAATGTTAGCCTATTAATTATCTCAGGAAGAATTCGTTTTGCAACCTGTTTATCATAACTATTTAACTCTAAACTTTTGAAGAAATTTAAGCTATCTGAAATAGGTAAAAGAACGATATCTGTGATAGAAGTATTTTTGACTAACACATAGCTAGCATCTTTTCTCAAGCGAGTGCCTTTGCAATCTGGACAACTTGTTTTTCCTCGATAGCGCGAAAGCATGACACGGTATTGAATTTTATAGGATTGTTTTTCTAAAAAATTAAAAAAGGAACTTAAACCTTCGAAGTATTCATTTCCAGACCACAATACTTGATATTCATTTTCTGAAAGTTCGTTAATCGGTCGATGAATTGGGAAGTTAAATTTTTTCGCATTAAACGTAAGACTCTTTAAATATTCTCCCATTGTTTCTCCTTTCCAAGGTGCAATTGCTCCTTCATACACAGATAAGCCTTTATTTGGGAATACCAAATTTGGATCAATTCCAATAACTTGACCGAAACCTTCGCAAGCTTTGCAAGCACCGAATGGATTGTTGAATGTGAAAAAGTGCTCATTTGGTTCCTGAAATTCTATTCCATCTAACTCAAATTTATTGGAGAAAGGAACGAAAGTTTCAGATTCTGGGAGATAAATTTCCAACGTTTGTTCCCCTTCTGTAAAAGCCAAACTAATAGAATCACTCATTCTCGCGACCTCCTCTTCGTTTGAGAAATCAATTTTTATTCGATCTACCAGTAAATAAGCTTTTTCAATATTTGGAGGAATATTATTTAGAACATCTTCGATATCTAGAGTTTCATTGTTTAAATAAAGACGAGCATAACCTTGATCCTTTAATAGTTTCAATTGTCTATCAATACCATATTTTTCAAATCCCATGATAGGAGCAAGGATCATAGCTCGTTTCCCTTCTCCTTCCTTTTTCAGGAAATCAATAACATCAGAAACCGTATGTTTTTTCACTTCATCACCAGAGATAGGGGATATTGTTTTACCAACTCGAGCGAAGAGAATTTTCAGATAATTGTATATTTCTGTGCTTGTTCCTACCGTAGAACGAGGATTATTGGAGATCACTTTTTGTTCAATGGCAATTGCAGGAGAGATTCCTTTGATGTAATCCGTTTCTGGTTTATCTAATTTACCTAAAAATTGACGCGCATAAGAAGATAAACTCTCAATATATCGTCTTTGTCCTTCTGCATATAAAGTATCAAACGCAAGAGAAGATTTTCCAGAACCTGAAAGTCCAGTTATGACTGTTAGTTTTCCATGAGGAATTTTAACATCGATATTCTTAAGGTTGTGAACTCGAGCACCTTTAATTTCAATATATTTTTGCATGTTGAACTTCCTTTTTTAAAAAAATACGCACTCAAAGATAGACATTACAAATAGCAAAAAAGCAAATTATATGTTAGATACTCTAAAAAAAATCTTTATCTTAAAATTATTAATCTGCCAACCAAACCATTACTTTCTGCTAAAAAAAAAAGCAATAAACGAGAAGAAATAAAAAATAAAATAGAATAATGTTTGCATATTACTATTTTTTATCTATATTCGTCTCATATAAATCATTAAAAGCGATAAGCCTATAGCATAATTTTACTCTTAAAAATTTTCAAGTACAAAACAAATTGTTTTACTTCTAAACGAGTGAATTATGATAAATAAGCAAACAGAAGATCGCGATCTCATCTTAGCATACGTTAAAGGGAACGAAAAAGCTTTCGAGATATTGGTAATGCGCCATAAAAATAAGATACACCGATTCATATATATGAAATTGCGTGATCAAGATTTAACAGAAGATATTTTTCAAGAGACTTTTATCAAAGTGATTAACACTATTAAATTGGGTTCTTATAACGAAGAGGGGAAATTTCTCCCATGGGTTCTGCGAATTGCTCATAATTTGGTGATTGATCATTTCAGACGTTCTGCTCGAGTTAAAATGATTTCAGAATCTTCCTCTAAAACTTCTGATTTCAATATTTTCAGTGTATTAAAAATAGAAGATGATAGTATTGAGCAAACAATGATGAAAGGAGAATTGGCATCTCAAATGGTTGAATTAGTAGAATTTTTACCTGCTAATCAACGAGAAGTGTTAAAAATGAGATTATTCCAAGATTTATCGTTTCAGGATATATCAGAAAAGGAAAATATTAGTATCAACACGGCTTTAGGAAGAATGAGATATGCGTTGATTAATTTAAGGAAATTAATAGAAAAGCATGAATTAGTAATTGAAATTTAATTTTCGAAAATCACACCGATTGAATGTGTCTTTCCTTTTTTTCTTCATAAATATCGGCAATTGTGACTAAAATCCCTGTTTCTTCCACATCGCCAAATTCAGCATTTACAGCAGTACCAAATGTTTTCATTGTGGGAGATAAATTCATGTAGATATTGACTAGTGGAGGAATAAATTCTCCCCTTTCTCTGACATAGGAATTTAACACTTTAAAGCCATCTTTAAAATCTAAACCAGTTAAAAGATTTTCAAAAATAGTACAATCAAATTTTTGAAGTAAAGGATGAAAAGGGGTCATTAATTTTTCCGTGTCAGGAAAATAATGATGTAGGAAAAAAAGTAAAAAATCTCGACTTTCAGTATTATAACTTGGGTACATGGTTACTTTTCCGAAAAAATATTTTATTTCAGGGTTTTTCACTATCAAAGCACCTAATCCATCCCAAATATTATCTAAGGCAAATAATCCTTTTCGAGGATTTACAGCTGGTTGAAAATTAGGTTGAACCCAACTTCTTCCTAATTCAATGGTATATGGAAGATATTTATTGATAAAATTTTCTGAAAAATCGAAGTAATGGCTTGTCGATAATAGAATTTCATCATTTTCTTGGTTAAGCGTTTTTTCGCATAAAATAAATCGGTATCCACCAATTATTTCTTCGTCTTCAGGAGACCAAACAATTAATTGGTCGTAGCAAAGATCGTTCGTGTCATATTCATCAATATCAACTTCTTGGCCAGTTCCTCCTCCAGAAGCACGAAAAGTAATTTCTCTGAGACGGCCAATTTCAAGCATCAAATTGGGGGAATTATGGTGATTTATAATATAAATCTCATTGTCTCCCTTTCTTGTATTGCGCACAAATCGATTTTTTTCAAGTTCCCTTTTTATAATCGATTTGTCAATTGGGTCTATAATATCCTTTGAATGGTTTATCATCTATCCTTAATTATTTTGGAGTTCATATACTTTTTCTTTTACCCATGAAGCCTGTTTTTGCTGGTTCATTTCTTGAGGTAAAGAGTCGTATGGAATCGGAACTCCTACTTTGATAAAAATATTTTTATTTCGTAATTTATAAAATTCATTGGAAAGATACAGCATTTCAATATTTGCTTTGATACCAATTCTTTTTCTAAAATTTGCTAATCTATAAAAAAAGTTGGACAACTTACCATCAATAAATATAGGAATAATTGTTCGATTATGCTCTTTTGATAAGGTAATAAAAGTTTTTTTCCATTGAAGATCTTTTATTTCACCATTTATTTTACGACTCACTAATCCTGCGGGGAAAACACACACAGCATTGTCAGTGGCAAATAATTCAGCTAATTGCTCTCTTTTAGATATTCCATTTTTACCATGTTTGTTTACGCCGACAAAAATCCCATTTAAATTTTCGATGTGCAATAAAATATCATTTACAATAAATTTTAGATCTTCTCGATGATCTTTTAGTGCTGAAACAAGTGCCATTGCGTCCATTCCGCCTAAAGGGTGATTCATAACGAGTACGATTTTCCCACTTTTTGGAATATTTTCTATCCCTTGAATATCTATTTTGACATTCAACATTTTTATCACTTCGATACAGAAATCTACATTAAATTGATTTTTGTTGTCTATTAAAAACTGATTTATTTCTTTTTGATGTAGAATTTTTTCTATGTAATTAATAAGAAAAGATGGAATCCAACGATACAACGTAGGATTTTTTTCCTTGATAATTTTTCTTACATCTATAAATTTTTCCGTATTCATAATAAAGGCGAATTTACAGTTTTTTTTAATAGACTTAAGATGTTTAGAAGTTAGATAATAGACTTTTAGATTAAAATTATTAAAATTATTAAATTAAAAAGTGTTATTTTTCAATTTAATTAATTGTATAACAGATTTTTAAATTAAAAATTGAAGTTGAAATTATCACGTGTAGAATGTCTAAATTCTACTGTTTAAAATCTATTGTCTCAAAAAATATAGTTAGATTTGTAGTCACAAAAAAATACGTGAAATATGATTCAATTGTCTAAACGATTAATGGAAATGGAGGAGTCGGCAACGATTGCTATGTCAAGAAAAAGCCGTGAATTAAAAGCGGAAGGAAAGGATATTATTTCCTTGAGTTTGGGAGAACCCGATTTTTTCACACCTCAATTCATTAAGGATGCTGCTTCAAAGGCAATGGAAGATAATTTCACCATGTATACTCCTGTTGAAGGATACGATGATTTGAGAGAAAGTATTTCTTTAAAATTTAAGCGCGATAATGGGTTGAATTATGCAAAGGATCAAATTGTTGTTTCTACAGGAGCTAAACAATCCATAGCAAATGTTGTATTGAGTTTGATTGGACCTGGAGATGAGGTAATTGTTCCTGCTCCATATTGGGTTTCCTACTTGGAGATCGTAAAAGTTGCAGAAGGTAAATCTGTTGTTGTCAATGCTGGAATAGAAGACGATTTTAAAGTATCTGCCGAAGATTTAGAAAGAGCAATTACACCAAAAACAAAATTGATAATTTTCTCTACTCCTTGCAATCCAACTGGTTCAGTATATAGTAAAGAAGAGTTGAAAGCTTGGGCTGAAGTGCTTCAAAGACATCCGAACGTAATGGTAATTGCGGATGAAATTTATGAGCATATCAATTTTACAGGTAAGCATGAAAGTTTGGCTCAGTTTCCAGAAATATATAATCAAGTAATTACTGTTAATGGCGTTTCTAAAGCATGGGCAATGACAGGTTGGAGATTAGGATACATAGGAGCACCGAAAGAAATTGCAAGTGCCTGTAATAAAATTCAAGGTCAATTTACATCAGGAACTTGCTCGATAACTCAAAAAGCAGCAATTGCGGCGATGAAAGCAGAACCAACTGTTTTAAAAGACATGATTACGGCTTTTCATAGTAGAAGAGATTTAGTAATTTCCGCTTTAAATACAATTAAAGGAGTGAAAACGAATCTTCCGGAAGGTGCATTTTACGTTTTTCCAGATATTTCTTATTTCATCGGTAAATCATATGAAGGAACAACCATCAAAACGGCAGAAGATTTAGCCATGTTTTTATTAAGTGATGCCTTGGTTGCACTTGTTTCTGGAGAAGCTTTTGGAGACCCAAACTGTATTCGAATTTCGTATGCAGCTTCTGAAGAAACATTGACAGAAGCGATGAAAAGAATTAAAAGTTCTCTTGAAAAATTGAGTTAATGGATTTTAAGCAAGTTGTTGAACAGTTCAAAACAAAACGTATTCTCGTCATTGGAGACGTAATGATTGATTCATATGTTCGCGGTACTGTGAATAGAATTAGTCCGGAGGCCCCTGTTCCAATCGTTAGTTTACAGAAAGATGAAGATCGTTTAGGAGGTGCTGCAAATGTTGCTATAAATTTAGTTTCGATGGGTGCTACTGCGATTATCTGTTCTGTCATTGGAAATGATAAATCGGGAGAGAAAATGGTTACTTTGTTGGCTGAAAATTCGATTTCCTCGGAAGGATTAATTTTTAGTGCAGATCGTCAAACTACAGTAAAAACTAGAGTTATTGGTAATAATCAACATTTATTAAGAATTGATTCTGAACAAACGGATGATATTACAGCATCTGAAGAAAACGAATTGGTGTTAAAAGTCAAGGAGATTTTAAATCAACAAGTGGATGCTATCATTTTTGAAGATTACAACAAAGGTGTTTTAACAGAAAGAGTAATTCAGCAAATAATTGAATTTGCGAATAGCAAAAATATTCCTACAACAGTAGATCCCAAAAACAAAAATTTCTTTGCGTATAAAAACGTAACACTTTTTAAACCTAATTTGAAAGAACTGAAAGAAGGAGTGGGAATGAAATTTTCTTTCACCGATCTTCCTAATTTTGAAAAAGCTGTGGAGGTTTTAGAAGGTAAGTTAAGCAATACAATTTCATTTGTTACTCTGTCAGAGCATGGGGTATTTATAAAAGATAAAAATAACAAACATTACATACCTGCACACATTCGAAATATCGCGGATGTCAGTGGTGCAGGAGACACCGTTATTTCAGTAGCAACATTATGTTTAACTGCAGGTTTATCGATAAAAGAGATCGCTGAAATCGCTAATTTAGCAGGAGGATTGGTTTGCGAAAAAAGTGGAGTAGTTTCCATTGATAAAGATTTATTGATTGAAGAAGTTGAACTAGGTATTAGGTATTAGGTATTAGGTTTTCGCTATCAACAATAACATATTTTAGATGAATATTATAGATGAATATTAAGAAAGTAATTTTATCATTATTATTAATTTTTACGTTTGGAATTAACGTTAAGTCTCAGACTAATTTTGATAAAACTAAATTAGACAGCTATTTTGATACTCTTGAATTACATAATAAATTCATGGGAAGCGTTGCTGTTTCAAAAAATGGCGAAATCATTTATACCAAATCAATTGGATATTCGGATATTGAAAAAAATGACATATCAACAGTAAACTCAAAATATAGAATTGGTTCAATTTCGAAAACATTTACAACTATTTTAATTTTAAAAGCAGTTGAAGAAAATAAAATTGATCTAAATCAAACAATTGAAAATTTTTTCCCTTCCATTAAAAATTCAAAAAAAATAACAATTAAATTGTTATTAAGTCACAGAAGTGGTATTCATAATTTTACATCTGATAAAGACTATTTGACATGGAACAATCAATCTAAAACAGAAAAACAAATGATTGAAATTATCACAAAAGGTGGTAATGATTTCAAGCCTGATAGTAAAGCTGAGTATAGTAATTCAAACTTTGTACTTTTAAGTTTTATACTTGAAAAAACTTTTTTAAAATCATATTCCGAAATACTTCAAGAGTATATTGTAAAACCGTTAGAATTGAAAAATACATATGTTTTTGGTAAGATCAACACAGAACAAAATGAATGTAAATCTTATTATTTTTATTCTGGAAATTGGATGTTGGCGCCAGAAACAGATTCTTCAATTCCAATAGGAGCAGGAGCGATAATTTCAACCCCTAGTGATTTAGTTAAATTTGCAAATGCTTTATTTCATGAAAAACTTTTAAAAAGAGAGAGTTTAGAAATTATGAAAACTTTAAAGGATAATTACGGGATTGGTTTATTTCAAATACCTTTTTACAACAAAATAGGTTTTGGACATAATGGGGGAATTGATGGTTTTAGTTCAAATTTTTGCTATTTTAATGATGGAGACATTTCCTATGCATTAACTTCAAACGGAACGAATTATGATAATAATAAAATTTCCATTTCTGTATTAAGTGCAGTTTTTGAAAAGCAATTTGAAATACCAATATTTTCTAATTTCACTATAACTTCGGATCAATTAGATCAATATTTAGGTGAATATTCCTCAAAAAAAATTAAATTAAAAATTACTATTTCAAAAGATGGTAATATATTACAAGCAAAAGGTTCTGGACAACCAATGTTTCCTCTTGAAGTTTCCGATATTAATAAGTTTTGTTCAGAAGAAGTGAAAGCATATTTTGAATTCAACCCAAGCGAAAAATCTTTTATTCTTAAGCAAGGTGGAGAACAATATACATTCATTAAAATAAAAGAATAAACACTAATTATTATGAGCAGAGTAGAAGTTAAACCATACGGTAATTCAGATAAATCAAAGAAAGAAGAAGTGGCGGAAATGTTTGATAATATTTCCAAAAAATATGACTTTCTAAACCACTTTTTATCTTTAGGAATAGATAAAATTTGGAGAAGAAAGGCTGTTAATATGCTTCGTGAAATTCAACCAAAAAAAATTCTAGATATTGCCACTGGAACAGGAGATTTTGCTATTGCTTCTTTAAAATTAAATCCAACTGAGATTTTTGGTATTGATATTTCGCAAGGGATGTTAGAAGTCGGTCGTAAAAAAATGGTCGACAGAAAATTTGATAAAATCATCACTTTGCAACTTGGAGATTCTGAGGATTTACCATTTGAAGATAATTATTTTGATGGACTTACAGTTGGTTTTGGGGTTAGGAACTTTGAGCATTTAGAAATTGGTTTAGCTGAAATGCTTCGAGTAATCCGACCAAAAGGGAAAGTAATTATTTTAGAATTCTCTAAACCAAAGAAATTTCCAGTCAAACAGGGATATGGTTTTATTTCAAAATATATCATTCCTTTCTTTGGAAAAAGAATTTCTAAAGATGAAAAGGCATATGCCTACTTACCAGAGTCGATTGCTGCGTTTCCGGAAGGGAAAGAATTTACTGATATTTTGACAAAATTAGGGTATCAAAATGTCACTTCCCAATTAGTTTCAGGAGGCATCGCAACGATTTACAGTGGTACGAAATAGGAATGAAAATAGGGGTTGAACAATATAGGACTAAAGTCAACGTTTCAGTATCTATGAAACTTTTTTTTATTTTTACTTTTGGCCTTTTTCCAGTGTTGTTGATTGCCCAGAAGGAAAAACCAGAGAATTATAAGCATTATGATGAACATTTTTTGCATTTTGGTTTCATGCTTGGTGGAAATAAGAGCGATTTTATAGTATATCAGAATGTTGATGCCTATTCAAAAAATGGATTAATATCTCTAACAAGTAAAAGTACTCCAGGTGGGCAGGTGGGCATCGTTTCAACAATGAGTTTAGGAACTCCTGTTGTTCGTTTGCGTTTTATTCCAACATTATCGTTTCAAGAGCGTGTTTTAAATTACTCGTTTGTCAATCCAGATCCTAAAGGGAAACCAATTTTACTTGAAGAACGAATTGGATCAACCGATTTAAATTTTCCAGTAATGCTTCAATTTAGAACGCTGAGAGTAAACAATTTCGCTGCCTATTTATTAGCGGGAGCTCAGTTTACCTTAGATTTGCAATCATTAGAGAAAGCAAGTCAAAATACGGTAGATCCCTTTATTAAAATAAAAAAGAAAGATTATGAAGGACAAATTGGCGCAGGAGTAGAATTTTTTGCTCCTTACTTTAAGCTCGGTATTGAAGTGAAATATTCAACTGGATTTAATAATTCATTTATTCAAGACAACACTGAGATTTCTAAACCAATTGACAAGTTAATTAATAACACGCTTTGGTTTTCTTTTATTTTTGAAGGATAATGAGTCAAATAATTCAATTTCAGGTATCACCTGAGCAAGCAAAAAATGACCTTTTTCTAAAAAATAGAATCAAGGATCAATTAAATATTGAATCAAACGATTTTCAATTTATTTGGAGAAAACGTTCGATTGATGCTAGGAAGTCTGTTATAAAAATAAATTGTTCATTTGAAGTTTATTTAGATGGTGAAGCAGTTCTTTCTGAAATCGCCTATTTACCCAAAAACGTCAGTAATTCAAATGAAATAGCTATTATTGGTGCTGGTCCAGCGGGCTTATTTGCTGCATTGCACGCGATTGAATTAGGCCTGAAGCCAGTAGTATTTGAACGAGGAAAAGATGTTCGGTCGCGTAGAAGAGATTTAGCAAAATTGAATAAAGAATCAATCGTAGATGGTGAGTCTAATTATTGTTTTGGCGAAGGAGGAGCTGGCACGTATTCAGATGGAAAATTATATACACGCTCAAAAAAAAGAGGAGATGTTTTAAAAGCTTTAAAGTGGTTTGTTCATTTTGGTGCGGACGATGATATTTTAGTAGATGCGCACCCACATATTGGAACCAATAAATTGCCTCAAATAATTGTTGCGATGAGGGAGGAAATTATCAACTGCGGAGGTGAAGTACATTTTGAATCGAAATTGACTGATTTATTGATTGAAAAAGGAGAAATAAAAGGTATTGAAATTAATTCAAAAACACTTAGAAAGTTCGAAAATGTAATTTTAGCAACTGGACATTCCGCAAGAGATATTTTTGAATTATTGCATAAAAAAGGCTTGCAATTAAAATCGAAATCTTTTGCATTAGGAGTTAGAGTAGAGCATTCTCAAGAAATTATCGACAAAATTCAATATTCAGGAAGATTAAGTGACGATTTTTTGCCCCCTGCATCGTATGCTTTGGTGACCCAAATTGATGGGCAAGGAGTGTATTCATTTTGTATGTGCCCTGGTGGGATTATTGCCCCCTGTGCGACTTCTGAAGGAGAAGTTGTTACAAATGGTTGGTCTCCATCGAAAAGGAATAATCCCTATTCTAATTCAGGAATTGTTGTGACAGTAAATCCAGAAGATTTGCCAAATTACACAAAAGAAAATCCTTTTATTGCATTAGATTTTCAAAAATCTGTGGAAAAGAAATGTTGGGAGGCAGCAGGTAAAACACAAAAAGTTCCAGCGCAATGTTTAAAAGATTTTATAGATGGAAAAGTTTCTACTTCTTTCCCCAGGTCATCGTATTTACCGGGAATAACAAGTGTTGATTTGAATACTATTTTACCCCCATTTATTTCTAAGCGATTAAAAAAAGGATTTATAGAATTCGGTAAAAAAATGAATGGATTCTTGACGAATGATGCAGTTTTGCATGCGCCAGAATCGAGAACATCTTCACCCGTTCAAATTCCAAGAGACGAAGTGACATTAGAACATCCAGATGCAAAAGGACTCTATCCTTGTGCTGAAGGAGCTGGATATGCAGGAGGAATTATTTCAGCAGCCATTGACGGAATGAAATGTGTTGCTGCGATTAAATTAAAATCAGAACAATGAATGTAGTCGATAAGTATGATCAATTAAATTTCAATATTGTGTTAGTGGAACCGCAAATACCTAATAATACTGGTAATATTGGAAGATTGTGTGTCGCAACAAAAAGCCGATTACATTTGGTTCACCCTTTAGGATTTGAAATTACTGATTCGAGAGTGAAGCGCGCTGGGTTAGATTATTGGCCAGATCTAGAAATTTGTCACCATGATAATTTCGAAGCATGGGTGAAGACGATTAACCCTGAATCTGCTATTTATTTTTTCTCGGCAAGAGCAGAAAAATCATTTTATAAAGTGGATTTAAAAGCTGGAGACTACTTGATTTTTGGCAAAGAAGCGGAAGGATTGGCTTCTGAAATAATAGATCAATTTAAGGAAAATATCGTTAAAATTCCATTTCCTGGAAAAGTAAGGAGTTTTAACTTGGCCAATGCTGTTTCGATGGTTTTGGGGGAAGGGATGCGACAATTAGGTGTCTGATTTTTTAACCACAGATTGCACAGAGGATTAGCACAGAGTTGCTCAGAGTTCTTTGTTGTTAGTTTTTTTAAAAAAAAATCAGTGAAACTCTATTTTTTAACACTGGTACTCTGTGGTTAAAAATTACACAGCACTGTCGTTTCTAAAAAACTCTGACAACAAAATCCCAGCGGCAACAGAAACATTCAAAGATTCAGCTTTCCCAAAACGAGGAATTGTGATTGGTTGATTAACAAGAGAAATTACTTCTTCTGAAATCCCATTCCCTTCATTACCAAGGATTAATATTCCTTTTGGTTGCACAGTTTTTTTGTAAATATTTTCGCCTTCCAATAAAGCTCCGAAAATAGGTTCTTTCGTTTTTGAAAGATAGCTAGGTAAATCGCAATAAAGCACGTTTATTCTAAAAATAGCTCCCATACTTGCTTGCACCACTTTTGGATTGTAAATATCGACTGTATCTTTAGAACATATTATTTCTTTGACATCAAACCAATCTGCTAAACGCAAAATGGTCCCCATGTTTCCCGGATCTTGAATTCCATCTAAAGCAATTTTGAACTCTGTTTTCACGACTTTTTGAGCGGGTATTTTTAGCACAACAAGTGACTTATTTGGGTTTTTTAAGGAAGAAATGGACTTTAATTCCTCCTCTGAAACCAAAACGACTTCATGATTTAAGTTTTTAGAAATAATAATACTCGATTTTGTAAGACAAAGAAAAACAACTTCATATTCGTTGCTTTCCAATGCTTCATTGACCATTTTCTCGCCTTCAACAACAAATAAACCTAAATCATCTCTAAATTTTTTCTGTTGAAGTGAACGAATCCATTTTATCTTGTTCTTTGATATACTTTGCACCGTTGCTTTTTATTATTTTTGTAACTCAATTTACACTATTGATACATTTTAAATACATATATCGTTTACTTGCCGCTTTGTTACTTCTTGTGAGTTGTAAATCTACGAAGTTTGTTTCGAATGACCATTATTTGCTAAAAAAGAACATTGTCGAATTAGATAAAGGTTCGATAAATAATGATGAAATAATCGAGATTATTAAGCAGCAAGCAAACAAGCGAATGATAGGAATGAAAGTTGATCTTTTTATTTTTAATTGCATTGATTCTTCCAAAGTGGCAGTGAAAAGAAATAAAGACAATATTAAAATTCGTTCGGAGAATCAAGAGAAAATTACTGCTCAAAACTCTATCAATGCAAGAAGAATAGAGAAAGCACGGAAAAAAAATAAAACGTATTACACCCAAAAAACGATACAATTGAAAGATACTCTAGAACCAAATATGTTCTTGAAAGAGTGGTTAAAGTATAAGATTGGAGAAGAACCAGTGATTTTTGACAGTTTGTTATTCAACAAATCAGTGGAACAAATTGGGTCGTATCTGAGAAAGAAAGGTTATTATTCTAGCAATGTGAGTGGGAATGTCGATTATAGGAAGAATAAAAAAGCCATCGTTACCTACAAAATTGAGCCTAATGAAAGAAAAATAATTGATTCGGTCTATGTAAAGTCGGATAATGATTTAGTTACTGGTATCTATTCTAATTATATAAAAAAAGAAAATAATGATTTAATTGGGCAACCGTTTGATATTAATGATTTAGATAATTTTCGATATTCTGTTGCAAGAGAAATGAAGGATCAGGGATTATTTGATTTTAGTCCATCGTATATTTTTTATGAGGCAGATACGAGTAAAGCGGATAATAAAGTAACCATTCGGATTGAATTTAAAGATCGGATGATTGCTTTAAAATCTTTCAACGATAGTATTATTTATAAAAAAAATCAACAAATGATGGTGAAGGATGTTTACTTTCATATCCTTGATTCTTCAATGTTTATAGGAGATTTCTCACAAATGCTAAATAGTAAGGGATTGTCATTGACTTCTAAAATTTTTCCCACCTTAGATACATTACTTTATCAGGATATCAAACAACGTAAATCAAATTCTATTGCGCTCAATAGGTCTGCTTATTTTTTATTCAATGGACAGCTTTTTTTATCACCTAAGATTATTGAAGCTCAAAATTTATTAGAAAAAGGAACTTTGTGGACAGAAACAAAGCAAGAAATTACCCATTCTAGATTATTGCAATTAGGTCTATTTCAGACCATAAAAATTGAAATAGATGAAATTCAAGACTCTAATCTTTTAGTCGTTCATTATTATTTAACTCCTGCTAAAAAAGGATCTTTCAGCTTCGAACCAAGGGTCACAACTTCCAGTGGCTTTCTAGGGGTTTCAGCTGGAATGAATTATATGAATAAGAATTTGTTTAGGAATGGAGAAAAATTGACTTTTGGATTAAACACGAGCATTCAAGCAGTTCCTGCAATATTTGAAAGTAGTGGAGATTATTCAAATTCTAAAGATGCTATTGAAAAATTTTATCAGTTTGAAATTGGTCCATCAATAAATTTGGAGTTACCAGGATTATTATTAATAAAAAAACCTACAACGAATAAAACACGATTAGCAAAAACTATTTTTTCAACTGCCTACAGTTTTCAACAAAGAACGGATTTTGTAAAAGAAAGTTTTCAAATAAATTCGACCTGGAAATATGAGATAAATAATACGCAAATTGTTAAAATGGGATTACCCGGAATTTCAGCGATAAAATTTATTAATATTCAGAAATCTGACATTTTTGAGAGTAAATTAAAGACAATGAATAACCCGTTTTATAGCAATGCCTTTAGTAATCAATTTATTTGGCAGGATTGGAAGGTGTCCTTTGAATACAGAGATAAAGATAAAAAAAATCGTAAATTAAAATCTTCTTTTTACTATTTAGGTACTTTTGACATTGCTGGAAGTCTTTTATCGGCATTTAAAAATTTTCAAGTAGCTGACACAGCAGGACTTTATAAAGGAAGTTATAGAGTGAATGGTTTGGTCTATGCTCAGTTTTCAAAGGTAGATAATACTGTTATTTACTCTCATCCACTCGGTAAAAAGAAAAGTGTCAATATGAGAGCTTTAGTTGGAATGGGAATGACCTACGGCAATTCAAAAACATCAATGCCTTATGACTACAGTTTTTTTGGAGGAGGATCCAATGATGTGAGAGGGTGGAAGGCGTTTAGTTTAGGTCCAGGTTCGTATAAGTATTATTTAGATACAAATGGTACAAATATTCAAGTTGGTGATTTAAGACTTTCAGGATCTGCCGAATATCGTTTTCAAATTACTGATTTTTTTAAAGCTGCCTTCTTTGTTGATGGAGGTAATATCTGGACATTGAGAGAAGATCCAAGTCGTCCAGGTGGTAAATTTTCTTCAAATTGGTACAAAGAAATTGCTGTCGCTGCAGGAATTGGGGTACGGATGGATTTTGATTTTTTCTTGGTTAGATTTGATTTTGGTTTTCCTTTGAATAATCCTGCATTACCCAATGGAGAAAAGTGGGTTTTTCAAAAACAACATGCCTATCATCAAGAGATTGCTGATATGATAAATTCAAGTCCCACATTGCAACAAGATGCAAGTAGATTAGATTCTACACCATTTTCACCTCATATAAGCTTTGGTATCGGCTATCCATTTTAAGAAATGTACTTTGTTAACCTTCTACAATAGTTAAATTTGCAAACCTCAATAATAATGTTTTTGCACCTTTTCCAGGAAAAAAAATAGTTGCTTTTTTATCACTTCCTTGTCCTTCTATAGCCGTAATTCTTCCCACTCCAAATAATTCGTGTTTTACATTATATCCAACTTTAAGATCCAGGCTTAACGAATCTCCTTTCCCAGGAGAGGAAGCACTTTGACTTACAGATTTCATCCCTGCGGGTGCGCTAACTGTTTTATTTAATCCGCCAATATACGGTTTATCAAATCCAGACGGTCGAGAATTTAGCGATCTTCCTCCAGCTCTTTCAGTTACGACAAAATTTAGATATTTTTTATCTATTTCATCAATAAATCGGCTTGGTTCTGCAGTGACTAAATTCCCCCAAATAAAACGTGACGTAGCAAATGACAAGGTGCAAGATTCTTTGGCACGCGTAACAGCTACATAAAATAAACGACGTTCTTCTTCTAGATCTGTTCTCGAATGCAAGGACATTTGAGAAGGAAATAGATTCTCTTCCAGTCCAACAAGAAACACATGTTCAAATTCTAATCCTTTGCTAGAGTGAATTGTCATTAAAGTAACATGGTTTACTTCATCATCATTTTTCTGATCAGCGTCTGTCAACAAAGCTACATCCACCATAAATTCAGAGAGAAGTTTGGATTGATCATCCCCTTGAGAAACCGTAAATTCTTTTATACCAGCCAAAAGTGCTTCGATATTTTGATAGCGTTCTATTTCTTCAGGCCCTTTGTCTTTTTCAGCGTGCAAGTCTTTTAGTATACCAGATGATTTAGCGATCAGTTTAGCTAACTCAAAGGCATTCATTGATTCAAGTTGTGCACCAAAACTTTTGATCATTGTGACAAACTCATAAATTTTAGTACGAGCACCTTGATTTAAAGCCACCGGATAGGAAGTGAAATCACAAATTACATCCCAAATACTAACATTGAATTGATTGGCAGCAATAACGATGTTTTCAAAAGTTGTTTTACCAATTCCTCTCAACGGATAATTAATAACGCGTTTTAAAGCCTCTTCATCCCGGGGATTAGTCGTTAATCTGAAATAAGCTAGAATATCTTTTATTTCTTTGCGTTGATAAAAAGATAATCCACCGTATATTTTGTAGGGAATATTCAATTTTCGCATAGATTCCTCAAATGCTCTTGACTGTTTGTTTGTACGATAAAGAATAGCAAAATCATTGAATGATAAACCATTACCCGTTTTTAAATCATAAATTTTGTTGGTAATTACTTTTCCTTCTTCATTATCAGTTAGGCTTCGCATAACGTTGATTTTATCTCCTTCAACATTGTCTGTCCAAACGTTCTTATGAATTTGGTCTTTGTTACGAGCAATCACTCCATTCGCTGCTTCCACAATGTTTTTTGTGCTTCGATAGTTTTGCTCAAGTTTGAACATTTTGAAGTCAGGATAATCTTTTCTAAAATTTAAAATATTTTGAATGTTTGCTCCCCGAAATGAGTAAATACTTTGTGCATCATCTCCAACAACGCAGATGTTTTCATAGACAGCAGCTAATTTTTTAACGATCAGATATTGCGCATAATTTGTATCCTGGTACTCATCGACCAATATGTATTTGAATTTTTGTTGATAGTAAGAAAGTACATCCGGAAAGTCCCTCAAAAGCACATTTGTTTGATACAAAAGATCATCAAAATCCATAGCGCCAGATTTGAAACATCGATTGGCATAACTAGCATAAATACGAGCTAATTCAGGTCTTTTGGTTTGTCGGTCTTCTTCCAGTATTTCATTATTTTGCGCATATGCTTCAGGAGAAATTAAGTTATTTTTCGCAGTAGAAATACGTCCAAGAACCATACTTGGTTTATAAATTTTCTCATCTAAACCAAAGCCTTTTACAATTTCTTTTAATAGACTTTTTGAATCTTGTGTATCGTAAATTGTAAAGTTGGTTGGATATCCTAAGCGATCTGCGTTAAAGCGCAATATTCTAGAGAAAACTGAATGAAAAGTTCCCATAGTAATATTTCTAGCCTCACCAGAACCAACAATTTTCCCAATTCGATCGGTCATTTCTCGAGCAGCTTTGTTGGTGAATGTCAAAGCCATGATATTGAAAGGATCGATTGTTTGTTCTAACATGTAGGCAATACGAAATGTTAAAACTCTAGTTTTTCCTGAGCCCGCACCAGCAATCACCATTGTTGGACCGTAAATATTTTCTGCAGCCTCCCGCTGATTTTGATTTAACTCGTCTAAATAACTCATTGAAAATGTGTTTATTTTAGTCTATGTGTCTATAGTCTAAAAATCTAATGTCTTTAAACAACAAAGATAGAAAAGAAGATGGATGATTTTTTTGAAAAAAAGGGATATTTAAGAATTTTACTAACAGTGAATTATTATTTACTTTTTATTCATAAAAGCGCTCTATATATCTAACTTCTAAGCGATAAAAAAACGTGTGCTAAAAATTCGAATATAAAAACAAAAAAAATGAGTTTAGTAAGTTAAAATTCTCTAAATTTGCGCGCTTATCATGTTAATATTTAAAAAATAATATTATGACAACTGCAAATGATTATTTACCAATCCTTATTCAGGCTGGTGTAGCCATGGGTTTTGTGGTGGCAGTATTGTTTGGGACTCATTTCTTGGGACCAAGATTAAAATCGAAAACAAAGGATGCAAATTTTGAATGTGGCGTTGAGCAAGAAGGAAATGCTCGTTTTCCAGTGTCCGTTAGATACTTTTTGACAGCTATTTTATTCGTTTTATTCGATGTTGAAGTTATTTTCTTTTATCCCTATGCTGTGAATTTTAAAGCGTTGGAATTAGAGGGGCTTTTAGCAGTGATTATGTTCGTTGCTTTTTTCTTGATTGGATTTATCTATGTACTTAAAAAAGGAGCACTAGAATGGGAGAAATAGAAGTAAAAGTAGACCACGATGTGGAAACAATTAACGGTCAAGGTTTCCAATTAACAATGTTAGATAAAGCAATTGGACTAGCAAGAGCGAATTCAGTGTGGCCTTTACCTTTTGCAACTTCTTGCTGTGGAATTGAATTTATGGCAACGATGGGAAGTAATTACGATCTTTCTCGTTTTGGTATGGAGCGTATGTCATTTTCTCCTCGTCAAGCTGATTTATTGATCGTGGCTGGAACTATTTCTAAAAAATTAGCACCAGTACTAAAAAAAGTATACGAGCAAATGTCAGAGCCTAAATGGGTTATTGCCATGGGAGCTTGTGCTTCGAGTGGTGGTATATTTGATACGTACAGTGTATTGCAAGGAATTGATAGAGTAATTCCGGTGGACGTGTATGTTCCCGGCTGTCCTCCTAGACCAGAACAATTAATTGATGCTGTTATTAAAATTCATGATTTAGTAAAGCATGAATCATTACGTCGCCGAAATTCATCCGAATATAAAGAGATGTTAAAAACTTTTAATATTGACGCAAATGACTAATAGTAAGTTAACAAATGAAGATGTTTTTGCGAAATTAAAAGATACTTTCGCTGAAAAGATCGGTGAGTTTTCTGCACCCTATAATTTATTAACGATTGAGGTTCCTGCAGCAGATGCTCATTCAATTATTGATTGGTTAAAGAAAGAAGCTACGCTTCAGATTAATTATTTAACTGTATTAGGAGCGGTTCATTATCCAGAAGATAAGGGGCGTGAATTAGCAGTTGTATATCATATTCATAGTTTGGTAAATAATTTCCGTATTCGATTGAAAGCATATATTTCTACGAATAACCCTACTATCGCTTCAATTACTGATATTTATGCTGGAGCAAATTGGATGGAAAGAGAGACCTTTGATTTCTTTGGAGTGAAATTTAATGGGCATCCAAATTTAGTTAGAATATTAAATGAAGATAGTATGGATTATTTTCCAATGAGAAAGGAATTTCAATTGGAAGATGCTACCAGAGAAGATAAAGATGACCGCTACTTTGGAAGGTAATTTAAAGATACTGTTATGGACAACAAAATAAAAGAAATAGTAAAGCAAGAGTATAGCGAAGGTCTTTTGTCGAAAGAAACAATTGATGGTGACTTAGCAACGCTAAACTTGGGGCCTACGCATCCTGCTACGCATGGTATTTTTGAAAATGTTTTAACGATTGACGGGGAGAAAATTTTAGACACGGTTCAAACCGTTGGATATATTCACCGTGCTTTTGAAAAGTTAGCTGAACGAAGACCATACAACCAAATAAATACTTTAACGGATAGGTTAAACTACTGTTCTTCTCCAATTAATAATATTGGATGGGCATTAACAATGGAAAAGCTAATTGGGATAGAAGTTCCGAAACGTGTGGATTATATGCGTGTCATCATAATGGAATTAGCTCGAATTAATGACCATTTGATTTGTAACTCAGTTGTTGGTGTTGATACAGGGGCTTTGACAGGATTTACGTATTTATTTCAACAGCGTGAAGCAATTTACGAATTGTTTGAAGAAGTTTGTGGTGCTCGTTTAACAACTAATATGTGTCGTATTGGTGGTTTTGAAAGAGATTTCTCAGCGACTTTTTACACAAAATTAGATACCTTTTTAAAAGATTTTCCTAAGGTTTTTACTGAATTTGATAATTTACTTTCTCGTAACCGGATTTTTATGGATCGTACGATTGGTACAGGTCCAATTTCGGGTGAAAGAGCTTTGGAATATTCATTTTCAGGACCAAATTTAAGAGCAGCAGGTGTTGATTACGATGTTCGTGTTATGAATCCTTATTGTTCTTACGAAGATTTTGACTTTATCGTTCCTGTGGGTTCAAATGGTGACACATATGATCGTTTTCAGGTTCGTCAAGAAGAAATTCGTCAAAGTTTGTCTATTATCAAACAAGCATTAGCTAAAATGCCTGAAGGTGATTATAAAGCGGATGTCCCTGAGTTTTATCTTCCAAGAAAAGACGATGTTTACGAAAAAATGGAGTCATTAATCTACCATTTTAAAATTGTTATGGGTGAAACGCCTGTTCCAGTCGGAGAAGTCTATCAATCCGTAGAAGGTGGAAATGGAGAATTAGGATTTTATTTAATAAGTGATGGAGGACGTACACCGTATCGTTTACAATTCCGTCGCCCTTGTTTTATTTATTATCAAGCATACCCAGAAATGATTATTGGTCAAACTATTAGTGATGCCGTTTTGACATTGAGTAGTATGAACGTAATTGCTGGAGAATTGGACGCATAGATATGATTAGTACATTAGAAACCCAAGCAAAAAGACCTCCTTTTAGTCCTGAAAAATTGACTGAAGTGCAAGGAGTAATCAAACAATTTCCAGAAGGAAAACAGAAAAGTGCTATTCTTAGAGTTTTGCACATTGCAGAAGAAGAATTTGGTGGATGGTTAAGTCCTGAAACAATGGATTACGTTGCTGAATTGTTGGATATTCAATCAATAGAAGTATATGAAGTAGCTACTTTTTATACGATGTTCAACTTGAAACCAACAGGTAAATTTGTCTTTGAAGTTTGTCGAACAGGTCCATGTATGTTGGTGGGAAGTGATGAAATTATTGACTATATCAAATCGAAATTAGGAATTTCTGCAGTTGGTGAAACAAGTGCTGACGGTATGTTTACTTTGAAAACAGCAGAGTGCTTAGGAGCGTGTGGATATGGTCCAATGCTGCAATGTGGTAAAGTATATCACGAACATTTAACGCCTGCGAAAGTAGACGAATTAATGGATCATTACCGTGCAAAATATTCATCTTCAATTAATCAGAACTAATGGGGAGAAAATTACTTTTAGAACACATTGACGTTTCTGGTATTGAAACATACGATGTTTACCGCAATCATGGTGGTTATAAATCCGTTGAAAAGGCTTTAAAAACAATGTCTGCTCAAGAAGTTGTGGAAGAAGTTCAAAAATCTGCATTAAGAGGTAGAGGAGGAGCTGGATTTCCAACAGGAATGAAGTGGTCATTTTTAGCAAAACCTGAAGGTGTTCCAAGATATTTAGTTTGCAATGCAGATGAAAGTGAGCCAGGTACTTTTAAAGATAGATTCTTAATGGAAAAACTTCCGCATCTGATGGTGGAAGGAATGATTACCTCAAGTTATGCTTTAGGTGCGAATACTGCTTATATCTACATTCGTGGGGAATATATGTTTGTATTAGATATTCTTGAAAAAGCAATTGCTGAAGCCTACGCGAAAGGTTGGTTAGGGAAAAATATCTTAGGTTCTGGTTATGATTTAGATTTACATGTTGCGCCAGGAGGTGGTGCTTATATTTGTGGAGAGGAAACTGCATTATTGGAGTCTTTGGAAGGAAAAAGAGGAAACCCAAGAATGAAACCGCCTTTCCCAGCAGTAAAAGGATTATATGGTTGCCCAACGGTAGTAAATAACGTTGAAAGTATTTGTGCAGTGGTTCCAATTATTAATATTGGTGCGGATGAATACCTAAAAATTGGAACGGAAAAAAGTTCTGGAACAAAACTGATTTCAGCATGCGGTAATATAGCTCGACCAGGTGTTTATGAAATTGAATTAGGCTTGTCTGTGGAAGATTTTATTTACGGAGACGAGTGGTGTAGAGGTATTGCCAATGGAAAAAAACTGAAAGCGTTAATTCCTGGAGGATCTTCTGTGCCAATTTTGCCTGCGCATTTAATCACGAGCACTGCAGCTGGTGAAAGAAGATATATGAGTTATGAAAGTTTATCAGATGGCGGTTTTGCTTCGGGTTCGATGTTAGGATCTGGAGGATTTATTGTTTTTGATGAAGATCAATGTATCGTTCGTAACACATGGAATTTTGCTCGCTTTTACGCGCATGAATCATGTGGACAATGTTCTCCGTGTAGAGAAGGTACTTCTTGGATGGAGAAAGTTCTGCACCGTTTAGAAACTGGAAAAGGGAATATGCGTGATATCGATTTATTAGCTGAAATTAATAAGAAAATAGAAGGTAATACAATTTGTCCATTAGGTGATGCTGCTGCATGGCCAGTTGCTGCAGCGATTCGTCATTTCCGTGAAGAATTCGAATGGCATGTTACGCATCCCAATGATGCAATTACTAGAAATTATGGAATGCTTAAAACGCCATCAATAACTTTATAAAAATACAATTATGATCAAAGTCACAATTGATGATATAGAAATAGAAGTAGCCGAAGGAACTACAATTATGAACGCTGCTAGAATGATTGGTGGTGATATCGTTCCTCCAGCAATGTGCTACTATAGTTCTCTTCCAGGAACTGGAGGGAAATGTCGTACTTGTTTAGTAGAAATTGCTGCTGGTTCAACAAAGGATCCTCGTCCAATGCCAAAATTGATGGTTTCTTGTTCAACGACCGTTCAAGATGGAATGATTGTTAAAAATAGAACAAGCGAAAAGGTGATAGAAAATCGCGCAGCTGTTGTTGAGTTTTTATTGATCAATCATCCTTTAGATTGTCCAGTTTGTGATCAAGCAGGTGAATGTGATCTGCAAGATTTAGGTTTTTCTCATGGTAAGGAAGGGTCTCGTTATGAAGAAGAAAAAAGAACATTTGAACCAATAGATATAGGTGAAAACATAAAGTTACATATGAACAGATGTATTTTGTGTTATAGATGTGTGCATGTGGCCAATGAATTGACTGACCAACGTGTTCATGGTGCATTGCATCGTGGAGATCACACTGAAATAAGCACGTATATTGAGAAAGCAGTGGATAATGAGTTTTCTGGTAATATGATCGATGTTTGTCCTGTTGGAGCATTAACTGACAAAAGTTCTCGTTTCAAAAGTCGTATTTGGTTTTTAAATCCAATGAATGCTTCATGCGAATGCAAGAAATGTTCAGGAAAAGCAGTTGTATGGATGTTTGGTAAACAAGTTTATAGAGTTTCTGTTCGTCAAGATAAATACGGTGAAGTAGAAGTGGAAGATGGAAAACCAAATTGGATCTGCAATGAGTGCCGTTTTGATAAAAAGGATGTAAGTAATTGGAATATTGAAGGACCGCGTCACATTGATCGCCATTCAGTAATCTCACAAGGTCATTACGAAAAGCCAAATCCTTTGAAAAACGCAACTAAAAATATAGAATAATGGATACAGGATTGTTTTTTGAAAAACTGATTTTAGTTGTTTTACTGTTTACTATTTCTTTAGTAATCGCGATGTATTCAACGTATTTGGAAAGAAAAGTCGCAGCTTGGTTTCAGGATCGTGTTGGACCAGATAGAGCAGGGATTTGGGGAATTCTTCAACCATTGGCAGATGGAGGGAAAATGTTTTTCAAGGAAGATTTTACACCCGTAAATGCGGATAAATGGTTGTTTATAATAGCTCCAGGAATAGCCATGTTTGTTGCTTTAATAACAAGTTCTGTTATACCGTGGGGACCAAATATTTATGCATTTGGAAGAGATATTCAACTTCAAGTTGCCAACGTTGATATTGGAATTCTGTTTATTATGGGATTTGTATCTATTGGAGTGTATGGTATTATGATTGGAGGATGGGCATCCAATAATAAATTTTCATTGTTTGGCGCGATTCGTGCTTCCTCTCAAATGATATCCTACGAATTAGCAATGGGTATTTCAGTAATCACAATTGTGTTATTGAGCGGAAGTTTAGCGTTAGATGATATCGTGAAAGCTCAGCATGGTATAAATTGGTTTGTTTTTAAACAGCCAGTAGCTTTTATCATATTTTTTGTATGTGCATTAGCTGAATGTAACCGAGCTCCTTTTGATTTAGCAGAATGTGAAAGTGAGTTAATTGGAGGATATCATACGGAATACAGTTCTATGAAATTGGGTTTTTTCTTGTTTGCTGAGTATACGAACATGTTTATTTCCTCAGCCGTAATCGCTGTATTATTCTTCGGAGGATATAATTTTCCGGGAATGGATGCGTTTTCAGGAAACTGGTTAGCTCTTATGTGTGTAGCTGCTTTCTTTATTAAAATTCTGTTTTTCATATTTGTATTTATGTGGGTGAGATGGACCATCCCTAGATTTAGATATGATCAATTAATGCACTTAGGATGGAAAAAAATGATTCCTATAGCTTTGATTAATTTATTGATAACAGCTGTTGTAATCGCCCTTTGGGAAGGTTGGTTTAATTAATTTATCTCAAGATACTGAACTATGCAAAGTTTAACAAATAGAAGTAAAATGGTTTCTAACAAGAAAATGAGTTTTCTTGAGAAATTGTATTTACCAGCCATTTTTGGAGGGATGGTTATCACTTTTAAGCACCTTTTTAAAAAGAATAATACGCTAAAATATCCTGAGGAGAGAAAAGTTTTTGCTCCTGTTTATAGAGGTCAACATGTTTTAAAACGTGATGAGCATGGTAGAGAGAATTGCACGGCATGTGGATTATGTGCAGTAGCTTGTCCAGCTGAAGCAATTACGATGATTGCTGGTGAGAGAAAAAAAGGGGAAGAGTCACTCTACCGCGAAGAAAAATATGCTGAAACGTATGAAATTAATATGCTTCGTTGTATTTTCTGTGGATTATGCGAAGAGGCTTGTCCGAAAGAAGCTATTTTTCTTACAGATAGACTTGTTGAACCACAATTTGAAAGAGAAGAATTTATAATGGGAAAAGATCGTTTGGTTGAAGATGTGAATAATAGAATTGATATTTCATTGCGTCAATTGACTGGTAAAAGAAAAGAAATATGAATATAGAAACAATTGCATATATTTTAGGAGGTTTGACGATTGGTTCGGCCTTGATGGTTATTTTAAGTAACCACCCTATGAGAAGTATTCTTTATCTCGTGGTAACATTCTTCATGATTTCAGCTAATTACGTGTTAATGAACGCACAATTTTTGGCGATTGTAAATATCATTGTGTATGCTGGAGCAATTATGGTTTTATTCCTTTTTGTTTTGATGATGTTAAATTTGAGTAAAGACACAGAACCTAAAACTTCTATACCTATGAAAGCAGCAGCAGTTATAGCTGGCGGCTCGTTATTAGTTGTGTTTGTTGCCGCTTTAAGTAAAGGAGCTCACACAGCGCCTGGAGTATCGGCAGATTCTGCTAATAACGTAGGATTAGTGAAAGTACTTGGTCATGAATTGTTTACAACGTATATTCTTCCTTTTGAAATTTCTTCGGTTTTATTTATATCTGCCATTGTTGGGGCGGTACTTTTAGCAAAACGAGAGAAACAAGTCCTATAGCAGTAATGAGAAGAACGAAAAATAACAAACTCATAATTAATTAGAGTAACATGGTATTAGCAACTATTTTTGAATCTGTATCTATTCAGTACTATCTGGTACTTTCATCCATTCTCTTTGTGATCGGGGTGGTGGGTGTTTTGATACGTAAAAATGCAATCATCGTTTTGATGTGCGTGGAGTTAATGTTAAATGCGGTTAACTTATTATTGGTAGCATTTTCAACCTTTTTTGGTCAATCAGATGGACAATTATTTGTTTTTTTCATAATGGTTGTTGCAGCTGCGGAAGCTACAGTAGGTTTATCGATTTTAGTTTTGATATACCGTAATACTAGATCGGTCGATATTGGGTTATTTAATAAACTTAAAGATTAATTAAAGATGTCAGTAGAACAACTTATACCCATCATTATTGCAATTCCATTAGTTGTTGGAATAATTAATGGAATTTACGGAAGAAATTTGTCTAAAAAAATTGCGGGATCGATAGCGACCATCGCTGTATTTACTTCATTTTTCTTAGCCTTGACAGTTTTCTTTCAATTAGATCAATCTGTTCGGATTAATTTATTTACAATCATGAAATTAGAGAATTTTTCTCTAAATGCTGGACTCTTAGTCGATAACCTTTCTATTTGGATGGTATTAATCATCACTGGTGTCGGAGCACTCATACATTTATTCTCAATGGGATATATGAGTCATGATGAAGGGTATTACAAATTCTTTACGTATTTAAATTTATTCATCTTTGCGATGTTAATCTTGGTTTTAGGATCAAACTACTTCATGCTTTTCTTTGGATGGGAAGGGGTAGGAATTTGTTCCTACTTGTTAATTGGTTTCCATTACAGCGATGCTCAAAAAGGAATGTTGAATGGTTTGGCAGCTAGAAAAGCATTCATTATGAATCGAGTAGGGGATTTGGGTTTATTGATAGGCCTATTTCTAATATTAGCTCATTTTGGTACCCTTGAATATACAGAACTTTATAAAAAGGTTATCGCTGATTCTATTCCTTTGAATGCCCCATTTATAGTTGGGATCACCATTTGTCTGTTTATTGGAGCGACTGGTAAAAGTGCACAAATACCTCTATTTACTTGGCTTCCAGATGCAATGGCGGGACCAACTCCTGTTTCAGCATTGATACATGCAGCAACGATGGTAACTGCGGGTATCTTTTTAGTTGTTCGATCCAATTTTATGTTTGATTATGCGCCGATCACGCAAGATATTATGTTGTACATTGGATTAGCAACTTCTATCGTGGCAGCTTTTATAGCGATGCGTCAGAATGATATTAAGAAGGTATTAGCCTACTCCACAGTTTCTCAATTAGGGTTGCTTTTTGTAGCTTTAGGAATGGGTGCATACACTGCGGCAATGTTTCACGTTACAACGCATGCGTTCTTTAAAGCGCTGTTATTCTTAGGTTCGGGTAGCGTTATTCATGCTATGTCTGACGAACAGGATATTCGTAAGATGGGGGGACTGAAAAAATACATTCCCACAACTCATCTTACCTTCTTAATTGGAACTCTTGCTATTTCAGGTTTCCCATTATTGTCTGGTTTCTATTCGAAAGATGAAATTTTAGGTCACGCCTTTGAGCACAGTCCAATGATATATTTTATTTTAATGTTGAGTGTCACAATGACGGCTCTTTATATGTTTAGAATGTACTTTATCGTATTTCATGGTAAATTTAGAGGAACACATGATCAGGAACATCATTTACATGAAAGTCCAAAAAACATGACAATTCCGTTAGTTATCCTAGCTGTTCTTTCTGTTTTTGGAGGTATCCTTAACTTACCAGGGATTTTTCTGAAAAAGGGAACACATTGGATGTCAAATTTCTTCGCACATAATACAAATGGGATAAAAGTAGTGCACGAACATATGGAAAGTGGAACAACACTTGCTTTGATGGTGATTGCTGTTTTGGTTTGTTTGGGAGCTCTAGCTGTATCTTACTTCGTTTATGTTAAGAAATCTAACCTTCCGGTGGAAGATAAAGACTTGAAAGGATGGGAAAAGGTTTCTGCAAACAAATTATATTTTGACGAAATCTATAATTTTCTTTTTGTTCGTCCAATTGAATGGCTATCGATAAAAGGGCATCAATTTATTGAACTATTTATTCTAAATGGAATTGTAAATGTTTCAACCAAATCGATTGAATTGACAGGGAATTTGGTTAAAAAAATGCAAACAGGTAAAACTGATTGGTATATTTTATGGATGGTTTTCGGGATTGTCGGATTTGTTATTTATTATCTTCTAAAATTTTAAGCTTTGGAAATCTTATTAATACCTTGTTTATTTGCATTAATTGCGTTGGTTGTACCAAGTAATTTTATGCGCCAATTTTCACTTGTTGGTAGTCTTGTATCGCTTGCAGCTGCGTGTATTCGAGTATCTTCATTTAATAGTACTAAGTTTGAAGCAATAACCTCTGAGCATGTAACCAATTTTGGATTAACTTTTAAAATGGGCTATGATGGAATGAGTTTGTTTATGATTATTCTAACAAACGTTATTACATTCTTAATTCTTCTTAGTAATTATAACCGCGAATTATCTTCTAATCGTACATTCACTTCTTTGGTGTTTTTCATGCAAGCAGCCCTATTAGGTGTATTTGCATCATTTGATGGACTGTTATTCTATATTTTTTGGGAATTAACCTTAATACCAGTTTTTTTAATTGCTCTTTGGTTTGGAGCTCCTGGAAATAAAGCAGCATTAATGAAATTCTTCATTTACACATTTGTTGGATCATTGGCTATGTTGTTATCTTTATTTGCAATTAAATCAAGTGCAGCTAGTTTTTCGCATGCTGACTTAATGGCGGTTGAATTGACAGCTAAATCGGCTTACTGGATTTTTGGAGGTTTTTTCATTGCTTTTGCTATTAAAATTCCATTGTTTCCATTTCATATGTGGCAACCAGATACGTATACAACTTCTCCAATGGCTGGAACGATGTTACTTTCAGCATTAATGTTGAAAATGGCTTTGTATGGAATGATACGTTGGATGATTCCACTAGCTCCTGAAGCGTTAGCTGAGATGACCTATCCAGTAGTTCTCTTAGGAATTATTGGGGTAGTTTATGCTGGAGTTTTGGCCATCAAACAAAATGATATTAAACGATTATTCGCCTTTGCATCTATCAGTCACGTTGGTTTAATAGCTGCTGGAGCTGTATTAATCAATCATGATAATTGGACTGCTGTATTTATTCAAATGGGAAACCATAGTTTGGTGGCTGTTGGTTTGTTTTTGGCAGCTGATATTATCGAGCAGCGTTCAGGTAAAAGAACATTGAGCGATTTAGGAGGAATTGCTAAAGTAGCGCCTCGATTTGCATTTATGTTTGGTGCATTGGTTTTAGCCTCGATATCAGTTCCTTTATCAAGTGGTTTTATTGGTGAATTCTTATTGTTAAAAGGTGTTTTTTCATATAATTGGATGATTGGAGTGATAGCTGGAACAACTTTAATCGTTGGAGCAGTTTATACCTTGCGTGCTTATCAATTGAGTATGTATGGCGCACCAAAACCAGCACCATTTGCTGATTTGAGACCGAATGAATGGTTGGCATTTTTAATTATTATGCTTCTAATTGTTTCATTTGGGGTTTTCCCACAGTCAATAATTAATTTTGTGGGACCTAGTGTAAACAATCTTATCGAATCAATTAATAATACTTTAGTTAAATAATTATGGACGCTCTAATTGTCATTTTTTTAAGTGGTTTAATTTCACTTTTTGTCGCTTTTGCAAAGAAACCTGTATATGTGCTTGCGACGGCTTCAGTAGGGTTGGTGACGGCTGCAGTTTTATTAATGAATCAGTGGAATACTCCTTGCACCTTATTTTCTAGCTATAGAGGTCTAGATTTTAATCATAGTGCCATTGCTTATTCGTTGGTTGCGATTTTATTTACTTTTCTTTCTGTTTTGGCAGGTTATAAGTCTTTTAAAGAAGAATTAGAGCATACGGGTGATTATGTAGCTCTTTATCTTTTTTCGTTAACAGGAGCGATGATTATGCTCTCTTTTACAGATATGTTTATGTTTTTCTTAGGTTTAGAAATTTTATCAATTCCAATCTATATTTTAGCAGGTACGAAAAGAAAAGATATCAAATCAAGTGAAGCTTCATTAAAATACTTTCTAATGGGTGCTTTTGCAACGGGGATCTTGTTATTCGGAATCGCTTGGATCTATGGTGCTACCAAATCTTTTAATTTGAATGAAATTGCAATGGTGATTAATGGAGAGCAAAATCATTCTTCCTTATTATTTATTGGAATATTACTAATGATGAGTGCATTTTTATTCAAAGTGGGAGCAGCGCCTTTCCATTTTTGGAGTCCAGATGTGTATGAAGGTAGCCCGAATATTGTCACTGGTTTTATGGCTTCAGTGGTGAAATTAGCAGCTTTCGGTGCTTTCATGAAATTATTTGGAATGTATTTTACAGGTTTGTACGACTTCTGGGCACCCGCTTTAATGTGCATGGCAATTGTGACCATGTTTGTTGGTAATTTATCAGCACTTACTCAAGTTAAATTTAAACGATTGCTAGCTTATTCCAGTATTACACATGTTGGATATGCTTTGTTGACGATCTTGTCAAAAGACCTAATGAATGAAATGAATTTACTATTTTACTTATTCTCGTATGGGTTCTCAGTAATCGCATTGATTGTCATTTCTATGATTTTAAATGACGAAGAAGATCGATTAGAATCTTTTAAAGGTTTAGCAAAACGTAATCCAATTTTAGGATTTATAGCTGTTTTATCGTTATTATCCTTAGCCGGTGTACCTCCTTTAGTGGGATTCTTTGGTAAATATTTAGTTTTCTCAAGTGTATTCGCTCAATATCCTACGTTGGTGATCATTGCGATTATTAATTCTGGTATTGGTATTTACTATTACTTAAAAACAGTGATGACGGTTGTTTCTAAAGATCAACTAGCAGAACCAACTGTCACATTATCCGTTTCTCTATTGCAATGGGTTGTTTTGTTGCTTTGTGCAGTAGGATTGTTGTTTGGAGGATGTTTTATTCAATACTTAGGGTAAAGGTTGTAGGGTCGAAAATTTTGCAATGCTACTTCTTTTTAAACCTTTTTAGTTTTTTTGTACTAGATATTTAAAACGGCTGAGATCAGGATAATTTTGATAAAAGTTATTTATTTTCTTTTTCTTTCAATTCGATATCATCACAAAGGCGAATAAAATTATCGAATAGAACTCTACCATGATTCCCAGAAATTTCTGGATGGAATTGTACACCAAAAAGAGGGAGTGAAGTATGTTGCATTGATTCATTGATACAGGCATCCGACGAAGCTATTAACTTAAAGTTTGCGGGGATAGAGATAGATTCACAATGATCTTCAATCATTTCAATTTCAGTGGGTAACTTATCAAATAAGGGGGATTCTTCGAAAATTTCAATTAATTGAGTCCCTCGATCATCTTTCATTTTAGATCCAAAAGCACCAAATGATAGTCCAATTAATTGATGACCAAAACATATGCCCAGCACAGGTATGGTCGTTTGTTTAATGAAGGAGATTTTATCGAGGTAAATTTCCATATCCATTTCTGTAATGAGCAAAGGAGCACCAGAAATAATTATTCCTTTTTTCTTTTTAAGATCTTTATCCGAAAGAGCATGGATTTGAATCGTTTCAAAATCCATAAATTGATCTACACATTCTTCAATATAGATGGTATTCTTACTCCCACAATCGATTATTAGAATCATAACTCAATTTGTCCAATTCCTTGCCGGATAATTTTTGCTACATCTCCCGTGCAATCAATTACAGTTGATGCTTCCAAATTACCATAACCACCATCTATAATCATATCTACAGTATCTTCGTATTTTTCAAAAATTGCATTTGGATCAGCAAAATAATCTAAAAATGTATCTTCATCATTGTGCAAAGAAGTTGTGGCGATGGGATTTCCTAAACTAGCGACAATTTCCAATATTATTTTATTGTTTGGAATTCGAATACCAATTTCTTTTTTATTCGTGTCGAATATTTTTGTAACTTCATTCGTAGCATTTAAAATAAATGTAAATGGTCCTGGAAAGCTATGTTTTAATAACTTAAATAGTGGTCGGTCGATGTGTTTTACGTATTCTGACAGATTACTTAAATCATTGCAAATAATTGAAAAATTAGCTTTACTTAGTTTTATACCTTTTAATTTAGCTAAATTGTTTAAGGCCTTTTTATTTCTTAAATCACACCCCATACTGTAAACTGTATCTGTTGGAAATATAATGATTCCACCATTTTTCAGTATTTTAATTGTTTGATCTATTGAACGTTGATCGATATTGTTAGGGTTGATTTGTATAAACATTTTAAATTTATTGGGCAGTATATTTGTGTACTTTACTATTTGATCCTTCCGTAATTAATTTTGTAGAACTTAATTCCTTCACTTTAAACACTTCGGGATTATTAGATTCTGGAAGAAGATGCATTAATCTGAGCTCATTATTCTCATATCTCCATTGCCCTTTTGAAATAGGTTGAATTTTAGTAATACCTGCTTCTGCAAATTTAGGGTCAATTATAGTGTCATAAATAATAAAATATCCATTTTTTTCAAGTGACATGATAATCATTGTTGGTGTATCCTCAGATATTCCATCTGTTAATACCCATTTTTTAGTAAGTATTTTTAGGGTATTATCATACTCTGTAATTGATTTACCTCCCTTTTGAATAGTAGTATCTGAATTACATGAGCTAAAGGCAAATACAAGTACCAAAAAGGAAATTTCAAAAAAAAGTTTATTTTTCATTGAATGTAAAAATAGGATATATTTATGAAAATTCCAAGTGTAATTTTTTGAGAAATAAAATTCAAAAGAGGGAAAGTAATAAACATATATAGCTCTTGCTAAGGTTTATATATTCTGCAAGAGATTGCGCGGTGATCACTGTGTATTTCTTCTTGAATTTTAAATTGTGCGGATTGCAGGTTCTGTGAATGGAAAATGTAATCGATTCTTCCAGCTGGAACTCTTCCAGAATATGTGGCACCAATCCCTGAAGCACAATTTCTAAATGCATCAATCATTTTTTGATTGAATTGATTATAGGTATAGGATAAAGGTGTATCATTAAAATCTCCGCAAATAATCACTGGATAGGGGGATGTTTTAATATGCTCCACTATTGTCAGGGCTTGTTCAGCTCTTTTAGGAAAAGCAATTCTTAGTTTATCTAACATCAATCTAACGTTTGATTTTTTAAATTCAGCATGCTCGCGCACTTCCCCAAAGACGGCATAATCATCTTTTTTAAATTTTATCGATTGAAGATGTACATTATAGATTCTAAATGTATCTTTATTCTTTACGATATCAGCGTAAATACAATAGTTATCATCATTGTGGTTTTCGTCTTTAAAGACAACATCTCCTTTTGCAATCATAGGGTATTTTGATAACATTGCCACTCCAAAATTTTGTCTACCTTTTAGTTTGTGGCTATACCTTTCATGATAATCTTTTATTTTTAATAACTTTCTAAGTTCATCTCGAGTTGAAAAATTCGTAGGTTTATCTTGGTGATAAAATTCTTGAAAGCATATTACATCTGGATTTTCGGTTTGAATATATTTAAAAATAGCATCTCTATTTTCATATTTTTCAGACATGGTCCATTGGTATAAATCAAATAAACGAACATTGTAACTCATCACATGTAAAGAAAGTTCGTTTGAGGGCAATATTTCTGGGTCTGAACCAAAGGAAACCATTCTAAAATGTAGTTTACCTCCTACAAGGATAACGAATAATACGACCAAAGCCCACTTTGATTTAGCAATTGTCCAAATAATCAAAAATAGGAGGGCGAAAAGAAATATAATCGGATATGCTAAGCCAAAAAAGGGTAGAGGCCAAAATGTCTTCGGGTGAATAAATGGGCATAAATAAGCCAACACTAAGCTGCTTAAACAGATAATTGTTGCAATCTTAATCCATGAAGAGAATCGCATTATACTTCGGATTAACTTACTTCCCATCTTGACTTTGCTTAAATAAAAATTCTTTTTCTGATTTTGATAAGGATTCGTAACCTGATTTAGCAATTTTATCTAAAATAACATCTACTTTTATTTGTCTTTGTTTTTTGTCGTAATTATATTCTTCATCCGTTTTTACTCCTCCTCGCGCACTTCCGCCTTGATGGATCGTAAATTTCGGTTGTTTCTTGCTTGTAATTCTAGAGAAAATATTTTTTATGGATTGTATTAATCTTTCAAATAATGAAATAATATTCTTTGAGCTATTTATATTTTGTATCGACACTATTCCAAGAACTGCGCCCCCGATATGGGCAAAATGAGCAGTGCCATCTGGTTTTGAAAGTGAAAATAAATTCATTACTAAGTAGATGCATGCAAGATAGATTAATTTTATCGGAAAAATACCAAATAAACTTACTTCTGTGCTTGGTCGGTAAAAAGCAAGAGCCATAAAAATAGCCATTACAGAGCCAGAAGCACCCACTATCACTGTTTTTGTTTCATGTGCAAAAAGAGGGAAAAAAGTATGCGCTAAGATTTCAAAAATTCCGCCAAGAAGTCCGCCTAAAATGTAGGTATATAAGAGTCTTTTTTGACTAAATAATTGCTCAAAAGCTTTTCCAACAAAGTACAGCATCAGCATATTAAGAAGCAAATGCATAAAGCTAAAATGCGCAAAAATACTTGTAATTAAACCCCACGGTTGTACTATAGCTTCAGATATATTAGTGTCCAAAGCGAAGACAGTTGTGTTAAATTCCTCAATAAAAGATTTAAATTCTCCCTGCATTAGTCCACCAAGAACTGAGACTAAGCCGACAAATAAAAAAACTAGTAGATTGATAAAAATCAACTTGACAGTCATACCACCAAAATAAAATTGGTGTTTTACTTCTTCTGTAAAAGTTCGTTGTGCGTTCATTACCAAAAGTTTTTCTTATCCGTTTTACGCCAATAAAGAATCATGATGGCTCCTGCAATTGCACCACCAACGTGGGCTAGATGAGCAACATTGTCGCCTTGTGTGCCATTAAAGCTTAGATAAAGTTCAAATAAGAAGTAGGCACCTACTAAAAACTTTGCTTTCACTGGAATGGCAAAATACAGCATGAATTCCGTATTCGGAAAAAGAATTGCAAAAGCTGCCATTACCCCGAATACAGCCCCAGAAGCACCAACCATGGGAGTACTGCAAAAACTAATGTATTTTTGTAATAAATTAGTATCGATTACTTGTTGACCAGATAAGGTATGTAGATAATTGTTTACTTCAGTTACTATTTCCTCCATAGATTGGCTATTATTCATAATAGAATCAATTCTATTAATATCTAGAACACCAGTAAATGAATTCCTAAGTTCACTGATTTGATACATGCCCATCGCATTATACAATGCGAAAGCGCCTAATGCCGAAATGATATACAAGACAAAATATTTTTTTGGCCCCCAAAGTCTTTCTAGATAAGATCCTAAAATTACTAAAAGGTACATATTCATGAACAAATGCATGATACTGCTACCATCGTGCATGAAAAAATGAGTAACAATTTGATAAGGTCTAAAAAGAGGGGAATTCATATAGTAAGCCCCAAGATCTCTGCCTAGATCAATATTTTGAGAACCCAATATAAATGTAACGATAGAAAGCATCACATTTATTAATAATATATTCTTTGTAACTTGAGGTATGTTATTTAAAAAAGAAAACATATTAAAATTTATTAGTTATTTCTTCCATCGAAATGGTCTTCATAATTGTTTTTCCGTTTGGAGTGAACATATGTTCAGGGCATTGAAATAAATCTTCAATAAGAATTTCGGCAGCCTCATTATTCATCACTAGATTCTTTTTTTGCGATGAAGAGTGGGCAATTGAATTTATTAATAGATGAGCAATATCGCCTTTTTCGATGTCTCTGAATGAAACGTTTTCTAAAATAGTATCTAAACACTCATTAATATTTTCTTCTTGAAGTACAGAAGGAACAGCAGTAATGTTCATTGTATTGCCTTGAAAATTTGTTTCGAAGCCCAATCTTGAAAGTATTTTTTCATTACTAATCCATTCATTTTTTTCCGTATTAGACACTTCTTTTTCATATGGGAAAAGAAGTTTTTGAGATGATATAGGATTGGAAATAAATAAGTTAATTAGCTTATCATAAACTATTCGTTCAACTGCTCGACGGTGATGAATTACCATTAATCCAGACTTACAAGAAGTAATTAAGTAGTTTCCTCTGACGATAAATTCTTTGATTTTATTAACCTCTCCTTCAAATTCAATTTCTTGATTCACTTCTTCTTTTGTTTCTTCTTTAATCGCATAGAAATTCATCCAATCTTGCTGATTGATTTCTTGATTTCCAAAACCTTCCGCCTTAATCGCTTTAGAAAAACTTGGTTGTGAACTTGATTTAGAATAGGAAGTTGACGCTGTGAAAGGATTGTATTGCTGATTTACGCTTATTTTAGGTTCAACGGGTATTTGATCTTTCATCGAAAAAGGTAAATCAAAGCTAGTTTCTCTGTTGAAATCAAGTGTAGGAGCAATGTTGTATTTCCCTAAGGCTTGTCTAATACTGCTTAGAATGATAGCATAAATCAATCGATCTTCTTCAAATTTTATTTCTGTTTTTGTAGGATGTACGTTAACGTCAATTTTTTGTGGATCAATAGTTAAGTACAAAAAATAGGAAGGAAATGTTTTTGCTTGAATTAATCCATCAAAAGCCTTTGTAATAGCGTGGTTGAAAAATGAGTCTTTAAAAAAACGATCATTTACAAATAAAAATTGTTCCCCTCTTTTTTTCTTAGCAAATTCAGGTTTCCCAACAAAACCAAGGATTTCAACAATTTCTGTCGCTTCTTCGATTGGAACCAATTTTTCATTGGAACTTTTCCCTAAAACATCAACAATTCGTTTTTTTAAGTTCGATGCAGGTAAATTATATACCTCTGTATCATTGTTTGTTAAGGTAAAAAATACTTCAGGATGTGCAAATGCAATTCTTTCAAAATCATCTAAGATATGGCGAAATTCGATACTGTCTGATTTCAAAAAATTACGTCTTGCAGGAACATTATAAAATAAGTTTTTCACTTCAAACGAGGATCCTGTAGGACAAACGATTGGCTCTTGTTTGGTTATTTTACTACCTTCAATTTGAAGTAAATTTCCTATTTGATCATCGGCTAATTTTGTTTTTAACGTCACATGTGCAATCGCAGCAATAGAAGCCAATGCCTCACCTCTAAATCCTTTGGTTGTTAGACTGAACAGATCTTCAGCTTTAGAAACTTTGCTTGTGGCGTGGCGCTCAAAACACATACGGGAGTCAAAAGTTGACATTCCTTTTCCATTGTCTATTATTTGAATCAGTGTTTTTCCTGCATCTCGAATCACTACATCAATTTTAGTCGCACCAGCATCGATAGCATTTTCTACTATTTCTTTTAAAACAGAAGCTGGACGTTGTATAACTTCCCCTGCAGCAATTTGGTTTGCAATATGATCGGGTAATAACTTAATTACGTCACTCATTCTTTACCATTTCCATTTTAACTCAAAAGAATATTGGCACTTTATCACCAATATCATTTCACCTATTTTATTTCCTACATTTTCAAGAATCATTCCATGATTCACTTTATGACAAATCGACAGATTTTATTTTTAGTCGTCGCCGAGAATATTTTCATCCAAATCCAATTCTGAGCTATTTAATTCTAACGCTTTTACAGACTGAATAGCATTGCCAGCAATACCTTTTATTGAACCGTACATGTCGATTGTATTGGTAATAACTTTTTCAATTTGTTTTTCACGTTGTTTCCAAATCCTTTGCATTGAACGTTTTTCTGAATCTAAATCAGCTTTCATTTGGGTAAACCCTTCAACGATAGCTTCAACCTGGAAACGAAATGTATTACTTGTCAGAAAATCGTAGAGTAAATGCATTTTATCTCCTTTGTTTTCTTGCGAACTAATTGAATTATTTACTTGAATAATTGACTCACGAAGCACGGTGCATAAACCTTTGAATTCTTCGTAGGTACAAATCCAAATCCCGTCCTTTAAGCCCATTCTTTCCATGCCTTTTGGCATAGCATCTGTAACTAGAACTCCTATATTGGCACTTTTTTCGCGGATATCAGATTTGAATTTTTCAATCCAATTTTGTTGAAACTCTTTTGTCCTCTTGCTTTCATAGTATATGGAACCACAGTTTTGCGAGGATCTTGTGTGAATTATTTGAATACAATCACCTCCACGTTGTCCCTTTTGAATTTCGTGAATTGTATCCAAGGGGAATTTTGCTGCTAGCCATTCTTCAATTGCTAATTCCTGCACTTCTCCTTGTAATTGCATGGATCCTTGTTCTTGTTTTCGCTTCATTTCTTCAGTCAATCGCTTTTGATCTTCTAATTGCTTTTGCATTTCTTTGAAGCGCATCTCATTTTTATCTTCTTCTGATTTTCTAATTTTTTCTTTTTCTTCAAGTAGTTGAATATTCAATTTTACTTGAGATTCCGCCTCAACAGACTCCTTCATTTCTGCTTTTTCACGCTTTAATTTTTCAATTTCAGCCTTACTTTTACTCAAATCAATTAATTGCAAAGATTTTTCATTCAATTCCTTTTGCATTTCTTGAAATTGTTCCGCCTGTTCTTCTTGAAGTTTGGTTTTTAAACTTAGAGTAATGATTTGTTTTTCAGCTTTTAATCTAGATTCTAGTTTTTCTTGAAACAGCTCATTTTCTTGATTTTTTTTACGTTCAAAATCTATTTTTTCTTGTGCTAAAATTTCTTTTTTCTTTTCAAATTCAACTCTATGTTCCGCTAATTGTAAATTGTATTGATGTTTAATTTTGTCTTCCAGTTGGCTAGATAAAATATCATTTACATCTATAATGGTATCACAAGTAGGACATATAATTTGATTATTTGTATTCATAAATGTTTTGTTCTCTTTTTTTTATTCGTTTTTATTGAAAAATAGATCATTAAAAGACGGTATCATAAAAGTACGTATTATTTTACTTTTCAACATAATAAAATTGAAATTGATTTTTGAAAAAAAAATAACATTTTAAATTAGAAAAAAAGACTTGATTTATAGCGAATTTCGACTTTCTTAGCTTAACTTCGTAATAGAAAAACTACCTTTTGTGGTGGTAAAATGAAGATAGTGAGTCTCTCGAATGCGGACAGGTCACTAAAAAAAGAAACAAATTATCTACAAATGAACATTATACGTTACTCAAAGTATTTTCTAGCTGCAGGAATGATAGTAGCTGTGGGGGTTGTTTTTTCAGCATATACTGCTGGGAAAAAGATAAAAAAGTCTGCTAAGATTGAGATTTCTTCAGAAGATGTTTGGGCTCAAAAGCAATTATCAGAAATGACACTGGAAGAGAAAGTGGGGCAATTTTTCATGGTTTCTGCTTTTTCAAATCAAGGGGAAAAACATTTACAAGAGGTAGAGGATTTGGTGACAAAACAAAAAATTGGAGGAGTGATCTTTTTTCAAGGAGAACGAGATAATTTAACATCTTCCATTAGTCGTTTTCAAAATGCTAGTAAAACACCACTTTTAATTGGAATGGATGCAGAATGGGGGGTTCAAATGAGAATTTTCGGAACTGAAAGGTTTCCTTATGCGTATACAATTGGAGCGGCAAATGACTTAAATTTGTCTAAGAAAATGGGCGAAATGATGGCGCAAGAATGCCGTGAGTTAGGAATTCATATGAATTTCTCTCCAGATGCAGACGTCAATAGTAATCCTGACAATCCGGTCATTGGTTTTAGATCTTTTGGACAAAATCCTAAGCATGTTGCTTCTCATGTAAGCGCAGTGGTGAAAGGTATGGAAGAAAATGGCATTATGACAAGTATTAAGCATTTCCCGGGTCATGGCGATACGGAGTTAGATTCTCATCTTGAATTGCCAACTGTTTCCAAGTCTTTAGGTTCAATTAATTCCGTTGATTTTCTTCCTTTTAAAGAAGGAATAAAAGCGGGTGCTTCTTCTGTGATGATTGGTCATTTAAATGTACCAGCTTTGGATAATTCTGGTTTACCGAGTAGTTTATCTAAAAGAATCATTAAGGGCGTTTTACAAGATTCTTTGGGGTATAATGGATTGGTTATCAGTGATGCGTTAAATATGAAAGCAGTTGCTGATAAATATGGGAAAACGGAAGTTTGCGTTAAGGCTTTTGAAGCAGGTTGTGATATTTTATTATTTCCAGAAAGTGTTAGTGAAGCCATTTCTGCCATTTCTGCAAAAGTAAGAGAAGGAAAAATTACACAGATAGAATTGGATCAGCGCTGTTTAAAAGTTTTAAAAGCAAAGTATAAATTTATCATAAAGCCTTCAGAATTCAAATCATACACAGAGGGGGAAATTGATTGGGCTAAAAAAGAGGTATACGAAAAAGCGATTACTGTTCTTAAAAATGATAAAAATTTATTACCATTCAATACGTTAGATAGAAAAATTGCTAGAATCAGTATAGGTGCTCATGCAGATCCATTTGGAGAGGGAATTGAACGATTTTCAAAGATAGACCACTTCCATTTTTATACAGTTGAAGAAGCCAACGAAATGTTAGGAGATAAGTTGAAATCGTATGATGTCATTATCACTGCTCTGCATGCAAGTTCAGTTCGACCTAAAAATGACTTTGGGATGCCAAAAGAGTGGCGAAGTTGGATATTAAATTTACCTAAGAATAAAGATAATGTATTGATTTTATTTGGAAATCCTTTGGCACTGAAAGAAAATTGCGAATTAAAGCATTTTAAGTCTGTTGTTCTTGGATATGAGAATAATCACATTGCTTTAGAGAGAATGTCACAATTTCTTTTTGGTGCGATTTCAGCAACTGGTAGGCTTCCTTTTACAATTTCAGATGAATATCCGTGTGAATTTGGGAAAACAGTTGAAAGTAATGGTAGACTAAAATATTCTCAACCTGAAGAATTGGGAATTGATCCAAATAAATTGAAAGAAATAGATCAAATCGTTAAAAGTTCGATTGCTGCAGGGGCATTTCCTGGTTGTCAAATCGTTTTTTCTGTTCAAGGAAAAATTATTTATCAGAGAAGCTTTGGAACTCAAAGATATGAAGACAAAATTCCAGTTAAAAATATAGATGTATATGATATTGCTTCTATCACCAAAATTGCAGGATCCACGTTAGCTCTCATGAAATTGCAATCTGAAGGAAAATTTTCAGTCAATAAACGTTTGAAGGATTATATACCTGAAGTCACTGGTGGATCTGAATTTGGAAACATCTTAATCAAAGATATGATGACGCATCAAGCAGGTCTAACCGCTTGGATTCCATTTTATAAAAAAACATTGGTAAATGGTGAACTGAATCCTAAAATTTATTCCAAAGAAAAGAAAGCAGGTTTTGAGAAGCAGGTTGCTAAAGATCTTTGGATCAAAAATTCTTACACAGATACAATTTACCAACGTATTTTATCTTCGGATTTGGGTGTGAAAAAGTATGAATATTCTGATTTAGGGTATTATTTTGTTAAAAAAATTATAGAAAAGCTAACGTCTCAAAGCATCAACGAATATGTTACAGCGGCTATTTATGAGCCAATGGGTTTACAATTTTTACGTTATAAACCTTTAAATTATTTTCCTCTTTCTCAAATTGTGCCCACAGAAAATGACAAAGCATTTCGTAAGCAATTAATTCATGGATATGTGCATGATCCAGGTGCTGCAATGCTAGGTGGTGTTGGAGGTCATGCAGGATTATTTTCAAATGCCACCGATTTATCATCCATTATGCAATTGTTTTTAAACAAGGGGATGTATGGAAATGTTTCATACTTAGATAAAGCAGTTGTTGAGGAATATACTCGATGCCAGTTTGGTCCTGAAAATAGAAGAGGAATAGGTTTTGACCGACCTAAGAACTCAGGTGGTGGAACATGTCATGAATTAGCATCTCAATCTAGTTATGGACATTCAGGATTTACAGGAACATTGGTTTGGGCTGATCCAAAATATCAAATCAATTATGTTTTTCTCTCAAATAGAGTTTATCAGGATCAAGAAAATTGGAAGATACGCGATATGAATATTCGAACAAATATCCAAAAGGTGATTTATGAGGCTGTCATGTCAGCAAAAAAATGATAGTTAGGAAGCGATTCCCGCGAGTAAATGACCGTATGATAATTATAATATAAGAATGAAAATAGGAATTGTTTTATATCCAACATTTGGAGGAAGCGGAGTAGTCGCAACAGAATTAGGTAAGGCATTAGCTAAAAAAGGACATGAGATTCATTTTATCACCTATTCTCAACCTGTTCGTTTAGGTAGTTTTAGAGAAAATATTTATTATCATGAAGTGACAATAAGTGATTATCCACTGTTTGATTATCAACCGTATGAAACGATCTTAGCCAGTAAAATGGTAGACGTTGTAAAATATGAAAATTTAGATATTTTACATGTTCATTATGCAATTCCTCATGCTTCTGCAGCATTTATGGCGCAACAAATACTTAAATCACAAGGTATTTCAATTCCATTTGTTACAACACTGCATGGTACAGATATTACCCTAGTTGGAAAAGACCCATCATTTGAACCGGTAATTACCTTTTGTATTAATCAGTCCGATGCTGTCACAGCTGTTTCTCAAAGTTTAAAAGAAGATACTTTTCTTCATTTTAATACAAAAAGAGAGATAAAAGTTGTTCCCAATTTTATTAAATCACATGATACGATTAAAGAAATTGATTACACGAAACGCAGACATTATGCAAAAGATGATGAGCGTATTTTGTGTCACATTTCAAATTTCAGGAAGGTTAAAAGGGTGGAAGATGTATTGAATGTGTTCGCTTTGGTGAACCAGCAGATTCCTTCCAAAATGATTTTTGCAGGTGATGGACCAGAAAGAAATAATTTGGAACGATTATCTCGTGATCTAGGTTTGTGTGGGCGAGTTGTTTTTATAGGGAATGTGAGTGATACTTCTCATGTACTTGAAATGTCGGATCTATTCTTATTACCTTCTGAAACAGAGAGTTTTGGGCTTGCCGCTTTAGAAGCTTTGGCAGTTGGTGTACCTGTTATATCTTCTGATACAGGAGGAATTCCTGAAGTTAATGCACATGGAGTCACTGGTTATTTGTCAGCTGTTGGGGACGTAGAAGATATGGCTAAAAATGCGATTCAATTATTACAGAACGAAGAAAAGTTTCAATTATTTAAGCAAAATGCTTTAAATCGAGCGAAAGTGTACAGTTTGGAAAATGTCCTTCCTTTGTATGAAGAGATTTATGAAAATTTAGTGAAGTAAGATTTTAAAGGGGGTATTAATTAAACGTGAAATATTGTCGTTGTATTTTCTTGATTTCGCTCGCTAAACCTAATAAAATACGTCTAAATCTTTCAAATTTAATTAAAATCTGATTCTAAAATATCAGTCCAACTCAGGTTATTAGTTTAAATCATAGAGACTAACGAAGTGATTTCGAAATTAAATGAAAAACCTATTTAAGCTTGACTTTTAAAAACCCAAGTCACTTCGTAAAATCTCTTGATAAATACTACTATTTCTCTAAAATATTCAGTCCTGTATGATTATTTGTCAGATGATCTGATTACAAATAATGAATAAACGTATGTTTTTAAATATTTTCGATAATCATGGCTGATGCGCCGCCGCCTCCATTGCAAATTGCAGCTCCGCCAATTTTACCATTGTTTTGCTTCAAAACATTGATTAATGTAACAATTACTCGTGAGCCAGAATTTCCAAGTGGGTGACCCAAAGCAACTGCTCCACCATTCACATCTACTTTTGACGGATTCAATCCAAGTATTTTTGTATTTGCTAAACCAACCACAGCGAAAGCTTGATTTAATTCCCAATAATCTACATTATCGGTTGTCATTCCAACTTTAGCTAGTGCTTTTGGGATTGCTAATGAAGGCGCAGTTGTGAACCATTCTGGCGCTTGTGCAGCGTCGGCATAACTTATTATTTTTGCAATTGGTTTTAAACCATGTTTTTCTACTGCTTCTTTGGAAGCTAATATCAATGCAGAAGCGCCATCATTTAATGTAGAAGCATTTGCTGCAGTAATCGTCCCCTCCTTTTCAAAGGCTGGTCGTAACGAAGGTATTTTATCTAAAAATACATTTTTATATTCTTCGTCTTCAGAAATGATGATGGGATCTCCTTTTCTTTGCGGAACAGGCACTGGAATGATTTCATTGGTGAATTTACCATCTTTCCATGCTTCAGCAGAACGTGTGTATGAAGTTATTGCAAAATTATCTTGATCTTCACGTGTGAAACCATATTCTTTTGCACACAATTCAGCACAATTCCCCATAGGAACTTTACTGTAGACATCTAATAAGCCATCTTTCGTTATACCGTCCAACATTCCGATATTTCCAAATTTTGTTCCTTGGCGTCCATCGAAATAATGGGGTACTTGAGACATGTTTTCCATTCCACCAACAACAACTATTTCATTGTCACCTGCGATTATTGATTGAGCACCAAACATAATTGCTTTCATTCCAGATGCACATACTTTATTTACTGTGGTACAAGGTACATTATTTCCTAATCCAGCTCCGAGAGATGCTTGCTTTGCTGGTGCTTGACCAACGCCTGCTTGTAATACATTTCCCATGAATACTTCATCAATAAGTTCTGCTTTTACACCACTTTTATCTAGTGCACCTTTAATCGCTATTGCACCTAATGTGGTTGCCGGAACTTTAGATAACCCACCTAAGAAAGCTCCAATCGGAGTTCTAACAGCTGCTATGATAAATACTTCTTTTGTCATTTTTTGAGTAATTTAATCTATTATTTGGATATAAAAGTAACAATAATCAAACTTTAAATAACTATTGTTTAGCTTAAATTAACAAAGTACATTTTTAGGACAAAATTAGGTGATTTTTATCTTCGCTCTACAACTTTTTAACCAAAAAAGCCACCCTAAGAGTGGCTTTCAGTGATCCCGCTGGGATTCGAACCCAGGACCCATACATTAAAAGTGTATTGCTCTACCGGCTGAGCTACAGAATCTTGTTTGCAATAGTAATTATTAAATTATAATTGCGAGTGCAAAGATAGTCAGTTTATTTAAACTGACAAGTAACTACCTAACTTTTTTCAAATATAATTTAGATTTCTCTCTTAAGTTATTGAATTCTAGTTAAAAAAAATCTATTTATTCTTGGAATAAATCACATTCAAAGATTTTTTGTTATTTTGCTCCTACTTATGGATCACAAAATTATCTTTATTGGCTACATGGGCTCTGGGAAATCGACTTTAGGAGAGAAATTGGCTATGGAGCTGAAGATTCCTTTTATTGATTCGGATAAAGTTATTGAGGAAATCGCAAACATGTCTATAGCTGCTATTTTTAAAGAAAAGGGGGAGGGTACTTTTAGGAAAATGGAGTCAATGTTTATTCAAAGTTTAGCAAATATTCCAGCCTTTGTTCTTTCTACCGGTGGAGGAATGCCCTGCTTTAATAATAACATGTTACTTCTGAACGAATTAGGTGTAACCGTTTATTTGAAAAACACAAGTGACGTTCTTGCGGATAGATTATTAATGGGGAAGAACGCGCGACCTTTGATAGAAGGGAAATCAAAAGAAGAATTAATTCAATTTATAGATGATAATCTCTTGCAAAGAGAAAAATTTTATTCACTCGCTAATTTGACAGTAGAAAATAAAATGCAAGAAATAATACCGATTTTAAAGTTGATTGATGAATTAAAAGATAAATGAAGGAATTTTTAAGAGAAACGAGTTTTTTGAATTTTAATGATCCGTCTTTTGATGAATTTACTTCTGCTATAGATTCTTCAAAAAGTTCAAAAGAAATTGCCTTGCAATTGTATTTCCATGTGAGGGACAGCTTCTTGTACGATCCGTATCATTTAGATTTAAGGCAAGATGCTTTGAAGGCTAGTAACGTTCTTCGAAAAAAAAGAGCTTGGTGTGTTGAGAAAGCTACTGTGCTGGCAGCTTGTGCAAGGAAATTTAATATTCCTTCTCGCTTAGGTTATTCTATTGTAACTAATCACATTGGAAGTGAGAAGTTAGTATATTATTTACGTAAAAATGAAATTGTTTTTCACGGTTATGTGGAAATGTTTCTGGACAATAAATGGGTGAAGTGCACGCCTTCTTTCGATAAAAATATATGTCGACTAATGGATGTCGAACCATTAAATTGGGATGGTGAAGCGGATAGTATGTTTCAAGAATTTAAGAAAGAGAAAAAATATATGGAATACGTTTATTTTTATGGTGAATTTGAAGATGTTCCAATCGAATTAATGAATGCTGAAATGAAAAAACATTATCCTCATTTATTTACTGAAAAATTTGAAACGAAAGAGTTTTCTTTTTATCATATATGAGTGTAGAGAGATTAGATCGCTTCGCTTTTATAAGTTAGACAGCTTCGCTCATAGATTAAATCATCTATCAACAATTATCCCAAGTTTATCAGCGAAGAGTTCTACTGTCTATGAGCACAGCGATCTAATTTCTTAACCTGTCTCAACAATTTCCTTAAGTCTTTCAGCGTAGCGTTCTATTGTCTGAGAGCACAGCGATCTAATGTCTATAAAATCAATCCACCAAAACAACCAGATACTTTGTGACTCTCCAGAATTCTTTTGGATTAGAAATAAGAATTTTGGTATTGTTTCCAACGATTTGCAATGTGTAAGACGAAGATGGATGATCCGTAATGAAACGAATTTTGGTTCCTTCAACTAAGATTTCTTTGGTCATTGAGATGTCAATTTTTTCGAAATATGCTTCATTGAAATTATTAAGTAATTTTGTTTTTTTTCCTATCCCGATAAATCCTTTTTGCTTTTCAATTACCTGATTATCTCTTAATTCTCTTTCTTTTCCATAGGTATAATACCCTGTGTTGATTCGGTCCGTTAATTCACCTAGTATTACTGCTTGTGTTAAATAGGCGTCGAAAATGGCTGAGTATTCACTTGTTTTAGTTTCAATTTGAGATTGTAAAACTGATATTTCATTATCATTCGATTCCATTTCTTTGATTAATCTCTCGATCATATTTTCTAATTCTTTTATCTTTAATCCACTCTTTTTTAGTTCATTATTTAAAGAATTTACTTTTTTTCCATTTTCTTCGCGAAGGAAATTAATGTGCTTTATTTCTTGTATTATCCATTGCTTATCTTGTTCAGTTGCATCTGGATTTTCAGATTTAATTTTTATTTCATTATTTTTTAGACGGATGACCTCAAGATTGGCTTGAATTTGATCGAAGAAAGTGAGTGATTCTTGAATTAGTGCGTCTTTCAATTCATCATCTATTTTTAATTGACCTAATTGCCCTTTTAGTTCAGCAATTTTCTCTAAGTCGGCAGATCTTGATATTTTCGGTTCAGCTTGACAAGAAGAAAGTGAAATTGCGGTAATAAAAGAAATTCCAAGGATGATGCGCATAATATATTGTATTTATGAAGAATTATACACAAAATTACAATGCAAATTCTATCTTTGATAAAAATATTGAATTATGTTTAAAGTCACTTTGTTAATTACTTTTTCACTTTGTTTTTCGACGATTTTTGGTCAAAAAATTTCCTATAAACTGAAAATGGCTAGGCCACAATCTCATTATTATGAAGTGGAAATGATTATAGAAGGAAGCACTTCTCAAAATTTAGAGGTGAAAATGCCAGTTTGGGCACCTGGATCTTATTTGATTAGGGAGTTTTCAAAAAATATAAATTTGGTGAAGGCATTTGACGAAAAGGGAAGTGAATTAAAAGTCAAGAAAAATGAGAAAAATAAATGGACGATCGAAAAAGGTGATGCAAAGAAAGTATCTGTTAAATATGAAGTCTATGCATTTGAATTATCTGTTAGAACCAGTTTTTTAGATCTTACGCATGGATACATCAGTGGTACAGGTGTTTTTATGTATGTGGAAGAATTACGAAATGTGAAAGGAAAATTGGAAATTTATCCGTACAAAGATTTCAGGGTTATTTCAACGGCAATGCCTAAAACTGGAGAGGCAGTAACAGCCGAGAATATGCAATCATTTGAATTTGAAAATTATGATCAACTGGTCGATTGCCCGATAGAAATTGGTAATCAAGAGGTATTTGAATTTAAAGCTGCTGGAACGATACATACAGTCGCAATCTATGGTATTGGGAATTATGATGTGCTTGCTTTGAAAAAAGATATGGCAAAAATTTGTGAAACAGCAACCAATGTTTTTGGAGAAAATCCCAATAAGAATTATACGTTCATTATTCACAATGTGATTGATGGTCAAGGTGGTTTAGAACATATTAATTCTACAACATTAAGTGTCAATCGTTGGACCTATCAAGGAGGGGCGTACATCGATTTTCTATCATTGGTTGCCCATGAATATTTTCATTTATGGAATGTGAAAAGAATTCGACCAATTGAATTAGGACCTTTTGATTATGATAAAGAAAATTACACTTCTTTACTTTGGGTAATGGAAGGTTTCACTACTTATTACGATGAATTACTATTGTTGAGAGCTGGTTATCATACCCCTGAGTCGTATTTACCGAAAGTTTTGAGTTCTATTAATTACGTGGAAGGGAGTGTTGGGACAAGAATTCAACCCGTTGCACATGCTAGTTTTGATGCCTGGATTAAAGCATACCGTCCAAATGAAAATAGCGCAAACACAACGATGACCTATTATTCAAGAGGTTCTTTGTTAGCAGCGTGTTTTGATGCAATGATTATTGAAAAGTTTGAAGGCAAGAAATGCTTAGATCATTTTTTACAACAATTGTATACTAAGTTTTATAAAAGAATGACCAGAGGTTTTTCTGAATTAGAATTTCAAGAAGAACTTGAGATATTTCTAGGACGAGATTTGGATACGTTTTTTAGCGATTATGTGTATGGAACGAAAGTGCCTGATTATAATTTGATTTTCTCGAAAGTTGGATTGAATGTTCAATACATCGGTGTTGCCAAACCTTCTTTTGGGGCGACTGTCGCGCAAGAAGGAAATAAAACGGTAGTGAGAGCAGTAAGGTCATCTTCAGCGGCAGAAGAAGCTGGTATTAGTGTAAATGATGAAATTATTGGTTGCAATGGTTTCAGAGTGGATCAAGGTGCTTTTGAAGGCATGGTAGGTTCGGCGAATGTAAATGATGTTTTGGATATTTTAATTTCGAGAGATGAATTGCTAGTTGAGCTAAAAGTCAGAATGACAAACTATGAACGACCGCAATATAAGTTTGTTCCAATTGATTCTAGCGCGACTAATCAGTTAAAAAAATATTGGTTAAGAACGTTGTAAGAGATAAAAGATTAGAAGACACTAGATGATAAGACACTAGATCACTTTGCTTAAAGACTGATGAGCACTAGTTGAAATAGTAAGGGCTTACCATTGTAATTTTTTTTGTTTGACTAATTTTTCAAAGTCTTGAAAATCATACTTCTTAGATTTCGGAAGAAGTTAATCTTGAAATTATTTCATATTCATCCGGATAAAGTTTAACTAAATCAACGGAATTAAATAATTCAAAATCATTAAAATCAAAGCCAGGGGCAACTGCGCATGAAACCAAAGAATAACTATTATCTTCTGACACGCTAGATCCAAAAATAGTATTCTTAGGAACCATAAATTGGGGTAGTTCTCCATTAAATAGATCATTTCCAACTTTGACCTCCGAGTGACCATTTTCATCAAGGATATGAACAATTAACGGACTTCCTGAATGAAAAAACCAAAATTCATCACTTTTTATGCGGTGAAAATGAGAAACATTTTCAGAGGTAAGTAGAAAATAAATAATCGTCATCAGTTGTCGATCCATACCTGGAATCGTAATTTCAGAACGATATGTTTCGGAATAAAATCCTCCTTCAGGATGCGGAATTAGATGCAGTGTTTTTATTATGTCTTCTATTATCATGGCATATTTATTTAGTTAAACGAGTCATCAATCGTTAGGGCCTTTTTGAGGTTGATCCCCTTTTTTTGGTATAATTGGGAAAAAGTATTTAAGGTCAAGCGCTAAATAACCTCCGTCAATTAACCCATTTATTGTTGTTTTTGAAGTTTGTTTTAAAATATAATGCGTGGACTGAATATTGAGGAAAGTCGTCATCGGAACGCATACAGATCCTCCAAAATAGAAAAATCCCTTATCGCGTGTTCTGTATTCAAAACCTACATTTGCATTAAAATTAAATCCTATCTTGTTTTTGAGATAACCGTAATTATCAAAATAATGAATTCCGCCAGTTTCTGTTAGTTTTACAATATTAGTAGGAGAGTAGCGAATAGTTGTTCCTAAGGAGGAATTCATGTAAGTTTTCTTGCTTAATTGTATGTATATTAATAAGTTAGTTGGTATTTCATAGTTTATAAAAGACCACTGATCGGTAGCGCTTACAGCAGTGTCTATTAAGGACATGTTAAGGGCATAATTTCGCTGCGTATAACTGATGCCGGTTTCAAAAGCTAGGAGTTTTGTAAATCCAGCTCTAACAGTTACCCCAAAATTATATCCAAGCGTTTGAGTGACGGCCAGATTATAATTAGGGCCATTCATTTTTAATGTTTTACTACCTACAAGTTCAGTCGGAAATAAAGGCCTTAGCTGTACTCCGAAATAGTAAGGATATCTTTCATTTTGTCCAAAAAAGGAATGGCTAATCACAAATAAAAAAATAAAGTAAAAATATTTCATTTATCGATTATTCTATGGTTTCCTATTAGTATGCAATTAATTTTTTATCAGAATTATTTTCTAGTTCTTGGAACATGATTTTCTTCAAAGTTGGACATGTTTTCTCTCGTGGTTGCGTTTGCTATTTTTAATTCATGCAATTGATAGCGAGTAAGGGCAACTTTAGCTGGCCATGCATTATTATCTAAATCAGTATCGGCGCTTTCTAAAAATGGATCCAGGTGAAAAGAAATTGCTTCTTTATTGAAAATAAAAACTTTAGAAACCGTTTCTTGTCCAAGTACCCAAACCTCGACCGGTATCCGAATAATTTCTTTGGTCAAATCTTTGAACGTCACACAAATTGTTAAAGGGGCAAGCAGTCCGCCAATATTTTTGAAGGAAACTTCATAAAACAACTGAGTATCTTTCAAGCTTTTCTTCTCGGTATCACTCATTTTCGCAAAAAGATCACTAGAGGTTTGCTTTGGAAGTGTGTCATTTTTTTGCATCAACAGAGCATATTTATCATCTATATTTTTATCAATTTCGTTGATAGTGGTAGTGATTTTTTCTCTGTTGAGAATATCCCCAATAAATTCAGCATGAAAATTAATAGGAGTCGTATTAAAATGTAACTCGTTCATTTTATTATCTTTGAATTCGTATGCTTTTACATTCGAAATTGCAATATCTACGTTTTCAGTAGTGTAAAACCAACCTCTCCAAAACCAATCTAAATCAACCGCTGAAGCATCTTCCATCGTTCTAAAAAAGTCTGCAGGAGTTGGATGTTTAAATTTCCAACGTTCACAATAGGTTTTAAAAGCATAATCAAATAATTCTCTACCCATCACCGTTTCGCGCAGAATATTAAGCGCCGTTGCAGGTTTTCCATATGCGTTATTACCGAATTGAAGAACCGATTCAGAATTAGTCATTGCAGGCGACATAAATTTCTCATCACCTCTCATGTAATCAGCAATTAAATAGGCTGGACCTCTTCGAGAAGGATATCCTCTTTCCCATTCTTGTTCAGTTAAATATTGGACAAATGTGTTTAATCCCTCATCCATCCATGTCCATTGTCTTTCATCAGAATTGATAATCATAGGAAAAAAGTTATGTCCTACTTCATGGATAATTACTCCCCACATTCCATATTTAGTATCTAAAGAATATGTCCCGTCCAATTCAGGTCTTCCACCGTTAAAGCAAATCATAGGATATTCCATGCCAATCCATTTTGAATGAACAGAAATTGCCACTGGATAGGGATATTCCACTGTATATTTAGAATATGTTTTGATAGTATGTGCTACCAATTTTGTAGAATATCTTTCCCATAACGGGTTACCTTCTTTTGGATAGTAAGACATCGCTAATACTGTTTTGGAAGGGAATTTTACGCCCTGAGCATCCCAAATAAATTTTCTCGAATTAGCAAAAGCAAAATCTCTTACATTAATAGCTTTAAAAGTCCAGGTTTTAGTTTCTGTTGTAGAGGTAGATTCTCTTGCAATCGCTTCCTCTTGTGTAGCAATAATTACTGGCGTATCTGAATTTAATGCTTTTTTTAATCGTTCTTGTTGTTCAACTGTTAAAACTTGATTTGCATTTTGCAATTCGCCCGTTGCTCCTACAATATGATCAGCAGGAACAGTAATATTGACTTCATAATCTCCGAAAGGAAGAGTAAATTCTCCTTTGCCTAAAAATTGCTTGTTTTGCCAACCGGTCACGTCATTGTATACGCACATCCTAGGAAACCATTGCGCAATCGTATACAGATAGTTTTTGTCTGTGTCAAAATATTCATAGCCAGAACGACCTCCAACAGCCATTCTATCATTAATATTGTACCACCATTTCACTTTAAATTTAAAACTTTCACCTGTTTTCAAAGGTTTATCTAAATCAATGCGCAACATGGTTTTATTAATAGAAAACTGGATTTTTTGTCCTGAAACTGTTTTTATTTCATCAATTTTAAAACCTCCATCATAATAGAATTGCTTTGATTTAATTGCATCTACACTTCTAAAGTCCTCCATTTTTTCAATATCCATGGTTTTTGAATCTGCATTCATTTCAAAAATATTTTGATCCAATTGCAGCCATAAATAATCTAAACGATCGGGCGAATTATTTGTGTAGGTGATTTCTTCCTCTCCTGAGAGAATTTGTTTAGCATCATTTATGGTAACATTAATTTTATAGTCTGCTTTTTGCTGATAGTAGTTATGTCCAGGCGCTCCAGCAGCATTTCTGTATTCATTGGGTGTCGGCAACATTTGATCTAATTGAGCAAACTTGCTTTGACTAAAAACGATGTGAGGAATTATAAAAAGTAAAAAGACTATTTTTTTCATTTTTTTTTTGAGTTAAAATTCAATAATTTGTTCTCTATTTGTGTAAAGAAAAGGAAATGTTTGTTTTTTCGAATTATAGATAAATGTTAGTTTATTTTGTTGTTGCTCATATTCGTCCATTAATAGATCGAAAGTCACGCTGATAGGAGATTTTATGTCAATTTCAGAAGAAGAAAAATAAAATTCTGTTAAACCATTCGTTTTTACCTCATAGCCACTACTTCTGAAATCAATATTTAAAGTATTCATCACCACAGAAAAGCCTTCAAGTAGATTACTGCCAATTTTATTTTGCATTACTGTTTCCGTTTGAATGTCTTCTAATTCTTTGACATCTAATCCTTTGTGTTGCAACCAATGTTCAATGTCATGTGTCGAAACAATAAGAGTTAATTCAAATTTTCTACTTTTTACATTATACTCCATCTCGCTAAAAGCAAAGTAATAATCATGTGAAAATGAACTGAAAGTAATGAATGTAAAAATTACTAGATAAAGAAGAGATTTCATATTTACAATAATATCTGCTAAAATAGTATTTATTATATTGAATAATTCATTTATTCCATTCTAAAATTCTAATTTTACCTAATAATGATTTAAAAATGCAAAAAATAGGAATAATTGGTTGTGGTAATTTGGGACTTTCTTTGTTGAAAGGTATTCGTAAGAAGGAGCCAAAAACTATTTTATACGGTTCGAAAAGAAATATTGAATCTTTGAAAGGTTTAGAAGATAGCGTGACCTTTATTACATCGAATAATAAAGTCGTTATCGAAGAATGTGATGTTATTATTTTGGCTTTAAAACCATACAACACAATTCCTTTTTTAACTGAAAACACAACGTTATTCAATTCCAAAAAACACAGTATTGTTTCTGTTGCGACAGGTGTTACAATCAGTGAAATTGAAGCTTGTTTTTCTGAACCTATGGATATTTTTAGAGCCATGCCGAATACTGCGTCTTCTGTCAATGAATCCATTACAATGATCGCAGTAAGTTCAGATACTTTAGATAGAAAAGATAAAATTGTTTCGATTTTTAATACGGTGGGTGACACCATTATTATTGAAGAAAACTTGATGGAATCTGCTACCGTTTTAGGAGCTTGTGGAATAGCGTATGTGCTTAGATTTATGCGCGCTATGATACAAGGAGGAATTGAAATAGGATTTGATGCTAAAACAGCCACTAAAATTGTGAGTCAAACAGTCAAAGGTGCTGCCGAATTAATTATACGAAATGGAAGTCACCCGGAAGAGGAGATCGATAAGGTGACCACGCCAAAAGGTTGCACGATTGTTGGATTGAATGAAATGGAACACAGTGGTTTCAGCTCCGCTCTAATTAAAGGCATTGTGACGTCATATCAGAAAATAGAAAAATAAGTCTTAGCGCTACAAATACAATGTGCTTCTTGAATCATCCATCTAGAGCAATTTGCTATGGTTGGATACTTGGTTTTCTAAATTTGATTCATTTTTTGAAGGTGAGAACGAATTAAAAGCAAAAAGTAGCACCCAAAATATGGCTTCAGGGCAATTTTTAAAAATGTGTGAAGTAAGGCCTGACAATAAAAAATAGTTCCTACAACTTTTAATTATTTTACCATTAGGTAAATTTTGTTTAGTCGACGAGGGAAGTTGCTAACTAGTTTTTCTTCTTTTAATTTTTCGAATACTATGGTGCTTATACTCATTTGATACCACACTGATATTTCCATCCGCCTCCAAAATAACACTATTTACTTCATCCACGGAATCACTACCGTGCTCTCGAATCGTTTCTAATATTTCATCTTCTGTAATCCCTACTTTTCTACAGTTTGCTTTATTAATAACCCCTTTATAGACTAGAATAACGGGCTCCCCTTCCATAAATTTCTTAAAAATTGGAAACCTGTACTTAATTCTCTTGAGCACCATATTAATAAAAAACAAAACACTTGCAGCCACTAAACCTCCTAAAAGCGAAGTGTCAGGTCCCACCATTGCATTTTGAACGGCATTACTGATCAATAAAACGAACACTAAGTCTGTAATAGACAATTGAGCCAATTCTGTTTTCCCGAATATTCTAAATACGATCATTATGAAAAAAAAGACGGCTGAAGTACTTAAAATTATATGCAAATAGCTGTTCATAAAGAAATCTTTTTAGAAAAATGAAACGACAGAAAACAAAGACTTATTTCTTTTCACAAGTATACACAAAAGCAGGAGGAACGTTTAGGGGCGTAAATGCAATTGTGACCTCATCAAAAGTTGATGTAAGAAGCTTCTTTGCTTGCGTAGAGTATTGAAATTGAATATATTTCCCTGTATTCTTTAATATTTTATAGGAGTTAGTGATAATCGTTTCTCTTACTACTTGCGGGAAATTAAATAATGGTAAGGAGGAAACAACCACATCAGCATTTTGAATATTATTTATTTTCAAATACTCTTCTATTTTTTCCGCACTATCTGCAACGAAAATAGCCCTTTTGTCATCAATATCCCTTTTAAGAATTTTTATAAATTGCTCATTCAATTCAAAAATGATAAGCACCGCATCCGGCGCCATTTTTTTTAATAGTTCATGGGTAAAAACACCTGTGCCTGGTCCTAGTTCAACAATTACTTTTGAGTTTTCGAAATCAATATTTTGAAGCATTTTTTTCATTAAAAAACGTGAGCTTGGACGAACAGATCCAACCATTTTACTTTCTTTGAAAAATTGAGATATAAATGAGTATTTTTTTGGCATTGGTTATTATTGTTTTATCGCTAAGTTACCTTTATTTATGATTGCAACAACATTTCCAGTAAATTCTTGATTAATAAACGGGGTGTTGGTTGTTGCAGATATAATGTCCTCTTTTGTGAAAATCCATTTCATGGTGGGACTAAAAATAGTTAAGTCCGCCTGCGAATTAATTTCAATAGGGTGATTTTTAATATCTAAAATTGTTCTAGCATTTGTGGTAATTGCCTTTATAACAACTTGTAAATCAAATTCTTTAGTTAGATTTAGGGCGCTGAAATTTGTTTGTAACGTAATATTTCCGAAAGAAGCATTGTCAAATTCAACGTCTTTTTCTTCTTTGTCGTAAGGTCTGTGGTCAGAAACGATAGTATCAATTGTACCATCTTTTAAACCCTCCCATAGCGCTTTTCTATCAGTTTCACGACGAAGTGGAGGCATTAGTTTGAAATTTGAATCAAATTCTAGCACAGCTGTTTCATTAAAGATTAAATGAGAAACATGCACATCAGCAGTGATAGACAATCCTTTCAATTTAGCTTTTCGAATCAAGGAAACACTTTCTGCACAAGAAATTCCCGTCATGTGAAGAGTCCCTTCCGTATATTCCACTAAACGTATATTTCTTTCTACCTGTATAATTTCTGCGATGGTTGGATCCGCTTTCAAGCCTGTTTTCATGGAAGCCTCTCCTTCATTTACCATTCCCTTTCCAGCCATAGCGGAATCTCTGGAGAAAGCGATAATTTTTCCTCCGAAATTTTTACTATATAGCAAGGCTCTGTACATTATGCCGGAATTGACAGGTTCCAAATCATCGGTAAATAATTTCACTCCAGCTTGATACATATCAAACATTTCAGAAAGATTTTCTCCGTTCATTTTCTCCGTAATAGTTCCAAGAGGATACAAACTAGTCACTTCATTTTCTGCTTTGTGCAGTGCATAGTATACTTGTGATTTCCCATCCACAACAGGGTTGGTACTGGGAAGCATTGCTACGTGAGTATATCCGCCAAATGCAGCAGCTTGAAGTCCTGTTTCGATGGTTTCTTTATGCTCATTTCCAGGATCACAAAAACTAGCTTTTAAATCAACCCAGCCCTGAGAAACATATAAGTTTTCTCCTGATATAACTTTAGCGGACTCATGGCTCAAAGATGAATCTATTGCTGTAATAATTCCATTTTCTATCAATAAATCCATTTGCTTTCCATCAAAAGTAGATTGATTGTCAAGAATTCGAGCTTGTTTGATAAGAATTTTCATTTTACAGTGATTTTTTTGTCTAATTAATTTTTCCAAAATTTCAATAATGCAATTTCAATAAGTATAAAAATAAGAGCTAGAATGATAAATCTTCTCCAATATTCATAGGGTTTTTCTAAATCAATTTTTGTTAAGCTTTGACCTTCTGAAATTTCTGAAAGTGTAATATTTTTAATACCTTGCGCTTCGAATAATGCAGTGATTTCATTCTTTTTATAGGATTCAATTACTGACTCTTTTCGATTGTAGTTTAAGGAAATCACTCCTTTAATGGACTCATCCATGACTGAATATGTCCCAGACTTTAAATTTTCCACAGCTTCTAATCCACTTAATGATAAATAGGTAATTGAACCTTTTATTTCAGTTTGTGGGATAAAATCAATGTCTTTATTTTTTAAATGTACAGGTGATTCGTTTTTTAATTTTGAAAAAATCGGGAAACGAGAATCAGTACCAATAATTAAAGAAAGTGGCAATTTTCGTTTGCTTAATTCAGCAGTTCTTAATAGAATTGTACTGAACAAAGCATTGGAGGTAAAACTTCCATATGCGGGAGATAGTGAACTTGTGTATAAAAATACATTAAATGAACCCAAAGAACGAAGATAAAGAGGACTGCCATTTTGAAGGTAGATTAGCCCAATTGATTGCGAAGAATTAACAGTGTTGGTGCGGTATGCCTTTGCAACGGTAGGTAAATTTAAATTTTCAGGATTTTTCTCAAATACAGATTTAAAAAAAGGATCTTCAAAATTGATTTCTTTAATTTTTACGCCTTCAGAGAAAACAGTACCAAGTGTGGGCATTTTTAAAGTGCTTAGGAAAGAATTCCATCCACTTGAAGGTAAAAGATCTTCACCGGGGAACAAAGCAAGTGATCCACCTTCTTTTGCATATGCTGCTAGGTCATCACCCAAACCAGATGTAATATCTTTCGCTCCATTAATAATGACCAAGTCTTTTTCTAAAAGCAACTCATTTGTAAAACTGTTTTGACTAATTTCTTTCACGGAGTAAAAATTATCAAGGCTATAAACCAAAGGAATTCCGTTCGAAGCATTCTCACCATTAATAATTAAGACATTTGCTTTCTTAGCGACAGTATAACTGAAAAAATATTCATCGTCAAAGAAAAATTGTTTGTCGTTGATACTTACTTTTCCTTGCTTGAAACCCTCATTTTTTTCCGTAAAATTGATGATGGTTAACGTCTTGTCATTAGAAGGAATATCTAGAAAAACATCTCTCTTCATCGTGCCAACCTCAAGATGCAATTCTACATTCGTCAAATCTTGATCACCATAATTGCGAACACGAACGTTTAGTTCATTATTTTCTCCAATTTTTTGAACGGGTGATGTGAACCAAACAGAGTCAATAAAAATATTAGAGGACTCTATAGGCTTCAATTTTATTGGATAGTAAAATGATTCTTGATCTGCTTTTAATTTAGTAAGGTCAGAGGAGTTTTTTTGAAAGTCAGAAAAGATTATAAATTGTTTAACACCAATCTTTTGTTTTGTATCATGTTCATTTTGAATTACTTTTTTTTCCCATTCTAGGACATCAGCAATATTTCGAACCATTGAACTTATCTCAATTTTATCTAATCTTTCTAAAGCGTCAACTTTCGTAACCAATCTCTGTTCAATTCCACTTAGCGCATTTGTGACCAGCATAAAACGTGTATCTAGGCTCGCTTCAGTAATCATTTTTCTTGCCATTTCTCGCGCTTCAGAAATTAGTTCACCTTCAGTCCCCTTCATTGACATTGAAAAAGAATTATCGATATAGATGGCAATTACTGGTTTCCCACCTGTTGATTTATCTTTCGCTGCTGGTATATAGGGTTGAGCAAATCCAATAATTAAAAACGAAAATGCAAGTATACGCGCCAATAAAACCAAAAGATGTTTCAATTTTTGTGTCGATCGTGTCTGTTGATCAACGAATTGAAGAAATTTTAAACTGGAGAAATAAAGTACTTTATATTTTCTAAAATTGAATAAATGGATTATCACTGGTATTAAAAGAACACCAAAAGCCCAGAGAAATTCAGGATACACAAACTTCATGATTCAAAGATAATCAAATTAGGTAAAAGACAATCAATTTTAAGTATTACTTTAGGACCTAGCGTTACTTGTTTCACTGAAATATTACTTCCAAATCCAATTCATTTCATCGTTCCACGGTATGTCTTGTTTATCTGCGATGGCCGTCAGTTCCACTAGTAAATTATCTGACGATGGTATTGAATACGTTGGGATAATGATCGATTGACCTCCCGTCACTTTTAAAAAGCAATAGTCCGTTAATTCGTTGATTTCTACTATTTCAGAAAAACCTATCACGGATTCGCCTTTTGTGTCTGAAATGAGCAAAGCGTCGCTCTTAATTTCAAGAGTTGTCGGTTCTGAAATTCGATCTTTATAAAATTTCTTCACGTGTTTTAAATAGGTCTTTTTATAATTCCATCGGGTGTAAAGAGGCATGAACAAAAATGCTAAAACCGCTAAAATTGAAAAATAAATAGTTTGCCCTGGTGAATTATTCCCGAATGATATGCAGGCAAAAATCACTAGAAAAAGAGTCATCATCACTCGAATTTTCGCTCTTGTTTTAGTGGCGGAAGAAGACTTCGAAATAGTGTAGAGCACGTGTGTATGGTAATCTTCTTCTTCTAATTTATATGTGTAAATCATTCTTGAAATCTTGATTAGTCAATTAAAACGCTACATTCCAACGAGGTAATGATTTGTTTTCATCCATGAACTTTTGCAAAATTAAACCTTCAACATAGGTTGGGATATGCTTTGTCTTTGCATTGAATGTTTCATACCAGTGAACTTCTAATGAATCAATATTTTCTTTTTTCATTTGAATAGGCCAAGCAGTTCGTCGTGAAAGTTTTCCAAATTGCTGTCCGTTTACAAGTCGGTCATAAATTCCCCCAACTCTATGTTTAATTTCACCATTCGTATGAACTGTTCCCGTTGAACCAACAAATAATAATTCTTTTTCATCTCCAGAAACGGCGTACACCAAGTAAATTCCGCTTCCGTCCTGAGGAGCGTTACACACTTCACTTAGATCACTTTCATTATTGAAGATGAAATGATTATGATTTTTATATTTCGTTAATTCTTTGAACATTGGTGTGAATTTCTTAGTAAAATAATAAATTGAAGGTATTTTTTTTGCCCTATGCATACGTTTCAATCGGCGAACAAAGATAGTTCTTTTTGATTTAATTGTTGGAGGTAGACGTTTTTATTACTGAAATAAGTGAAAAGCAAAAAGAGTTTTTATTGAATTACCAGAGGATTAATTACTCTCAATAATCTCTTTCCAAGCTCTCTCAGCTGCTGCTACTCCATTTTTTGAACTGATATACGTATTTAATAATTTAATTTCATTGCACTGGTACTGAGGCTCTGGTAAAACAGGTACTTCAATCAATTTTATTCCCTTGTTTTCTTTCATGCAGAATGAAAAATAAGTTGTAAAATCTTGGACGGTTGAACAAATTTTAGCTTCGCCACCATAGCAAGAAATTAATTTCTGAACGTCAAAATCTTTGGAAGAACAATTGTATATTTCTGCATCACTATTTTTTCCGAGATGAAATATATTATTGCGCATATAGATGATGGTAATATTTAGTTCATCTTTCATGAAATGTATGAGTTCATTTAGTTGAAAATGGAAACCGCCATCTCCCGTAATTACAACTGCGGCATCATTTGATTTTTTTACTTTTAACACTTCACAAAGAGCTCTAGCATAAGGTAAAGAAGTTCCCATTGCTCCGTACCAAGCATTGCAAATCCAACCTCTTCCAATTTCAGATTTTTTTATTTTCAGACTGTAACTAGCGAAGTAGGAGTTGCCAACTTCAGGTAAATAGATACAAGGTTGATCCGTTTTATCTTGAATTGAATTTAATACGTTTGTTAAATTGTGAAAATCTACTTTATCGTGGGCTAAAAGTTGAGGCGATTCTTGAGTATTAAATTCAAATTCAAAGGGTTGTATCTCGCTTTTTAATAATTTTTCAAATATTTCTAGTAGATCTTTTTGTAATTTACTAGTTCCTTTTAATAATGTCTTAGTAGGAAAAGTGCTTAATTTATGTGTTCCTGTATCAAAAGCCATATTGGCATCCATTTGAAAAATACTTGTTGCCACTTCAATCACATAATCCGCTTCCTTGTCAATGTATTTTCGATGATGTAAGTCACTAAAAACACCATTATAAGCCCCTAGACTCAGAGGGTGATAATCATCTAAAATTCCTTTTGCAAACCAACTTGAAACAAATGGGATATTATTTTTTTCGCAAAATTGAAGAATTAAATCGATTAATTTTTTATTTAATTTGAGTGCTGCTCCAAAATAAATCAGGGGTTTTTTTGAAACTTTTAATTTAGCAAGAATGTTTTTTACAATAAAATCCCCTGAAGCAAAGGATGTTAAATCGGTATTTAGTTGATTTTTATCGATTGGTAGAACTATCGCCTGTGTTTTTTTAAATACGATATCCCTGGGTATTTCAATAAATACAGGTTCGTTGTGTGTAAACGCATGCGAAACCAATTTAAAAAAGTGTTCTCCAGCTAGGTCAGGTTGTCCTTTTGTTCTCTCTCCTTGCAATCTTTCAGACCGAATTCCTAATTCTTTGAAACTATTTAAACATGCGTCGTATTCAACATTCCATGATGAAAAAGACGTGACTGTATGGTGAATTGCAGTTCTCCCGATTTCACTTTCGCCTGGCGCGCCTGAAATAAATATAACGGGAAGGTTTTCACTTTTCGCCAATGCTATTGCGCTCGCACAAGGGAGACTTCCTACGGTATAAGTCATTATGCAACAGCCTATTCCTTCGATTTCCGCTTGTCCGCAAGCTGAAAAAGCGGCATGCATTTCATTACTGGAAGGTAATAATTGAAAATCAGCTTCGAACGCCTTTATCAGATTTACAGCAAAGTCCCCACCAATTCCGTACATCCTTTCAATAGAAAAAAAACTCAAGGTTTTAACCATGCTTTCCGCAAGGGTGGGAAGGGAGTCATAGAACTCTTGTCCTAAGTCCGAACTATTCGTTTCTGTAAGTGTTGTCATTTTTTTTATTAAAAAAGTAAGCGGCAGAAATAGTTACAATAAATAAGAAATTGGAAGGACAAAAGTAGTTCAGGATAAAAGAGAGTAGTATGATTATAATCATCTTATTAAAGATTATTCATCATAAATTTAGATCAGAGGAAGGTATATAATTTACTTATATTTTAGAATTAAACAGAAAGCTTAGATTTATTGAAATACAGCGACATACAACCGATAAAGTATTTAATTACAATATTTTATAGGTTGTAATTAGTTAAATACAGATAAAAGTTTGAGTGAAATAAAATTGTCTTAAAAAGAAATAATATTCTATTTATGTACCTCTTTATTTTACTCCTAAAATTTGATTAGCGCCAAGCAGCCAAGCTCCTGGACCACCTGCAACGTAACCAGTGCTTCCTATTTTTTCTAAGTTGATTTTTTCTCCTGATTTTGAAGGTTTAACAAACCAAACCGTAGGATATCCCTTTATCTCAAACATTTGACTTAATGTTACATTTTGATTTTTAATCGATTCTGATTGAGGAGTATTTCTCGGGAAATCTAATTCTACCAAGACCACTTTTTCTTGCGCCCACGATTTAAAATCGACTTGCTTAAAGACTTCATTTTGTAAACGAACACACCATCCACACCAATCACTTCCAGTAAAAAAAAGCATGATTACTTTATGTTCTTTTTCAGCTCTTTCAACGGCTTTCGACATGTCAGTTTCCCAAGATAACTCTTGCGCATTCAATGAAATAGTACTGAAAGCTAATAGTATGAATAATAATTTTTTCATTTTTCTTATGTTATTATATGATCAAATTTATAATAATTATTTAAGTAAGAGCAGTTTCTTTTATAGAATTAACATTTGAATTTATAATTAGATGTCATTTGTATTACAACTAAAGTAATTATGACGTTTTTTGATTCAATTTAATCTTTCACTGGTTTTACTATAGATAAGTCTTAGAAAAAAAGTATTTTTAATTTAAATATTTGAAAATCCAAAAAAAATCTTAATTTTGACCTTCAAAAATTAAAAAATTGAGCAAAGTAATTGAAACCACAGATTCAAAACAGATTGAATTTCGTAAGCCTAAAAAGAAGCGCAGCCTTATAGCAAAGGTTTTTCGTTTTCTCTATTTCACCGTGCTACATTTATTAGCAGCTGGTGCTTTATTTGCTATCGCTACTGCTATGGCTGTTCATTTTAAATGGACAAACACTGAAGGTGCGGTGGATTTGAATAGCCGCTATTTTTCTCAAATGGCCGATAAATATAATCAAGGTTTTAAAACGGACAGTTCTTCAGTTGCGAAAAATGAATACATGCTCTTTCGACAAATCGGTGTTTTGGCTAAATACTATCCAAACAATGCAAAGACCATCATGGCATCTTATGAAAAGAATAAAGATGCAGTGGTTGCGCTTAGAATGATAGATGCCGTCAATTTGTGCATGATCAAGAATACAGCGTACCAGAAAGAAATTGCTGAAATTAAATGGGATAAAGATGTCGAAGCAAAATCTATTTTTGCCTGGTCTAATTATAAAGAATGGAAAGAGTTTTGTAAAGTCATCAAAGCAGATAAAAAAGCGATTGATTCTGTTGCAAAGATCACAGGTGTTGAGGCGCGTATGATCGTAATGTGTTTGGTGGGTGAGCAAGTTCGAATGTTTAATTCTGGACGGGAAAAATTTAAGAAATATGTGGTGCCTTTTAATCGATTAATTTTACCAACAAATAGAGGGTATGGAGTGACTGGGATATTACAACATACAGCTTTAAGAATTGAACGTAATTTATTTGATAAATCGAGTAAATTTTATGCGGGTCCATACTTTGAAAAATGTTTGAATACCAAAGACGCTTTTCCAGAATTGGTAGTTGACTCAATTGCAGCTCATAAATCACTTACGATTCAGCGCTTAATTAAAAGAGGAGACCATTTTTATTCTTATTTATATACTGCTTTTTTTCTACGCCAATTTCAAGCGCATTGGGAAAGAGAAGGATTTTCACTATCAAATCGTCCAGAAATTTTAGGGACTTTGTATAATTTAGGGTATCAAAAAAGTGTACCAAAAAATAATCCCAATGTTGGAGGATCTAATTTTATTGTAGGAAATAAAGATTATACCTTTGGAGGATTGTGTTATGAATTCTATTATAGTGGTGAATTACAAGATTTATTTCCACTTACTGGTCGAGGATTTATACCAGTTGAAGAACTTGAAGGTAAGAATAAGAATCTCGATAAAGTAGTGAAAGATCGGGAGAAAGATGAAGAATTATTACAGAAAGAAAAAAGAGAGAAGAAAGCAAAGCAGGAGAAAGAAGCTAAGAGGCTAAAGGAATTAGAAGGTGAAAACACAATTCCTGCACAAAAGGAAATTATTCCTACCGTGCCAGTGCAAAAGGAAATTGCACCTGTTCCTGCTAAAAAGGAGATTGTACCAGTTCCTGTGAAGAAGGAATTGTAAAATTCAAAATCATTTACGAATTAGGACTTGCTGATTAAGTATAAAAATTCTAATACTATTTACAAAGAATTGTGCAATATTTTATAAAGGAATGTAAATCTTATGGTATTTCAGTATGTAAGAGGCTGTAAAATTGTTTATTCTCCCCAATTATCTAATTCTTCTTTGCTCCACAATTCTGGAAAGAAAATCCTTCTTTGATATTTGGGTAACATGTATTTTCTCCAATCACTTCCTCCTGTTGCCTCTACGACAACTCCTTTTGGTTGTAAATATTTTTCCGCCGCATAGTAATGAGCCATTACCCAGGTAATATTTACGGTATGATCATAATGGCGCATTGCTTTAACTAATTCAGGGTTATTCCTGTCATTTTCTGGAAGTGTCTTAAATTTAGCATATAAGTTGGTAGTATTGTATTCTTCCATTTTTCCTAGAAACATTTTCTTGTACTTTTCTTCAAACAAGGTAATCAACGTATTCTTTTTCCCTGTTTTATGATCTTTACCAGCAGCTTGCCAATACAAATGTTCATAGGCATGTTCAAAAGGGGTGTTTCTATCTATGGTTGATCTAAATCGGAAATCTATTAAATTAATCAAATCTGTTGACCCAAATTCAATTAGTCTATATTGTGCACTTTGAAATCCACTTGCAGGAGTTAAAGTATTTCTAAACTTTAAATATTGCTCAGTGTCCATTCCATCTTGCATTATTTTAAATGAAGATGATAACATATCAAAATAGCGACTAATTCTTGAAAGTTTCTCTGTGAAAAATTGAACCGTCACATCGTTAGAATCTGTTACCTGCTCCATTTCCCAAAGAATCATTTTAAAAAGTAATTCATTGATTTGATGATACATGATAAACACCATCTCATCTGGTAAAGTAGTTCTTTGTGTTTGAAGACCTAAAAGTGATTCTGTTTGGATGTAATCCCAGTATGTTATTGGTTTAGCCCATACTAATCCTTCCAAATGAGTGTCCGTATTTTGATTAATCGCCACAAACTTTTCCTCAAGTCTTCTTAATAGATCCACTTTTGTTTCTTCCATAATTCCTTTTTTCTAACTCCAAAGGTATCAATATTCCTTAATTTAAAAAAATCAAAAGCATCAATTTATTTTGGAAGTATTTTTATAAGCTACTTTTATCAATTCTGCTATTTTATTTTTAAGATCTGAAAAATTTATTTCCATGCTTAAAAAAAAGGAAATGCAGATTTTTAAAAAATGATGAATAAATGGACAACGCAATTTATGATGCCATTTTATCCCTTATTTTCATTTCAGGTACTTACAGTACATTTTTCTTAATTGTAAATATGTAATAAATTGATAATTAATTATTTAATATTTTTATAAGGATAGTAATAAGGGGCGTTTGATGATTTTTTCGTTTTAATTTACTTACATTTTCACTATTAAACAAAGGAATTTTGTATTTTAGTATCCTAAAAATATAAGTCATTCTATAAATATGCTTTCTTTATTTTTTCGAAATATAATTCTTTTTGGATTCTTTCTTTTAATGAACCAATTTATTTATGCGCAATCTGATGTAGAAATAGATTCCTTGGATTCTATATCAATTCCTTCAAAAAAAAATATTTCTATACCTGAATTTAAATTAATTAAACTTGACACGTTAAAGCTCGGTGAATTTGATGAGGTAGTTTCTGGTTCATATTGCGCTATGGGGATTCCCTATGTGTATGATGCGCTTCATTCCTTCAATTATCGTCGCGTTGATAGGTTTGGAGGATACATTAATGGGAAAGTAAATACAGCGCTTGAGAATATTCGAAAAAAAGGCTTTAAGTCGGATGTAAAACAACTATATATACAAATTGATCCACAAACATTGACGGTATATTGGTTTGCATTAGTCGGACCAAGTGCAGATGATAAGTGCTATGTCCGAATTGATAGCCGTGGATCAGCAGGTGGGGGTCTTGCAGCAATGGAAAAGCAATTGCCTTCGATGCATGCATTGTATCCATCTCTTACAAGCGTAAAATTACTTGAATTTAATGAGAATGTGATTAAATGTTTTGATTGGAATGGTAATCCACTTAATTCTATTTGTAGTTCAATCAATATTTGTCAGCACTTTTATAAATATTACGATTCACAAGTGGACGTAACCGTTTCTATAGAAGAATACACTTTAAAAAATCCTTGCAGTAATGCATCAGAAGTAGTTTATGTCCCTGCAATTAAAAAAGCCAAACCCAAATCCAAACCTCAGCAGATAAAATATAAGGTCAAGTCTGGCGATAGTTTATCTGAGATTGCTGAAAAGTACCATACATCCGTTTCTCAAATAAAAAAAGCAAACGGACTTCGTTCAGATACTCTGCAAATAGGTAAAGTGTTGAAAATTCCTAAATAAAAATAGGAATTTAATGTTTAGATATTAACTATTTAAAAAAAAACAATTGATTACATTTTTTTATATTTTAGTTGGTAAGATTTGCTGCTAAATGCAAGATTAAATTAAGTTCACAATAAAATTATACGATTAATAATGAAATACTTTCTCCTACTTCTCATCTTTACTTGTGTAATACAAGTAAAAGCTCAGTATCAAATTGGTCACACTACAATTGATTTTGTAGATGTCAATCGCGCAAATAGAATTGTTTCATCAGAGATTTATTACCCAGCCTTGACTTCAGGTACAAACACAAGCGCAGCAGTAGGTCAATTTCCAGTTATTATTTTTGGTCATGGTTTTGCAATGTCATGGAGTGATTATCAAAATTATTGGGAAAGATATACTCCGAAAGGATATATTTTAGTTTTCCCTAAAACTGAATCTGCACTTCTATCCATAGATCATCAGCAATTTGGCTGGGACTTACAGTTTTTAGTAAATGAAATGCAACAGGAAGGTCAAAGAACAGGCTCAGTAATCTATCAGTCAGTCGCTTCAGAAACAGCATTAATGGGTCATTCTATGGGAGGTGGAGCGGCATTTTTAGCGGCAGATTCTTTATCTGTAAATGGGAATCTGAATTTCAAAACATTAATTGGTTTAGCACCCGCAGAGTCTAGTACAAACGGTGTTTCTTCCATTTCATCTGCATCTATTGTTAGTAAACCATCCTTGATTTTTTCCGGAAGTGGGGATGGTGTTACACCTCCAATTGATCACCATATACCAATGTATAATGGGATAGCAGCCGATTGTAAAGCCTTTGTAAATATAATTGGTGGAGGACATTGTTATTTTGCTCAATCTGATTTTATTTGCGATTTTGGAGAGGCGGGAACGATCAGTAATGTTGTGATAACAAGAGCACAGCAACAGCAAATAACCTATGATTTATTAGATAATTGGTTAGCGTTTTATTTAAAAAACCAATGTGATAATCGCAATCTTTTCATGTCAGATATTTTGACTTTACCAGGAATTATTGGTCAGACAACATGTGTTGAAAGTGCTTTAGTAATAATTTCTGAAAGTGCAGGTAATTTAATTTCCTCAGTTACCAGTACTAGTTATCAATGGTTTTATGAAGGAAACCCAATCAGTGTTTCTAATAGCATTTCTATAACTCCCACTTTAACTGGTAATTATACGGTTCAGATTACCTATCCTGATGGTTGCACCAGGTTAAGTCCGGATTATTATTATCAGGTCTTGGGCATGGAGGAATTCACAAAGTATTATTCTATTTCCCCAAATCCAACGGATGGAGTTATTACTATTAAAACAAATTCTCCAGAAAAAATAGCCGTTGAATTATTTGATGTTTTCGGAAAATTTATTTCTTTGATTGAAACTTCAGATAAAATCGATATTAGTTACCTTCAAAACGGAATGTATTATTTATCAATAGGAGAAAAAAAACACCTAATAATTAAAATTTAATAAGTGCTAGTAACTTCATCATATTCTGGATTCGATTCTGAATCTCTAGAATAAAAAAAAAGAAGTCAGCATTATATTTATTTAGATGTAAAATAGAAGTTCAACAAAGCTTTAATAGCGTTTTTTTTAGTGTTGAAATTTATTCATTTCATACATTTGTAAACGAATTTTTCTTTTCAATTCTTCCCATATTTTTATTGTTAGGATATTTACGCCGAATCTCAGGTTATTAAATAAAAAATGAATAAATTTGCAACAACTAATCATTAGTTTCACTAAAAGGATTCTAAAAAAAATAGATAATTACCAAAATTACACCTTATTACTAAAAAAAAATGAAGAAAATCATTGAATTATTATTCAACTTTTATACATTTCCACTTATTATCTCACTAGTTCTTTTTAATAGTTGTGCTGAAAAATCACAAAAAAAAATTGTAGTAAGAAAAAAGGTTGATGCAACTTCATATTGCTTGAAAATTGAAAGTGAAAATGAATTCTCCGCAAGCTTATCTACAAGTGATTTATTTGATGAGAAACACGAGAAAATAAATCTACTAAAGTTTGATACGATTGATACAATTGGACGATCTTGGCATCTTCAAATTGAATTACATTCCGATTTTAAATTAGATACAGTTTTAAATGTAAGAAATTTGCATGAATTTAAAAAAAAGGTAAATAAATGCTTTTTGAAGGTTCCTCACATTGCACCAAAAAATGCAAACTACGTCTATGAAAACAATGCGTTTGAGCCTTTGGAGGCGGTCAATGGTAATCAATTAGATACTTCAAAACTAAATAAATTAATTTTCAATTCGATTTCTACAAACAGTGATCATTTATCAATCAATTATCAAAATGCATATTTAAAACCGAGGTACCATTTGTCTCATGAAAAATCTGCTGCTGGACTAAAAGAATTGAAAAAGTGTGTTGAGACTAAGATTATTTTTAAAATTAAAGATGAGGAAGTCACCATGGATAATTCGATATTTGGAAACTGGTTGAGTTTGGATACTGCCATGAAAACGAAAATAAATCAAACTAAAGCTGGATCCTTTTTTAGGTCTTTAGCCAAAAAGTATGATGAGATAATACCGAGCGTTTCTATTACTTCATCGAAAGGCGAAGTGAAAACTATTAATGGTGGAGATATAGGAGTGCGAATTAATGTAAATAAAGAATCAAATAATCTCATAAGTGATTTGAGAAAAGGGGAAGAGATAAGTAGAGAACCATACTATAGCATGAAAGGATTACCTGAGGGTGTTTTTGATTCAAAGAAAAATTTTGTAGAGATTAGTTTGTCAGATCAAAAGTTGTGGTACTATAAAAATGGTGCTTTAATTATTGAAAGTGATATAGTTACTGGCTGTCCAAAACTAGGGCATAAAACTCCTTCTGGTGCCTTTTACGTAAAATATAAATCAACTAATACTACTTTAAAAGGTCCTGGCTACAGTGCTTTCGTGAGGTATTGGATGCCTTTCAATAATGGGATTGGATTGCATGATGCGCAATGGAGAAAATCATTTGGTGGTTCAATATATGTAGGAACTGGATCCCATGGTTGCATTAATTTACCACTGAGCACTGCAAGTATCATTTATCAAAATTTATCACCAGGAACTATTGTACTTTGCTATTAAAAAGAGGAAGTAGTTATTTAATGTAAATTTTTGTATGTTTACTAAATATTTTTTTTAATCTATGTCTAAACACGTATCTCTATTTATTTTATTTATTGTCGTATCGTCCTCTATTTTTAGCCAAAAAACAATAGATGAATGGCTTAAGGAAAATAGCTATTTGAATAAAGAATATTTTTTTGTAAAATCTGCTCCAATAGAGATAGATAAAAATCCAACTGAAACTATTCTTGAAGCAAGAAAAGTGACTTCCAAAAGTGACGCAAAAGATAAACTCATAAAGGAATTGCAGGTAGGGATTTATTTTGTCCCCATAGATTTCTATACAACAGAGGTATATTATTCCTATCATGACGAGAAAGCTAAAACAATTCAAACTGCAGTGGTTATTAATAAATCTAAGATCAGTTCGTTTTTCATGAAAGATGTGGAAAGACAATATGAAGAGTTACAGTCTTCTCTAAAAGAAAATGATGATGCTAAAAGTTTTAAAACTGAACAACTAGAAGAAATTTTATCTAATGCAAAACAAACGAAGAAAAAGCTTTCCAACTTACAATCTATCGCTTTTAAATTAAATCCAGATATTGATACTAAAGTTGCGTTTATGTGGTTAAATAGCATTGATAATCAGTTGAATAATTTGGGGAGTAAATTAGATAACACCATTATTCTTAACCTAATAAAAAAAGCTGAATTTAAATTTACTGCAAATGATTTTATTGGTGCCTATAAAAACTACACAGAGCTTTTAGTTTTATATCCAAACAATCAGACTGTGCTAAATGGCAAAGAAAAGTCATTTGAGAAAATTAAATCAACTTTTGAATATAAAATAGATAATTTTGTTCAATCAAATGATTATAAATCAGCTATTTTGACACTTGATTCTCTTGTTAATTTAGATGTTGATTTGTATAAAATTTATCAGAGTAAAAAAGAGGACTATAAAATAAAGTACTTTTATTCTACAGTAGAAAAAATCGAAAAACTTTTAACCTATCACAGCGTAAGCGTTGTTACTGTGAAAGACCTAATGAAAGAACTTGGAAATATCAAAAATGTAGATGAACAGAGGTACTTAAAAATAAAAGAAGAAACAGAAAGTCGTTTATTAGACTATGACTTAAAAATTTTAAAGTCTTATGTATACAATAAAGAATTTAAAACAGCCTTAAAATTTTTGCCTGAACTCAAGTATAATTATCCTAGAAATAAAGCAATAGAAAAAACTGAAAATAAAATTGATAGAAAAATTTACACGAATTTTAAAAAGGAATTATTAAGTACAAGACCCAAAATTTATTCATTAGAACCATCCGTGTCCTTAATGACAAGTGAACGCGGAATTAATGATTTAATGCAAGTTTCAGTAGATAATTTGTCAATGATGTATTCTCTTGGTATTTATCGTAGATTTAGCTTAAAACCTAAGAGATCGCAAAATCATTTTTCTTATTCTTCCCTTGGAGTGAAAATCGATTATTTGGATCCTACTACAATTATTAATCGCAATGATTCTCTGTATAATTTATCTGCTCCTAATAAATTTATTAATCCTCAAATCTCGCTAAGTTTGCGAAAAACATTGTATTTTGACGTAGGTTATGTGAAACGTATTGGGGTAAATGATTTTGGAGCAAAAGATTATTATAGCATGGGAGCAAGTATATTTATTCCAATTAGAGTGCTTAGTTTTGGGGTAACAGGAAAATACATTTCAGACTTTGTGAAGGGACATACTTTAATGCTAGGTGGAAGTATTAAAATAAATCTTGGCCTAATAAAAAAGTTTAAAAAAAATGAGAAGGAGGAAATACAAACTAAAATATTATTATTAAAACAGTAGATTATGAAAATCAACAGAAATTTTGAAAAGTTATTTATTTTTATTGGACTAGTTTTTTCACTTCAATGTTGTTCGGTTGTAGAAAATTACCCCTCAAATGTACAGGTAGAAAGTAAAGAAGGTACTTTTAATTATTCAATGAAAGGAGCAGGATCAGGAAAATCGATCAAACTTAGTGTTGAAAATGCTGAAAAAAATATTTTTGAAGTAATAATGTTTAGGGGAATTGTTGGTACAGATTTGCAAATTCCATTAGTAGATAATGAAGTTACATCAAGAGATCAAAATAAAAAATTTTACGATGTGTTCTTTGGTGATAAAATTTATAGAAATTTCATTACGTCTTCAGTAGAAAAATTATCCCCCTCTGAGAAAGTAAAAGGTGGTTTTAAAACATCTGTTAAGTTTTCAATAAATTTAGCAGCTTTAAGAGTATATTTAGAGCAAAATAAAATTATAAGAACATTTGGATATTGAAAATTATGAAAAAAATATTTTTAATTGGTATTACATTTATTTCATTAAATGTGTTATCACAGATTCCAGCAACGTCTTCAAAAGGAGAAGTTACAGTATTAAAGCCTACAATTATGGTCATTCCATGGGTTGATAACGATCAAGACATTAGAAGTGTATTGGAGTCCGATTTTAATAAGCGATATGCAGTTTCGATTATGTCAAAAAGTTTTGATGACAGAGGTTATACCACAAAAGATTTTTTAGAAGTGTTAAAGATTTGCGAAACTTCTCAAATGTTTAATAGTAATACTCAAAAATCGTTTAAAGAAGTTATCTTAGAGCAATCTGGGGCTGATATGGTTGTTTCTATAGATATGGAGACAATTCCTGGAGATGGAAATCAGGTGAGGGTAATTTTAACATTATTAGATAAACGAACTGGTGCAAAATTAGGTTCGGAGCAATCAGATAGTAAAAGATTGTATACTCAGGATATTGGAATGTTAACCAAAATGGCAATTGATAATGCCAAAGATTCATTTATGAGTTTAATACAGACCAAATTCACAGAAATTGTGAATAATGGGATAGCCATTAAAGTAGAATTTAGAATATCAGCAAATAGCACGATTTCTTTTGATGATGAAACTGGTGGTCAAGGAGATTTGTTGTCTGAAGTTTTAATGGATTGGCTAAAAAAGAATTCTTTTAAGTCTTATGCAAAAAAAGGAGAAGGATCTACATCTAAATTTATTAATTATGAAGACGTAAGAATCCCACTTAAGGATCAAGTAACTGGAAATAATTATGATATTCAAGAGTTTGGAAGATCATTAAGGAAATATATTTATTCATTAGGATTGAAACCAATCGTTGAATATGGCAGGGGTGTAATTATTTTAACATTTTAAACTATGAAATTTATAAAAATATTAAGTTTAATTTCTTTTCTATTTATTGTGTTTCATAGTAATGAACAAATTACTTCTGATCAAGTTGGGAATATAACGTTTTCATTAGTTATGCCTGAATCAATAGAGGGTTTTGATGATAATTTAATGTTGAAATTAGAATCAAAAATAATTCAAGCAACATCTAAAGTAGCCATTGCAGGAAAAGGTTTTTATTCTGATTTCATACTATATCCAGTGGTTACTTTTTCAGAAGATAATTCAAGTAATTTTGGCAATAAAAAACTTTACTCCAAAAAAATCAATTTAGATTTATTTATAAAAAGTATCTCAGATGGAAGAATTTTTTCTTCATATAGTCAAAGTCTTATTGGAGTTGGAGAAAATGAAAATTTTGCATTAATTAATTCCTTGAATGAATTTAATCCGCAAAGCAGTGATGTGGAAAGATTTTTTTCAAGTTCTTGCGATAAAATTATTAATTATTTTAACGCCAACTGTGACTATTTTATAGGAAAAAGCGATGCATTAGCAAAGATGGGTAAATATGATGAGGCTATCGCTCTTTTGCTTTCTATTCCAAATTTGTCTGCAAAATGTCAAACTAAAATAAAAGACATGTCAATCGAAGTATATAAACAATACATCAATAAAGAATGTAAAGTACTTCTTAACAAATCGTATGCAGAAAAAAGCTCTAAAAATTATCAAGCCGCACTTGTCATTCTTGCAAATATTGATCCAAGTGCGAATTGTTATACTGATTCTCAAGTAATGATGAAAGAAATTGAAAAGTCTTTAGATCAAGATGAAAAGAAAAAATGGGAAACAGAGTTGATGAAATATAATAATCTAGTTGAAATAGAAAAAATAAAAATTAATGCAATGAAAGAAATTGCAGTTGCTTATTACAATTCAATTCCAAATGCTGTTAATTATTATCATATAAAAAATTGACTTATTCCAAATTTAGTAAGTTAGTCTATTGAAAAATGAATTGTACGATTCCCATTCCCCAGTCTTAAAAAGTTGCCAAAGATTCTACCGGTGTTAGAAATTTATTTACCTTTGCCACAATGAAAAAAATAATATTTTTACATCTTACATTTTGCTTACTTTTTCTGACGAGTTGTTCTGGTTACAATAAAATTGTAAAAGGAGATAATTATGAAGATAAATTTAGAGTAGCAGGTGAACTCTTTGAAAAAAATCAATACATGCGCTCAGTTACTTTGTATGAGCAGATATACCAGCGTGTGCCCAGAACTCCTGAAGGCGAATTAGCTTATTATAGATTAGGAAAAGCATACTATGCTGAAAAAGATTATCACATGGCTGGATATTATTTTGGTTCCTTTTATGAGCGATTTACGACAAGTCCAAAGGCTGAAGAGACTTTATTCTTATCTGCTTTATGTTCTGTAGAGAATTCACCTGAAGCTTCTTTGGATCAAAATGATACAGAATTAGCCATCAATGATTTACAGCAATTTGTAAATAAATTCCCCAATTCTGATTTAATAGACTCTTGTAATAATGTGATGGATAGACTTCGTTTTAAGTTAGAAACAAAAGATTATCAAGTAGTTATGTTGTACTCGAAAACGCAAAATTTCAAGTCAGCTATTACCACTTCTCTGACGTTTTTAGCAGATTATCCTAGTTCAAAATATGCGGAGGAAATTGGTTTTACCCTTGTTAATTCTTCCTACCTTTTGACAAAAAACAGTGTTGAAGAGAAAAAAAAGCAAAGAATTGAGGAAACTTTGGAAAGATATCGTAATTTTGTAACACAATTTCCAAATACGCAGTACAAGAAAGATGTAAATTTCATCAGCGATACTATGGAGGAGGAACTTCAAGAATTTAATTCGAAAAAAAAAATATAGAATGAACTTTAAAAACAGCACAGCAGAACGTTCAACCATAACAAGAGATACCGTTCATATTGAAAATGTAACTGGAAATATCTACGAGTCAATTGTAGCTATGTCTAGACGTTCTAATCAAATTAGTACTGAGTTGAAAGAAGAGTTAACTCAAAAATTGCAAGAATTTGCATCTTCAACGGATAATTTAGAAGAAATTTTTGAAAATAGAGAGCAAATTGAAATCTCTAAATTCTATGAAAAACTTCCAAAACCAGTTTCTATGGCAATTGATCAGTTGCTAAATGATGAAATATATTTACGTCATCCAGAAGTAATTTCAAAGTAAAATACTACAATGCAAGGAAAACGCATTCTTCTCGGTATTTCAGGAGGGATAGCTGCTTACAAAATTGCAACACTTATTCGATTATTAAAAAAATCAGGGGCAGAAGTCAAATGTATTTTGACTCCTGCCTCTTGTGATTTTATAAGTCCTCTAACCGTTTCTACTCTTTCAAAAAATCCTGTGGGAATTGAGTTTTGGGATAAAAATGATGGTACATGGTCCAATCATGTAGAATATGGTTTGTGGGCGGATGTTTTTTTAATCGCTCCTTTGACTGCTAATACTTTACAGAAATTAGCGCATGGTGGATGTGATAATTTATTGATGGCAACGTATTTATCGATGAAATGTCCCGTGATTGTTGCTCCTGCAATGGATTTGGATATGTATGTTCATCCAACTACCAAACGAAATTTAGAAAGAATCGCTGCTGATGGGGTTCAAATAATTCCTGCTGAATCTGGTGAATTAGCAAGCGGATTGATGGGAGAAGGTCGAATGGCTGAACCAGAAACACTTTTTCAGACACTTCAAGATTTTTTTGAAGAGTCAGATGAGTTGGCAGGAAAAAGGTTTCTCATTACTGCCGGTCCAACGTATGAATTGATTGATCCTGTTCGTTTTATAGGAAACCATTCTTCGGGTAAAATGGGCTTTGCTATTGCAGAAACAATTCTTCGAAAAGGAGGAGAGGTTATTTTGGTTTCAGGTCCGACAAAATTGGAGTTAAAACATAAAAATCTTCGCATTGTGAAAGTGCAAACCGCTGAAAACATGCTTCACGCTGTTCATGAAGTGTGGACAAAATGTGATGCTGGAATATTTTCTGCCGCGGTGGCTGATTATCGCCCATTGCATGTTTCTGAACAAAAAATTAAAAAAAACGGGGAAACGTTAACCATTGAATTAGTAAAAAATCCTGACATTCTAGGTTGGGCAGGATCAGTGAAGTCTGAAAATCAATGCTTAATAGGATTTGCTTTAGAGACCACAGATGGTCAAAAATATGCTGAAGATAAATTAGCACGTAAAAATCTTGATTTCATTGTCTTAAATTCATTGGAAGATCATGGAGCAGGATTTGGTTTTGATACAAATAAGATTTCTATTTTAGATAATCACAATAATTTCACTAGCTTTGAGTTAATGTCGAAAGTGAATGTTGCCAAAGACATTGTTACGTATATGAAATCGTATTTGAAATGAAATATATTGCCGTATTATTTTGCACTCTTTCATTTTTGACTTTTGGTCAAGAATTTAATTGCCAAGTGACCATAATTACCGAAGCAAAAGTCGAAGTGAGTACTGCTGATAAAGCGATGTTAGACCAGATGAAAACCTCGATCTACGAATTCATGAATAATCAACAATGGACAAACGATAAGTTTAAAACGGAAGAAAGGATAAATTGTCAAATTCAAATACAGATTACTGCCATTCCTTCGTTTGGAAATTATTCGGGCTCCATGCAAATTCAATCTTCTCGACCAGCATTTAATTCTTCTTATAATTCGACACTTTTTAATTTTCAGGATGATAATGTTCAAATTTCCTATGTTGGAGGTGCTGCCTTGGTTCTTCCTAAAAATGGCTACAAAGATAATTTAAGTTCTCTTTTAGGATTTTATGGTTATTTTATATTAGGGATGGATTATGACTCATTTTCTTTAAAAGGAGGAACTCCTTACTTTAATCAAGCTCAGCAAATTGTTTCTAACGCTCAATCTTCTGGTCTAGCTGGCTGGCAATCCAATGAAACAGGGAAGGGGAAAAATAATAGATATTGGTTAGTTGATAATATTTTGCATCAATTATTCGAGCCTTTGCGCGAATGTAATTACGAATATCATCGAAAAGGGGTGGATGCTCTTTATGAAGATAAAGTGAAAGGTAGAAAAGCTATTTTTGATGCTCTAAATAAATTAAATAAAATTACAGCAACACGTCCTAATTCTGTCAATTTATTGAACTTTTGTCAGGCGAAAACGATTGAAATAAAGAATTTATTTATTGATGCTGAAGCAAAAGATAAGTCGGAAGTTGTGAATTTATTAAAGAAAATAGATCCAGCGAATTCTTCTAAATATGAACAAATATTGAATTGATGCTTTCTACATTAAGAATTCAGAATTTTGCGTTAATTGATCATTTAGCGCTAGATTTCAACAAAGGTTATACCACGCTTACGGGTGAAACGGGTTCTGGAAAGTCTATATTATTAGGTGCTTTAAATTTAATATTAGGCGAAAGGGCAGATTTTTCAGTGATCGGACCTTCCTCAGATAAAGCGGTTGTTGAGGCCGAATTTGAATTAAGTAATTTTCATTTAGAAGCCTTTTTTCAAAATAATGATATTGATTTGTTTAATCCAACAATTATTAGGAGAGAAATCAATAGCCAAGGTCGTTCACGGGCTTTTATCAATGACACACCTGTTCAGCTTGGTGTATTAAAAGAGTTGACGGAAAAGCTCGTTCATATTCATTCGCAGCACAATACGTTAGAATTAAGAAAGCCTGATTTTCAAATTGAGGTATTAGACACACTTTCGGGATTAGAGTCTTTGAGAGTAGCGTATTCTGTTAAGTTTAAATTGTGGAACAGTGAACGTAAAAGTCTCGAGAATTTAAAGGAGAAATTAGCTTTATCGCTTCAGCAAGGTGATTATAATCGTTTTCAATTGGAGGAATTAGAAGAACTAAATTTAGATAAAAATGATTATCAAGCTCTAGAAAAGGAACTTCTTCGTAACGAAAATGTAGATGATCTAAAATCTACTTTGGACAATATAGTGCTAGCAATTGAAAACGAAGATGGAGCGTCAAGTACTTTGAGGAAATTGAAGTCATTGTTAGAAAAATCCAAAGGAGTAGATGTTGTTTTGGATGATTTGACGCAACGTATTAACTCGGTTTTAATTGAGTTAAACGATATTTCTAGTGAGTCAGAAAATTATTTAGAAAAAATAGAAATTGATCCAAAAAGATTGAATGAGTTAGTTTTACTGATTGATCAGTACAATAGAGTTTTGAGAAAACATAACTTAATAACACAGGATCAGTTAGTTGAATTGAAACAGAAACTTTCTTCAGATTTGGACGATACCAGTGAACTTCAACTTCTAATTGATTTAAAATCAAAAGAAGTTGCTGAATTAAGAGTGGAAATTGAAGAGATTGGTTTGGAACTTCATGAAAAAAGAATTGTTTCATCAAAATATTGTGAGAAAGAGGTGCAAATCTTATTGTCCGAATTAAAGATGCCTGATACGCAATTTCTTTTCGATTTTACAAAAAGAGAAGAATTCAATTCGTTTGGATGCACAGATGTGAAAATCTTATTTTCTCCCAACAAAGGACTTGCACCTGTAAGTATTGACAAAGCAGCTAGTGGAGGCGAGTTATCTCGATTAATGTTGGCTTTACAGAATTTAATTTCAGCAAAAAAGCAATTACCAACGATCATTTTCGATGAAATTGATACGGGCGTTTCAGGAGAAGTTGCTCAGAAAATTGGGTCATTACTCAAGAGAATGGGGGAGAACCTACAATTGATAGCCATTACGCACTTGCCGCAAGTTGCTGGAAAGGCAGATTTTCACTTCAAAGTTGAAAAATCAAATACGGATGATCGAACGCGCACCCATGTGAAGGTTTTAACACAGGATGAACGAATTGAAGAAATTGCTCGCCTAATGAGTGGAGAAGAAATCAATGAAGCTGCCTTATTGAATGCGAAAGCGTTGATGGGATGAAAAATAGTGAACGATGAATTTCAAACTTAATTTCGAAATCCCTTCCTCAACTTTCACGTTCAAACACGGTGAAGGGTTGATTTTTCTAGGAAGTTGTTTCTCCAATGAAATGGCTGAAAAAGCAAAATTTCATGGATTAAATGTGAAAGCGAATCATTTCGGAACTGTTTTCCATCCTTCACTGTTAAGTAGATTTATTAGTGAATCAATAGAAGGAGTAGAGAAGGAACGAATTTTTAATCGGAAGGATATTTTTCTTTCTTGGGATGCAAATAGTACTGTTTTTGATTATTCAGCAAGTGCTTTGTCGTCTAAATTGAAATCTTTGAGAAATGATTTTTTTGCTGAACTAAGAATAGCAAAAGTTTTGTATGTCACTTTTGGAACAGCTTGGGCGTATCGAAATTTAGATACGAATAGCTTAGTAGCGAATTGCCATAAAATTCCGACGAATCAATTTAGAAAGGAACTTGTTTCAATAGATACGCTATACGCAGAATGGAAATCGACGATTGAAAAAATCAGAGCAATAAATTCTAACATAGAAATTGTCTTCACTGTAAGTCCTGTTCGACATATTCGAGATGGATTAATTGAAAATAATCAAAGTAAAGCGATTTTAATTGAAGTCGTGCGAAAATTGACCAACCAATTGCAGTGCAGTTATTTCCCTTCTTACGAAATTGTAATCGATGAATTGAGAGATTATCGTTTTTATAAAGTAGATCGTGTGCATCCCTCAGAAGAAGCAATTGACTATGTTTGGAAAAGATTTGAAGAGCACTATTGTGATGAAGAAACAAAACTTTTGAATACAAAGGTTTCTAATTTTAGAAGAACACTCGCTCATCGGAGTATTCACGAAGATTCAAAAGATCATCAGGAGCAAAAGATTCAGTCAGAAAAGCAGTTAAATGAGTTTTTAGCGATGTTTCCCCAAATTGAATTCTAAGAATTTAAATTGATGACAAATCTTTGCAACAAAAAAAAGACCCAATTAAATAATTAATTGAGTCTTTTTTTTGAAATTAATCGATTCATAGTCGAGTAATCACGCCTTTATAGTTAGCATTTTCTCCTGGTTGTGGATTACTTATCGTAACCTTCCATATAAAAGTTGTTCCTGTTGTCGGATTTCCGGTTCTCTTATCAGTTCCATCCCAAGCTTGAGTAGCATCGTCGGTTTGAAAAACAATTTCATTTGAATTGGCATCAATAATTGTCATCACGAATTTTACATTCCTAACAGTTAATGCATAAGGCATAAACGTGCTAATTTTAGAATTACTATTTGATACGTCGATTGTATTTGCTGCCATCAAATTATAGTCTTCTTTCACAGTAAGTTTGCTTGTTTCGGAATTTTTACACCCATTTTCTGAAGTAGTTGTTAACGTGATTTTATACGTCCCTGCTTTGTAGTAGTGAACTTCTGTTTCCCTAGATTGAGCAACTTCTTTCAATTTTTCAAAATCCCAACTATAACTTGCAGCATTTGTAGTTGCTTTTAATCCTATTGCAGGAATTCCTTCGCTATAAATGTTTTCATTGTCTATTGTGAAGTCTACTTTGTTTGCAGGGTGTACTGTGAAAAAATCTTTCTGGATGAATTCCTCATTTTTCATGTATCCCAAAAGATATTCTCCTGAAATACCGCTTTTGAAGGAAGTTTTAGTGCCTGCTTTGATACTGGTGGATTTTCCATTTGGCAGAATAAGGAAGATATCTGTTTTATTGGCATTTGAAATCTCAATATCGTCCCCAAAACAAACGTTTTTTATCTGCGGAATAATAGGAATTGCATTCACAGTCTTAGTATCTGGATTTGTAGTTGTTTTTGCTCCAGTCGATTGTATTTCAGTTGATAAAATTTCTTGAGGAGATAATTTTTCAACTTTACTATTTTCGATTGTTATTGGTTCCAATGTAACTTTTTCGTTGATACTAGTTGATTCTGAAGTCGTTTTCTCTCCGATGAGGTCAGAAGAAGTTTCTCTCGTTTGCGATGTAGTAGAAGGATTTATTTCTTCCTTATTCTCTGCAGGTAAAGATTTTTTAGTCGTATTTGATGTAAAATAGATAATCGTTGAAATAGATAGCACAGCAATAACAAGCGCAGCTATCCAAAATTTAGAAGTAATTTTTGATTTTACAGGCATTCTAACATCCAGTTGCTTGCTTAAATTATCCCAAGCAGCAGGATCGTAAGGTAACTCGTACCCTTCGAAGCTTTGTTTAATTTTGTTATTAAAATTATTTTCCATGTTAATGCAAATTATGAAATTTACTTTCAACCATTTTTTGTATGTTCCCCCGTGCTTTTGATAAGTTTGATTTTGACGTTCCTTCACTAATTCCAAGCGTTTCAGCAATTTCTTTATGTGAATAATCATCAATGACATAGAGGTTAAAAACAGCTCTGTATGCAGGAGACAATTTTTGAATTGCTTCCATAATAATTTCTGCTTTTTCATCCTTCAACTCCAGTTCTTCACTTTCGATTGTTGGATCAACACCTCCTAGTCTAAAATCATTGTCATTATCTGTCAAAAAAGGATCTTTCTTTGATTTCCGGATGTGATCTATTGCTGTATTCACTACAACTCTTTTTATCCAACCTTCAAATGAACCAGAATTATCAAATGACTTCAACTTTTCAAAAACTTTTATAAAACTGTCTTGAACAATTTCCTGGGCTGTATCACGATCGTTTGTATAACGCATACAAACACCGAGCATTTTCCCATAAAAGAGTTTAAATATTTGTTCTTGGGATTTACGATCATTGCGCAAACACCCACTAACTATCTCTTTTATTTTTTCTTTGTTTTCCACATTTCTATGTTTACTAGACGTAAAGTCGAGTTGCTGGTTGCCTTAGTAAGAAAATAATGATAAAAAAAATCATTTCACATGCAAAATAACATATTTTCTTATCAAATTGTTTACTTTTGCATCGATAAATTTATATTGACAATATCAATAACAAAGAAAATGAAAGTAACTGTTGTAGGAGCTGGAAACGTAGGAGCAACTTGTGCTGACGTATTAGCGAAAAGAGAGATTGCAAACGAAATCGTTTTGCTTGACATTAAAGAAGGTTTTGCAGAAGGAAAAGCATTAGATATTTGGCAGACTTCTCCAATTAATCTATATGATTCAAGAACTGTTGGTTCTACAAATGATTATTCAAAAACAGCTGATTCTGACGTTGTTGTTATTACTTCTGGTTTGCCACGTAAGCCAGGGATGTCTCGTGATGATTTGATCGCTACCAATGCAGGTATTGTGAAATCTGTTACAGAAAATATAGTGAAATATTCTCCAAATGCTAAAATAATCATTGTTTCTAATCCTTTAGATGTGATGACATATTGTGCTTTTTTAGCTGCTAAAGTTAAACCAACCCATTTATTTGGAATGGCAGGAGTTTTAGATACTGCAAGATATCGCGCATTTCTTGCTGAAGAATTAAATGTTTCTCCAAAAGATATTCAAGCGGTATTAATGGGTGGACATGGTGATACAATGGTTCCACTTCCTCGTTATACAACAGTGGGTGGTATTCCAGTTACTGAATTAATTTCTACTGAAAAATTGGACGAAATCATCGAGCGTACGAAGTTTGGTGGTGGTGAAATCGTTAAATTATTAGGAACTTCAGCTTGGTATGCTCCGGGAGCTGCTGCTGCTCAAATGGTGGAAGCTATTGTTCGTGATCAAAAACGTATTTTCCCAGTTTGTGCTTGGTTAACAGGTGAATATGGTCTAAAAGATATCTATTTAGGAGTTCCTGTGGTTCTGGGTAAAAACGGAATCGAAAGAATTATTGAATTAGATTTAAATGCAGATGAGAAAGCGCTTTTAGCTGAATCAGCAATTGCAGTGAAAGATGTAATGAATGTTTTAGATGAAATGAATGCTCAAAACGCATAATTTTATTGAATGATAGATTGAAATGGGACTTCGGTCCCTTTTTTTTTGATTAAATTTTCAGACTAAATCAACCATTCAACATCAATAATTCAACATCAAAAATCAATCATCAAAAATTCAACATCAAAAATTCAACATTAAAAATTCAACCATTCAATCAATAAGCCCCAATATTAGAAGAAGTAACTCCTTCAATATTCAAACCACTCATTGTTGGAAACAAGATATTGTTCGCAGTCCCAGTCATGGGAGAAGTGCTGTATATCTTAAAATTATTTAAAGAAATATCTACAAATTGAGGGTCAATGTTCCAGATATTTCCTGCTATATAAAATGGATCCGTGCCGATTGTTTCTTTTTTAATCAAGCAATTTTGAATTTTAAAATCGAGAGTGACTCCTGCAGTGTTACCGATAGTGTCAAAACCAATTTCAGACGCTAATTGCCCGTAAATAGCACAATTACTTAGAACTCCTTCATGAATGGAGCCGATGTTAGTGACGCCATTAATATCAAAATGGTTGGTTATTCCTACCGCCTGATTTTGTGAATCTGAATTATATCCTACAAGATCACAATGATTAAAATTGAAATCACCACTTAATAATACTAAAAGTCCAAAAGCACCATTTTTACTAATAACACAGTTGTCAGCTTTAACTCGTGCACCAGAATAGATAAGAATTCCATTGTTGGCATTATTCGTTACTTTCGTATTCGTTACTGTTAATGTGTAATCTGTGGAAAGATTCGAAGCATGATGATCAAACAGATGAATACCCGTAGTTCCATTCTTAATGATAGCATAATTGATGGTTGACGGTCGAGCAGAATCAAAGTAAATCCCATAATATTGACCTGAAACGTCATCGTAATCAGCTTCTAATCGATCACCTTGAACCGTTACTTCATTATTTAATGCTCCATTAATATTTACAGTTCCCTTATAAACATACAGTAAGGCATTCTTATGCAAGTAAATATCTGTTCCTGCTTGAATGTTTAACGTTTTGTCTTCATCCACAAAAGCAGCACCATAGATCAGATGTGGTTTATCGTTGGGCCACGTTCCTTCATTGAGGTCTAATACATTTGGGCCAGCTCCTAAATGGGAATAATGATAGTACATATCTTGTCCCCAAACAGCTAATTGAACATATTGATCCACTCCATTGGTTCTGAAACGAATAGAATCTTGAATAACCATTGGGTTTACGGAGGCATTGATATCTAGGGTAACTTCCACAAAGGCAAATAAACTATCCTTTCCTTCTAATTGAATCTGTGAGAATTTTTTCCCTGATGCACCGTCTAAATTCATCCGAAATGGTGAATTTTCGCCTCCCATTAATTCGATTTCTTCAATGGTTACGGTCTTATTTTCTGTATTATATATTTTGAACTGTCTTGTGGTGGAGCCAATGGTTGTGAAAACGGTATCGAAAACAATCGTATCCGCTGAAAATGAAAGATTTCCTTTAGAAAAACCAGTAATTTTCTTGCACCCAGAATTAAATAGTATGATTGAAACTGCTGTAAAATAAAGGATAAAAGAATATTTTCTCACTTTTCTTGAATATAATTGACCCTAAAATTAACGTAATCTACTGAAAGATTATTTTAATTTGAAAAAAAAAAGTTTAATTTCCTGAAAAGTGATGTAAATTAAAAAACTTTACTTAAATTTGCACTCCTTAAAAGGAAATATAAAAGCATATAATATTATTAAAATGAGAAAAGATATACACCCACAAGATTATAGATTGGTAGTATTTAAAGACATGTCAAATGACTATTCTTTCGTTTGTCCATCTTGCGCAACAACTAGCGAAACTATTAAATGGGAGGATGGTGTAGAATATCCATTATTTAAATTGGATATATCACACAAATCTCACCCTTTCTTTACAGGAATTGTACAATTTGTGGATACTGCAGGTCGTATTGATAAATTCCAAAACCGTTACTCGAAAACAATTAAAAAATAATTTTTTTCAAAAAAATACGAAGCCTCCAATTTGGGGGCTTTTTTTTGGCTTAGATGTTGCTCTGCAACGTCTAAAAATAATATTTTTTAATTACTTTTGCACATGTTTATTTCAACTAAAAGAGCGGTATTTTTAGCGTCATTTTTCCTGTTTATTTTTTCTGCCTCTGCGGAGAAAATAGAAAAAGGGTATGAGGCACTAAAAGTCTACAATTACTTTGAAGCGAAACGAATATTTATAAAAACCATAAAAAAAGATTCATCTGCTTCTGCTTTTGGATTAGCAACGATCTATTTTAGAAATGATAATCCTTTTCATTCTTTGGATTCAGCGTATAAATATGTGCTTATTTCCGAAAGAAATTTTAACTTAATTACTGCGGAGCAAAAAGCTAAACTACTGCCTTTTGGATTTGATTATTTAAGAATTATCGAACTGAGAGCAAAGGTAAGTTCAGCGTATTATCAAGTGGCGACTAAAATAAATACGATCGTTGGGTATAATGAATTTATTACCAGAAATTATTGGTCACAAGAAAGATTTCATGCGATCTATAAGCGTGATTCTTTGGCGTTCGAAATAGCGGTAAAAATCAATTCCACAATTGGTTTTCAATCTTTTATGAATATATATCCGACCAGTGACTTTACAAAAGTGGCTCAAAAAGAATTTGAATTATGCCAGTTTAAAGAAGCTACTCAATCTGGGACATTGACTTCTTACCTTACATTTTGCAGAACCTTTCCAAGAAACAGACATGTGAAAGCGGCTGAAGACAGAATATATGAAATTTCAGTGAAGAGTAATAAAATTGAAGATTACTACAGTTTTATAAAAAATCAGCCACTGAACCGCAACGTAGAAGAGGCTTGGAGAAAAGTCTATCAACTTTTTATGGTGGATTATGCTGAAGATCGAATACAAGAGTTTCAGAAGAAATATCCTACGTATCCTTTTCAATCGGAATTGGAAAAAGACATACAATTTTCAAAACGTCAATTAGTGCCACAAAAACAGGGTTCTTTATTTGGTTTCATGAATTATGAAGGAGAAACGATTATAGATCCGTTGTACGAATACGTTGGTTTTTTCCATGATGGATTAGCAATGGCTGTGAAAAAAGGGAAATTTGGATATATTGACAAAGGAAACAATATTGTTGTTGATTTTATATATGATGCCGGACTTGATTTTGAAGAAGGAAGAGCAATCGTTGGATTGAACGATAAATTAGGTGTGATTGATCGATCTGGAAGAATTATTATGCCAATCACTTACAAAGATCTTGGAGCTTTCTCTGAGGGATTGATTTACGGTAAGTTAGATAGTTTGTACGGATATTATGATAATTCAGGTTTTCTTCGAATTGATGAAAAATATGTAGAGGCTTTTTCCTTTACAAAAGGCTTGGCAAAAGTCATTTTAGGGAAAAATCAATCATTTATTGATCCATATGGAAGTATAATTGTTCCAACAAATTATGAATCTATTCATTTTTTTAATGATTCATTATTGGTTTTTGAAACGAATGGAAAATATGGGATTTGCAGAAAAAACGGACAAATTATTGATTCAGCGAAGTATGATTTGATAGGACCTTTGACTTTTGATCGTGCGCTTGTTTCAAAAAAAGGAAAAATTGGATATCTCAATGGTTCGGGAAGATTGACGTTGGATTTGAAATTTGAGGAATTTCCAAATTTTATAGAAAATGGACAATTTAATGATAATTATGCAGTTGTTAAATTGAAAGGGAAATTTGGTATTATTGACAAACTTGGGAAAGTGATTATTCCTGCAACGTATTCAAATATGGGAAAAAGTAGTCCATTAATTGCTTTTAAGAAAGGTAAAATGTGGGGATTCATTAATAGAGCAAATACAGTTTTAATAGCGCCGCAATATGATTATGCAGAAAGTTTTGACCAAGGATATGCTTTTGTTGCAAACCAAGATCTTTCTGGAATAATAGATGCAAAAGGAAAAGTAACGGTTCCTATTTCATTTAAAGAAATCGATCGTCTAGATGTCAATAGGGTAATCGTTTCTACGGATTCTCTTTTTGGTGTATATTCGCTGTCTGGCGAAATAATTGTTCCGGTCGAATATGATCAAGTTCGGATATTAGATAAAGATTTCTTAATTTTAACAAAGTCAGGCGAGGTTCATTATTTGTATTTACCTCAAAATAGAATTATAAAACCAAAGGATAAGAATGAATAAATTTTTAGATAGATATAAATTTAGTATAGTTTCCGTCTTATTGGCTTATACTGGAATGTATATGTATTTACAATTAACGGAGATTCCTGAATATACCGAAATCATTAGCCTGCGAGAAAAAATTCAGTTAGAACAACCCGTTGAAGAGATTGAATTAACAAATGAAAATATTGAGATTACTCCACAATTTGAGACTGGGAAGGTTGTCAATAGTGCTCGTGATATGAATGATACGCGAGAAAGATCATCAGAAGATTACAGTGCTACCAAGGAGACTTCGGATGGTGAAAAGTCAGCGCGTGAAACTGAACAAAGGTACAAAGATGAGGCTCGGAATAGTAGCTATAACAAAGAGGTTGATAAATTAATTGAGGAAAGAAATAAAAAGAAAGATCAGCAAAAAGATAAGTCAAAAACTACTACGAATCCAGAAAACAGTTCGAATTCTGGAGGTAAATTTGCCCCGAAGGGGAATGTGATGGTGGAATGGAGTTTAAGTAAACGTTCTCCGCATCAAAATAATGAATGGTATGTGCGAAATCCAGGCTATACATGTGGATCAGGCTCTTCTGGGAGGGTTGTGATTGATATTACGGTTGCTCAGGATGGAAAGGTCGTTTCAGCAATATATAATTCGTCAGCAAGCAGTGCCGCTAATTCATGCATGCAAGAGCAAGCTTTAAAGTATGCTAAGATGTCTCGGTTTGATTATTCTGCTGCTGCAACGAGTCAAAAAGGAAAGATTTATTACACGTTCGTATCTCAATAAAAATTAAATTGAATGAGTAGTCATGAAAAAATAAAAGCCATCGTTTTTGGTGCGATTGATGAATTTAATATGTCACAAGAAGTAGATGCGCAACTAAAGAAAAGTGAAAATGAGATTCTATTTTCTAGGTCAGGATTTACAGAAAAAGGAACCCTTGATAGTCTTTCTTTGGTTTATTTTTTAGTGACAATTGAAGAATATTTGCAGAATATATATGGACAATCATATTCTTTAAAAATACAAGAATTAATTGAGCGTAAGGAGGAAACTTTGAAAGATATTGCTGCTCTGATCGCCTTTATTGAAAAATCTTTACAGTAAGTATGAAGGTTATTTTAATTGCTGATTTTACTATCAATAACTTATCTGGCTATTTGAAAAATGACCTTCTTGATTTGCCTATACAAACCACAATTGCTCCTTTTAATCAAGTGCATCAGGTATTAATTGATTCTTCGTTAGAATGTTGGAGTGAAAAACAGGAGTTTGCGATTGTATGGACTCAACCAGAACGTGTTTTAAAAAGTTTTGCCTCATTCATCAATAATGAACCTATAGAATTAGAAGTAATTCTCGCTGAAGTGGAAACATTCGCGCAATTACTGATCAAAGCGAGCGAACGAGTTGAAACATTCTTCGCGGTCAATTGGACGATTGATTTAACTTTGAATTATAAGGGAATAGTAAATACAAAATCAAACCACGGAATTGTGGATGTTGTTGCCAAAATGAATTCACTTTTAGCATCCATTTTAAACAATTATCCGTCAATGTATGTTCTTGACTCGACTAAATGGATTGCTGCTGCGGGGAAAATGGCGTACAGTCCTAAATTATGGTATTTAAGTAAAACTCCTTTTCATGCGACTGTTTTTGCGCAAGCGTCTAAGGATATTTCTTCCTTTATTAAAAATTTAAGAGGTATTGCAAAGAAATTAATTATTACAGATTTAGATAATACGCTGTGGGGCGGAGTTGTTGGAGATATCGGGTCAGAAAATCTTACTTTAGGAGGACATAATCCACTAGGAGAAGCTTTTAGGGACTTTCAATTGGCGATAAAATCGATCGTAAATAGGGGCGTTGTAGTAGCAATCGCTAGTAAAAATGAGGAAGCTGTTGCCATGAATGCCATTGAAAATCATCCTGAAATGGTTTTGAGAAAAAAAGATTTTGTGGCATGGCGAATAAATTGGGACGATAAAGCAAAAAATATTTTAGAGATTGCTCAGGAGTTAAATGTAGGATTAGATGCGATTCTTTTTTTAGATGATAATCCATTTGAAAGAGAAAGAGTGAGACATGCGCTTCCAGACGTTTTAGTTCCGGATTTACCATCGGATCCAATGCTTTACAAACATTTTTTATTGCAATTAGATTGTTTCAATTCGATTTCGTCTACCAGTGAAGACCTAAAAAGAACCGAATATTATGCCTTGGAAAAGCAGCGACAAGAAAGTAAATCTGATTTTTCTAGTGTAGATGATTGGTTGCAATCTATTGATATTAAGGTGAAATGTGAAAAATTGAATGATGCTAATTTACAGCGAATTTTACAGTTGTTAAACAAGACTAACCAGATGAATTTGCAGACTCGCAGATATTCGGAAATGGATTTGGTCAATCGAAGTGTAGAAAATAACCAACATTTTTTCTCTTTTAAGGTAAAAGATAATTTTGGAGATGCTGGATTAACGGGAGTTATTGGGTTGGAGATCAAGAACGAAGTATTGTACGTTACGGATTTTGTATTAAGTTGTCGCGTTATTGGAAGGAAAATAGAAGAAACAATGTTGTCTGTAGCCATTGATTACGCTATAGAAAATGGCTGTAAATCTGTACTAGCAACATATAGAGAATCTGAAAAAAATAAACCGTGCTTAGATTTCTTTAAAACTTCTGGATGGAAAATGCATACCAATGATTTTCAGTGGGATGTTTCTCAAGAATTCATTCGTCCTTATTACGTTGAATTGGAAATGGATGAACGACAATAGATCGTTTCGCTTATAGATTTTTTATTTCTTCTACCAATTCAATAATTTCAAAGGTAGGACTTGATAAAAATATAACGCGTCTATTATTAAAAGCGATTGCCGGTTGGGGTTTGCTTAGCGCAATAAACTTATGTGAGAGACATTTCTTTACATCTTCGTCAAAGTTGTTGGCTACAAAGCACATGTGGTAAAGTCCTCCTTTTTTCTTTTGTAAAATTTGATGTATGGGACTATCTTCATTTAATGGCTCAATCAATTCTAGTCTTACCCCATTTAAAGTTGTTGCGAAGGCTATTTTACAATTTTGAATAGGATCAATTATAATTTCACTCAAGTCATGCACTCCCAAAATTGGACTTAACATTGAATCGAAATACTGTTGGATATTTTTTACTGCAATTCCTACGTGATCAAACTCCATATTTTTTATTTGTAAAAGTAGTTTTTTTTGTTCAAAAAGGAGAGTGATTGACCAACCATCTTGGTTTCATTTTTTCTATACGTTTATAGGTCAAACAAGTTTCAATGTGAGCTCCTTCCAGATATCCAGTGCTCATCAGAAATTCATTTACAATTTCGCCACCTGTGAATTTAAACGTTTTTTTAAAGATTTTCACCCATTCATCCTTCGTTTTGGGATGGTGGTGATCGATCCATTTTTTGAAAGATCCAAATTCCTTTTGCAATTCAACGATGACCAAAGCGTTATGTATTGCGGCATTGATTTTTAAACGATTTCGAATAATACCGGCATCATTAAGCAATCTTTCTTTATCCTTTTCTGTATAAGATGCTACCTTTTGAATCTCAAAATTATCAAACGCTTTTTGAAAGTTTTTTTGCTTGTTGAGAATAGTCGCCCAGCTTAATCCTGCTTGATTTATTTCTAAAACCAAGCATTCAAATAATTGATTATCATCATCGATATTGAAACCGTACTCGGTGTCATGATACAATTTATGCAGATTAAAAGGATCTAAACCGCTGGCAAATTCACAATATGATTTTGACTTCTCTATCATTTTTACATGAATATTTTTGTTGCATAGTAGAAATGAACGTTTTGTTACTCAAGAACAAAATAATTTACATTACTCGCTGACCGAGTGTCCATTCGAGGGCAGATTCTTGTGAATCAAAAATTTTAGTGGGGTAACTAGGTTTCACCATTTTAAATTTAAGAAAAAAGTTCGCTAAAATTCTCTGGTGCAATGCATGAACGACAATCCCTAAAGAAATTAGATTTTTAAAGGAGTCTTTTTCAAAAATCTCATAGTCTCTTGCTTCTTTTGTGATACTTCCATAGAGACCAGGAATTAGTATGACAGAAAATAATTCTGATCCATTATTTGTCAATTTTGCTAGGGCATCAGCAATTTCTATTTGGTTGGCTACTTCTACATCATAATCATCAATTGTGTATTTAATTTCAATGATGCCATCTTTTCGAATCCCGACCAATGCCAAATTCGTTTCAAAGGACTTTAAATACTGTAAATTTGAATAATTTTTGATCTCCTCCTTGGTCATTTTTACTATTTTTTATCTCAAAATAAATTTTGATTCATATCTATTTTCAGTGAATGAAATAAAAGTAATGGAATTAATTCAGTTTATCAAGTGGTCTGCCTGTTAATTTTCGATAAATATTTTAAAATTGCTTTCTAAACTATGAATTTAATCGATGAAATTCATGCAAAAATACCGTATTCTTGTGTTACTCCTTCAATATATGTACCTGTTTAAAAATTAAATACACAAAATAGTAAGTAGTTAAATTTGATTTAAAAAATTAAAAATCAAATAGTTAATGGTGTATTAAGTGTTTGTTTAAAAGGTATTAGTCTGTGTGCGATTATTTTATTTTTGTGCAATTTTTAAAAAAAAAGTTATTTTTGAATACCAAAAGCTAAGCACAAATGAAAAAAACAAAATTAATTATAATGTTCTCGCTAATCTTTTCGCTGACAGGGGTCAAAGCACAACAAGCCTTTACTGCCGCAGGTGGTGCTGCTTCGGGTAGCGGAGGAACTGCAACTTACAGCGTAGGACAAATAGTGTACACTACAAACACAGGGGCAGGAGGTTCGGTGGCACAAGGCGTTCAACAACCCTACGAAATATCTATTGTGTTGGGTGTAGAAGACCTCCAAATAAGCCTTAATATGAAGGTTTATCCTAATCCAACGAGTGATTTTTTAATACTCAATGTGGGTAACTTTGACCTTTCAACTTTACACTTTGAACTCTACGAAATCAATGGAAAATTAATTGAAAGCAAAAAAATAACAAGCATTACAGAAACTATCTCACTGGAGAATTTACCAAGTTCAACCTATTTTCTGAAAGTAACAAGTAAAAATGAAGAAGTAAAAATATTTAAAATCATTAAAAATCAATAAAATCAAACGTAAAACCATGAAAAATATTTACTCAGTAATCGCAGCTTTCCTATTAACGGCAAGTGTATTCGCTCAAGCCCCGCAAAAAATGAGTTACCAAGCTGTAATTCGTAACAGCAGTAATGCACTAGTAACATCAACACCTATTGGTATGCGTATTAGCGTCATTCAAGGTTCTATTGTTGGTGTGTCTGTTTATGTGGAAACCCAAACAGCAATGACCAATGCCAATGGTTTAGTAAGTTTAGAAATAGGAAGTGGCGCGCCAGTTACTGGTACCTTTGCAGGTATTGACTGGGCTACTGGTCCTTATTTTATTAAAACTGAAACCGACCCAACTGGCGGCACAGCGTATACAATAGTTGGCACAAGCGAATTAATGAGCGTGCCTTATGCTTTGTTTAGTGCAAACGGAACACCTGGAGCCACTGGCCCAGCAGGTCCCACAGGAGCAACAGGCTTAACGGGTCCAGCAGGTCCAACGGGATTAACAGGTGCAACAGGAGCTACTGGAGCAACAGGCTTAACGGGTGCAACAGGAGCAATAGGCTTAACAGGTCCAGCAGGTCCAGCAGGTCCCACAGGAGCAACAGGATTAACAGGTGCAACAGGAGCAACAGGTTCAACAGGATTAACTGGTCCAGCAGGCCCAGCAGGAGCAACAGGATTAACGGGTCCAGCAGGTGCAACAGGCTTAACAGGAGCAACAGGCTTAACAGGTCCAGCAGGAGCAACAGGTCCAGCAGGAGCAACAGGTTCAACAGGATTAACTGGTCCAGCAGGAGCAACAGGATTAACAGGAGCAACAGGCTTAACAGGTCCAGCAGGAGCAACAGGTCCAACGGGATTAACAGGAGCAACAGGCTTAACAGGTCCAGCAGGAGCAACAGGTTCAACGGGATTAACAGGCCCAGCAGGAGCAACAGGATTAACGGGTCCAGCAGGTCCAACGGGATTAACAGGAGCAACAGGATTAACAGGTGCAACAGGAGCAACAGGTTCAACGGGTCCTGCAGGCCCAGCAGGAGCAACAGGAGCAACAGGCCCAGCAGGTCCAACGGGATTAACAGGTTCAACAGGATTAACAGGAGCAACAGGTTCAACAGGTTCAACAGGAGCAACAGGAGCAACAGGTCCAACAGGTTTAACGGGTCCTGCAGGTCCCACAGGAGCAGCAGGAACAAATGGAAATAACGGAGCAACAGGAGCAACAGGATTAACGGGTGCAACAGGTGCAACAGGAGCTACGGGTCCAGCAGGTGCAACAGGAGCAACGGGAGCTGCCGGTTCTGTAGACGCTTGGTCGCGCATAGGCAATGCAGCCACTGTTGACGGTACCAATTTTATAGGTACAACCGATAATATTCCTTTTAATATACGAGTAAATAACCAGAAAGCCGGAAGAATAGATTTGGATGGAAATACGTTCTACGGGTATCACTCAGGTAATTCTAATTCAAGCAATTCTAATACAGGTATCGGACATCAGGCGCTTTCTTCCAACACCACAGGAAGCAATAACACCGCCTGCGGAAATTATGCACTTTATTCCAACACCACAGGGTCTTTCAACACCGCCAACGGAGTATCTGCGCTTTTTTCCAACACCACAGGAGACTACAACACCGGCAGCGGAGTATCTGCGCTCAATAGTAACACCACAGGATACAGCAACACCGCCAGCGGAGTTAGTGCGCTTTCTTCCAATACTACAGGAAACGACAACACCGCCAGCGGAGTTAATACACTTTCTTCTAATACCACGGGGGACGACAACACCGCGAGCGGAATGAATGCACTTTCTTCCAACACCACAGGCAGCCGCAACACCGCCAGCGGAGTTAGTGCGCTTTCTTCCAACACCACAGGAAACTACAACACCGCCGCAGGATTTAGTGCGCTTTCTTCCAACACCACAGGAAGCAATAACACCGCCAGCGGAGTGAATGCACTTTATTTGAACACCACAGGAGAGCAAAACACCGCCAGCGGAAGGGGTGCGCTTTATTCGAACACCACAGGCAGCTACAACACCGGTAGCGGAGTTAGTGCGCTTTTTTCCAACACCACGGGGGGCAACAACACCGCTAGCGGATATAGTGCGCTTTATTCGAACACCACAGGATACAGCAACACTGCCAGCGGAAATGATGCTCTTGCATATAACACAACAGGATCCTACAACACCGCCAGCGGGCAGAGTGCGCTTTTTTCTAACACGACAGGACAAGTAAACACCGCCAGCGGACTATCTGCACTTACTTCTAACACCACGGGGAGCTACAACACCGCCAGCGGTAGGGGAGCGCTTTATTTCAATACCACAGGATACCAAAACACCGCCAGCGGAATGTTTGCTCTTTATTTCAACTCCACAGGTTTTGACAACACTGCAATTGGTTGTAACAGTGATGTTTCCTCAGGAAATTTAAACAATGCAACAGTAATTGGTGCGAGTGCAGTAGTAAATACAAGTAACAAAGTAAGAATAGGAAACACTTCGGTAAGCGTAATTGAAGGTAATTCTAGTTACACAGTATCAGACGGAAGATTTAAGAAAAATATACAGGACAATGTGGTAGGGCTAAATTTTATTATGGCTTTAAAACCTGTTACCTATAATTTCGAGTATCAAAAATTCAGTTCTTTTTTAGGAGAAAAGAATGCTGATGCTGAATGGCTGAAACAAAAAGAATCGAAAACTGAGATTGGTTTTATAGCACAGGATATTGAAGCAACATGCAAAAAGTTAGGTATTAACGCAAGTAACATTGTTCATACCCCCGTTAATGATAAAGACAATTACTCAATCGCTTATCAGGAACTTGTAGTGCCGCTTGTAAAAGGAATGCAAGAGCAACAAGCGCTTATAAAAGCAATGAATGAAAAAATGGATGCAATGCAAAAGGAATTAGATAAACTGAAATCACAGAAATAGATTGCCATAAAATGTATTTATGGTGTAGTAATATTCCCTGTCTACCTCGGTATTCAGGGAATTTTTTTTCGCCTTGGTATTTTATTTCAGAGTGGTCGGAGTAGGCGTTATGGTGCATTGATCTAATAAATTGGAGAAGATTTTTTTTCAGTTAAGCAAGCCGAAAACTATTTTTTTTCCATTCAATGATATCTTTTTTTCTGACCTATGATTTATAACGATGGTGCAACTAATTTTTATTCAAATAAATATATACAAGACATTAATTTAGAACTTTGTATTTCCCTAAAAATGTCAAAGGTGTCATACCAACATTCTTTTTGAAAAATCTTACAAAATATGAATTGTCGTAATAACCTAATTCTTCACCAATTTGTGTTACATTTAATTTTGAGTAGAGTAACATTCTTTTTGCTTCTAGTATAATTCTTTCACTTATTAATTGAGTACTCGTTTTTCCAATGCAACTTTTTGTTACTCTATTTAAGTGTTTTTCTGTAATATTTAATTTGAAAGCGTATTCTTTGACAAATTTTTCACTTTTAAAATTTTCTTCAATTAAATCTTCAAACGTTCTAAGTTTTGTTAAATAAGTTTGGTTTTTAATCGTTCCTACTGAAGTTTTAACTCTTGAAATTTCAATATAGACCAATAAAATTAGTGAATGAATTTTTTGCCATTTAAAAAAATCATTTTTCACATATTCTGTAACTAATTCATTCATACTAAATTTGACTTTATTTAATTGATTTTTATTTAGTTTAAAACAAGGTGCTCCTTGAAAAGAATGGTAAAAATGAAAATCTTGAATACTTAGCGAAAAAAAGCCTTTATCGAAGAATTCTTTAGAATGAAAAAACACAAATCCGTCAACATCATCCGACAATTCCCAATAATGCATTTGACCCGGTTTTAAAACAAATATATATCCCTCTTCAATGTTAAATGTTTCAAAATCTACTTCGTGTTTCCCCCTTCCTTGTGTAAAAAGAATAACCAGAAAAAAATCATGTTTGTGAGGAAAATTAGTAAAATGATGGCTTTTAACATGTTTATTTAAATAATTAGAATAAAAATCTCCTTCATTATTTACTATTTCAAATTTATTGATACTATATATTGGTAGTTCATTTTTCATAGTCAAAAGTACAAAAATGTCTTAATAGTACCATTAGTGGAGTGATATTTATATACGAATTTATAGATCAGCAGTTAATTTTGATGCATGAAATCAAATAACAAAAAAGTAAATTTTATTCTCAGCGTTTTTAACGAAAAATGTCCTAAATGCAGAAAAGGAGATATGTTCAAAAAAAATGTGCCCATTTTTAATTTCCCAGTCATGCATGATACATGTGAAAAATGCAATTATCATTTCGACAGAGAACCAGGATATTTTATAGGAGCAATGTACATAAGTTATGCGCTTGCTGTGCTACAAGGTATAATTACCTTTTTCATTTTACACTATTCATTTCCATCACTGTCAACATTCTATGAGCTATTAATTATAATACTTGTGATGATCGTTTTAGCTCGAAAAAATTACAAATTATCTCGTGTGCTCTATATTCATATTTTTCCATGGTAAGCGGTCAAAAAGTAATTCAAAACAGCTTTTCCTACTTCCTATTTATAAAATTACACTTTTAATTATTAATTTTTCTTAAGAAATTTTCTATTTCCAAAGTTTTTCTGCTTGATTCACAAGGGATTGATTCAAGAGTAAATAAGTTCAAATAAGTTCATATTAATTCCAAGTTAAAACAACCTAATTGAACTTGTTTTGCTATCTAAATTATGTACATTTGTTACAAACAATTAAAAAGAAAAGTCATGTTAAAAAAAAATACAACTGCAGATAAACGTATGTTTTGCTATTAAGAAATCAGACATGAATTAAAGTAATTTTATGCGTTTACTTTCCGTTATTGGACATTGCCAACCGGCCCTATTACCTAACAAAATTGAAAAAAAAAACAAATAGAAATAATAATTTATGGCAAATTACTTAATAATTGGCGCTTCTTCAGGAATAGGAAAAAAATTGGCAGAACAACTTTCCGAATCAGGTCATCAGGTATTTGGAACGTATTGTAAAAATGAAATTCAGTCAGAGAATGCTTTACTTCAATTTTATCCAATGAATGTTTTGGATGAACACATTGCATTTGATTTTTTACCCGAAACTTTAAATGGAGTTATATATTGTCCTGGAAGTATCAACTTGCGACCATTTGAAAGAATAAAACCAGCTGATTTTATCAGTGATTATAACTTACAAGTTGTTGGCGCAATAAAAACGATACAAGCAGTTGCTCCGAAATTAAAGAATAGCGACAATGCTGCCATCCTCTTATTTTCTACCGTTGCTGTTCAAGTGGGGTTGCCATTTCATTCGCAAGTAGCTGCATCAAAAGGGGCAATCGAAGGTTTAACAAAAGCGTTGGCCGCTGAATATGCTCCAAAAATCAGAATTAATTGCATTGCTCCTTCGTTAACGGATACTCCGCTTGCTGCTTCATTATTAAATAATGACCAAAAAAGAGAAGCAAACGCTCAACGACACCCATTAAAACGAGTTGGAACAACGGAAGACATAGCCAACATGGTTGAATTTTTGCTTTCTGAAAAGGCGAGTTGGATCACTGGACAAATACTGCACGTGGATGGCGGTATGTCAACACTAAAAATATAAAAAGTATGGCATTTTATCAATTAATTAAAACGCAAAAAGTACCAGTTTCTCTAGAAGAGATATGGGATTTTATTTCTTCTCCGATAAATTTAAAAGAAATAACACCCGAGCACATGGGTTTTACAGTAACGGGGAATACGGGTGCAGAAAAAATGTATCCAGGAATGATTATTACCTACAAAGTAAGTCCAATTTTGGGAATTAAACTCAATTGGATGACAGAAATTACGCAAGTACGTGTGTATGAATATTTTGTAGATGAACAAAGAATTGGCCCTTACAAAATGTGGCATCACCAGCATAAAATAGAACAAATCGAAGGCGGTGTTTTAATGACAGATATAGTTACGTATCAGCCTCCCATGGGATTTTTGGGTGCTCTTGCTAATTCATTATTTATAAAAAAACAACTGCAACAAATTTTTGATTACAGAACAATTGCGTTGGAAAAACGCTTTGGGAAATTTGGGGATTGAGGATTTTGCATAGGAGTAATAGGATTTGAAAGCATGCTTTTTAATTAGATGATTGCTGAAATAAACTTTGTTATTGATTCTCAATCCATCAAAAGACTTTCATCCTAAATTCTTACTTTAGCGTTCAATTATTAATTGTTTTTTTCCAAAGTATATGTTTTTGTTGGTAGATGTATTTCAGATGATTAGCACTATTTTAATTGTTGCACTTCTCTTTTTGGGGTTTAAAGTGTTCGAAACGTCTTGGTCCTATAAAATAAGTAAACCTGCTAATTGGGAAAAAAGCCTACTAAAAGGGAATATTTCTAAGAAATTAAAAAAGATGGAGCGTACCTATAGAGATAAAGTTCGCTTGTATAATTTTTGGTTTCAAATTGAGCGTTTAAAAAGATTAAACATCGAAGGCGCCTTTGTTGAAGTAGGAGTGTATCAAGGCGAGACTGCAGAAATGATTCATGAAATGGATTCCACTAGAAATCTTCATCTTTTTGATACATTCGAAGGTTTTGATAGAAAAGATTTAGAAAAAGAGAATTTTAAAGATGAACGATATACAACGGATAATTTCTCAGACACAAAGTTAGAAGAAGTAAAAGAGCTTTTTAAAGACAGTGCCAACGTGTATTTCTACAAGGGCTATTTTCCTGAAACTGCTAAAGATCTCCGTGAGGATAGATTTTCTTTCGTTCATTTGGATGCTGATTTATATAAGCCGACCATTGACGCATTGCATTATTTTTATCCAAAACTTTCTCCGGGTGGCGTTATTATTATTCATGATTATAACCACACGTGGGAAGGTATTCGTGTAGCAATCGATGAATTTATTGTGACTATTCCTGAGTCATTAATTGAAATTTCTGATTGGCAAGGCAGCGCAATGATTATTAAGAATTGGAAGGATTGAATTGATTGTGAAATAAAGGTGGTATTCCCATTGAAAAGTGCCAATACACGTGTTTTTTCAAGTAGAAATATTATTTGTAAATAGTTCGAAGTAGCACTTCCCATTTTTCTGAACTGCAGTAATTTTCCAGATGATGTTGTTTTCCAATGGCTGAAAAATCAAGAATTTCTAGGGGAGAATTTGTGAATTTCACTAAAAAATCTTCTTTCAAAAGGAACGCTGCGTTTTTATAATTACAGCCAAGCGTAGTGTTTCCATATTGGTAAGGTCCAGGACCGAAAAGCAGCAATTTATTATCTTTTTTTCTTAAAGCAAAATCTTTTTCATTGTAAATAATCACTAATCGATAGTTATCCTTGCTTTTATAATCACACGATGAATGACGTTGATAATAATGCTGGTCAATCAAATCGGCTGAAATCGCGGGAGCAATTAAACAAATGTTAATATTTTGGTTAGACGGTGTTGGAGAATTGTTATTTTCTATATCAAGTAGAGCGTGCAAAGCGACTTTTGCTCCAAGACTATGCGAAAAAATATGGATGGTATCATAGTGCATCGAAGTAAGGATTTTTTTAAATGATTGTCCAACCAAAGCCGCATTCTCTTGAGCTTTTAGATACAATTGAAACAGGGGCTGGTTATTTTTAGCACTTGCAGAAAAGCAACAATCATACATTCCATCCCAGTATATTTCAACAAAATTTGTGTTGGAAGGTTGAATTTCAGTGATCGATTTTTTTATATTTTGAAAACTCAAAGGAGAAGAAATATCCCCATTCTGCGCATCAAATGATTTTCTAAAGCCATGGATTAAAAAGGTGACAGAAGTATACTCGTGCTTTATTCTGTTTATTTCAGTTGAGTAGTATGCCGCTATCGAATCATTTAAAGTAGAACAGTTTTCAGCATTGAACATCGAAAAAGAGCAATTATATGCTTTTGAGATTGTCAAAAAGGAACGTTGATGTGCAGAATACCAATTTCTTAGTGAGGAATTACAGCTATCTAAGGACGAATCAGAAATGAAATAATTGGGATATAGAAATCCTTCCTTGTCGAAGAATATTGCTGTATTTGTACTTTTCTGCTCGCGTTCTCCATATAAGACATGGCCAGATTGTGCATGAAATTTCAGTGTGCTAAATAAGCAAAAGATGAGCCAATAGAAAGTACTATTTTTTTGCATGCATTCTAATTTATTGACATAAAGATACTAATTTTCGAATTCTGAATAGTTTTTCAATCGATTGATGAATGAATAGCTTTTAACGTTAATGAAGTTGGTATCTAATTTTATGTGTGAAATCATTTAATTATAAATTTTAGTTCATTTTGGGATGAATTGATAACGTTATAAATGATACTTATCATGTTTTGGACTAATAAGAGACTTTTTAATCTTTTATTGATGTACTCTTGTGTATTTTTGTTCCAGATATAATACTTAAAATAAATACGATGGAAACTTTAGACGTAACAGCAATAGAACCAAGATTTAAGCACCCAACTATATTTGAAAAATTTGATGAATTACTGGAAGGTTCAGCCTTTGTTATTTACAATGATCACGATCCAAAACCACTATATTATCAAATGATTGCCGAAAGAGGTCAAGTTTTTGAATGGGAGTATTTGGACGAAGGTCCTTTGACGTGGCAAGTGAAAATCACGAAATTAAATCTTGGAGCAAAACCTAAAACGATAGGGGAGTTGGTGGCAAATGATTATAGAAAAGCAGAGGTTTTCAGAAAATTTGGTCTCGACTTTTGCTGCGGAGGGAAAAAATCAGTGAAAGAGGCTTGCAATGCAAAAGGAATTGATCCTGAAGAAGTTGAGGAATCATTGGACGCAATTGAAAATCAAATCATTGATCACATACATGATTTTAAAAGTTGGGAAATTGGCTTTTTAGCGGATTATATTTTAAACACGCACCACAAATATGTGGTTGATTCGTTGCCTATGTTGTATCAATTAACAGAAAAAGTAGCTAGACGCCATGGAGATGTGCATCCTGAATTAATCGAAATCGAACGTTTATTTAATTTGGTAGCAGATGAGTTAAGCAGTCATATGATGAAGGAAGAAAATGTGCTTTTCCCGTATATCAAAGAATTATCGGTAGCAAAAATGAATGGTACAAAAATGGAACAGTCAACTTTTGGCTCGATTCAACATCCAATTCGAATGATGGAAAGTGACCATACCTTGGTGGGAGGTTTTTCTGAGAAAATGAATGAGTTAAGTGCTGGCTATACTCCTCCAGAAAATGCTTGTGCGTCTTATTCCGTTTTATTTCATAAATTAAATGAATTCGAAAAAGATTTACATCAACATATTCATTTAGAAAATAACATTCTTTTTCCGGCAGCCATTGAACTAGAAAAGGAACTTTTAGGACTTTAAAATAGTTAAATATTCCCTTCATTTTCACTCTAATAAAATGGATTGTAAATGTATAATTAACTATATTACAGTAATTTGAGTTCATATTCTTCGATGAATACTTTCTCTATTGTTTTATAGATGCTTTATTTCTACTTGCATAGTAAAAAGGGATAGAAAATTTAATTTTTTTCCTCCCAATTATTGAAAGAATATGTAGTTAAAAATAGTATTTTTGTGACATATTTTTTGGTGCTATGAAGGACAAACAGGTTATATTTTGGTTGAGATCTGGTATCGTGATGATTATGATTATGATTACGATCGGAGGAATTACGCGTTTGACAGGTTCAGGTCTATCTATCACGGAATGGAAAGTGGTGGGTGGAACAATTCCTCCCATTACGGATGCTGAATGGCAAGTAGCTTTTGAGAAATATCAAAAAACTCCTGAGTTTATCTTAGAAAATTCAGATATGAAAATCGAAGGTTTTAAAACCATTTTTTTCTGGGAATATATTCATCGTCTATGGGGAAGAATAATGGGTTTTGTGTTCTTTATTCCTTATTTATATTTTTGGAAAAAAGGCTATTTCAAGGCAAATGGTTTAAATAGAAAAATGTTTTTAGTATTGATTTTAGGTGGACTGCAAGGTGCTTTGGGTTGGTTTATGGTGGCCAGTGGTTTAGTTGATCAACCAGATGTCAGTCATTATCGATTAACCGCTCATTTATTGATGGCATTATTGCTTATCTCCTATTTATTTTGGTTGATTTATGAAGTGAAAATGGTAGCCGGCGCAACAGAAAAGAAAACACACCATCCGTTGAATTTTTTACTAAAAAATACGCTGGGAATTATTATACTGCAGTTAGTTTACGGTGGATTTATGTCGGGTAAAAAAGCAGCTTATGCTTATCCAACGTATCCAGATATGGCAGGAAAAATGATTCCTGATGATTTATGGCACGAGGGAGGACTTAGTAATCTTTCAGAGAATGTAACGACCATCCATTTTATTCATCGATTATTGCCATGGATTATTGCCGTTTTACTGATATATATTGTTGTGAAGTTGAGAAAAATACCTGCTGATTTTCTACGTTTAAAAGGAAATGTGATTTTAATTTTCTGCTTACTAGCGCTTCAAATAACCTTAGGAATCAAGACAGTACTTTTAGATGAAGGGAGAATTTCTGCCTTTTGGGGAACATCTCATCAAGTAGTGGGTGTTAGCTTCTTTTTAGCAATTTGGTGGTTGTATCTTTCCCTAACACGTGTTCCAAAAGGTAAATTAGCGGAATAATAGACACGGCCGTAAATTGCCTCTTATTTTAAGAATGGAATGGTTTTATATATACATGGGTACTTTCTCCATTTTCCCTGTCATTTTCAATGATTTTATCTAAAATAAAACCAGTATTTAAATAGATCTTATTGGATATATTCGATTGATTTGTTTCGATAACAATTTCATTACAAGTGATTTTTTGATCACTAATAAATCGCAAAAAGTCTTGTACCAATCGTTCCCCCCATTTTTTTCCTCTTTCAGATTCTTTAATCAAAAGTTCAGTAATAAGTAATGAATCCTCTCGAATACTGAAACCGATGTAGCCAACTTTCTTACTGTTTATTGTATAAAGTAGTAAAGTGACTTCGTTGGTCAGATAAACGGTGCGCCAAGCTTCTATGTTTCCTTCGATTTGGTACAGATTTGTGTCGATGTATTCCTTTTTTCTAATCCACGATTTTTCCCATTCGATATAGATTTCATGGAACAATAAATCGAATTCAGTTGTAATATCCAACTTTGAAAATGGGCTATGTAAATACATCGGTAATTATTTCAATTGGAATAACATATCTCAAATATAGAAGATTATCTATCACGTTCGATCTATTTTTCAAATAAAACGTTCTATTTGTTTTTTAAAACTTTGTGCGAGAAACGGATTTTTAATTGCTTTTAGTAAGAGCGGTCTTAATTTTGCATTATTTCCAGAATAATTAAGTTGAAATGCTTCACAAATTGAAATACTATCTTCGCAACGCGTCAGAAGTTCCATCTTGTCACCTGGCTTCACGAGTCCTTCTTCCAAAATTTTCACATAAATCCCCGGGAATCCATAGTCTATAAATTGTTTGATAATTTGTTGGGTTCCGAAACGGATTCCTAATTTGTAGCAGGGTTGACGCGGTTGAGTCACTTGCACAATAGAAGTGCCAATTTGATATATGTCACCAATATAAATGGATGATTCATCTATTTCTGAGATGGTTAGGTTTTCTCCAAAGATTCCCCAATTCCACTCAAGTTCTGGGTACAAATTTTCCCAATAAGAGTAATGTTTTGAAGAAAAAATATAACATGCTTTATCAATTCCACTGTGGTTTTTTAAATCACCAACATAATCAGATACAACGAATTGTTTGGTTAAAAAGATCCCCTCTGAAGTTGGGATTTTATAAATTCCTGTTTCTTCCTTTTTTTTATTCCAAATAATCGTGGTTGGTTGAGATAAGTTCGTTGAAATAACTTCCATAAAAATATATTTTTCACACTAATTATGCCGTTTTTTTTCATCAATAATTCTTGCCTTAGAAGCAAAATCGTTCTTTTTTTGATTTATTCAAATCAATTTTTTATCTTTTAAAAGAAAGATCTTTATGCAGCTCCTGATGAATTTCGGTGATCAAAAATAGGTTTTATTTCTCAATTCTTTCCAACTTCTAGTGAATATTACAAATGGAAATCTGCATTTTCAAGTTTATCTTATTACAGTGTAAGGTCTTATTTATCAAATTTTTCTTAGAGAATATTCTCGTTAGTACAAGTTATTTTCTTATATTTAATTTTTTGATTTGATAGTTATAGAGATGCGTCTTCACAATTAAACATCTTTCGCGTAAAATAGAATGACTAAATATCCAAAAAAAAAGGTATTTTAGGCATTCAATAACAGGCTAATAAAATAGAAAACAACTTTTAACTATGAATACAAAACCATTAACGGATCTCGAAATTGCGACAGCGGCAGAAATACTTCATATAAACACAATTGCGGATAAAATAGGAATTGACAGGGATGATTTAGAATACTATGGAAAATACAAATCCAAGTTACCCTTAAGTTTGATTGATGAAGAGAAAGTCGCTACTAGTAATTTAATTCTTGTAAGTGCGATTAATCCAACACCTGCAGGAGAAGGGAAGACGACCGTTTCTATTGGGTTAACAGATGGGTTAAATAAAATCGGTAAAAAAGCAATGGTGGTTTTAAGAGAACCTTCTCTAGGACCCGTTTTTGGTATGAAAGGTGGAGCTGCTGGAGGTGGTTATTCTCAAGTAATTCCAATGGTGGATATTAATCTTCATTTTACAGGTGATTTTTCTGCGATCGAAAAAGCAAATAATTTACTTTCTGCATTAATTGACAACAACATTCAAAGTAAAACAAGGAATTTAAATATCGATCCTCGCACAATTGTTTGGAAAAGGGTAATGGATATGAATGATCGTTCCTTAAGACAGATGGTCATTGGTATTGGAGGTACCGCAAATGGAATTCCACGAGAAACAGGTTTTAACATTACTGCCGCTTCTGAAGTGATGGCGATTCTGTGTTTAGCAAAAGATTTTGCTGATTTAAAACAACGATTAGGAAATATTTTTATAGGATATACTTTTGATAAACGTCCTGTGTATGCTAGAGAACTGAAAGCGGAGGGCGCGATGGCAATTCTTCTAAAAGATGCGATTAAGCCAAATTTAGTGCAAACATTAGAAGGAAATCCGGCAATTATTCATGGTGGACCTTTTGCTAATATTGCGCAGGGAACAAATTCGATTATCGCTACAAAAATGGGAATGTCTTTGAGCGAATATGTAGTTACTGAGGCTGGTTTTGGAGCAGATCTTGGAGCAGAGAAATTCCTAGATATTAAATGCCCAGTTGGAGGATTGAAACCAAAAGCATTGGTGATTGTGGCTACTGTGAGAGCACTTCGTCATCATGGAGGAGCCAAACCTGAAGAATACAATACTCCAAATATGGAATATATCAAAAAAGGCTTTGAGAATTTAGAAAAACACATTGAGAATTGTAAGAAATTCGGTCTAACAGCAGTGGTTGCAATCAATAATTTTTTCACTGATACAGAGGAAGAGATAAATTATATTATCGATAAATGTTCAGATTTAGGAGTGAAGGCTGTAGTTTCGAAAGGTTGGGGTGACGGTGGAAATGGGACCATGAATTTGGCGCAAGCTGTCGTTGATGTGATTGAAAGCAAGAAAAATAATTATCATCAATTATATGATTGGAATTTATCAATAGAGGATAAAATTAAAACGATTGCTACTGAAATATATGGTGCAGATGATGTCACGTATTCTGCCAAAGCAAAATCTCAATTGAAAGAATTTGATAAATTAGGAGTCAATGGATTTCCCATTTGCATGGCCAAAACACAAAAATCATTTTCTGACGATGAGAAAAAAGTAGGCAGACCCACTAATTTTGAAATAAATATTCGTGAGTTTGAATTAGTCAATGGTGCTGGTTTCGTAGTTGCGATTGTTGGCGATATGATGAGAATGCCAGGTTTGCCGGCAATACCTGCGTCTGAAGGAATGGATATAGATAATGATGGCAATATTACTGGACTTTCTTAATGAAGATAGAAACTTATAATAGTATTTTTTTTGATGGAAAAACATCCTCCAATGTCGAGGATGCGATTTCAGTTGAAGTTGCATTGAGTATTTCTGTAAATCAAATACCTTTTACAGTTACCATGCAAACACCTGGTAATGAAATGGATTTAGCTCTTGGACTCTTATTTACAGAAAATATTTTTAGAGATCAGGAATATTCACCTTTGGTAGAAATTACCAATAGAAATACGGAAGGAAATAGTACATCGGTGAATGTTCAGATTCCTGCTGAGTTAATTTTACATGATTTTGCGGGGACTAGAAATGTTATTTCCGCTTCTTCATGCGGTATATGCGGAAAAACAAGTTTGGATGATTTAGAATGCGTTTCGGTGGTTAATTCGGATGTGTTAAATCCAACGTTAATTCCTGAAATGTTTGAATTGGTAAGTCGCGGACAGAAAGATTTTCATCAATCTGGTGGAACGCATGCTGCCGGAGCTTTTACTATTACTGGAGAACTGCTAGTAATTCAAGAAGATATAGGGCGACATAATGCGGTGGACAAAGTAATAGGTTATTTAATTAATCATCAGTTGTTGTCGAAGGCGAAATGTATAACCGTTAGCGGGAGAATTTCCTATGAAATTGTAAACAAGGCCAAATCGGCTGGTATTCCTTTTCTAGCAGCGGTTTCAGCACCATCTTCTTTAGCAATCGATAACGCACAAGATTCTGGAATTACCCTCATGGCGTTTTGCAGAAATTCGAAATTTACTATTTACTCAAATCCTCATCAGGTAGCAGTTGGTAATGATCAATTGGTAACTGGAAAGGTTAAAATTAAAAGCAATGTCAAGTAATTTAAGTCATCTACTGGGCCGTAAAACCAGTAACAAGAATTTGTTTGAAGAGTTAGGAATTGCTGCTTCTGAAAATGGAACTCCACAAGCAGCCGATCTTGAGCGCCTTCGGGAAGAGTTTTTGGTCGGTAAATCAACTGTTTACGGCACCGTTTCTTTCTATGATTTTTTAAAACCAGAAAATCAAGGAAAGAAAGTATATGTGTGCAACGGAAGCGCCTGCATGATCGCGGGCACGCAAGTTGAACTTCAATCGAAAATAGAAAAGCAATTCGCAGCAAGTGAAATTGGAGAAATGTGCTGTCTAGGTCGCTGTCATGAAAATAGTGCTTTTCATATGGGGGGAAATAATTATTCAGGAAATGATATTCATTCTTTAGATGAAATAAAAAAAGGCAACTATTCAACTGCCGAAAAATATAAAGTTGGAAGCCTTGGAAACCCAATTATAACGGCTGAATATGGTTCAATAACAGAGTATTATAAAATTTTCAATGCGTGTATTCAAAAATCTCCTGTTGAACTTTTATCAGAATTAAAAGATTCTGGTTTGAGAGGCAGAGGAGGAGCAGGATTTTCGATGGCCTTTAAGTTGGATTCTTGCAGAAATGCAGAGTCAGATTCAAAATTTATTGTGTGCAATGCCGACGAAGGCGATCCCGGGGCATATTCCGATCGCTATATCATGGAAAATCGTCCACACGCTTTACTTATGGGTATGATGATTGCCGGTTATATCACTGGTGCTGATCATGGAGTAGTTTACATTCGAGGTGAATATCCTGAATCGGTGGGAATTATATCTGATTGTATCGAAGAATTGAGAAGAGAAAAATTAATTGGAGAAAATATAAATGGTTCCGGTTTTAATTTTGAATTTAAAGTCATAAAGGCGCAAGGTGCCTATATTTGTGGCGAAGAAACGGCACTGTTATCGTCCATTGAAGGACAAAGACCAGAAGTCCGAATTCGCCCTCCATATCCTACGCAGCAAGGGTTGTTTAACAAACCTACTGCTGTAAACAATGTGGAAACGTTAGCAAATTTACCTTTCATTTTTGACAAAGGTGGAAAAGCGTATGCGGCCATTGGAACAGCAAAATCAACAGGTACAAAATTGATTTCGCTAGATGGATATTTTAATTTTCCTGGAATTTATGAAGTTGATATGGGCACGCCATTAGCGACTGTAATAAATGATTTAGGAGGTGGGTTTAGAAAACCAATCAAAGCGATGCATATTGGCGGTCCTTTAGGTGGTTTGGTGCCTGTGAGTAAAATAAATGAGTTAACGGTTGATTTTGATTCATTTGCAAAAGAAGGTTTTTTACTAGGCCATGCTTCAATTGTTTGTTTACCAGAAGAATATCCTCTAATTAAGTATATTGAACATCTTTTCAAATTTACTGCACATGAAAGTTGTGGAAAATGTTTTCCGTGCAGATTAGGGTCAACAAGAGGGGCAGAAATGATTGAAAAAGCAGTGAACGAAAATTATAAAATGGAGAAAAAATTGCTTGATGATCTCCTTGAAACAATGGAGATTGGCTCTTTATGCGCTTTGGGTGGCGGACTTCCATTACCGATTAAAAATGCGATGAAATATTTTGAAGACGAATTAGCTTTTTACTTTAAAAAACATTAACAATGGGATTGACAGCATATATTAACGACACGGCTTATCCGATCATTGAAGGAGAGACCATACTGAGTTTTACGAGAAGACATGTAGCTCAGGATTTTATTCCTACGCTCTGCGATGCGCCCAATTTAGATCCATTTGGTGCTTGCCGCGTTTGTAGCGTGGATGTTGCCTTGGTGGAAGGAGGTGCTGCAAAATCTCAGGCTTCATGTCATACACCTGTCATTCCAAATTCATACATTTATACGCACAGTGACAGAATTCTGAAATTGAGAAAGAATATTGTCGAATTGGTGCTGACAGATCACCCATTGGATTGTCTTACATGCGAGGTCAATAACAACTGTGAATTGCAAAGTGTGGCAGCAAAAGTGGGTGTTAGAGATGTCCGCTATCCAGAAGGTAAAAACCATTTAGATAGAGAAAAAGACTTAAGTCACCCGTATATGACATCTGATTTGTCTAAATGTATTAATTGTTTTAGATGTGTACGAGCATGTGATGAGGTGCAAGGACAATTTGTTTTAAGTATGGCAGGTAGAGGATTTGACAGTCATATTGTGAAAAGTAATGAAGTGTCTTTTGCTGAATCTGATTGTGTAAGTTGTGGAGCCTGTGCACAAGCGTGTCCAACTTCAGCTATTTCTGATGTCTTTGAGTCAAAATCTATCGTTTCTGATAAAAAAGTTCGAACGATTTGCACGTATTGTGGTGTTGGCTGTAATTTAGAAGTTTCCGTTTTAAATGGAAAAGTGAAATCAATCCAAGCGCCTTATAATGCGGAGGTAAATCAAGGTCATACGTGTTTAAAAGGAAGGTATGCTTTTTCATTTTATAATCATCCAGATAGAATTAAAACACCATTAATACGACGTAATGGAGTTCTTGAACCAGCGAGCTGGGATGAAGCATACGATTTTATTGCCAATAAATTAAATGAAATAAAAGAAAAAAACGGTCCAGATGCTATCGCAGGAATTTCTTCGGCAAGATGTACGAATGAGGAGAATTACCTAATGCAGAAATTTATTAGAGCGGTTGTTGGAACGAATAATATTGATTGTTGTGCACGAGTTTGTCATTCCCCGACCGCATTGGGTATGCAAAATGCATTTGGAACTGGAGCAGCAACGAATTCAATTGAAGATATCAAGTACACAGATTGTATTATGATTATCGGAGCAAATCCAACGGATGCGCATCCTGTTACAGGGGTGAAATTAAAACAGTTTGCGATTAAAGGTAAAACAACCATTGTCATTGATCCAAGAAAAATAGAAATGGCGCGGTATGCAACGTATCATTTACAATTGAAGCCAGGCACAAACGTCGCTCTGTTAAATATGATGTTGTATTACATTATAACGGAAGGTGAAGTAGCGAAAGATTTTATCGAAAATAGAACGGAGGGATATGCTGATTTCAGCAAGCAAATACTCAGTTTAGACATGGATGAAATGGAAAAGGTGACGGGTGTTGATCGAACTTTGGTAAGAGAAGCAGCTTTAGCGTATGCTAGTGCTCCAAATGCGATGTCCTTCCATGGATTGGGAGTTACAGAACATACACAAGGTTCATTTACAGTGATGTTGATTTCAGATTTAGCGATGATAACTGGCAATATCGGTCGAAAAGGAGTAGGAGTGAACCCGTTACGTGGACAAAATAATGTGCAAGGAGCTGCTGATATGGGGTGTCAGCCACATCAAGGAGCTGGATATTTAGATTTAAGAATCCCAGAAGTTAACAAAAAGTACGAAGATTTTTATAACACAGCTTTGCCTCATGAAGTTGGTTTGAAAATTCCTCAAATGTTTGATGCAGCGATCGCTGGAGATTTAAAAGCGCTTTGGTTGATGGGGGAAGATGTCGTTCAAACGGATCCAAACACAAATAAAGTAATTGCAGCGATGGAGAATTTAGATCTGTTGGTGGTACAAGAGTTATTTTTAACTGAAACATCCAAATATGCAACAGTTATTCTTCCAGGCGCTTCTTTTTTAGAGAAAAGCGGTACATTTACGAATGGAGAGCGAAGAATTCAACGTGTTCAAAAAGTGGTTGAACCTTTAGCAGGAACAAAAAGTGATGGCCAAATTATGGTGGATATCATGAATAAAATGGGGCATTCACAAGGTCCTTACGATCCTGAAACATTACTGGAAGAAATTCGTGAAATAGTACCATTTTTTGCAGGTGTAAATTGGAAAGACTTGGGAGAATTAGGGAAACAATGGCCCGTTAAAAAAGATGGTTCAGATACTGAAATTCTGCATACAGAAACATTTACAAGAGGAAAAGGGAAATTCCATTATTTTGATTTCAAAGAAAGTAACGAATTAAATAAAAATGGAAAAGAATATCCTTATATCATCACAACAAACAGAGAATTAGAGCATTATAATTCTGGAACGATGACGAGAAGAACAGGAAATGTCGATATTTTAACAGAAGATGTTCTTTTGATTAATCCCAAAGATGCTGAAAAACATTTTATTATAGATGGAGACATGGTGTGTGTGGAATCACCGCGAGGAAAAGTAGATGTGAAAGCAAGATTAACAGAAGATGTAAAACAAGGAATTTTAAGTACAACCTTTCATTTCCCTGAAGTATTGTTAAATATTATTACAAGTGATGAACATGATAGCGAGACTTTATGCGCTGAATATAAAATTGTTGCGGTCAATATTAGAAAAAGTAAAGGAGAATATAAAATAAAATAGGATCCGAATAATAAATTGAATGTTGGACAAGGAATAGTTATGCATAATGTCAAGATGGAAGAAAATGTTTATTTCCCAAATGTGCTTCAAAAAGGTCCGTTCAGATTTTTCTATATTTTCACTACCTTAGCAGTCAATTAGTAGATCCGATAAAATGTATATTCCATATCAGGAAATTGTAAATCAATTAGAATTGAGAGAAGATGATATTCTTTTGATTGCATCTGATATTACTCAATTAGCCTATACATCGTTAAAGAATAAGGAGAAATTTAACACTAATTTATTCGTCGACAGTTTTAAGTATAAATTGAAAAAAGGAACTGTTTTGTTTCCAGCATTTGTTGATCATTTTAAAAATGGGGATCTTTTTGATAAATTGAAAACTGCCCCAGAGATGGGTTCACTTTCCAAATTGACATTTGCACGCGTTGATTTTATGCGAAGTTCCGATCCTTTGCATTCATTTACGGTCATAGGGAAGTATTCGGATGATATTTCAGAAATAAATAGTGATTCAACCTTTGGTGATAATTCTGTTTTTGCTTTTTTAAAAGAGAAGAAGGCAAAAATGCTTTTGATTGATGTGGATTTGCAACATAGTTTTACATTTGCTCATTATGTTGAAGAAAATCAAGAAGTGAATTATAGGAAATATACCAATTTAGATTACAATTTTGTGAATGAACAAGGTCTTGTAGAGGCGAGAAAAATGGCTGTTTTTACAAAAAAGAAGGGAGTTGTCAATACCTTAAATAATTTTGAGGAGCTTTTCATTGAAGCAGGTGCCATGGGTAAAATTCAAATAAATGGTAGTGTTTTTAGGTTGATTCACCTAGATACCGCATTTGAAATTATGAAAAATGATATTCAAAACAATAAAGCGGGAAATATGTATTCTTTTGAATGGCAGCAATTTATTCGAGCGACAATCAAATCATTACTGAGGAGATGAAATCTGAAATTACATATATTTCTCACAATGAGATAGATACATCTAAATGGGATGAATGTGTAAAAAACGCACAAAATGGTTTTGTTTTTGGGTATTCATGGTACTTAGATTCCGTCTGTGATTCATGGGATGCATTAGTGCTAAATGACTATGAGGCGGTCTTTCCAATTACTAAAAAGTCAAAATTTGGATTGAAATATTTTGTAAATCCGATTTTTGCATTGCAGTTGGGCGTATTTTCTAAAAATAAAATTACCTCAGATCTATTGAACTCTTTTTTACAAAATATTCCTTCTAAAATAAAATTGATTGATATTCAGTTGAATTGCGAAAATAAGTACATTGGTGATGATTTTGAAATTTCAGACAAGACTTGTCAATATATTCATTTGAACGAAGCATATTCGGTCATTTCGCAAAAATATTCGTCTAATCTGAAAAGAAATCTATCTAAAGCAAGAAAAAATAATTTAGAAATCGTTTTATCTGTTGATACAGAAAGTGTTGTGAAATTATTTAAAGAGAATAGGGGAGGTTCATTATCGGAAATGAGAGAAGAGCAATATGAACGTTTGAACGCGCTTTTAAAAAAAATGAGGGAAAATAAAATGGGCAAGATTTACGAATGTTGGATTGGTAAAGAGCTTATCGCGTCTGCTTGTTTTTCGAATTGTAATGGTCGAATTGTCTATATAAAGGGAGGTACTACTCAAAAAGGACGTGATTTAGGAGCAATGCATTTAATTATGGATGAGGTGATTCACTTAAATTCAGGCCGTGAAATAATTTTCGATTTTGGCGGTTCATCGATTCCTCAGGTGGCTCGTTTCAATCATGGGTTTGGAGCGATTGACTATGTCTACCAGCGATTATACCGCAATAAATTACCTTTATTGATTCGTTTATTGAAAAAATAATTTTACCTCTTTGTTATTTGAAAACGCGACACCTAAAGCATCGAATTTCGGTATTCAAATTAACAGCGCGCAATTCATCCATCTAAAATGTTTTCAGTGTTGGCGATCTTCTTTCCATTTAAATGGGTTATTTAAAATGTATTTTTGAATATTTTCAAATGAAATTTGATTTCGAATAATATGGTCATGAAAACGTGGTTGCCATGCAAATTTTGCATCGAATTGTTTCGCATGTTTTGTAACAACGGATTTATATGATCGGATTATTGTTGATATCGTTCCGGGTTTTGGTGAAATTGATGACATTTTATCATTTTTTTGCCCGGGATATGGATGACGTGGTGGATTGTAGAGGCGTTGCATTGCAACGCCTCTACAATCCACCACGTCATCCATCACCACGTCATCCATCACCACGTCATCCACCGCGTCATCCACCCCGTCATCCAATACCCCGTCACCCCGTTTTAAATCATTGCCTGTAATAATTAAAATCCCATGGGTATGATTTGGCATAACAACAAAATTACCTAATTCGATATGTGGAAAATGATTTGGTATTTCTCGCCAAAATTGTTCTGCAATAATTCCTACATCGGTCAGGACAATTTTTCCATTTTCGATTTCACCAAAAAAATGGTCTCTGTTTTTTGTGCAAATCGTAATGAAATATGATGCTTGGGATCCATAGTTCCAATTAGGTAATCGTGCGGATGTAATTCTGTATTTTTGTTGAAATTTAGTGGTCATTTTTTATTATTTATCTAATTTCTATTGAATTTAATAAAAAATAGGATTGTTTTCACAGGATTAACTAAATTATTTTGAATAAAAATTATCCTTCAAAATCACTATTTTTTCACTATTTATTGATTATTTTTACGCAACAAAATAAAATAAAATGGCAAAGCATAATTGGACAACAATTAAAGAATATACAGATATAAAATTTGATTTTCTGGATGGTATAGCGCGGATAATGATCAATAGACCGAAAGTCTACAATGCTTTCAGGCCAGAGACGAACATGGATATGTTGGATGCCATGAATATTTGCCGCGAGCGAAATGATATCGGAGTAATTGTCTTAACAGGAGCTGGAGATAAGGCTTTTTGTTCTGGTGGCGATCAAAATGTGAAGGGTGTTGGAGGATATATTTCAGAAAATGGCGTTCCTCGTTTAAATGTGTTGGATTTACATAAAGCAATTCGATCAATGCCAAAACCCGTTATTGCAATGGTAAATGGATATGCAATTGGTGGCGGACATGTATTGCATGTTGTGTGTGATTTAACAATTGCCTCAGACAATGCAATTTTTGGTCAAACAGGTCCAAAAGTGGGAAGTTTTGATGGCGGTTTTGGTTCTTCTTATTTGGCTCGATGTGTTGGGCAGAAAAAAGCGCGCGAAATATGGTTTTTATGCAATCAGTATAGCGCAGATGAGGCTGAGAAAATGGGAATGGTCAATAAAGTAGTTCCTTTTGATCAATTAGAGGATACAACGATTGAATGGTGTAAAACAATCATGACAAGAAGTCCATTGGCTATTAGAATGATTAAAAGAGGATTGAATGCTGAATTAGATGGTCAACATGGATTAATGGAATTAGCAGGAGATGCCACATTAATGTATTATTTGACAAATGAAGCACAGGAAGGAAAGAATGCTTTTTTAGAAAAAAGAATGCCCGATTTTCAACAATTCCCAAAATTCCCATAAATTTTAAATTATACCACGCAACGAAAGAGGATTGGTTGAATTCGAAACAATATAATCAGATATTGGTCCCTTGCGTACACAGGCGTAGGGATTGAGCATGCTCAATCCCTACGCCGACCATCAAACGCCGACCATCAAACGCCGTCGATCAAACCAATCAAACCAATAAATCCATCCAAACAATCCAATCCAATCCAACCAATCCCATCCCAAAATTTCATCAAAAAAAATCGGTTGCCAATAAAATTGACAACCGAATATCTAAAAATCTACTATCTAATATCTACTATCTAAACATCTAATGCCTCTTTCTTCTTAAAATTATCAGCAACAATCAATTCTTTCGTGCCATGTCCCCAAGAATAGAAACCTTCACCTGATTTGACACCTTTTTTTCCAGCAACAACCATATTCACTAATAAAGGACAAGGAGCATATTTTGGATTTCCGAAACCATTGTGCAGAACTTCAAGAATTGCAAGACAAACATCTAATCCAATAAAATCAGCTAATTGCAAAGGTCCCATAGGATGAGCCATACCTAATTTCATTACAGTGTCTATTTCTTCAACACCTGCAACACCTTCATATAACGTGTAAATTGCTTCATTGATCATTGGCATCAAGATTCTGTTGGCAACAAAACCTGGATAGTCATTCACTTCAACTGGAACTTTGTTCAACTTACGTGAAAGATCCATTATTGTATTCGTCACTTCATCTGTGGTTGAATAACCGCGTATAATCTCCACCAATTTCATCACTGGAACAGGATTCATGAAATGCATTCCAATAACTTTCTCAGGACGTGTTGTAACCGATGCAATTTTAGTTATTGAAATAGATGAAGTGTTCGACGCTAAAATAACGTTAGAATCAGTGAATTTATCTAAGTCAGCAAATATTTTTAACTTCAAATCGATATTCTCTGTGGCAGCTTCAACTACTAAATGAACACTTTTCACTCCTTCCTCAATGGAGGTGTAGGAAGTGATGTTTGAAAGTGTTGCAGCCTTTTCAGCTTCACTAATAGCTTCTTTTGCTACTTGACGATCCAAATTCTTTATAATGGTTGCTAATCCTTTGTCAAGAGAAGTCTGTGAAAGATCAATTAACGCTACTTTGTATCCAAATTGAGCGAATGTGTGAGCGATTCCATTACCCATTGTCCCTGCTCCGATAACTGCTACGTTTTTCATGTATGTATTTTTTTTGAGTTTTTATTTAAAATTATCGACTACTAATTTTAGAAATTAATAGTTGTTATTTATTTGTGCAAATATAATAGTAATATTACTCTCAGAACTAAGATGAAGGTGATATAATAGAAACTCTTTTACCGAATTTTAGGACATTTTTTTATTTTATCGATAATATCTACTTTTAGATAATGGTTCAAGAAACTAAATTATATGTTTTTTACGATGGTGAATGTGGTCTCTGCAATGCTTCTGTTCAATTTGTGTTGAGACATGAAAAGACGAAACAACTCTATTTTTCCGCCCTTCAATCTGATTTTTCAAAGAAATTTTTTAGTGAAAATAATTTTCCTGCTCCTGATTACACAACATTTTATTTTTTTAGGAATGGAAAGTTGTATGAGAGATCGAAGGCAATACTATTGGTGACTAAATATCTTCGGTTTCCCTATTCAATTCTACAAATATTCGTCGTAGTGCCTTCGTTTTTACGAAATTATGTCTATAGTTATATTTCTGCCAGAAGAAGAAAGTGGTTTCCTGTTTCGTGTGCTATTCCTTCTGCAGAACATGAAGCGCGTTTTCTCAAATAATACTATCTTTTTGACTATTTTTCCATTTTTAAGGATATTTATTTAAAAATATTTTTCGAATTATTTAATTGATAATTAATGATTTAACATAAATAGTCTATTAAATCTATAGATTTTATATAATATTTTTTAGAAAAAGCTTTTTTTTTATAAAAAGAGGTTGTAGTTTTGTCCCGTCGCAATAAAAAAAAAGTAAAAAAAATGAAAAAAATGACAAATAATATGATGCCTTGTTGTTTCCATTTAATGGATTGATTTCATTTCGAATATAGAATGAACAGTCCTTTGAAATTTATTTTTTAAAGGATTTTTTTTTAAATTAAAATTAAAGGGGGAAATGCAGAGTTTTTTATCAGAATTAGAGAATCCAATTGTTCAACAAGATATTATTGAATTAGGACGCAAAATAGAAGCGTTTAATAATGGGTCAATACCAGAAGACAAATTTAAGGCATTAAGATTGGCGAGAGGTGTTTATGGACAACGGCAGCAAGGGGTTCAAATGATTAGAATCAAATTACCTTTTGGGAAAGTTACAGCAAAACAATTGATTCGAATTGCAGATGTAAGCGATGAATATAGTACAGGTAATTTACATATTACTACAAGGCAAGATATTCAAATACATTATGTTAGCTTAGATAGAACGCCACAATTATGGGCCGAATTAGAGCGTGATGATGTGACTATTCGAGAGGCGTGTGGAAACACTGTGAGAAATGTTACAGCAAGCTCTATCGCTGGAATAGATAAAGACGAACCTTTTGATGTTGCTCCATACGCAGACTTAGTTTTTCGTTATTTTTTACGTAAACCTTTTGGCCAGGAATTAGGTAGGAAAATAAAGATTTCTTTCAGTTCTAGTGATAAGGATGATGCCTTTTCTTTTATACATGATTTTGGTTTTATTCCGAAAATTTCATTTAATCAGGGAGTTCAAATTAGAGGTTTTAAATTATTGGTTGCTGGAGGTTTAGGAGCTCAACCATTCTTAGCAAAGGTAGCGTATGAATTTATTCCTGAGCAAGAGATTATTCCTTTTATTGAAGCTGCGATTCGGGTGTTTGATCGACATGGTGAGCGAAATTCTCGACATAAAGCACGACTAAAATATTTAATTGCAAAAATTGGTATTGAAGAATTCATTGCTTTGGTGGAATTGGAGCGAAAAGCGGTTCAGTACAGTCATGATACTGATTTTATTCTTTTTGATCAGCAATCTGAATTTAATACAGTGATTAATGAAGTGAAAAGTAAACAAGAAATACTTAAATCTTCGAATGACATAAAATACAATGAATGGTTAATAACCAACGTTTTCGAACAAAAACAAAATGGATATTTTGGTGTTTACGTGAAAGTGTTATTAGGTAATTTCACGACAAGTCAAGCAAGAGTTTTGAGCGATATCGTTTCTACATATGCTGCCGATGATGTTCGTTTTACAATTGATCAAAGCTTGTTGTTGAAATTTGTGCGAACAGAAAACCTATTGCCAATTTATGAGGCTTTGAAAGGTATCAATTTAGCTAGTAGCGGCTTCAATAGCGTAGCTGATGTAACTGCTTGTCCAGGTACAGATACATGTAATTTAGGTATTTCTGACTCTACAAGTGTTACAAAAGTTATTGAAAGTGTTGTTAGAGATGAATACCCTGAATTGATTTATAATCAAGATATTAAGATTAAAATTAGTGGATGTATGAATTCATGTGGTCAACATGGATTAGCGCATATCGGTTTTCATGGAAGTTCATTGAAAGTAAACGGGTTGACGGTTCCAGCTTTACAAGTTTTACTTGGTGGTGGTAAGTTGGGAGATGGTTTGGGTAGAATTGCTGAGAAAGTGATAAAAGTGCCTAGTAAAAGAGTGAAAAATGTAATTCGTTTCATTTTGGGAGATTATTTGAAAAATAGATCTGAAAATGAGTTGTTTAATGTTTATTATGATAGAAATGGGAACAAATATTTTTATGATTTATTGAAACCTTTAACGGATGTGACAACATTAATTCCAGATGACTTTATTGATTGGGGTCATGATGAGCAATTTGTTACTGCAATTGGAGTAGGTGAATGTGCGGGTGTGATGATAGATTTGGTGGGTACCTTGATTTTTGACGCTGAAGAAAAGTTAGATTCAGCAGACAAAGCGTTGAAAGAAGGTCGATATGCTGACTCAATTTATTTCTCATATTCTTCTGGTATTCATGTAGCTAAGGCTCTATTACTTGATGAAAAGATTCAGTGTAATACGCAATCTGGAATAATAGCAGATTTTGATAAATATCTAACGACTAAACTAGGTTTTTTTGAAATATCAAATTTTGCGGAATTTATTTTACAAATAAATAAAAATGAGCCAATAAGAGAATTTTCAGAGGTCTATTATAATCAATTATTTGGTTTTGTCGAGAAAGCAAAGGAGTTACGAATGCAGCGCACTGATCAAAATCAAGTAGGTGAATAGAGGTTAAAAAAAAAGGTTAAAATTAAGCTTTAAAATGTTTGAATTTAGCGAAATAAAAAATGTAAAATATTGATTAACAATTTTAAATAAAATAATAAGATGAAAATAATAAATACCATACCGAAAGTAACATTAGTTGGCGCGGGTCCCGGAGATATAGAATTAATTACCTTGAAAGGGTTGAATGCTATCAAGTCTGCAGATGTAATTTTATATGATGCGCTTGTGAATGAGGATCTTTTAGAACTTGCTCCAAATGCAATTAAGATATTTGTTGGAAAACGTAAAGGGTATAAATCATATTCTCAAGAGGAAATTAATCAATTAATTGTTGATCAAGCGTTCCTGCATGGCCATGTAGTTCGCTTAAAAGGAGGGGATTCTTTTGTTTTTGGAAGAGGTTACGAGGAAATAGAGCACGTAGAAGCTTTTGGAATTCCTGTATCGGTCCTTCCTGGTATATCAAGTTCTATTTCTGTTCCGGCTCTTGCTGGTATTCCAGTAACTCATAGAGGGATTAGCAATAGTTTCTTTGTCTTAACAGGAACTTTATCGGATGGGAGTTTAAATCCAGAAATCGAGATTGCTGCCAAGACGTCTGGCACAGTGGTCATTTTGATGGGGCTTGGTAAATTAGATGAAATCACTCAAATTTATAAGAAGTGTGGAAAGAGCGAACAATCAGTTGCTATTATTAGTAATGGCTCGATGTCAAATCAGACGACAGTGGTGGGGACAATCAGTTCAATAGCAGAAAATTCGGGAAAAATTCAAGCTCCAGGATTAATTGTAATCGGCTCTGTAGTTGAATTATCAACTGTTTGGAAAGATAAAGAGTATTTATTTGAGCTATCAAAATCTTAAAATTTACGAGAATGTTTAATGTTAAAGCAGTCTATTTTTCATCATTTTTGTGTTGTGATTTATAGTAATAATAGAGTTAAAAAGATAAAAAAAGATAAAAAAATAGAAATAAATTAAAATGAGAACAAGAGTGCAAATATTAGTAGCCATAATTGTGGTTATTACTTTACAGAGCGTTTACGCGCAAAATGGATTAATTCAGTTAACAGGTAAATTGCATGATAAATACAATGGAGAACCATTAGTGGGTGCAATAGTGAAATTAAAAGAATCAGATAATCAAACTGTGACAGATAAAGAAGGGAAGTTTGTTTTGAAAATTGCAAACAAATACCCATTCGTACTATTAGTAAATTACCAAGGGTACGAAAATGCAGAGTTTATAGTTGAAAATGAACAGTCTAAATTGAATTTTCAGCTAGAGCCACAAGTACTTATTGTCAATGAGGTAATTGTTTCTGCTTCTCGAATAAGTGAGAATATCTTTAAATCACCCGTTGCTATCGATAAAATAGATATCATAGCAATTAGAGAAACGCCAGCGCCAAGCTACTATGATGCTTTGGAAAATGTAAAAGGGGTGCAACTAACTACTTCAAGCTTAAATTTCAAAGTACCAAATACCAGAGGTTTTAATTCGCCTAATAATTTCAGATTCATGCAGTTAGTGGATGGCGTTGATCTTCAGGCACCAACTTTAGGAACTTCAATTGGAAGCGCAATGGGTCCAAATGAGTTGGATGTTAGAAGTGTAGAGATTGTGCCAGGTTCATCTTCTGCTATTTATGGAATTAATTCATTAAATGGTTTGGCTAATATACAAACGAAAGATCCTTATTTGAACCAGGGTGCTAGTATTTATCAAAGAACTGGAGTGAATCATTTAGATAATAAAGATCATGGTGCAAGCTTCATGGGTGAGTCAGCTTTTAGAGTTGCGGGGACAATTGATTCAAATCAACGTATTGCCTATAAGGTAAATGGATCATATTTTCAGGGAGTTGACTGGGTATCGTCCAACGAAACAGATCAAAATCCTTCAGGTTTATCAACATCCAATACGAGTTCATTATTTAATTCCACAGAATCTAATCCTGCCTATGATGCTTGGAATAAATATGGAGATGAAAGTAATAATAAGGTAACGGTTAATTTACCAACTGGAGTTACATTGAATAATGATGGTAAAACGAAAACAGAATTAGTTAGAAGAACTGGTTATTGGGAAAAAGATTTAGTGAATCCAAAGATTTCTACTACTAAATTTGATGCAGGTTTGTTTTATAAATTCAAAAATGACGCAAAAATTAGTTATACGTATAGAGCAGGTGTCATCGATGGAGTTTTCCAAAGAGGGAATAAAATCCAACTAAACAATGTCGTTTTACAAAGTCATGCTTTAGAATTCAAAGGTGAAAAATTATCAGCCAAGTTGTATACAAATTCTGAGACTACAGGTAATTCATTTAATTTAAAACCTTTAGCAGATAATTTGGACTTAACGTTTAAAGATAATACAAAATGGAAATCGGATTATCAAACAGCGTTAGCGAATGCTTATGCAACAAATGGGAATGATTTAGTTGCTGCAAATGCTGCGGCTAGAGCTGCTGCTGATGCAGGAAGACCTGAGCCAGGTTCAGATGTTTTTAATAGTACCAAAGAAACAATTTCGGGAATTAATAACTGGGATCATCCTTCCGTTTATTCATATGTGCAAAAACAAGATCCATCAAATACTACTGGGGGAGCAAAATTATATCAAAATAGTAGGTTGTTTCATGGTGAGGTTCAGTATAATTTATCTTCTCTTGTAAATGATTTTGCAAAAATTCAAGTGGGTGCAGATGCGAGAATTTATGATGTTATTCCAGATGGAAACAATTTTGTTGATTTTTCAAAAAGTATAGCTACAAGAACGCAACCTGGAGGGAAAGATGTGTATTATTCAAAATTCGGAGGATTTTTGCAAGCAAGTAAAGAATTGTTTAATGAGAAATTAAAGATTGTTGGTTCTATTCGCTACGATAAAAACTTAGCTTTTGATGGGAAATGGAATCCTCGAGCTGCTCTAGTTTATTCACCTGTAAAAAATCAATCGATCAGGTTTTCAGTCCAAAATGGATATAGATTTCCTGCACTATTTGAAGCGTTATCGTATGTTAATAATGGTGGAGTAAGAAGAGTAGGTGGTCTTTCGCAAGTGAATGATAGTTTAAATTTTTTACAAAATTCATATACGCAAGCTTCTGTTGATGCTTTTGTTAAAGCGGTTGGTAGTGATAAATCAGACGCAAATATTGAAGCAAAAAGGAATTTGTTAGTGGCTGCTAATATTCAGAATATGCAGCCAGAAAGAGTTAAATCATTGGATTTAGGTTACAAGGCCATTTTATTTAAGAATCGATTTGTTGTAGATGCGGATTTTTACTACAACCAATATACAAATTTCTTAGGTCAAATTGAAGTGGCTGTTCCTACAAAAAGTTCTTCAAGTATAACTGTACAAGATCAAATCGGAACGTTTTCAGCAGCTAAAGATGTATTAAATACTCCGACAAAATATCGGGTTTATGCGAATTCAACGAATACTTTTAACGGGTATGGTTCTGCTATACGTTTAAGTTATAACTTCTTCAAGAAGTACTCTGTTTCTGCTAATTTTAACTACAATGATTTTAAAGCGAAAAATCAAACGGATGTTTTCGGAACCAAAAGCAATACATTCACTGGGTTTAATACTCCAAAATACTCTGTAAATGTTCAGTTTGGAAACCGTGAATTGTTTAAAAATTTCGGCTTCAATATTGTTTGGAAATGGCAAGATGCATACACTTGGAATAGTCCTCTAGCAAACGGAAGAGTTGCTGCGTTAAATAATTTTGATGCACAGATCTCATATAAAGTGGACAAATTGAAAACTCAAATAAAAGTAGGAGGTACAAATATTTTCAATCAACGTTATATTCAATATGCTGCAGGTCCAACAATTGGAGCGCTGTATTATGTCAGTTTAACTTTTGACGCTCCTTTTGAGAAAAAAATAAACAAATAAGAATAAGTAATAATTAAAAAAAAGTAGAAATTATGGCAATTCAATTAGGTGATATAGCACCAAATTTCACAGTGGAAACAACAAATGGTACAATCGATTTTCACAATTGGTTAGGGGAAAGTTGGGGGATATTATTTTCTCATCCGGCAGATTTTACACCAGTATGCACAACCGAACTAGGACGAGTTTCTTTACTGAAAGACGAGTTTGAAAAAAGAAATGTTAAAACAATAGCATTAAGTGTTGATAGTCTTGATTCTCATTTTGAATGGATTAAAGATATTAATGAAACACAAAACACTACGGTCGATTTTCCAATTATTGCAGATCCTGAATTTAAGGTTGCTAATTTATACGGAATGATTCATCCAAATGCTTCTGATAAGTTTACTGTAAGATCTGTTTTTATTATTGGTGCTGACAAGAAAGTGAAATTGACACTTACATACCCAGCTTCCACTGGTAGAAATTTTCAAGAAATTATTAGGGTGATCGACTCTCTTCAATTGACAGCTAACTATTCCATTGCTACACCAGCGGATTGGAAAAATGGTGAAGATGTAGTAATTGCGCCAAGTGTTTTGGATGAAGAGATAGCTGCTAGATTTCCAAAGGGGTATACGAAAATAAAGTCGTATTTGAGAACAACTCCGCAACCTAATTTATAGGTTACATATAATAAATTTTTTCACAACGAATGGCATCAAATGTTTCTGTTCATCTTCATAGATGAGCAGAAACATTATCGTTTCACTTCATACGATTAATTGCTATTTATAGAGAAGTGGTTGAATTTATAAATTTTGAAGTGGATGATTGAAAAGACAGATTGGAGCCAAAAAAGTAGTATCACAGATCTTGTTTTAATTTATAATATCCAAAAAAAATAATGACAAGAAAATTGCAACTATTCAAATCCTAGGATTTTCTTTAGTATAAGAATAAAAAAAGAGAATAAATTAAGATGAAAGATAGAATAAGTGGTGACTTTAGTTATGAATACAGCAAAAGAAAGGTTATTTTTGTGAATCGTTTAATTCAAAAAAAAATGAATCAAGTGAAACTAGATACACGAATTTTTTCTGATAAAAAAAGAATAATAACATGATTGTTAATAAAACAGAAAAAAATGAATTATTTCCAGTTTTCTTAAAATTGAATGAAATAAAGGTTCTTGTAGTAGGTGGAGGCAAAGTAGCTTTGGAAAAGTTAACAGCAGTTTTGACGAATTCTCCAAGGACCGATGTGACATTGGTTACTGAAACGATTATAGATGAATTGAAGGAATATGTCACTTTATTCCCTAACGTTCAACTTATTATAGATACTTTCAATCCAAGTTATCTAGAAGGTAAGAATGTTGTTCTTACTGCCTTGAATGACGTGGAAATGTCAGAAAAAATAAAAGTTCTGGCAAATGAGAAAGGATTATTATACAATGCAGCAGATAAACCCGAATTATGTGATTTTTACCTAGGTTCAATCGTTACGAAAGGTAATTTGAAGATAGCGATATCAACCAATGGGAAATCTCCCACAGTTGCGAAAAGATTAAAAGAAATTTTCAATGAAAATATTCCAAATGAGATTGATAATTCACTTATTAATTTAAGTAAAATTAGAGAACATCTAAAAGGTGATTTTCAGCAAAAAGTGATTCAATTAGATCGTATTACTAGCGAGTTAAAAGAAAGTAACACGAAGGCTTGGTATCTTTTTAGTATTAAAAAGTTAATCGGATATGTAGCTTCTGTGCTAGGAATAATGTTAGCGGGACATTTACTTTTTACAATAATTCCGCTACATACTATTTGGACTTCTACAAGTAATCTAGCGAGTACTTTGGATTTGAATTTTGCTCTTTATATGCTAGGAGGTTTTATCGCTCAGATGATTGATGGAGCTCTAGGAATGGCCTACGGTGTAAGCGCTTCTACATTTTTAATGTCAATGGGGCTTTCTCCTGCAATTGCTAGTATGAGTGTTCATACTTCTGAAATATTTACCAGCGGCGTCTCTGGTTTTATGCATTTACGGTTTGGTAATGTGAACAATAAATTATTCAAAGTTATTGTAATTCCAGGAGTAATAGGTGCAATTTTAGGTGCTTATATCTTATCAGAATTTGAGCAATATAACACAATTATCAAACCAATTGTTGGTGTTTATACCCTAATTTTAGGAATTATAATCATACGAAAAGTTATTCGCAAAAATAATAGACGAAAAAAAATCAAGAAAGTTGGTTGGCTTGCTGTAACCGGGGGATTTCTAGATTCTATTGGTGGCGGTGGCTGGGGACCAGTTGTTTCTTCCACCTTGATAGCAAGTGGTAAAAATCCTAGAATGATTATTGGTTCAGTAAATTTGGCGGAGTTTTTCATCTCATTGGCGAGCTCGTTTACCTTTTTTACAATTATTGGAAGTACGCACTGGCAGCCAATTTTAGGACTAATATTAGGGGGAGTTTGCGCAGCTCCAATTGCAGCGCATCTTTCTAAAAGATTAAATGTAAAAGCTATGATGATTATGGTAGGAATCTTAATTATTATTGTTAGCTTACGTATAATAATATTAACAGTATTGAAATTAATGTAAAAGGAAATAGCCATTATAAGAAATAATTCTGCTAAGTTAAATAGCAATGAAAATCTAAAACGGCCAAGTAACATCAGTATAAAACAAACTATCAGATATGAAAAAAGTATTTTTAAGCGATTCAGGACCAGTTATTTCAGATTCAATTTATAGTTTCTGGAGATGGAACGAAGCCGATGATTTAAAAGTTAAAAACATTGAGGAAATCACAAATTACTGTCTTGAATTAGGTATCAATGCCTTCGATTTGTCGAATTCGTATGGTTTGGGCCAAATGGAAGAATTATTTGGACATGTAATCGAAAATAAATCAGTAAAACGGGAAGATATTGTTCTATTTTCTAAATGTGGTTACAAATCACAAGAGGAAGGTACAGGAAAAATTATCTACAATCAATTAACTGAAAAATACATCAATAAAAGTGTTGATGATACGTTGAGAAAGTTAAAAACAGAGTATATAGATGTTTTTTTATTAAATGAATTTGATCCATTAATGAGGTCTGAAGAGGTCGTTTCAGCATTGACAACTCTTGTGTATAAAGGAAAAGTGAAACATATTGGATTGTCAGGATTTAACGTTTTTCAACACCAGCAATTGGCTAATTTTTCGTTAGATATCGTAACAAATCATTTTGAATTGAATCTTTTCAATACCACAGCGATTCACGATGGAAGATTAGATTTTATAAAAGAACAATATGCAAAACCAATGGCTTGGGCGCCGCTAGCAGGTGGTAGAATTTTGACAGGTACTGACGCTGAAGCCATTGCTATTCGATCGCTTTTGGAAGAACTAGCACTAAAATACAATTCAAATGTGGAACAATTAGCAGTGGCATGGATTCATAAATTGGGTGCCTTACCAATTATTGGAAGTTTAAGCAAAGATCGAATTAAAAATGCTGCTACAGCAAGTGAAATTCAGTTGTCGCATGAAGATTGGCATAGAATTTATAATATCACACGGAAATAATGAATACCAAATTAGTAAATATGGAGCACCTGTCGGTTGTAGAGGTTTTACAAAAAATTGCTACTGAATATGGGAATCGCGCTGCTTTTTCAACAAGTTTAAGTTGGGAAGATCAGGTGATTACGCATCATATTTTTTCAAATGATTTACCAATTCGTGTTTTTACGCTAGATACAGGACGTTTATTTCCAGAAACATATGGAGTTTTTAATAGAACGCTCGATCGTTATAAAAAGAAAATAGAAGTTTTTTCTCCTAAACATGAAGGGGTAGAAAAAATGGTAACTGAAAAAGGTCCTTTGAGCTTTTATGTTTCTTTAGAGAATCGGAAAGAGTGCTGTTTCATTCGAAAAGTTGAGCCTTTAAACAGAGCATTGAATAATGTCGATTGTTGGATAACTGGATTAAGAGCAGAACATTCGGAAAATCGAAAGGATATGTCGATGACTGAAATCGATGATCAGCGAAATATTGTGAAAGTTCACCCAATTTTTAATTGGTCTTTCGAGCAAGTGAAAAATGAAATAAAAGAATTTAACATTCCCTATAATTCATTACACGACAAAGGATTTGTTAGCATAGGTTGTCAGCCATGTACCAGAGCCGTTCAAGAAGGTGAGGATTTCCGTGCAGGAAGATGGTGGTGGGAAAATAGTGATAAAAAAGAATGCGGATTGCATTCGTGATATAATTCTGGTAGGGATATGGCATGCCATATCCCCAAAACCAAAATCACAACCGATTGATTTATGATTCATCATATATCAATATTTTGAAAAAATGAAAAAACAAAAAAATGAAAAAATTAAATTATTTAGACGAATTAGAAGCAGAAGCAATATACATTATGCGAGAAGTTGCTGGTCAATTTGATAAGCCTGCATTGTTGTTTAGCGGCGGAAAGGATAGTATTTGTCTTGTTCATTTGGCTTTAAAAGCATTTCGTCCGGGTAAATTGCCTTTTCCCTTGGTTCATGTGGATACTGGTCACAATTCTCATGAGGTGATTGAATTTCGTGATAATTTAGTTGCTGAATTAGGCGAAAAACTGATTGTGAGAAAAGTGGAAGATACAATTAAGGAAAGAAATTTAGTAGATGGAAAAGGGAAATTTCCAAGTAGAAATGGATTACAAACCTACACTTTGCTAGATGTTATTTCAGAATTTGAATTCGACGCTTGTATCGGAGGAGCCAGAAGAGATGAGGAAAAAGCGAGAGCCAAGGAACGAATTTTTTCTGTTCGCGATGAATTTGGACAATGGGATCCTAAAAAACAACGACCTGAATTGTGGAATATTTATAATGGTAAAGTCGATAAGGGCGAAAATGTACGTGTTTTTCCAATTAGTAATTGGACAGAATTAGATATTTGGAATTACATTAAGCGCGAAAATATTCAATTGCCATCTATTTATTTTACGCATTCCAGAGAGTGTGTTTTGACCGATGCAGGACAATTAATGGCAACGAATGAATTTTTGACGTTAGACGAAACAGATGTTATCGTCACAAGAAATGTACGATACAGAACCGTTGGTGATATGACCTGTACAGCAGCAGTAGAAAGCGAAGCTTATACAGTAGATGAGATTATTGCGGAATTGAAAAATTCAAAAATCAGTGAGAGAGGAGCAACACGAATGGATGATAGAGTAAGTGAAGCAGCAATGGAAGATAGAAAAAAAGGTGGTTATTTTTAAGTAGTCATTAGTAAATAGCTACTAGGTGAAATACAGACGAAATTAAATATTCAAAATAAAATTTGTTTTTAGGGAATGGTTATACTAATAACTAATACCTAACAACTAAAAACTAATAAAGAATGGATTTATTAAGATTTTTTACAGCAGGAAACGTAGACGACGGAAAAAGTACGTTAATCGGTCGACTTTTATTTGATAGTGATTCAATTTCAACCGACATTATTGAAACGTTAACGAAGCAAAGTAAAACAACTGGCATTGACGCTGATATTGATTTAGCCTTGTTAACCGATGGTCTAAGAGCTGAAAGAGAGCAAGGTATTACGATTGATGTGGCGTATAAATACTTTAGCACAGAAAAACGTAAATTTATTATTGCTGATACACCCGGACATACGCAGTACACTAGAAATATGTTTACCGGCGCTTCGAATGCGGATTTGGCAATTATTTTAGTAGATGCTAGAAATGGTATAACGGATCAAACCAAGAGACATAGTATCATTTCTTCTATTCTTGGTATTCCACATGTATTGGTTTGTATTAATAAAATGGACTTGGTTAATTATGATGAAGCCGTATTTAATCGAATAGAAAGTGATTACAAAGAGTTTGCAAAGCCTTTGAATTTGAATAAAATTTCATTTCTTCCTGCCAGCGCTTTAGCTGGAGATAATGTGGTGAAATCATCAGATAAAATGCCTTGGTTCAAAGGTCCTTCAATGATGGATTTTTTAGAAACCGTAGAAATTATTGAAGACAGTGAGGTGAAAGATTCTCGTTTTCAAGTGCAATATGTTATTCGACCGCAAACGGAAGAATTACACGATTACAGAGGCTATGCGGGAAGTGTCTTAAGTGGCTCTTTCAAAAAAGGAGATGCAATCCAAATTTTTCCGTCTGAAATTATTTCGGAGATTGACAGAATGGAACGTAATGGAGTAGACGTAGATGAAGTTAATGCGTCAGAGCCAATTATTTTACATTTGAAAGATAATATTGATGTGAGTAGAGGAAGCACAATCGTTCCTGTTTCGCAAATACCATCGACTGAAAAAGAGTTACATGCTACAATTTGTTGGATGGATAATACTTCATTTAAGGAAGGTCAAAAGTTACTTCTGCAGCAGAATAGTTTCAGAACGAAAGCTGTTTTAAAGGAAATTGAGAGTAAAATTGATATTCATTCTTACACAGATCTTGAAAGTGATGGAACAATGAATTTAAATGATTTCTGTAACGTGCGAATTAAAACGGCAGAAACAGTAAGTTTTGATTCATACAGAAAAAACAGGAAAACGGGCGCTTTTATATTAATTAACGAGAACACAAATAGCACTGTGGCAGCAGGTGTGTTTGCTTGATTTTTAAATACCTTTGAGCGACCGATAAAAAATAAAAAAATATAAATGGATTCATTCATAGACGAATTATACGAAAAGCATAAAGTAAGGACTGTTTTACCTTCTCAATTACTGGTCAATACGTTTATTGATTCTCTACTTTCAATATTATTTCCAACGTACAACAACAAATTATTTGCAGGAATAGAAAAGCTTGAAGAAGAATATGAAAAGAATAAAAATCAATTAAATATTCTTTTATTACATGTGAAAAATGATCTAAAAGTGGATTCTATAGCTATTCGAAATTCTTTTTATGACTTGTTGCCAGAGATATATAAATTATTGATTTTGGATGCAGAGGCAATTGAATCAGGCGATCCAGCAGCAACTAATAGAGATGAAGTGATGAGATCTTATCCTGGTTTTTACGCAATTAGTGTTTATCGTATCGCCCACATTCTGCATACATTGGAGGTGCCATTTATTCCTCGTATTTTGACGGAAATCGCACATAGTAAAACAGGAATAGATATTCATCCTGCTGCTGAAATCGGAAACTCTTTTTTTATTGATCACGGCACGGGTATTGTTATTGGAGCTACTGCTAAAATTGGCTCAAATGTAAAAATCTATCAAGGTGTTACGTTGGGTGCGTTAAGTGTTAAAAAACATATGGCAGAACTAAAGCGTCATCCCACGATTGAAGATAATGTTGTGATTTATTCTGGTGCAACTATACTTGGAGGGACAACTGTTATTGGAAGTCATTCAACGATTGGAGGGAATGTGTGGATTACTAAAAGTGTGAAACCAAATTCACTTGTCTATCATAAAGCCGATTTAAAAATTGAAGAAATAAATAAATAATGTCCAAATTAATTGATTTTATTGGAAATACTCCATTGGTTGAACTTTCTGTTTTGAATACAAACCCAAATGTGAAACTTTTTGCTAAGTTGGAAGGTCATAATCCAGGTGGTAGTGTGAAGGATAGAGCAGCGTATGGTTTGATAAAAGGTGGTTTGGACAGTGGAATCATCAAATCGCATTCTAAATTAATTGAGGCAACGAGCGGAAATACAGGGATTGCCTTAGCGATGATTGCTTGTTTACTAAAAATTCAGATTGAACTCGTTATGCCTGAAAACTCCACAAAAGAAAGAGTTTTGACAATGAGGGCGTATGGAGCAAAAGTTACATTAACTCCAGAAGCTGGGGGGATCGAAGCTTCCATCGATTATGCAAGAAAAAAAGTTGAACAAGATGGTTTCATAATGTTGGATCAATTTTCGAACGAAAATAATCCCAAAATGCATTACCAGTCAACAGGTCCAGAGATTTATAGAGATACAAATGGAGAAATTACACATTTTGTTTCAGCAATGGGGACCACAGGTACAATAATGGGGGTTTCCAAGTATTTAAAAGAACAAAATCCTTCCATTCAAATCATAGGTGTTCAGCCTGGTGACGGTGCTAAAATACCTGGTATTCGCAAATGGCCAGAAGAATATCTACCTAAAATATTTGATCGTTCAAGAATTAATTCAGTAATTGAAGTGACGGAGGAGGAAGCAAGAAAAATGGCTCAACGCCTAGCGAAAGAAGAAGGCGTCTTTGGAGGAATGAGCAGTGGTGGAGCTGTTACTGCAGCATTGAAGATGATAGAGAAATTAGATCATGGAGTGGTGGTATGCATAATTTGCGATCGGGGAGATAAATATCTGTCAACAGATTTATTTGAATAAAAACGGAAAAAAATATATAAACAAATAGAATACGTAACAAAATGATTAAAACAGACATCATTATTATTGGAGCAGGACCAGTCGGTTTGTTCACGATTTTTGAAGCAGGATTATTAAAATTATCTTGTCATTTGATAGATTCATTACCTCAAGCTGGAGGTCAATGTTCAGAAATTTACCCTAAAAAACCGATTTATGATATACCGGGTTTTCCATCTATTTTAGCAGGTGAATTAGTTGATAATTTAATGGAACAAGCAGCACCATTTAAACCCGGTTTTACTTTGGGAGAAGCAGCGGTAGATATCGATAAATTAGAAGATGGTACTTTTATTGTCACAACGGTGAAAGGTACAAAACATCATGCACCAGTAGTTATTATTGCTGGAGGACTAGGCGTTTTTGAGCCTAGAAAACCACCTATCTCCAATATTGTTGATTTCGAAGATAAAGGAGTTGAATATATTATCAAAGATCCTGAATTTTATAGAGGGAAAAGATGTGTAATCGCTGGTGGTGGAGATTCTGCTTTGGATTGGTCAATTTTCTTAGTTGAAAATGAAATTGCTTCATCTGTTTCTCTTGTGCATAGAAATAGTTCATTTAGAGGACATTTGGATTCTGTTCAAAAAGTGATAGATTTGGCAGAAGCGGGTAGAATTAATTTAATTACAGAGTCAGAAGTGGTTGGTTTGTCAGGAGATAATCAATTGGACAAAGTAATAATTCAGCATTCTAAAGACGGGGAAATTGTAATTGAAGCGGACCATTTTATTCCTTTGTTTGGTTTAAAACCTAGTTTAGGTCCGATAGCTAATTGGGGAATGGAAATTGAAAAAAATGCAATCAAAGTCAATACAGTAGATTATTCAACGAATATTCCTGGAATCTACGCAGTGGGTGATGTCAATGTCTATGAAGGAAAATTGAAACTGATTTTATGTGGCTTTCATGAGGGAACCATTGCGGTTCAATCTGCTTTTGCAAAAATTCATCCTGATAAAAAGAATGTATTAAAGTATACCACAGTAAATGGTGTGCAAGGGTTTTAATTTCAATTCATTAGTAAACATATTCCTAGAAATACAAATCGAAAAGAGGCGTGTTTCTGGGTTTTATTAAGAAAAATAAGTCAATTTTTGCCATCGATTTGAAGTAAAATTTTGACAAGATTTTTAGTTCGTTTTTCACTGTTTTTTTTTTCTGATCAATCATTATTCTTTCGGTTGATTTTAAACCATTTACGGAATTTAATTAAACCAAACACCACATTTCAAGCGATAATGAATAAAAAAAAACCATTCACTAATTTTATTTTAATTATCATGGTTAAGTTGTTTAATTTTAACATCTAATTAATAATAACATAATAAAATCATGAAAAAAACTTTAGTATTTGGAGCCTTATTTTTTGCTCATTCGGTTGTTTATTCGCAGCTAGATGAGGTAAATACGGTTAAATTTAAATCAGTGACAAGCAGCCCAACGTCTGCTCACCAAAAAGCACCCGTTTTAGCTGCATGTGGAAATGACACAGTAAGATATGCGTTGAATAAAGCATATTATTTACAAGCGGGCTTTAATGATCCAACAACTGGAGGTTGGTCGGTTAATAAATTAACATACTCTACAAATATTGTAACAACAGCATATAAAGTACCAGTAGGTGGGTCTGTAACAGTTACTGGAGCTGAGATTGAAGGTTTAATGATGTTGACAAGTTATGGCGCAATTACTACTCCAACAGTGTCTACTCATAAAGTATATTTATACACAGTGGATGCTACAAATAAACCTTTACTAAAAATTGATTCTGCGAATGTTGTTTTTACAGAAGCTTTTGGTTACCGAAGAGGAAATTGGATTCATGGTCCACATACTTTTACTACTGATTTTGCTGTTGGTGTAAAAGGAGGAGCTACTTCAGATCCTGCTCATTTTTTATATGTTGCATATAATCAAATGCATATTGCATCCGATGCTACGAATCCTTATGGAGAGCATCTTTCCTTTAAATATCAACCAGCTGCTGTTCCTCCTGGATTTATAGATATGGCTGCTAATTTTGGAAGTGCAATATATGACTTTGAGTTTTCAATCAATCCAATCGTTACTTACAATTATACTGTTGACTTTACACCGTCAGTTACTGTAACATGTCCTAGTTCGCCAGTTACATTAACTAATGCTTCTGTTGGTTACCAAATTTTCAAAAGTCACTCTTTTAGTTTAGGTGCTTTTGCTGCAAGATATAATGTGAATGAAGGAGTAGGAGCGATGGACTTACCTAGAGATTCAATTTTCGAATGGCGTACAGGTATTAACACGCAAGTTTTACAAAATACTTTTTCATCTACTTCTTTTACAAATCAAGCGTTACCAGGAACATATAATGATACTTTATATGTGGTTGCATTGACTCATGATTATAATTATTGTTTTCAAAAACAAATCATTAGTTACACTGTTAATCCTATTGTTACTCCAACATTCTCAATTGCATCAACAATTTGCGAAGGATCAACAGCACCTACGTTAGCTACAACGTCCACAAATTCAATAACTGGTACGTGGGCTCCTGCAACAATAAGTAATACTACTTCAGGTTCATATGTATTTACACCAACTGCTGGTGCTTGTGCTACTCCAACTACGGCTTCTGTAACGGTTACGCCAAATGTAACCACAACTTTTGCTGTTATTAATCCTTTCTGTTCTGGAACTGCTGCTCCGGCATTAAATACAACATCTACTAATTCTATCACTGGAACATGGGTGCCATCAACAGTTAGTAATACTGCTTCTGGAAGTTATTTGTTCACACCAACAGCAGGAGTTTGTGCAACTACTTATTCAGCTTCAGTGACAGTTACACCAAATGTGACTACAACATTTGCAACAATAGCTCCTTTCTGTACCGGAACGACAGCACCTTTGTTAAATACAACTTCTACGAATTCAATTTCAGGTACTTGGTCTCCTTCAACAATAAGTAATACAACTTCTGGAACGTATTTATTTACGCCAACGGCAGGTGTTTGTGCTACTACTTATTCTGCTTCTGTTACTGTTAATGCATTGACTAATCCAACATTCTCAATTGCATCAACAATTTGTACTGGTACAACAGCACCTTTGTTAAATACAACATCTACAAATTCAATAACAGGTGCTTGGTCTCCTTCTGTTGTTAGTAATACTACTTCAGGTTCTTATTTGTTTACACCAACAGCAGGTCAATGTGCTGCAACATTGAATCAACCAGTTACGGTTACAACGGTTACGACAACACCTACTTTTGCAACAGTTCCAGCATTTTGTTCAGGAACAACTGCTCCAGTATTAGCAACAACTTCTACGAATTCTATAACAGGTACCTGGTCTCCAAGTACGGTTGATAACTTAAATTCTGCAACGTATACTTTTACACCACTTGCGGGTTCATGTGCTACTTCAACTACAGCTTCTGTAACAGTTACACCAAATGTAACACCTACTTTTGCTGTGATTAATCCTTTCTGTTCTGGTTCAACTGCTCCGGTATTGAATACAACTTCAACCAATTCTATTACAGGAACATGGGTACCATCAGTTGTTAATAATACTACATCTGGAAGTTATTTGTTTACACCAACAGCAGGAGTTTGCGCAACTACTTATTCAGCTTCAGTAACAGTTACTCCAAATGTAACACCTACTTTTGCTGTTATCAATCCTTTCTGTTCTGGTTCAACTGCTCCGGTATTGAATACAACTTCAACTAATTCTATTACAGGAATATGGGTACCATCAGTTGTTAATAATGCTACTTCAGGAAGTTATTTGTTTACACCAACAGCAGGAGTTTGTGCAACAACATACTCAGCTTCTGTAACGGTTACACCAAATGTAACACCTACTTTTGCTGTTATCAATCCTTTCTGTTCTGGTTCAACTGCTCCGGTATTAAATACAACATCCACCAATTCTATTACAGGAACATGGGTACCATCAGTTGTTAATAATACTACTTCAGGAAGTTATTTGTTTACACCAACAGCAGGAGTTTGTGCAACAACATACTCAGCTTCTGTAACGGTTACACCAAATGTTACACCAACATTTGCAACAATAGCTCCTTTCTGTGCTGGTACATCAGCACCTTTGTTGAATACAACTTCTACGAATGCAATAACTGGTACTTGGAATCCTGCAATAATTGATAATACAACTGCAGGAACTACTCCTTTTGCTTTTACGCCCGCAACAGGAGCATGTGCATCGATTGTGTCAATTTCTGTTACTGTGTTAGATTGCGCTGGAATAAATGAGAATGCAGGTTCTACTTTCTCTGTATATCCAAATCCAGCAAATGATAAAATTGTATTGACATTTTTAAATGAAAATAATGGAACAATTTATTTCTATGCAGCTGATGGTAAATTAGTAGAGCAAAGAGATTGTCAAAATTCATTGATTGAATCTTTTAATGTTAATTCGTTAACATCAGGAGTTTATTTCTTCAAAATTGGAAATGTGACAGAAAAAGTTATTATTAACTAATTCATACAGTATCATTTTTTAAAAGGTTATCCGATTTGTTCGGATAACCTTTTTTCGTTTTATAACCTTTCTAGCGAATTCCAGATTCGTCCATTACTTTAATAAAATGAAATCCTTTTGGGCTAAATCCTTGATTGTAGTAAAAACGATGTGCTTTAAAATTGGATGTATACGCATCTAATACCTGGATTGTGCAATTGTTAAGTATTGCTTTGTTTTCAAGATATTCAGATAGTATTTTTCCTACGCCTTGCGATCTGTATTCATTGATGACAATAACATTATCTAATTCAAGGTATTTACCACACCATAATTTTGTCCCTAGCCAATAACCGCTGATCCCAACACATTTTTCTCCATCAAAAATCGCCACTTGTCCATAGTTGTTATTCGGAAGCATTTCAGTTAACATCTCATGGTATTGAACTTCAGTTAAAGTAGGATATAATTCCTGCATCACAGATATCTGACTTAACATTTCATCTATTCCTTCTAGTTCTCTGACTGTCATTTTGTTTCACTTTTATTTTTTCAACCAAATACGGCCGTTTAAGAATTTTATGTGAAATTATAAAAAAATAAAAACGTATGACTTATAATGATTAAATAAAAAAAGAACTTATATTCCTTATATATGATTTTAAAATAGTTAGCTAAACAACTTTTAATTGAACCTTAGTTTCGGTCATTAAAAATAATATTTGTCAGATTGTTGTACAAAACGATTATTTCCCTATCTTTGCACCCTTAAATAATTTATTTATTAACTGAGGTTTCGTACTTCAACTTATAAAACAAAAATGGCAACACGTATTAGATTACAAAGACACGGTAAAAAAGGAAACCCTTTTTTCCATTTAGTAGCTGCAGATTCAAAAGCTAGAAGAGATGGTAAATTCATCGAAAAATTAGGAACTTACAATCCAAACACAAATCCAGCAACTATCGAAATGAATTTCGATCGTACTTTACACTGGGTTCAAGTAGGTGCTGAAATGTCAGAAACTGCTCGTGCAATTCTTTCTTACAAAGGTATTCTTTACAAAAATCACTTGGTGAATGGAGTAAAAAAAGGTGCTTTAACGATGGAAGATGTTGAAACGCGTTTCGCTGCATGGGAAGCTGAAAAAAATGCAAAAATTGAAGCTAAAAAAGACGGTTTAGGTAAATCTGCGGATTCTACTAAAGCTGCTATCTTGAAAGCTGAAATCGAAAAAAATGCTGCGAAAGCAAAAGCAATTGAAATCAAAAACACTCCTGTTGTTGAAGAAGTTGCCGTTGAAGAAACTCCAGAAGTAGAAGCATCTACTGAAGTTGTATCTGAAGAAACAGAAGTAGAAGCTACTCCAGAAGTAGAAGGATCAACTGAAGAGCCAACAGCAGAATAAAAAATATTGAATGAATAAAGCAGATTGCTTTCATTTAGGACATGTAGCGAAACTTCACGGATTTAAAGGTGAAGTTTCGTTGTTTTTAGACGTTACTACTCCCAGTGATTATGCTAAAATTGAGAGTTTATATATTGATATTAATGATCAATTAACTCCTTTTTTTGTTGAGTCATTTATTATGAAAAACCATCCTTTCGCACTTGTGAAATTTGAAGGCGTAAATAATGAGGCAGATGCAAAAATAATCGACCATAAAGATTTATATCTTCCAGCATCTTTTTTAAAACAATTATCTGGAACAAATTTCTATGATCACGAGGTGGTTGGATTTACATGTATTGATCAAAATTACGGTGTTGTAGGAACTATTGAGTCAATTATAGACCTTTCTATCAATCCACTTATTCAGATAATGAATGGAGAAAAAGAAGTTCTTATTCCCTTGATCAAAGGTTTAGTGAAAAAAGTGGATAGAGAACAAAAAGAATTGCACATTTGCGCTCCCATAGGTCTAATCGAGATTTATTTAGATTAACCCTCCACTTTTTATCTCGCTCTCGCTCTCACCCTCATCCTCATCCTCAATCTCAATCTCAACAAATGTCAACTTTTCACTTCAAAGAATTTTCAATTCAACAAGATGTGTCAGCGATGAAGGTAGGCACGGACGCAATGATTTTGGGGTCTTTAGTCGATGCAAATTTAAAAGTAAATGGGTTAGATATTGGCACAGGGACAGGTGTTCTCTCTTTAATGCTCGCTCAAAAAAACAAGAATATTTGTATTCATGCCATTGAAATAGATGTAGAAAGTGCCAAGGAGGCTGAACTTAATTTTCAAAATTCATCTTGGTCCAATCGGCTAAGAATTGTTCATGCTGATTTTCGCACATTTTTCCCTGAAATTCAATTCGATTTAATTGTTTCGAATCCACCCTATTTTGAAAATGGGATTTTAAATGAATCTATAAGAAAAGCCAATTCTCGGCACGAGGATAGTTTACCTTTGCAGGAACTCTTCCAAAAAGTGTCGGAAATGTTAGCTCCAAATGGTCATTTTTGGTTGATTTTACCTTTCGAAACAGCTGCTAAATGGAAAATGAAAGCAACTGAACTGAAGCTCTTTTGCGAGAAAGAAATTATTATTTTTGGAAAACCTAATTTGCCTAAACGTATAGTTCTCTGTTTTTCTAAAGTAGGAGTGGAGCGCGAGAAATCATCTGTGCTTATCCGAACTGAGAATAATGAGTATTCAAATGAGTACAAAGAATTAACAGTTGATTTTCATGGAGTTAAACTTTGAAATAACTCTGTTTAAAAGTAATTAAACCTGTGTTTTCATCTTAGAAGACGAACCTATTTCAAATTTGAGTTTTCATTAAAATTTAAAATAAAAAGATTTTTTAACAAAATCAGCTTGTTCGGTATTTAATTATAATGTATTTTTATCGCCATGAAAAGAAACATTTCTAAGATAGTATCTTTAGTTGTGCTTTTGACACTGATAGGTCAAATCATAGTTTCTTCTCTAAATGTTGTTTATACTGATGAAATCTCGGAAGAATCTTCAGAAATTGGTTTAGAAGATATGTTTAATAAGGAAGTTGATCTTGAAAACTGCTTTTTTCCTGATTCTTTTTTAATATTTCAGAAATTGGGTAAAATTTCCGTTGCGAGAAGTGTTTTTCATTATCAATTCAATAAATATCATTTAGTTGATATCTCAATTTCAGTTCCACCTCCTCAAGAAGTAGTTTAAAATTAGCTGATAATAAGTCTATTATCGGTAAAAATTAATCTTTATTTTTTTGTTCATCTAGTATATGTATTCTCGCGTGCATGTTATTACCTATGAACTAATTACGAAGATTCTTTTTAAGATTTTAACTATTTATTTTTACAATCAGGAGAAGTTTTTTTTCAAATTGGAGGGATGATATTCCAGCTAGTTTGGTTGTTTATCTCGTAGCATTGCCATTGTGTTTGCGAATTGCTTCTTGCTTCGGCTGGTTCGGAGCATCTATTGTCACTTAATACAAGGCGTTTTACTTTTTCTCAACATTCATAATAAATTAAAATGCTTATGCGACAAATGTAAGATGATTGATTATTATGTTTTGGAAGTTATCTAATACTCCAGAATAAATGGTTTTCAAGATAAAAAATATATTATTACAGTTAATTGAACTTACATACTTAACAACTATAAATACAATGTAGATATGAAAAATTTTTATCAAAAATTACTAGAAAACAACAAGAAATGGGTCGCTGAAAGTCTAGAAAAAGATCCATTATTTTTTGAAAGACTTGCAAATGGGCAGCAACCACCTCTGCTTTGGATTGGTTGCGCGGATAGTCGAGTTCCTGCAAATGAAATTATTGGCGCGATGCCGGGAGAAGTATTTGTCCACAGAAATATAGCAAATATGGTGATCCATACAGATATGAGTATGTTAAGTGTGCTCGATTATGCTGTTAATGTGTTAAAGGTTAAGCATATAATTGTTTGTGGTCACTACGGTTGTGGAGGAGTTAAAGCTGCGTTAGGAAACCAGCCAATAGGTTTAATCGATAACTGGATTCGTCATATTAAGGACGTGTATAGATTTCATGCTACTGAATTAAATGCAATCGTGGATGAAGAAGTGAAATTTCGCAGGTTTGTTGAAGTCAATGTGCAAGAGCAAGTCTTAGATTTAGCAAAAACATCCATTCTTCAAGCTGCTTGGAAGGACGAACAACCACTTGAGATTCATGGGTGGGTCTACGATGTGAAAGATGGAATCGTGAAAGATCTGGGTGTAACAATCGAAAATAATACGCATCTACCAGATGTCTATCAATTGGTTATAGATTAAAAGAGTTCAGGGTAAGAATACGGGAGAGTAATTTATTGAAATTACCCTTCCGTTTGCTTTTTTTATCTAACTTTGTTGCATGAGATTCATTTCCCTCATCGTATTAATAATCGTAATTTGCTTTCAGTCATTGCAAGGCTTCTTTACCATTGTTAATTGGAAAGTAAATCAAGTGGAAATCACAGAGAAATATTGTGTGAACAAAGCAAAAATGAACATGCATTGTGACGGTAAATGTTATTTGTCAAAACAATTAAAGCTTCAAGAAGACGAAGAACAAGCGGATTTGACAAAAAAAAATCTACCTAAATTAAAGAAGTTAAAAGGAATTGAAGTTTTTAGTGAATTTGAATCATTAGCAATTATTTTTAATACCGAATTTGAATTACAAAACAAACCTATTTCTGAAATTATACAGAATTATACATACGAAGAGATAAATCTTTGTTTTCAGCCACCTCAATTTTCTTAAAAGAGTAAATCTGTTTTACTTTTTTCATTCCCTTTCTGGCAACACATTTTTTTAACCGCAGATTTACGCAGAGTGATTTACGCAGAGTTTCACGAAGTTTTTTTCAGTTGGTTTTCCAATAAAGAACTGTCGTAGATTTTTGCTGTATTCATTTTTTAGTCTGCAAAATAACCGAATCGTTGTTTCCAGTATGTCTAAATGCATTTAACTCTGGTTATTCCTTTTTGAGATCAGGAAATACTGCTTTTGGAGCATTTACATGTGAGCAAACCAAAGAGGGAATAAAATGACATTTTAAGAAAATAATTGTCCTTATATAAATATGAAGGACCAAATAATTAAACAATGAAATATAGTACAATAATAATAGCTTTAATAGCTGTTGTCAACTCAAGTTATTCCCAATCTTTTAAAGGGAAATTAATCGATGAACTAACCAATGAACCAATAATTGGTGCAATTGTTCAATTAAAAAATCAAGAAATAAAAACCCTTTCTGATTACAAAGGTTTTTTCAATCTTGAAGGGAGTATTAATGAAAATGATTCAATTGTTTTTTCAATTTATGGGTATGAAAATTTAATGGTCAAATACGATCATGGATCAAAAGTTTATTCCATGAAATATTCTGTTTTGCAGTTAGAACCAATTACTGTTACTGGAAATAGGAAAGAATCTTCGCGTGAAAATACACCCGTTGCAATTTCAAAATTAACTCCGAAACAAATTGACGAAACAAAGGCTACAAGCGTTTTTGAAATCATTAACAAAACTCCAGGTGTAAACATGGTGAACTTAGGGAACGAACAACACATGATGTCGATTCGTCAACCAATGAATACCAATAGCTATTTTTTATATTTAGAAGACGGCATTCCTGTGCGTCCTTTGGGCGTTTTTAACCACAATGCACTTTTAGAAATTAATCAATTTACGATTAATTCAATTGAGGTTGTGAAAGGTCCAGTTTCTTCAGTTTATGGAGCTGAAGCAATTGGTGGAGTTGTGAATTTTATCAGTCAAAAACCAACAGCTATTCCGTCAGCGAAAGTAGGTTTGCAGTTTGATCAGTTTGGATATAAACGTTTACAGTTTGGAGCAGGTGGTAAAATTAAAAAGTTTGGGATCTATGTTGGAGGTATCACAAGTCAGCAAACAAATTCCTGGATGACGTTTTCTGATTACCAAAAAACATCTGTTAATGTAAGAATGGATTATCAATTTTCAGAAAAAACAAGATTAATCGGTTCTGTTGTGTACAGTGATTATTATTCAGATATGAGTGGAAGTGTTGATTCTATTGCTTTTTATAATCGGACGTATAAAAGCACAACCGATTTTACCTATAGAAAAAGTAAAGCAATGAGATCTAGATTGACCTTTGAACACGATTGGAAAAATGGATCTAATGCAAGTGTTACTATGTTTCAACGTAAAAATGAATTAGGTCAAAATCCAAGTTATGCTATTTCTTGGAAATCTAAAAAAACGGTTGCTAGTGGACAAATTAATTCAAGTGATTTTGAGAGTTATGGAGTTATAGCACAGCATGTTCAGAAAATAAAGTTTTTGAAATCTGAATTGATAGTAGGAGCAACCTATGATTATTCTCCAACAGATTATTGGGCGTATAAATTGGATTTATTTGCAGATTTAAGGTCAGATAGTTTAAGTGTAGAACAATATAGAATTGACAAGGAGCGTCCTGATATTAAGTTGAGTGAATACAATGCAATTATTCAAAATTATGGCGCATACGGTCAGTATACGTTTTCACCTATTAAGAACTTGAAAATTTCATTTGGTGGAAGATTTGATGTAATGTCATTCACTTATAATAATTTATTAGCGAATACGTCAGGAGAGAAAGCGTATCAGAAATTTACACCAAAAGTTGGAGCGACCTATAAAATAAAAAGTACAAGTGGTATTTATGCCAACTACGCTCAAGGATTTTCGCCTCCAGGATTAACATCAATATTTCGAGCAAAACCAAATACAAATCCAGTTGAGTTCTATTACAATTTAGAATCTGCAACGTTTGATAATTATGAAATTGGTGGTTGGATTTCTCTTTTTAAACAAAAGCTTTTATTAGACGTTTCAATCTATCAGATGAATGGAAAAAATGAGCTTTTAAACATTAAACAACCAGATAATTCAACTGACTATCAATCAGCAGGAAGGACTTTACATCAAGGAATTGAATTTGGTTTATCCTTCAAGCCAACTTCTGAATATACGTTTCGATTTGGAGGAACATACGCCATTCACAAATTTATTGATTTTAAAGTGAGTGATAAAGTGACGGATGCAGTTAGAGATTATAACGGTAAATTTATGCCAAATGCTCCAAATGCAATCTGGAATACAGAATTTAGTTATTATCCTAAATACGTGAAAAATCTGAGAGCATCTATTGAATGGCAATTTGTTTCTAGCTATTATCAAAACCAAATTAATACCGTCAAGTATGATGGATATAATTTATTTAATTTTAGAATAGGTTACAAATGGAAAGGGGTTGAAGTATACACGAATATAATGAATTTGACGGATGTCTTATATGCAACAAACGTAACAAGAGGTAACTTTTCAACAAGTACATCTACTTTTACTGCATCTGCACCTAGAACATTTTTGATGGGTATTCAATATAATTTTTCAGGTAAAAAATAAGAAGATTCAAGACGATAAGATACAAGACTTAAGACTGATGAATTGCATTTAGTTCATCAGTCTTTAGCAAAGCGATCTTAAATCTTGCAGTCTTTTTTCAAAATCTAGAATATGAAAAAATACATTCAAAAACACATGTACAAATGGCACCGTAGATTCGGTATCTTGGTACTAATACCAACTATATTATGGACTGTTTCAGGAATGATGCATCCATTTATGTCAAATTGGTTTAAAACGGAACTTCCGAATACTTTTTATCAGGAAGAGAAGATTGAAATGAATGAGAATTCGTTGGAATTAAAGGAGATTCTTCTTAGAAATAAAATTACTGGTTTTAAGAATGTAAGAATTGTAAATTATCAATCTAAAAATTACTTTCAAGTTAAAAAGATTGACAATTCAATTCGATATTTTAATACGTTGGATGGTGAAGAATTAGTTGATGGGGAAAGATTATATGCTGAAAGTATTGCTCGTTTTATTACTGGAGATCAAAAGAATAAAATTTCTTCTATTGAATTATTAACAGATTTCACACCTCACTATAAATATGTTAATCGATTGCTTCCTGTTTGGAAAGTTTCTTTTGAGAGAGACGATCACATGGATATTTATGTTGAAACTGCGCAAAGTAAGTTTGCGACCTTTAATGATGATAAAAGAAAAACGTTTATTTGGATTTTTTCTAATTTTCACAACTGGGAATTTATGAATCTATTTAAAAGTGCATCAACCCAAATTTTCGTTATGCTGTTATTTCTAGGAATTATATTTTTCTCGGCTATTTCAGGTATTGTAATTTACTGTTTCCATTGGAAATTTTTCAAGAAACCTGAATCGGGAAATAAGATAGGTTTCTTAAGAAAATACCATAGGATTCTGGGTGTTTCATTTAGTTTGATTACTTTATTATTTGCTTTTTCAGGCGGTTATCATTTAATTCAAAAATTAAAGCCAGATGATAGAATGACTTTTTTAAATGAGCCTATTTTTAAATCAAGTGAAATCCCTGAAAAAATAAGAAAGTTAACTAAAAATGAGACGAATCTTGCCTTTGTCAAACTGGATGACAGAGCCCTTTTACAAACTCAATTCTTTGATTTTAAAACAAAATCTCTTTCGTATGCTTATTATGATTTAAAATCGGGTGATCAATTAAAGGATGGAAACGAAAAGTATTGCACCTTTTTAGCGAAAAATTGCATAGCCAAGAAAGGGGAGAAGATGGATGTGGATAAAATGGAAATGGTCACTGATTTCACAAACGAATACGGTTTTGTGAACAAGCGCTTGCCAGTTATGGCATTCCACTTAAAAAACAAAGATAAGTCTTCCTATTATATCGATCCTTTAACTGGACATTTGGCAGCTTATGTTCAAAATGGGGCAAGATTAGAAGGACTTAGTTTTGCTTTTTTACACAAATTTCATTTTTTAGATTTTTTAGGTAAAAATGCGAGAGATGGAATTTTAGTTTTCTTTGCTATGTCACTATTTATTATTTCTATTTTAGGATTAATCTTGTTTTTGAAGAAATAGATTTTAGATCATAAGTCGTTACCGCTTTTAGACTATATGAAAGATTTTTATCAAAAATTAACTGAAATTCAGATGAAGACACATCAATCTTTAGTTGCTTCTTAGTCAATAACTTTATAAAAAAATAATATTCCTTCAATGTTCATTTTTGAATAATAAAAAAGGACGTTTCAAAGTCGAAACGTCCTTTTTTGTAAATCTAATAGCTGAAATTAATCTATAATTAATTTTTTATTAATTTCTTTTCCATTTGATTTCAGATGCACAAAGTATACACCTTTTTCAATGTTACTCAAGTCTAATTTTTTTGAGTATTGTCCAGATTCAGCTTTTTCATTCACTTGATTGGAAATCAATTTACCATTTAAATCAGTAATATCAATGATAATTCGAGATTCGGTATTCAAGGTGTAATTAATGGTAGCTTCTCCTTGAGATGGATTAGGGAAGAGTTTTACTTCATTGTTCAATGTTACAGTTTCTAATCCTGCACTTCCACCTACCGGAGTTAATACCATGTTTTTGAATGCTTCTTTATCACCACTTCCATCACTGCCATTTCCATTAACACCTAATCCATTTGAAAATAAATAGACAGTTGTTCCAACGGAAGGAGCTACCCACGTAAATGTAGCTACAGAACCTGTAGTTATAGCAGCAGATTGCGAAATATTAGCTGGATATGACCCATATGGAAGTGCTGTATATCGAGAATTAGTTCCTGCCGATAATGTACCTGCACCCATTGATGTAGTTGTATTTCCGTCGTTCATCTCAAGATCAAATCCAAATTTCGGATATCCTGTCACTGCGTAGGTCATAGTGTAGGTCGTTCCTGGTACATATGTATTTCCAGCACCAAATGCTGGTGAAGATGTAATTGTTATAACTGGCGTTGCTGATCCAGCAGAATGGCATCCAGAGCAAGTTCCAGGAGCAGTTTGGTCATGTGCAGATTGTGTATAAGCAGTTTTTGTTCCGTTAGCACTTTTATTTAGTGAGTTACAAGATGAAGAACTGTTATATTTATCAATTCGAACATCAGAACCATTTTTTAGGTTGAAAGCGGTGGTTGTTAGAAGTGTCGTTATGCCTAAACAAATAACACCCAATTTCGTAGTTTTTTTCATAGTTTAAATAGTTTAATTCTTGTAGTTTTATTTAACATGGTAAATATACGTAAAATTATTAAAATAGTGCTAAGTGCTAATCTGGTGATGTACTTAAAATAAAAAACTAGATCCAATGTAAATCGCTCCTTTTGTATTTGGAATCAATGGAACTCCATAATTTATGCTGATAACATTGTTTCTATTTAAGATAATATATGCACCAAGTCCAAGGGTTGAATAATGATATTTCAAATTAAAGTCAAAATGTTTTAATTGATCTTGTACCGAAATGGACTCTTTTTTTATTTTGTGATCTTGAAGTATTAAGGCATTGTCAGAAAAAAAGGATAAGTCACAATCAATAATAGTTTTCTTAAATTTAGTTTGATATATATTTTTTCTAATTTCTAAGTTAAGTAATCCAAAACCTTCAGAGACAATTCTATTTCGGCTAAAACCTCTTAAATTAAAAGCCCCTCCCAATCCGTCTTGATTTAGTTTAGTGTCAAAGTAAGTTGATTTTAAATAGGATGGAATTATTCCAGATGTTCTCAATTGAACACTAGCTCTTGTCATTAAAATGAATTTTGATTTTAAAATCTGGTCATACGATCTAAAACTTACAACACATTTTGAAAAAGCTTCTGTACTAAATAATGTGGGTGAAATCACTAAAAAAGATTCAAACCATTTCCCTTTTGAACAATAATTTTGGTTATTCCGTTTTTCATAAACCACCCCAATTGATAGATAATTTATAGTTCCACCTTTTATTTCATCGTCTTGTATTAAATCCAAGTTGTTGTAAAAATCATATAGATTTGTATCGGACTGATTGTGAATAATATTTAATTTATTCAATGTCAAACCGAGTAAAACCCTTAAATTCGGAGATGTTAAATGTCGCTGATAATCGAATCTAAATCGAGCTAATTCGCGGTGAATAGAATAAAAATTTTTATGTAAAAAACTTTGGTGAAGTGGGTCTTCAAAGCTTGGATTATAAATCGATTGATGCCCATTATATCCATAAAAATCATACGTTTTATCATTCAAATATGTCCCTTCAATGAACACTTTTGACTTTTTAAATAAATTGTCAGTTTCGTAAACAGATTGAATTTGAAAACTCTTAGAAGTTGTATTGAATACTTTTAAATAGATGTTTTCTGAATAGTTTTCCGAAATACTATCGTTGTATTTAAAGTAATTTACAACCGCTCCATATCTCAAACCTAGATCACTATCATAAGATAAAATAGGAACTCCTCCAAATGAAGTTTTAGATTTTTTAGTATCATTTGAATCAACTTGGGCATACAATTTTTCTCCAATTCCTATACTTAGGAATAACAAGATTGTTTTCAAATAATATTTATAATTCAATAAAATCACTTGTAAAATATTTCTAGGATCAAGTCTAAAACTTGTGGGGAAATATAAAAATTCCGATTTTTGCAAATCAAAAAAACAATTAAAAATTGCAAAATTCCTATATAGATTTAGTTAAACTATTGTTACCTGAGATATTGGTTGATAATTTTGAATTAATATCTTTCA
>CANFRV010000002.1 GCA_947449575.1 Flavobacteriales bacterium
AAATCTTTGCTAAATAAATCTTCTGTCTTCATATACTGTGTGTTAAAATTACTAAAAAGTTATTTCCGAAAAAATTTCGACCTCTTTGGAGGGAGGTCAATATTTTCAGAATAACTTTTAGCTACTTACACACTTTATGAGATACTACCCCTATTTTTTTAAAGTTGAATCTTTTCTCTATTTTTTCGGGTCAATAGGCTCACTCAATTTACCAGTTTTTTTACCAGTTGAAATTGGAGGAGCTGTTGCTGGATCAAAATCCATAGATAATATTTTTGCTTCGGTACGTCTATTTAATTGGTGAAGTTTTTCAAATTTCACTTTATCAGTTGTTATAAATTGATTAATGTATGTCTCATTTAAACTGACAGTATCACCTGCAACAGGATCAATCCATTTTGCAGGACTATGTTCACCTTTTCCAACAGGAATCAATCGTCTTGGATCAATTCCTTTTTCTGTTACTAAATATTTTACACATTCCTTCGCTCTATTTTCTGAAAGTAATTGATTTGCGTCGTCTGTTCCTCGGGCATCTGTATGTGAGCTTAACTCCAATATTAATCCAGGGTACTCAGTCAACAGGTCATAAACGAATTTTAATGAATCTTTTGAATTGATTGTTGAATCAACTAATAAAGTCCATTTATTAAAAGGATAACGAACTTCAGGTAAACGTATAACAGGTGGTATATTTGATAATAAAGCTAGTTCAACAACAAAACTTTGACTATTCGTAAGTCCAATTGTCGTAATTTTCGCTCCGTTTTTATCAGGGTGATACCCATCTTTACTTATTGAAATTGAATAAGCCATTTCTTCTGAAAGATATCTGTCTCCATTAGGTCTTTTATCCCAACAAATTTTACCGTCTTTTTTAGTATAACCTTCCCATGAATTAGCGCCATCTTTTCCAGTTATAATTACTTTGACATCTGCAATTTTTATGTTTTTCTGTCCAATTTCACTTACGATAACGCATAAGTCAAAAATATTAGGAGGTAAATCGTATGAATAAATATCAGCATCATACTTTCCATTTGTATTTTTTCTTTCTGATGTAAAATATCCTTTTTTGTCGGTATATTCAACCAAAGAATAATCATTATTTTCTGAGTTAATCGGGTATCCTACGTTTTTTGGATTCTCCCATTTGAATTCTGCTCCCACTTTTTTGGCGCTGAAAATATCCAGACCGCCTAATCCAACAATACCGTCAGAAGCAAAGTATAAGTCTCCATTTTTAGCGAAAGTAGGAAACATTTCATTTCCTGCAGTATTGATTTCTGGTCCTAAGTTTAGCGGAAGAGACCAAGAATCAGTCTTTTTTTCATACGTAGAGTACCAAAGATCTCTACCACCATAACCACCTGGGAGGTCAGAAACAAAAAGTAAAAATTTCCCATCAGCAGACACACAAGGATGCCCCACTGTGATCGTATCATTTTGAGTTAATAACACCTTTTTAGGAGCTCCCCATTCTTCCTTAGATTTAGCTTCAGAAACCCATATTTCACAACCTAAGTTTTTCTTTTTTTCGTTTGGGCATCTTGTGAAGAACATCATCTTATATTTGCCGTCGAAACAAATTGTTCCTTCGCTATCAATTGTATTGATTTCTTCACCGAGCATTAGTTTCGGTTCTCCCCAGTTGCCTTTTGCATCTATCTGAGAAACCCAGATATCCATATACATATCTCCTGTTCTAGGGTCAGGCTTTGAGTCATCACCTCCAATAACTCCGGATCTACTAGAGCTAAAATATAATTTTGTTGTTTTAATATCACCAAATATTGGAGACATGTCAAATCCAGTTTTATTTAACGCTGTTTGACTTTCTATTACATGCTTAGTTTTATCTGATTTAATCTCTTTTATTGCCTCACAAGAAGCGATTCCTATATCAGCCTTGGTGTCGTTAGGCAAAGATTCTTTCACTAGATTTTTATAAAGCAAATAATTTTTTTTCGCTTTATCTAATTCCCCCATTGTTCTTAGCATTTCTCCATTATAGAAATACACTAATGGTTGAACTTCAAAATATTCTAAATCTACTGCCCGATTATACCATTCATTAGCATCTTTAAAAGATTCAGTTAGTCTGTAGCTTTCAGCAATTTTATATGCAAGATCACCTTTTTTATCTTTCGCTTTTCCTCCTTTTTTGGCTAAATTATCATAGGCTTGCTTTAGTGTTTCAACCCCAGTAGCATAATTTTGGCTATTATAGACGACCTCTGCTTTTTGTAGGATTTTTTGTGAAAATCCGATTAAAGAATTGCTAATAAAAGCCAGTAAAAAAAGAAATTTATAGTTCATATCAATTAAAATATTTCAAAATTATAGACGAAGTAACAAATAATATTTATCATAAGCAATAGTTAGGTTAATTTAAATACTTATTTCTTAGTCGCTTTCAGTTGTATAATTTCTCCATTTCTGAAGAATCTTTTCAAATCCATCAACTAGTTCAGAGTCAAATTGAAGATTCTCGCCAGAAACAGGATGTGTAAAACCTAATGTTTTAGCATGAAGAGCTTGCCCTGGAATTAATGAAAAACAATTTTCAATAAATTTTTTATATTTTGTGTGCGTAGTTCCTCTCACTATTCGATCACCACCATATTCATTGTCATTAAATAGTGGATGCCCAATATGCTTTAAATGAGCTCTAATCTGATGAGTTCTGCCCGTTTCAAGTTTACATTCTATGAGCGTAACAAGTCCAAAGCGTTCAAGCACTTTGTAATGAGTTACAGCGTGTTTACCATAATCACCTTCAGGGAAAACAGTCATAACTTTTCTGTTTTTTAGTGATCGGCCAATATTTCCTGTTACGGTTCCGTCTTCAAGCACATCTCCCCAGACCAAAGCATTGTATCTTCGTTCAGTTGTTCGATCTGCAAATTGTTTCGCTAAGTGAGAAAGAGCATGTTCTGTTTTCGCTATCACCATTAAACCTGTAGTATTTTTATCTAATCGATGAACAAGGCCTGGACGTCCGAAGTAGTCTTGAATACGATATGGCAAATTATCAAAATGATACACCATCGCATTTACTAAAGTACCAGTATAATTTCCGTAACCAGGATGAACAACCATGTTAGATGGTTTATGCACAATTGCTAGGAAATCATCTTCAAATTCGATTTGAATAGGGATATTTTCGGCGATTAATTCTATTTCCCTTACAGGGTATGGCATAACTATTGAAATCTCATCTCCTGGTTTTACTCTGTAATTTGGTTTTATTGCTAGAGTATTTACCAATACATTGCCATTTTTAGCAGCGAATTGAATTTTGTTTCGTGACGTATTTGGAAGCCGATCTAATAAAAATTTATCAATCCGCAATATTTCTTGACCAGGATCTACTTTAAAATGATAATGTTCAAATAATTCATCTTCTTCATTTTCCTCATTCTCAATTTCTTCGAATTCTTCTTGCATCAGTTTTTTATCACTTTGTAAATTTTACCATTTGAATCTTTTGACCTAAATAAGTAGACTCCATCAGGATAGGTACTTATGTCAATTTCTACGTCTGAAGTTGATATTAGCATTTTTCCTTGAATGTTATATATGTCCATTCCGTTGAATATGTTAGATATATTTTTTATTTGCACAATTCCTGTTGTAGGATTTGGATAAATAATCAAATTATCATTTTTTATTTTATTTTCCGATATGTTTAATTCTAGATCCATTGTCGTTGAAAAGATGGGGCGTAACATAACAGAACCTTCGAGGGATGAATTATTCCAACTTATTCCTGCGTTATTGCTATAAAATGTTTTATCATTCGTAATGATGTTTTTATCAAAACCAATATTTAGGCTTTCTGAATCAAATTGTTTCCAACCGATGTAAAAAGCACCATTGACATTTACTTTTAGTGTATCGGTAAAATAATAGGTGTAAAATTTATTAGTATTTGAACCATATTTTGGAGATCTCGGGAAGAATATATTATCTTGATAAAGAATGCTGCCAGGTTTACCACCACCATCATCCCATACCGTTAGAAGAAATAACTTATTTGACACATCGGTAGCAGCTTCCACAAAGTTTGTCATCACGCCTATAATTGAATCAGATTCATAGGGAATATATTTAATGGCCAGTTGAGATTCCGTGCCCGTCACGCCATAAGCGGCTTCAGCAGTACCATCATCGTAACTATAAAAGTTTCCAAAATATTGTTCACTAAATGTTGAATCATTTTGAGGGTAGTTTTCAAATCCTACAGGTGCTGTTCCAACAATATTAAAGCTTTGGCTTGCACCTAATTTTGATTCATCGTAATGATAACCGCCAGAAAGATCATGCAGAGTAGAATAGACTGTTCTTGGAGCATAATTTAATACACCACCGGAAAAGGAATTACCAGTAATAATAAATGAACCTTCAGGTGAAGAATTATATTCAATCTCTATTTTTCCTGGCGTAGAGGTATTCTCGTATATATTACTTCCGTTTCTAACGACCAAATTAACAGTGGGGGACATTTTTCCTGAAAAATGATTTTTGTAATGATCCCACGGAACAGAAGTATAATCCTTCAAAAGCGTTGTTATTGGATAAACCCACGCAAAATCTTTAAATAAGGTATCTTGATGTCCTGAACTGGCGCGAAGATTTACATAATCTAAATTGAAAATATCAAAACTACCAGACATGCGGCCATAATTTTTAAATCTAAACTGAAAACCTTTCTTAAAATACTGAACATTTTTTATAGGAATGTGTCCTATTTTAAAGTCTAAATCAGCAGTACCTTTTGCACTCCAAATTCGATTCCATTGATCCAAATCTTTGGAGTAGAATTCTAATATCAGTGAATCTGTTGCATCTGGTTCTTCACCAAAACCTCCAGATTGATATAGAAAGCTTAAATAAATTGAATCTGAAGCAGAGTTAATCGATAAATCTAGTGGTTTTGATGTCAAATAGTCTGCATAACTTGTTGAAATTGATCCAAGTGAATATGCCTTACCGTTCTCATTTAGGCCGTCAAAGGTCGCTACTCCTATAGACCATGGTTTGACAGCGAATCGATAATTGTGGTAAGCATAACTATCTAACCAGTAGGAGTTTGTATCATTCAGATGTACAAAGAATTTTGTAGCAGAGTCTTGCTTTATTGGAAATGGAATCCAAATAGTGTCTGGAATATCCCCAGAAACTCCCAGGGAATCATAGATGTAATAGGGAGGATATACATTTGTAGTAACGTAATTAACAGGGTAAGAAGTTAAATTTCCAATTTTAATGGGGTGCGGATTGAAATTTATATCGGTATAAGTGATGTTATCAATATTTACGATCCGATGGTATGTAATATCACTCGAAAAAATTGAATCGAGGGATAATGGTAAAAGTGTAACATTATCTACTAGATGATATTTCTTATCTGAAGTAACTCCTGGATCAGAGTAATTAGAGTTATATTGTTGAAATTTATTTTTACTAAATTCATCAAAAAACGGCAATTTTAAGGTGTCAGGAAAGTACAAAAATGTGCTATCAAAAGTAAAAGAACTTGCCTTTTGATAGTTCGAATTATGATTAAAAATAATTTCCGGATTAGATATCATCGGTGCGATTTCTTCCCCTTGCGAAAAGAGAATAGTACACTTTAGAATTACTATAGCACTGAAGAATATTAATTTCATAAATAATTTAATTGGCATGATTACACAATTGTAACCATGCTTTTTTACTTCCAAATCATTCTACTTTGAAATTTGGTGTGGCAAAAACCGTAACTTTTGTTCCAGAAGGAGAAGGAACACCTTCAATATATTCAGGTGTTTGTTCATTTATTTTTGCAGACAGAGTATCTTCGTGCGTCAGACACTCAGGGCAGATAAATAAGAAATCCAGAGTAGGAATTTTATTAATACTGTCTCTAGCGGCAGAAATTGTTAACCCATATAAGTAAGGTATTTGCACGGGTTCCTTTTCTTCATTTCTACCTACAATTAATAATATTACCGATCCTATTTGAATCTTTTCTCCTTCTTTGATAATATTTCCGTTATATTTTTGAAAAAGTACAGCTCCATCTTGTTCACTTGAAGGTTGATATTCCACTCTATACTTCAATCCTCTATTTTTCAATACTTGCAGTGCAAATCTTTCAGACTTATTTATTAAACTAGGCATTTCCACTAAATCAGTTCTTTTAGAGATTCGAAGGCGAATAATACGACCTTCTTTTACAAAGACAGTTGAAATAGAAGTTGCAATTGGATCTTGCTCGAGAATGGTTCCTTCAGGTTTTTTTGGGTCATATATTGATTCAATCACTTCAAATTTGAGATCATTTTCTTCAAGTAGCGCTTGTATGCTATTGATGTTTTTCCCCACTAAATTAGGGACTGATATTTTTTGCCCATGATTTGTATAACTATCAAGATAAAAAATTACAAAACTTACAATAACAATATAAGTTAAAATTAATAATCCTAAGTGTTTTAGAAAATGTTTACTCCAAACAAAATCCCTGATTTTTTTAATTAATTCCATGTGTACACCATATCGAATAACAAATATAAGGAAATTAAGAAATGAGAAATACAAAAATGTAATTTCTCCCTTCTAAAAATAGTAAGTTTTTTTAAAAGTTAGGAGTTAATTGATGATTTTTATAAAAATCGTCGATATATTTCACTGCTTCTTCTGCTGTATCTACCATTGCAAATAAGTTTAAATCACCAGGAGAAATATTTTGCTCTTCTTCCAACATCACTTTTTTAATCCAATCGACAAGACCTTCCCAATATGCTTTTCCAACTAGCACGATGGGTCTATGATTTATTTTTTTTGTTTGAATCAAAGTCATTGCTTCAAACATTTCGTCCATTGAACCAAAACCACCAGGCATAACTATGAATGCTTGAGAATACTTCACAAAAATAACTTTTCTAACAAAGAAATAATCAAATTCTAAATTATGTTCAGCATCAATATACGGATTATGATTTTGTTCAAATGGGAGATCAATGTTTAGTCCCACTGATTTTCCACCAGCTTCTTGAGCTCCTTTATTGGCAGCTTCCATAATTCCTGGACCACCACCTGTAATGACTCCATATCCTGATTTTGCTAATTTTTCTGCAATATCAATGGCAAGTTGAAAGTATTTATTATCTGGTTTGGTTCTAGCTGATCCAAAAATAGAAACGCAGGGTCCAATTTTTGACATTCTTTCATATCCTTCAACAAATTCAGACATTATTTTAAAAATAGCCCAACTATCATTTGTTTTAATTTCTGTCCAATCTCTTCTAGTAGTATTCATAAATTTATTTAATGTTATTATTTTAAATATTTTTTTAGATTTTGTAATTGATAAATTAAAGCCTTTTAATTCCCCTTCTATTATTTTATTTGCGTTAAAACATTTTATAACAAATTGATTAACAATAGTTTTGTTAATTTCGGAACTAAATTTAAAACACGAAAGTCTAAATTTAGTATTTAATACGTTAAAAATGAAGAATTCTGTTTTAAATTTATTTACTAATTATTGTATTTGAATTTTTTCAATTACCTTCGAATTAATGAAATTTTTCTCTTCATTTCTTTTTTCTTTTTTTTTAGCACAAATTAGTGTTAGTCAATCCTCTGTTTTTCAAAAATCTGATAGTATAAATTGCCAACGTGTAGCTTTTTCAGCTGTGAGTATAGGGACAATTTGGACGATTGGAACGATTGGATTCTCAAAGGTGTGGTACGCAGATTATCCAAAATCAAAATTCCATGCGTATAATGATTTCTCCAATTGGCTTCAAATGGATAAACTCGGTCATTTTTATACCGCCAACAAATTAAGTAAAGTAACGAGTGATGTATTTAAATGGTCAGGCTTGAATAAAAAACAAGCTATAATATTAGGAGCTGGAATTGGTCTCGGACTTCAAACTACGTTAGAGGTTTTGGATGGAAGTAGCGCCGAATGGGGTTTTTCATGGAGTGATATGACTGCAAATTCTTTAGGAGTAATTTCATTTGCTGCTCAGGAACTTCTGTGGAATGAAGAAAAGTTTATTTTTAAATTTTCATACCATCCAACAAATTATGCTAGTGTGCGACCGAATGTTTTAGGCAATAATTTTTCTCAAAGTTTATTAAAAGACTACAATGGCCAGACATACTGGATGAGTTTTAGTCCTTCAAGTTTAATGAAATCTTCTAAAATCCCTGATTGGCTTTGTTTTTCAGTCGGTTATAGTGTAAATCAAAAATTGGTGGGAGATCAGGAGGTGTATCTTGACAATTCAACAAATATTACCTATCATTCACAAAGAGAATGGTTATTATCATTAGATATTGATTTTAGTCGATTGCCCATTAAGAGAAATTGGTTGAAAGCGCTTTGTAAGCAATTAAATTATATAAAGATTCCTTTTCCAGCGTTGATTTATTCAAATCATAAATTGAGTGGATATGGAATTTATTTTTAAAACTTAATTCAAAAAAAAATAGTATTCCTTTCTTTTTTGGTCGATATAATAATTACTCTTATTAAAGATTGATATTGTGAAGCGGCAATTCTAGAACCTTTCTTAAATATTTATTCGATAAATTTTGTTCTAATAAATTTAGATGATCAATTCTGTGGCAATCAGTTGCAATTAAATCAATTTGGCCTGAATCAATTAGTTTTTCAGCCTGTTTTTTAACTCCTGGTCCATAATGACCAAAGATAGAATTAATATTCATCTGAATCAGCATTCCTTTTTCTCTCCATTCCTGTGCTTTTTCTACAGAGCCATGAAAATAAATATATCTTTCAAAATGCGCAATTACGGGTTTATATCCTTTTATTCTCATGTCGTAAAATAATTTTTCATGTCCTTGCGGTTCTGAAGAAAATGAAAATTCTATTAAAACATGATTTTTGTTAAATGTTAAAAATGAATCAGATTCTAAGGTATTAAAAAGAGTTTCATCAAAATAATATTCAGCAGCAGCTTCGATTTCAATATCCAATTTGATTCTTTTTAATTCTTCTCTAACTTCTGCCAAACCACCAAGAATTATTTCAGGTGTATTTCGATAAAAGTCACTCATAACGTGTGGAGTAGTAATTATCTTTTTATATCCAAGCTCCTTAAATTTAGCTAGCATTGCAATGGTTTCATCCATCGATTGGGATCCATCATCAATTCCTGGAATCAAATGGCTATGCATATCTGTTTTCAAAACTGACAAGTCATTCGGAAGGAGCACTTCTTTTTTTGAAAACAAATTAGATAAAAAGCCCATTTTTTGAATAGATTAATTACGTTAAATAAAGATCTTAATTATACATTTTATCATAGTAATCTTGGTATGCACCGTTTGTCACTTTTGAAACCCATTCTTGATTTGACAAGTACCAATCTACCGTTTTTTCAAGTCCTTGTTCAAATAATATAGAAGGTTTCCACCCAAGCTCTTTTTCTAATTTTGATGCGTCAATAGCGTATCTTGCATCATGTCCTGCACGATCCTTCACATACGTAATTAATGTTTCATTTTCACCAGGAGTTCGATTTAGCTTTACATCTAAAATTTGGCATAAATAGCGAACAAGATCAATATTTGTCCATTCATTTAGTCCTCCAACATTATAAGACTCGCCTAATTTTCCATTATGAAAAATGACATCAATAGCACTTGCATGATCTTCAACCCACAACCAATCACGAATATTTTCGCCTTTTCCATAAATTGGAATAGGAATTTTATTGACAATATTATGAATTACCAATGGTATTAATTTCTCAGGAAAATGGTGGCTTCCATAATTATTAGAACAATTAGACATTTTAACGGGGAAATCGTAGGTATGAAAAAATGCACGTACAAAATGATCGGATGACGCTTTTGACGCAGAATAAGGGCTTCTTGGATCATAGGGTGTTATTTCTTCAAATAAACCCTCGGCTCCTAAACTTCCAAATACTTCATCTGTTGAAACATGATGAAAAACATGACCACCCTCTTTCCAAAATTCCTTTGATACTTGAAGCAAATTTACAGTTCCAACAACATTTGTTAAAACGAATTCCATTGGACCTTCGATTGAACGATCCACATGTGATTCTGCAGCGAGGTGAATAACATCAGAAATAGTATATTTTTCAAAAACTTCCGTTACGTCTTTTACTGAGCAAATATCACCTTTTACGAATGTGTAATTTTCTTTTTTTTCCACATCTACGAGGTTTGATAAATTCCCCGCATAGGTTAATTTATCAAAGTTAATGATACGATATTCGGGATATTTATTAACGAATAATCGCACAACATGAGAGCCAATAAATCCTGCACCTCCAGTTACTAATATGCTTTTTTTGAAATCCATTTTTATAAGCTCCAATACTCTAGGTCTTTTATTTTTCCTTTGAAAATCCCTTTAACATCTACAAAAATTCCTTCTTCATTTTTTAATAATGATTTAAAATTCATTTCTGTCATGTTATTATATTCTTTGTGATTAACAGCAACAATGATTGCGTCATAGTCATTATTCGCTTTCTCAATTAAAGAAACTCCATACTCTTTTTCCATTTCTGTAGAAGAAGCGTGTGGATCAACAATATCAACATGAACAAGGAAAGATTTTAACTCATTAATAACATCAATGACTTTTGAATTTCTAATATCTGAAACATCTTCCTTGAAAGTCGCACCCATTACTAATACTTTGGCATCCTGAATATGCTTTCCTTGCGCGATAATTCTTTTTACAGTCTGTTTAGCAATATAAAATCCCATTGAATCATTCACATATCGACCACTAGTAATCACTTTTGAATGATATCCAGCTTGAGCTGCTTTGTGTGTTAGGTAGTATGGATCCACTCCGATACAATGTCCTCCCACTAATCCTGGAGAAAACTTCAAAAAATTCCATTTTGTTCCTGCAGCTTCAAGAACATCAAAAGTGTTTATTTTTAGCTTATTAAAAATGATCGACAATTCGTTCATCAACGCTATGTTTAAGTCTCTTTGCGTATTCTCAATAATTTTTGCTGCCTCCGCAACTTTTATTGTAGTAGCTCTATGAACACCAGCATCAACAACTAATTCATAGGTCTTTGCAATTTCATCAAGAGAAACAGAACAACAGCCGGAAACGACTTTAATCACATTTTTAAGCGTATGTTCTTTATCACCAGGATTAATTCTTTCTGGAGAATAACCGACCATAAAATCTTTTTTGAATATAAGACCAGATTCTTTTTCTAAGACAGGAATACAATCTTCTTCTGTACAACCAGGATAAACGGTTGACTCAAACACCACATAATCTCCTTTTTTCAAAACTTTCCCAACAGTTGAACTAGCACCCAGCAATGGAGCAAGATTTGGTAAGTTTGAACCATCTATAGGTGTCGGTACCGCTACAATAAAAAACTGAACATCTTTTAAATCATCCAAAGACGTAGTGAATTGAATGTCGCACCCTTCAAAATCTGAGGCGATTAACTCATTACTTGGATCAATTTTATTTTTCATTAAATCTACGCGCTCTTGATTGATATCAAAACCGATTACTTTAATTTTTTTTGAGAATTCCAAAGCAATTGGCAAACCAACATACCCCAAACCTATTACAGCAAGAGTAGCTTCTTTTTGTATTAACTTATTGTAAATTGAGTTGCTCATTTCTTATTTTGTATATTCGTTCTATAATTTCAACAACTTTTAAACCTTCTAACGCATTTGTAGTTGCTGTTGTTCTTCCTTTTAATGTATTGATGACATTTTGAATGACATAATTATGGTTTGCCGCAGATCCTTTGTAAGGACCATAATCATTTGCAGGATTTGAAGCAGCTAAGACAGGCATTTCATAATCCTTAATATTGCAAACTTCTACTTCGTTCATATATTGACCACCAATTTTCACACTTCCTTTACTACCAATAATAGTCAAAGAGCTTTCTAAATTTTGATCAGCAACGGAAGTTGAGTAGTTAATACATCCCATTCCACCATTGATAAAGTCAAAACTTACTAAACCAGAATCTTCAAAAGTAGTTGATTCTTTGTGGTTAAAATCAGCGAAACGTCCTTGAATATTGTCAATATCACCAAAAAGCCAGTACATGATATCGATGAAATGAGAAAATTGAGTAAATAATGTCCCCCCATCCAAATCAGGTGTCCCTTTCCAACCTCCTTTTTTGTAATATCTATCATCTCGATTCCAGTAGCAGTTTAACTGAACCATAAAAATATCGCCTAAAACTTTATCCTGAACAATTGATTTTATCCACTGAGAAGGTGGAGAATATCTATTTTGCATGACACAAAATACATTTTTTGACATTTGCAATGATTTGAAAATCACCTTCTCACAATTATCTTTTGATAATCCCATAGGTTTTTCACAAACAACATGTTTTTTAGCCTCTAATGCAGCAAGACTTTGTTCGGCATGTAATCCATTAGGCGTGCAAATATTTACTACATCAATCACCAAATCAGATGCTAAAAGTTCTTCAATACTTTTAAAAAACGGAACATTAAAATGTTCAGCCCCACATTCTTCCTGCGAACGAACATCCACCATTGCTATTAATTCCGCTTCATGTTCTCTGGCAATCATTTCTGCGTGCCTTTTCCCGATATGGCCTGCTCCAACAACTGCAAATTTTATTTTATTATCCATGTTATATATTACTGAGCTATTTTTTTTACTTCACTATTTTCTAGACAATATCTTTCATTACTTTCTAAACAAATTGCTAGTCCATCAGAGTCAAATTCTAAACGTTGGCCAAATTCACTCATCCATCCAATTTGTCTTGCAGGATTACCTACCACTAATGCATATGGTAAAACCGTTTTTGTAACCACTGCGCCTGCACCAATAAAGGCGTATTCACCAATATCGTGACCACAAACGATCGTGGCATTAGCGCCAATACTTGCACCTTTTCGAACGATTGTTTTAGCGTATTCATTTTTTCTGTTTACTGCACTCCTAGGATTAATAACATTTGTAAATACCATCGATGGACCTAAGAAGACATCATCTTCACATTCAACACCCGTATAAATAGAGACATTATTTTGAATTTTCACATTCTTACCTAAAATTACACCAGGAGAAACGACAACATTTTGACCAATATTACAACCTTCACCCATTTCACAGTTGGACATAATATGAGAGAAATGCCAAATTTTCGTTCCTTTCCCTATTATACAGCCTTGATCAACAATAGCTGTTTCATGTGCGAAATATTCCATTATCGAATTATATATTTTTCAAAATCATTATGTTCTTTCTTTGTAAGTTCTTCCTGAGATAAACTTTGAAAATATTCATACGTTATTTTCAAGCCTTCGGATCTTCCAATTTTCGGCTGCCAATCTAATAGTTCTCGTGCTTTTGTAATATCAGGTTGACGCTGCTTTGGGTCATCAACTGGAAGATCATGAAAGACTACTTTTTGATCTGTCCCTGTTAATTTTATTATTTCTTCGGCAAAGTCCTTAATAGATATTTCGTCAGGATTCCCAATATTTACCGGCATTGAATAATTACTGTGTAATAATCGGAAAATCCCTTCTACTAAATCGTCCACATAGCAAAAAGCTCTAGTTTGTGAACCATCGCCAAAAATCGTAATATCTTCACCTCTTAGCGCTTGTCCGATGAAAGCAGGTAAAACACGCCCATCATTTAATCTCATTTTAGGACCATACGTATTGAAAATTCGTACAATTCTTGTTTCTATGCCATGAAAAGTATGATAAGCCATTGTAATCGCCTCTTGAAAACGCTTCGCTTCATCATATACACCTCTTGGACCAACTGGATTTACATTTCCCCAATATTCCTCTGGCTGAGGATGAACACTTGGGTCACCGTAGACTTCAGAAGTAGAGGCGATAAGTACTCTTGCATTTTTTGCTTTCGCTAAACCAAGACAATTGTGAATCCCTAAGGAACCAACTTTAAGTGTTTGAATTGGAATTTTCAAATAGTCAATAGGGCTTGCAGGTGATGCGAAGTGAAGTATGTAATCTAATTTTCCCGGAACATGAATAAACTTTGAAACATCGTGGTTATAAAACTCGAAATTTTCAAGAGGAAATAAATGTTCTATATTTTTTAGTCTACCTGTAATTAAATTATCCATCGCAATGACATGATAATTTTCTTTTATAAAACGGTCACACAAATGGGAACCTAAAAACCCTGCTGCACCTGTTATTAAAACCCTTTTCCTTTCCTCCATTAGTTATAAAGTTTGACTATTTTTTTCAATAACATGCACTTTCATACTTATAAAATCAGCTACCGTTGAGCATATTTTATTTAATTGTTCTTCCGTCATTTCAGTGTGAATGGGTAGAGAAATAACTTTTTCAGTAAGCCAATCTGTAATAGGTAAAATAGTATTTGAACTATCAAAAACGTCAAACATTTTTTGACGATGTGCGGGAATAGGGTAATAAATCATCGCTGGAATATCTTTTTCAGCTAAGAAAGCTTTCATTTCATTTCTATCAAGACCTTCCAACTTTAATGTGTATTGATGAAAAACGTGTGTTGATCTATCTGCACGCGCAGGGGTAATGATTTGCGGGAATTGACGAAAGAAATTATCATAATGTTCAGCAACTTTTTGACGAGCGTTGTTGTAGTTATCTAATTCTTTCAGTTTTATTCGTAAAACAGCTGCTTGAATATTATCTAATCTTGAATTACAGCCAACAACATCATGATGATATTGTTTACTTTGTCCGTGATTCGATATCATTTTTAATTTAACTGCTAATTCATCATCATTTGTAAAAATCGCACCTCCATCACCAAAGCATCCTAAATTTTTAGACGGAAAAAAAGAAGTACAACCAATTTGTCCAATTGTTCCAGTTTTTACAGTTTTCCCATCTGCCAGTTGATAATCACATCCAATTGCTTGCGCATTATCTTCAATTACAAAGAGATTATGACGTTTGGCAATTTCCATTATTTCATTCATTGGCGCAGCTTGTCCATAAAGATGAACCGGCACGATTGCTTTGGTTTTTGATGAAATCGCAGCTTCTATTTTTGTTGCATCAATGCAAAAAGTATCAGGATTTACTTCTATGAAAACAGGCTTTAAACCTAACAATGCCATCACTTCAGTCGTAGCTATATATGTAAAAGAAGGTGTTATTACCTCATCGCCAGCTTTTAACCCTAAGGCCATTAGGGCTATCTGTAAAGCATCGGTGCCATTTGCACATGGAATGACATGTTTCACATCCAGGTATTGTTCCAATTCAGCTTTAAAACCAGTAACTTCAGGACCATTGATGAATTGAGCATTTTCAATAACATTCAAAATTGCGGAATCAATAATAGGCTTTATCTTTTCATATTGCGAAACAAGATCAACCATTTGTATTTTTTTCATCTTTTTTTCTGTTATTAAAAATTCAAAAACATTCTATCAAGAGGGTAAAGATATAGAATTCAAATTATATACGTAAATAATTTATAACTAGATTCTAAAATTATTTTTTTCTCTCCTGAAAAGTAAATGATTATTTGATTTTCGCTTTTTTTTCTGGAACGGGATCGTGCCCATGCTTCCCCCAGGGATTGCAAGAAGCAATTCTTCTTATACCAAGGTAAAAACCTTTAAAAGGCCCCCAAATATTTATGGCTTCAATCATATACTGCGAGCAGGTTGGAGTGAATCTGCAATTTGCTGGAAAAATTGGGCTTATTAATAATTGGTATATTTTTACCAAGAGTATTATAGGGAACCCAATTATTTTTTTAATAATACTCATACACAAATGTACATAATAATTTATTTCACTATTGTCTTTCTTTTTTGTTTTCTGCAGCAAGTTTTTCGTGACTTTAATGAAAAGTGGCTTTACTATAGTTAATCAACTATTGCCTGTTAATAAAATGTAATATAAACTTGGTTTTTCCATAATTTTTCCTTAAATTTGAGTAAATAATTTTTCTATGCGTCTTCTCCTTTTTTCTCTAGTAGTATCAGTTTCTGTTTTCTCTCAATCTGCCAAATCATGGGATCATGAAAAAATAGAGGTAAAAGATAATTTGGGCAGTAATGTTATGATTGGACCAGATGCCATTTTTAAAGATCAATGGCAGGTTTTACCGCAGGCAATGTTTTGGAAACAAATCATGAAACTTTCTCCAGATTCATGCTTAATTAATGTTGCGGCAACAAGAGATGTATTATTGAAATTGGATTGTAAAAAATGGAATGAACAAACCGAAGTTCAAAAAGGCTTGTTTAAAGACAGTTTACGAAAACTAAATAATCTTCTACAGGGCGAACAATTGTTTGTCACTAGCGGAAAAAGCGATTTCTATCTTTTTGATGACGTTTACCCAAGTATTTCCAGAGGAGTGTCTGCTTTTGAGTTACATGGTGTTGATCCTTGGTATGCACAAGCAATTTTATTAATTGAAAGTCCTGGTCAATTGAAGAAATCATGCGCTGGCGCCTATGGACCATTTCAATTAATGCCAGGAGTAGCGAGAGCGCAAGGTTTAGTTGTAACCAAAACACTTGACGAGCGCATGGATTTTGACCTTTCTGCTAAAGGTTCTGCACGGTTGATTAGCCGAATTTGTATTCCCGAAGCAAAAAAAATATTAAATGCACATCATCTTTCTTATAATGAGTCTGATTTATGGTTTAGATTATTTGTTATGCATGTGTACCATGCTGGCGCCATGAATGTTCGAGCTGTAGTGGATAAGATTGACCCTAAGGTTGGAAGCCAGGAATTGATAATTAAAATGTGGCAAACTTCGGCAGCAGCATTTGGAAATAGTTCTCAAAATTATTCACAATTGGTTTTAGCCTCTCAGCTAATATTAAATGACATGGTATCTGAAAATAGTAGGAAATATATTGCTACTGCTTTTGTAGATAAGAAATAATGTTATCGCTTAAATCCTTCATTTTTTAAAAATAATTTCTGCCAATAGAATTTTATAGGTTTCTTTTTTGTAAATTTATATAAAAACAAACCTAAATTTTTAATGAAAGAAGAATACCTTCACCTAATCTGGAAGCAAAAACGATTGCCTTTTCATCAAATGAAATTGACAAATGGACAAGAATTTATTTTAAAGAGTTCGGGGAGTCATAATTTAGAGAGTGGTCCCGATTTTTTTGATGGAGAAGTAATAATTGATTCCATTCATTGGCGTGGTAATATTGAAATTCATGTAAAATCATCAGATTGGAATTTACACAAACATCAATATGATAATGCCTATGATAATGTTGTCTTACATGTTGTTTTTGAGCACGATATAGAAATAGTTGTGAATGGCAGAGAATTACCAACTTTGGAATTGAAAGGATTTCTACAAAAAGAACACCTTGATAATTATCTAAAAAGATCTCCATATGGTTCAACATTTTTGTGTGCTCAAATTCTTCCTGAATTAGACGCAATCTATCTGGAGTCGATGAAGGAAAGAGCTATTTATAATCGATTAGATAGAAAAATAAAACTTCTTAATCCCAACCTAGATACTGGAAGTGATTTCGGTCAAATCTTATATTGTCTTCTTGCACAAGCGTTTGGCATGAAAGTAAATTCGATTCCTTTTCAAGAATTATCGAATCGAATTCCATTGAAAATTTTGAAACGTGAAAATGAAGAAAATTATTTTACGTTGATTTGTGGTACAAGCGGATTTTTAGAACAAACGGTCACAGATCAGAAGCACGTGCATAACTGGTATTTTCTTAAAAACAAATACGACCTAAATTCGATGGGGATTCATGTTTGGAAAAAAAAAGGATTGAGGCCAAAAGGATTTCCTGAAGTAAGATTATTTCAGTTTTCAGAAGTAGTAAAAAACTTTGATTTTAACACCATTTTCACTACTATGGATGTTCCTGAAATGATTGATTATTTTAAGAATATTTTGACGATTACTAGTAAAATTAGTTCAGTTCATGTTGACCCCGGAAAAATAGAGATTTCAAATACGACAAAAGAGTCAATAATTTCAAATTCTTTTGTTCCTTTTTTGTGGTGGTTTGGAACCATGAAAAATGATGAAGAAATGAAAGAAAAAGCGATCCATATTTTACTTCATTTACAACCTGAAAAAAATACAATTACAACAAAATGGATAAAAATGGGAGTAAAGATTAAAAAAGCGTTTGATAGCCAAGCTTTATTAGAAATTTATAACGATTTTTGTTCTAGAAAAAAATGTTTATCTTGTGTCGTAGGTGATAAAATAATTAATGGATGAGAACAATTCAAAAAGTGCTATTTTTCTTCGAAATGAGATCTTTTGGCGTATGTGAATGGTGGGCTAGAAAGTTGGGGATAAGTTCTTCGAAAGTTAGGATAGGTTTTATTTATGCATCTTTTATTGCTCTAGGTTCTCCCTTATTTATTTACCTTGGAATGGCTTGGATATTGGAACACAAGCATTATTTTAAATTTCAACGAAAAAGAAGGAAGTCAATCTGGGAATTATAAAGATATATGTTTAAATCGCGCTTATTTAGAAAGATTTACTTTTTCGTTGGATTACTGGTCTCAGTGATCATTATTGGAACTTTTGGTTTTATTTTAATTGAAGGTTGGGGAGTTGTTGATTCCTTGTACATGACTGTCATTACTATTTCAACAGTTGGTTTTGGAGAAGTGCATAATTTGTCACTTTATGGTAAATTATTTACTTCTTTCTTAATAATTTCAAGTTTTAGTACCTTTGCCTTTGCTATAAATTCCATTACTAAATTTCTTGCAGGGGGAGAATATCGCGATTATATTAATGAAAAAAAAAGAAAAATGGAATTCGAGAAATTACATAATCATGTTATTATTTGTGGATTTGGACGCGTCGGCACTCAAGTTGCAGAAGATTTGAAGTTACATGGGACGGAATTCGTAGTTATTGAAACCAATGAAGAAAGCTGCAGCAGGCATGAAAGTATGGATGGATATCTTTTTTTAAAAGGAGATTCAACATTGGATGAAAATTTAATTAAAGCGGGAATCTTAAAAGCAAAAGCATTAATTTGTTGTTTACCCAAGGATGCGGATAATTTATATATTGTGCTTTCTGCTCGGGAACTCAAAAAGAATTTATTTATCGTTTCAAGAGCCTCAAATCAATCCACTGTTGGTAAATTAAAAATAGCCGGAGCTCAGAATGTCATTATGCCTGACGTAATTGGAGGGTCACACATGGCTTCGTTGATTTCAAATCCAGATGTCATGGAATTCTTGGATATAATTAGAGTGCAAGGGTATAACGGAGCGAATATTGAATCTATATCATTTAATGAATTACCAGATCAATTTAAAAATAAGACCATTGGACAATTGGAAGCAAAAAGACTTACAGGAGTTACTATCATTGGGTTCAAGACTCCCGACGGCGAATACTTAATCAATCCAGATTTTGAAATTGAAGTAGTTCCGCAATCAAAATTATTTGTGCTAGGTAATCCAGCTCAAATTGAAAAATTAAATCACTTATTTGGAATTTCACATTAAATTATGAGAATATTAATTACTGGTTCAAATGGATTGTTAGGACAAAAAATAGTAAAGCTTTGTCTGGAACGGGGGCTCAATTTTATCGCGACATCTAAAGGAGAAAATCGAAATCCTGACTGTCCAACGATGAACTATTTGAGTTTAGATATTTCAAATCCTTTAGAGATTAATAAGGTTTTTCAATTTTATTATCCAACAGATGTGATTCATACGGCAGCGATAACAAATGTGGATTATTGCGAAGATCATATGGATGAGTGTCAGCTAGTAAATGTGGATTCAACGCTTTTTTTATTTAATGCAGCTATCCAATTTAAATCACATTTTCAATTATTGTCGACAGATTTTGTATTTGATGGTGAAAAGGGTGATTATTCGGAAAATGATGAGGTAAATCCTTTGAGTGTATATGCAAAGTCAAAGGTGGATGGAGAAAATCTTTTAAAGAATTCAGCGTATGAGAATTGGTCCATTGTGCGAACCATAATTGTGTATGGAGAAGGTCACAATCTTTCTAGATCTAACATTGTTTTATGGGCTTTGGACGCTCTGAAAACAGGGAAGGAATTAACAATTGTTGATGATCAATTCAGGGCTCCTACGTGGGCGGATGATTTAGCATGGGCATGTTTAGAAATTATTTTACACGATAAAAAAGGTATTTTTCACATTTCAGGACCAGAGACAATGTCAATTATTAATTTAGTATATCGAATTGCAGACTATTTTGATTTACCGAAAAGTCAAGTTACTCCTATTCATTCTGACACTTTGAATCAAGCAGCAAAACGACCGCCAAAAACGGGGTTTAATTTGGAGTATTCGCTAAAGGAATTAAAATATAGCCCATTAACTTTAGAAAAAACATTGGCGCTACTAAAAAATAAGTGATCATATTCACTAAAAATTTTATCTTTACCCACATTAATTTTAAAATCTAAATACAATGGCAGGAAGTCCATGGCGCAAAAAGCCAATAAGTTTGTTTGAGGCAGAAATGAAAAAAAGCCAGTTGAACCGCGTACTAGGACGATGGGGTTTGACTTCATTAGGAATAGGAGCAATAATTGGAGGAGGTATATTTACTCTTACAGGTGTGGCTGCGCACAACAATGCCGGTCCAGCTTTAGCATTAGCGTTTGTAATTGCAGGAATCGGATGTATGTTTGCAGCTCTTTGTTATGCGGAATTTTCCTCTGTACTGCCTGTTGAAGGATCAGCTTATGCTTATTCATATGGGACAATGGGAGAAATTTTTGCTTGGATTATAGGATGGAATTTGATTTTAGAATACATGATGGGAGCAACTACGGTAGCCGTCGCGTGGAGTGGTTATTTTGAAAAGTTACTTCATCAATGCAGTATAGATCCCCCCATGTGGCTGATGAACGACCCAATTACCGCAGCTGCCAAGTATTCTGCAATAGGAGAAGTTACTCCTACTATATGTTTTAATTTACCAGCGTTTTTAATTACTTGGGTGGTCACTTCAATTTTGGTTAGAGGGATTAAAGAAGCTGCAAAAACAAATAATATTATTGTGATATTGAAAATAGCAGTAGTATTATTCGTAATATTTGTAGGTTTCTTTTTTATTGATACAAATAATTACCATCCATTTGTGCCTGAGCAAGTTTTTGATGCAGATGGGACTTCTCATTTTGGTTGGAGTGGAGTTATGACAGCTGCTTCTATTGTCTTTTTTGCTTATATTGGTTTTGACGCTGTATCTACCCAAGCTGGCGAGGCAATTAATCCTAAAAAAGATGTTCCTTTTGCAATAATGGCATCTCTTATAATATGTACGGTTTTATATATCCTGGTTTCTTTGGTTTTAACTGGAATGGTGCCTTATAATCAGTTAGATATTAAAGCTCCAGTCGCTTCCGCTTTTGAAGGGGTTAATATGCCATGGGCAACCATCTTAATAACCATTGCGGCTGTTGCTGGTTTGATTTCTGTGATGTTAGTAATGATGCTGGGACAAACTAGGATTTTCTTAGGAATGTCAAAAGATGGACTTTTACCGGCCATGTTTGGAAAAATTCACTCCAAATTTAAAACTCCTTTTCAGAGTACAATTTTGGTTGGATTGATTATTTCAATTGTTGCTTCATTAACACCAATAGATAAGGTTTCTGAGATGTGTTCTATGGGAACATTATTAGCTTTTGCGATGATTGCACTTGCAGTATTGATTTTAAGATATAAGCAGCCTGATTTAGAAAGACCTTTTAGAGTTCCTTTTTTGCCAGTTATTTCTGTTTTAGGTGTTTCATTTAATGTGTTTTTGATGTGTTTTGTTCGCAAGGAAACTTGGATCGCTTTCTTGATTTGGTCAGGAATAGGGATTGTCGTTTACTTTGCCTATTCCAAAAGAAATAGTAACTTGAATGCCTATGAGAAAGAGCAGGAAGAACTGACAAAAAAGAATTTAGAAAATAACTGATTTCTCTTTGTATTTGTTGCATAAAATAGTCACATATATCCATATGACTATTTAAGTACTAAATAGCGTAACTAAAAAGCGATAAAATGTCTGAAAATAAAGAATTAAAGCGAACGCTAGGTTTGTTTGATGCTACAAGCATTGTTGCAGGATCAATGATAGGCTCAGGTATTTTTATCGTTACTGTTTCCATGATGAGAGATATTGGTTCAGTTGGTTGGATGCTTTTTTTATGGTTACTTACAGGCATCATAACCATTTTTGCAGCTTTGAGTTATGGTGAATTAGCTGGAATGATGCCCAATGCTGGCGGACAATACGTTTACATTCAACGTGCCTATGGACGAATGATTTCCTTTTTGTATGGTTGGACTGTTTTTACAGTTATTCAGACAGGAGTAATTGCTGCGGTTGCAGTCGCTTTTTCAAAATATACATCTGTGTTTTTCCCAGAGTTGAATAATGAATTGTATTCATACGGAAATGTAATTCAAATTACCTTTGCCCAATTATTAGCTGTCATTAGTGTTGTTCTTCTAACATTTATTAATACGAGAGGAGTTCAAAATGGAAGAATTATTCAATTAGTTTTTACTTCTGCGAAGGTTTTTGCTTTGTTCGCTTTGATTGTTTTAGGTCTTGCTATCGGATTAAAAACGAATACACTTTCTCAAAATTTCACCGATATTTGGAGTGCAAGTAAAACAACAATTTTACCGAATGGAAGTATAACGATTGTTCCTTTGGCAGGATTTGCATTAATGGGAGCAATGGGGGCTACAATAATTAATTCCTTGTTTTCGTCAGATGCCTGGAATAATGTAACATTTATTTCTGGCGAGATTAAAGATCCTAAAAGAAACATTCCTAGAAGCCTTTTCTTAGGAACTTTGATTGTTACATTTATTTATATACTAGCTAATATTGCTTATTTAGCGCTACTTCCAGTCAACGGGAGTGCTGAGGCAGCAGATGTAGCAGGAAGAGGAATAATGTTTGCAAGTGAAAAAAGAGTTGGAGCTGCTGCAGCATCTGTCATTTTTGGAGATATTGGAGTAAGTATAATGGCTGTTTTAATTATGATTTCCACTTTTGGCTGTAATAATGGATTAGTTTTAGCTGGTTCCAGATTGTATTATGCGATGTCAAAAGATGGATTGTTTTTCAAAAAAGCACAAAAACTAAATAGTAAACAAGTACCGGGAATTGCACTTTGGATACAATGTATTTGGGCTTCAATTTTGTGTTTATCGGGCAAGTATGAGGATTTATTAGTTTTTTCAACTTTTGCCTCGTTGCTGTTTTATATTTTAACCATTGGTGGATTATTCATATTGAGAAAGACAGAACCAGATGCGCTGCGTCCTTATAAGGCTTTTGGTTATCCGTATATTCCTATTATTTACATTTCGATTACACTTTTGATTTGTATTGATTTATTAATTTACGATACAAAAAACACCGGAGGAAGCTTATTGTTAATTGCACTTGGAATTCCTATTTATTACTTAACTAACAAAAAGACCAATATTTCGAATGAAATTATTGAGTAGGAAAAATATATTCAGGCATTTCAATGAAAAATAACGTAGATTTTAATTTATCTAAAAGAAATAAAAGAGGAATTGTCCTACTGAGTATTTTCACTTTTTGTTTTATTTACTACCCTAGATTATATTTTTATTGTCAACCGAAAATAGTAACTTCGATTAATTCTTTTCCTAGCAAAAAGTGGGAAAAGGAGCATAAATCATATTCTAAATTTGACTATTCGAAAAGGGATTATTCAAAGAAAGACAGGTACAGTTGCCCAAAGCAAAAATTTGATCCAAATAAATACACAATCAAGGATTGGATGAATTTAGGTTTATCAGAAAAACAAGCGGCTGTAGTTTTGAAATTCACAAAGAGGGGTATTTATTCTAATGAAGACCTTAAGAGAGTCTTTGTTATTTCCGATGAATTGTTTTTATTAATTAAGGATTCCACTTTTTATATAGCCAAAGAAAATCGCTATTTAACCTCTGAAAAGGAGAATTTTTTAACGGATAAGAAGAGTGTTTTAACAGAAATCAATCAGGCGACAGAAGAGGAATTGATTAATTTAAAAGGAGTTGGAGCTTTTTTCGCAAAACAAATCGTCAAGAAAAGAAATGAATTAGGCGGATTCATCTCAAAGAAGCAACTACTTGAAGTTTGGAAGATGGATGAAGAGAAATACGAAATAATTCAAAGTCAAATTACAGTAAATCCCACTTTGATTAAAAGAGTAGAGTTAAATTCAATTACAATCGATCAGCTTAAAAGTCACCCGTATATCAGGTGGAATATTGCTAATTCAATCATTAAAATGCGAGAGCAAAGAAAAGGATTTAGTAGCATTAACGACATAAAAGAGTCCGTGTTAATAAATGAAGAATTATTCGAAAAGTTGAAGCCCTATTTAACATTGTAGAGAAAGATCAAAAATAAATATAAACGCGCATGATTATAGAAGAGAGAATAAAAAACACCATTCGAGATGTTCATAATTTTCCAAAAGAGGGTATTGTTTTTAAGGATATTACACCCATTATGTTGGACCCAATTTTATCAAAGGACATGTTGGATAGTTTAGTTGAAAAGTACAAAAATGAAAAAATTGATGCCATTGCCGGAATTGAGAGTCGTGGGTTTTTATTCGGTTATCCGTTAGCTATTCAATTGGGTGTTCCGTTTATTTTAATTCGAAAGATTGGGAAATTACCTTATAATAAAATAAGTCATTCGTATGATTTGGAATATGGTAGCGCAACGATTGAAATGCATGTTGACGCAGTTTCAAAGGGTCAAAAAGTATTAATTCATGATGATTTATTAGCTACTGGAGGTTCAGCAGAAGCTGCAGCAAAATTACTTCAAAAGTGCGGAGCTGAAATTGCAGGATTTAATTTTTTAGTTTCTCTAGATTTTTTAGAAGGAAAAAATAAATTAACAAATTTTTCAGACAAAATTATTAGTTTTGTAAACTATTAAAAAATACAAATACCCCAAAACTGGAAAAATGAATTTTGATCAAAGCGAAAACCAAATAATGATCACGCAAATGATTCGTGATTTTGCTGAAAAAGAAATACGTCCCTATATTATGGAATGGGATGAATCTCAACAATTCCCTGTTCATGTGTTTAAAAAATTAGGTGAATTAGGTTTAATGGGTGTTTTTATACCAGAAGAATATGGTGGATCAGGCTTCGGTTATTTAGAATATGTTACGGTTGTTGCTGAAATTGCTAAAGTTTGCGGTTCAATAGGATTATCCGTTGCTGCGCATAATTCACTTTGCACAGGGCATATTTATTATCATGGGAATGAAGCGCAGAAGAAAAAATATTTGCCAAAATTAGCATCTGCTGAGTGGATTGGTGCCTGGGGATTGACAGAGACAGGGACAGGTTCTGATGCTGGAGGAATGAATACTACAGCAGTAAAAGATGGTGATCATTGGGTAATTAATGGGTCAAAAAACTTTATTACACACGGAATCTCGGGTGATGTTGCAGTTGTGATCGTCCGAACTGGTGAAAAAGGAGATTCACATGGAATGTCAGCTTTCATCATTGAAAAAGGTACCCCTGGATTTTCTGCAGGAAAGAAAGAAAATAAAATGGGAATGCGTGCATCAGAAACAGCTGAATTGATTTTTGATAATTGTCGAGTGCCAGCAGAAAATTTGATAGGAAAAGAGGGTGAAGGATTTGTCCAGTCGATGCAAATATTAGATGGCGGACGTATTTCAATTGGTTCTTTAGCACTTGGGATAGCAAAAGGGGCATACGAAGCTGCTTTAAAATATTCAAAGGAAAGAGTTCAATTTGGAAAGCCTATTGCTCAATTTCAAGCGATTGGATTCAAGTTAGCAGATATGGCAACAAAAATTGAAGCGGCAGAACTATTGTTAAATCAAGCAGCATTCTTGAAAAATTCAGGTAAAAAATTAACGAGAGAATCTGCAATGGCCAAACTTTATGCGTCTGAAGTTGCTTGTGAAATTGCCAATGAGGCTGTTCAGATATTTGGAGGATATGGCTACACAAAAGATTTTCCTGTTGAGAAATTCTACAGGGATGCTAAATTGTGCACAATAGGAGAAGGGACGTCAGAAATTCAAAAATTAGTTATTTCAAGAGAAATTTTAAAATAACTATTATAAATAAAAAAAAATACATATCTTTGTCGTCCAAAGTTGAAAATACAAAATTTAATAAATAGAACAATATGTTAATTATTCCGGTAAAAGAAGGGGAAAACATCGAGAGAGCTCTTAAGAAATTCAAGAAAAAATTTGATAAAACTAAAGCGATGAAAGAATTGAGAAGACGTAAAGAATTCACAAAACCTTCTGTTGTTAAGCGTCAAGATAATATCCGTGCAGTTTATCGTGAAAAAATAATGTCTGTTGGACAATAATTTTTAGAAACTTATTTTTAAAAAGATCGTAAAGGAGCCAATGGCTCCTTTTTTTGTAAATAAATTTTTATCGTATCTTCAGACGGAGAAGAGGTATTCTGTCCATACAAATTTGGCTTATCAAATGGATATTGAGCAATTCCTTGATTTTACGATTATAGTAAATGAAAAAGAATTAGCAGAAGTAACTCCCTTGGTCATTAGAGGCTGGATAGTTGACTTGATGGATAAGGAGTACACTAAGCGCACGGTTAATCGAAAATTATCTTCTTTACGTTCCTTTTTTAAGTGGTTAGCAAGAGAAGCGTTCATTCCACACAATCCAATGCAAAAAGTACAAGGTCCAAAGACCGAAAAGCGTTTACCTAGTTTTGCTCGTTCTTCAGATTTGACAGTTGAAAAATTGGAACACGTTTTTTCCTCGAGTTTTGAAGGTGTGCGCGACAGGCTTATCGTAGAAGTTTTTTATCAGACAGGCATTCGATTAAGTGAGTTGATAAATCTAAAAAATTCCGATATCGAAAAGGATAGAATCAAAGTGCTTGGAAAAAGGAACAAAGAAAGAATCATTCCAATATCTAGCTTATTATTTGAAATGATTGAAGAATACAGAAAACAGTTGAAGTTAAATGATTTAGAAAACGAATTTCTTTTTCTGTTAAATAATGGTAATAAAGTGTACGCAAAATTTGTTTATAGAATAATTAATTCCTATCTTGGTCAAGTAACAAATTTAGACAAGTGCAGTCCACATGTATTGCGTCACACATTTGCTACTCATATGTTGAACAATGGAGCTGGCTTGGAGACATTGAAAGATTTATTGGGGCATGCAAATTTATCAGCAACACAAGTGTATACTCATAACTCGTTTAAACAGTTAACCAATATTTATTCACAAGCCCATCCTCGTGGGCATAAAAAGAAATAGTCATGGATATTCAAGTGCACTCAGTACATTTTACAGCTGACAAGAAATTAGTTGATTTCGTTAATGAAAAAGTGGGTAAATTGGAATTGTTTTTCGATAATATTATTGCGAGTGAAGTTTATTTAAGATTAGATAAAAGTCAAGATGGAGAAAATAAAATTGCTGAGGTAAAGATATTAATTCCTGGAAAGGAGTTGTTTGCTAAAAAGCAGTGCAAAAGTTTTGAAGAAGCTGCTGATCTAGCGGTTGAAGCATTGAGGAAACAGGTGCATAAACATAAAGAAAAGAGCACATATTAATAATCATCAATAGCATGAAAAAGGTTTCTAATTTAGTAGGAACCTTTTTTTTTGAAAAAAAATAAAAAAAATGTTGCAGGAAAGAATTTAATGCCTACATTTGCAAACCCAAACGGGAAACACGTTAAGCGTTCTTTTTATTACTGAAAATATCAATATGTGCCGATGTAGCTCAGCTGGCTAGAGCAGCTGATTTGTAATCAGCAGGTCGGGGGTTCGAGTCCCTCCATCGGCTCTATTTTGTTGGGGAGATACTCAAGTGGCTAACGAGGGCAGACTGTAAATCTGTTGGGCAACCTTCGAAGGTTCGAATCCTTCTCTCCCCACATTGGTAACATTAAAATATAAGCGGGAGTAGCTCAGTTGGTAGAGCGTCAGCCTTCCAAGCTGAGGGTCGCGAGTTCGAGTCTCGTCTCCCGCTCTTTTTTTTGTTCAGTTTTAAAGGCCGGTGTAGCTCAGGGGTAGAGTGCTTCCTTGGTAAGGAAGAGGTCACGAGTTCAATTCTCGTCATTGGCTCTACAAGTGGATGTTGTTTCACCCAGTATTGGGTGAATTTTTTACATTCTGATAGGTTGTTTTTTTATTAACTAAGTAACAAATATAATAATGGCTAAGGAAAATTTTGATCGTTCTAAACCGCATTTAAACATCGGGACAATTGGTCACGTAGATCATGGTAAAACTACATTAACAGCAGCAATTACTTGTGTATTATCAGGTAGAGGATTGGCTGCTGTACGTGATTTCTCTTCTATTGATAATGCACCAGAAGAAAAAGAACGTGGTATTACTATTAATACATCACACGTAGAGTATGAAACTGCAAACCGTCACTATGCGCATATTGATTGCCCAGGTCACGCGGATTACGTTAAAAACATGGTAACTGGAGCTGCTCAGATGGACGGTGCAATTATCGTTGTTGCTGCAACTGATGGACCAATGCCACAAACACGTGAGCACATCTTATTAGGACGCCAAGTAGGTATTCCTCGTTTAGTTGTTTTCATGAATAAAGTAGATTTAGTAGATGATGCTGAATTACTTGAATTAGTTGAAATGGAAATCCGTGAGTTATTATCTTTCTATGATTATGATGGAGATAATGCACCAGTAATCCTTGGATCTGCTTTAGGTGGATTGAATGGAGAGCCGGAATGGGTTGCTAAAATTGACGAATTAATGGATGCTGTTGATTCTTATATCGAACTACCTCCACGTGATATGGATAAACCATTCTTAATGTCTGTTGAAGATGTATTTACGATTCAAGGTCGTGGTACTGTAGCTACAGGTCGTATAGAAACAGGTGTTATCAATACAGGAGATCCAGTAGAGATTTTAGGAATGGGAACTGAGAAATTATCTTCTACAGTAACAGGAGTGGAGATGTTCCGTAAAATATTAGATAGAGGTGAAGCTGGAGATAACGTAGGTCTTTTATTACGTGGTATTGATAAAGCGGATATTAAAAGAGGAATGGTTATCTGTAAACCAGGTTCTACTAAACCTCACGCTGATTTCAAAGCTGAAATTTATGTATTGAAAAAAGAAGAAGGTGGACGTCATACTCCATTTCATAACAAATACCGTCCACAGTTTTACTTCCGTACGACTGATGTTACAGGTGAAATTTTCTTAACAGATGGACGTGAAATGGTAATGCCAGGTGATAACGTTTCAATTACTGTTAAATTAATTGTACCAGTTGCTATGGATAAAGGTTTACGTTTTGCAATCCGTGAAGGAGGAAGAACTGTAGGTGCAGGTCAGGTTACTGAAATCATTGCTTAATTAAGCATATTAATAATAATTAAAAAGGGGAGCTTGCTCCCCTTTTTATGCGGGCGTAGCTCAGTTGGTAGAGTGGCGGTCTCCAAAACCGTAGGTCGTAGGTTCGAGCCCTGCTGCCCGCGCATAAAAATATAAAGAGGTGTCTAAAATTAGAGAATATATTAACGAAACTGTGAACGAAATGGTTCACAATGTCACTTGGCCTACTTGGAAAGAACTTCAAAGTAATACAATAATAGTTGTTATAGCTTCTGTTATAATTTCTCTGTTTATTTTTGTGATGGATTTTGGATTAGGTATCGTTGGAGATTCAAGTTCTTCTTGGAAAGGTGCTTTAGGTTTTATTTACGATATGTTTTAATATAAGTAATGGGAGATATTAAGAAACGTTGGTACGTAGTTAGAGCGGTAAGTGGTAAAGAAAAGAAAGTTAAAGAATATCTTGATCTTGAAATTTCTAGATTAAAATTAGAAGATTTTGTAGAGCAGGTTCTTATACCTACTGAAAAAGTTTTCCAAATTAGAAATGGAAAGAAAGTGATGAAGGAAAAATCTTACCTTCCTGGTTACGTCTTAATTGAAGCTGCACTTGTGGGTGAAGTAACACACGTAATAAAAAGCATACCAAATGTTATCGGATTTTTAGGAACTGAAAAAGGAGGTGAGGCTGTGCCAATGCGTTTAGCAGAAGTAAACAGAATCCTTGGGAAAGTGGATGAATTATCTGAAGCAGAAGAGGAAATGAAAATTCCATTTATAGTTGGAGAGTCTGTTAAGGTAATTGATGGTCCTTTCAATAATTTCAGCGGTGTTGTTGATGAAATCAACGAAGAGAAGAAAAAGCTGAAAGTAATGGTAAAAATATTCGGACGAAAAAACTTGCTAGAATTAAGTTACATGCAAGTGGCGAAAGAAGTTTAAAATTGTTTATTAACCGTAGGAGTGAGGAAAAGCGAAAATTGAATGCTTCCCGTGAATACTCATGTTTGACTACATAATTTTTATATAAATGGCTAAAGTAGTAGCAGGATTGATCAAATTACAGATCAAAGGAGGTGCTGCCAATCCAGCTCCACCAGTAGGACCAGCTCTTGGTTCGAAAGGTGTGAACATTATGGAATTTTGCAAGCAATTTAATGCTAGAACGCAAGATAAACCAGGAAAGGTATTACCGGTAGTTATCACTGTTTATGGTGATAAATCTTTTGATTTTATTATCAAAACTCCACCCGCAGCAATTCAAATTATGGAATTGACGAAACTTAAGAAAGGTTCATCAGAACCTAATCGTGCAAAGGTTGCATCGATGTCTTGGGATACAATTCGTACAATTGCAGAGGATAAATTGCCGGATATGAATTGTTTTACTGTTGACTCAGCAATGAGCATGATAGCAGGAACTGCAAGAAGTATGGGGGTTACAATTAAAGGTGGTAGTGCACCAAAAACCAAATAATAGTTTTTATAATGGGAAGAATTTCTAAAAAAAGAAAAGAGGTTTTAGCTAAATTTGATATAGCTAAAGCATACTCCTTAGTAGAGGCATGTGATTTGGTTAAGGAAATTTCCACTACTAAATTTGATGCATCTGTTGATATCTGTGTAAGATTAGGAGTAGATCCAAGAAAAGCAAACCAAATGGTAAGAGGTACAGTTTCTCTTCCGCATGGTACTGGTAAAGACGTTCGCGTTCTTGTACTTTGTACTCCGGATAAGGAAGCTGAAGCAATTGCTGCGGGTGCTGATCATGTAGGTCTAGATGATTACATTGAAAAAATCAAAGGAGGATGGACTGACATTGACGTTATTATTACTATGCCTTCTGTAATGGGGAAAGTTGGAGCTCTTGGTCGTATTTTAGGACCACGTAGTTTAATGCCCAACCCAAAGACAGGCACGGTAACAATGGACGTTGCAAAAGCAGTTGAAGAAGTGAAAGCAGGTAAAATTGATTTCAAAGTTGATAAGTATGGTATCATTCATAGCTCAGTTGGAAAAGTGAGTTTTGATGGAGATAAAATTCGTGAGAATTCTATGGAATTGATTCAAACACTTATCAAAATGAAACCTTCTTCTGCTAAAGGTACTTACATCAAAAGTGTTTACCTGAGTTCTACAATGAGTCCTGGTATTCAAATTGATGCTAAAACTGTTGTAGCTTAATAAACTGACGTAAAATGACAAAAGAAGAAAAAGGTAAGTATATAGTTGATTTAGCGGCAGAATTGAAAGACGCGAATATCATCTATTTAACGGATACTGCTGAATTAACAGTAGAAGCAATCAATACTCTTCGTAGAAAATGTTTTCAATCTAATATTCGTTTAAAAGTGGTGAAAAATACACTACTTGAAAAAGCGATGGAGAGCGTTGAAGGTAAAGATTTTGGTAATTTGAAAGACACTCTTTCAGGTCCAACATCTATCATGTTCTCGGAAGTTGGAAATGTTCCTGCTAAATTGATTCAAGAATTCCGTAAAAAAGGTGCTAAACCAGTCCTTAAAGGTGCTTATATTAACGAAGCTGTGTTTATTGGTGATGATCAATTAACATTGTTAAGTTCAATTAAGAGCAAAGAAGAGATGATTGGTGAAATCATCGGATTATTACAAAGTCCAATGAAAAATGTTGTTTCTGGACTTACAGGTGCTGGTGGTAAAATTGCTGGTATCCTTAAAACGCTCGAAAGTAGAGCATAATTAATAAATTGTACAACTTTAGATTTAAATAAAAAACAAAATGGCTGATTTGAAACAAATCGCGGAAACGCTAGTAAACCTTACAGTAAAAGAAGTTAATGAACTTGCAACTATCCTTAAGGATGAGTATGGTATTGAACCTGCTGCTGCTGCTGCCGTAATGGTATCAGGAGGTGGTGAAGCTGCTGTAGCAGAAGAAAAAACAGAATTCGATGTTATATTGAAAGCTGGTGGTCCTAACAAACTTGCAGTTGTTAAACTTGTAAAAGAATTAACAGGTAATGGTTTGAAAGAATCAAAAGACTTAGTTGATGGAGCTCCTACTGCTTTGAAAGAAGGAATTTCTAAAGACGAAGCTGCTGCTCTTAAAGCTGCTCTTGAAGAAGCAGGAGCTGAAGTTGAGATTAAATAACTATCATTCTTCATAATATGGAAAGGCACGGCTTAATAAGCTCGTGCCTATTCCTGTTTATTTACATTGAATAGTTAAAATGCATTTTCATCAACAAATTATTTAAGCCTTGGCAACAACAAGTAATTTATCGACAAGAATTAATTTTGCATCAAGCAAAAATCAATTTGAATATCCAGATTTTTTGGATATACAAATTAAGTCCTTTCAAGAATTTTTCCAGTTGGAAACAACACCGGAGAATAGAGATACGGAAGGATTATTTAAAGTATTTTCTGAAAATTTCCCAATAACTGATACTCGTAATCAGTTTGTATTGGAATTTTTAGATTATTTCGTTGATCCACCTCGCTATACGATTGAGGAATGTATCGATAGAGGTTTAACTTATAGCGTGCCGTTAAAAGCGAAATTGAAGCTATATTGTACTGACCCAGAACACGAAGATTTCGAAACAATCGTACAAGATGTTTATTTAGGAACTATTCCTTATATGACACCAAAAGGTTCGTTTGTTGTTAATGGAGCTCAACGTGTTATAGTTTCTCAATTGCATAGATCTCCAGGGGTTTTCTTTGGACAAAGTCGTCATGCAAATGGTACGAAATTGTATTCTGCTCGTGTGATACCATTCAAGGGTTCTTGGATCGAATTCGCGACAGATATTAATAGTGTAATGTACGCTTACATTGATCGTAAGAAAAAATTACCTGTTACAACACTTTTCCGTGCGATTGGTTATGAAAGTGATAAAGATATCCTTGAGATATTTGGCTTAGCAGATGAGATTAAAGCGACAAAAGTTAATTTAAAGAAAATAGTTGGTCGTAAATTGGCGGCTCGTGTGTTAAAATCTTGGATAGAAGATTTTGTTGATGAAGACACAGGAGAAGTGGTTTCGATTGAAAGAAATGAAGTCCTTCTTGATCGTGAAACGATTATAGAGGATTCTCATGTTGATTTGATTGTAGATTCAGGTGTTAAAACAGTTATACTTCACAAAGAAGATGTGAATAGTGCTGATTTTACACTTATTTATAATACGCTTCAAAAAGATACATCAAACTCTCAAAAAGAGGCGGTAGAACATATTTATAGACAACTTCGTAATGCTGAACCACCAGATTATGAAACAGCTAAGAATGTTTTTGAAAAATTATTCTTTTCTGATACTCGTTATGATTTAGGAGAGGTTGGAAGATTCCGTTTGAATAAAAAACTAGGGATTGATCCTTCTGAAGATTCTAGAGTTTTAACTAAGAATGATATTATCTGTATTATCAAGTATTTGATTGAATTAGTTAATTCAAAAGCAGATGTTGATGATATTGACCACCTTTCTAATCGTCGTGTTAGAACTGTTGGTGAGCAATTATATGCGCAATTTGGGGTTGGTTTAGCTAGAATGGCTAGAACTATCCGTGAGCGTATGAATGTTCGTGACAATGAGGTATTTACTCCAATCGATTTAATTAATGCGAAAACACTTTCGTCTGTAATTAATTCTTTTTTTGGTACAAATCAATTATCTCAATTTATGGATCAAACCAATCCTTTATCGGAAGTAACGCACAAGCGTCGTCTTTCGGCACTAGGGCCAGGTGGTTTGTCTAGAGAAAGAGCTGGTTTTGAGGTGAGAGATGTTCATTATACGCACTACGGTCGTTTATGTACTATTGAAACTCCTGAAGGACCAAATATTGGTTTGATTTCATCTCTTTGTGTATTTGCGAAAGTAAATAAACTTGGATTTATTGAAACACCTTACCGTGATGTTATTGCAGGAAAAGTTGCTATTGGTACTGAACCAATATACTTAACAGCGGAGGAAGAAGATGGTAAAATGATCGCTCAAGCGAATGCACAAGTGGATGAGAAAGGTAATTTCTTAACTGAATTTGTGAAAGCGCGTTTTGAAGGAGATTTCCCTGTTGTTCAGCCAAAAAACTTAACATTAATGGATGTTGGAGCAAATCAAATTGCTTCGATTGCTGCTTCGTCTATTCCTTTCTTGGAACATGATGATGCCAATCGTGCTTTGATGGGATCTAACATGCAACGTCAAGCGGTTCCTTTATTGAAACCAAGTTCACCAATCGTTGGTACTGGTATTGAGCGATTAGTAGCAAGAGATTCACGTGTTTTAATTAATGCTGAAAATAATGGTGTCGTTGAATATGTTGATGCAAACGAGATTGTAATTCGTTATGATTGGACAAATGATGATAAATTAGTTTCTTTTGATTCTGAAGTTACTCATTATACGTTGACTAAATTTGCTAAAACGAATCAAAGTACTTGTATGAATTTGAAGCCAATCGTTAAGAAAGGTGATAAAGTTGAAAAAGGACAAGTTCTTTGTGAGGGATACGCGACTCAACAAGGTGAATTAGCTTTAGGACAAAACTTGAAAGTGGCTTTCATGCCTTGGAAAGGGTATAATTTTGAGGATGCTATTGTTATTTCTGAGCGAGTTGTTCGTGATGATATTTTCACATCTATTCATATTGATGAGTATACAGTTGACGTGCGTGACACGAAACGTGGAATGGAAGAATTAACTTCTGATATTCCTAATGTAAGTGAAGAAGCGACTAAGGACTTAGATGAGAATGGTATTATTCGAATTGGAGCTGAAATTAAAGAAGGTGATATAATTATTGGGAAAATCACACCAAAAGGTGAGACAGATCCTTCACCTGAAGAGAAGTTACTTCGTGCAATTTTTGGTGACAAAGCTGGAGATGTTAAGGATGCTTCTTTGAAAGCTGGTCCTTCATTAAGAGGTGTTGTTATTGAGAAGAAACTTTTCTCAAGAGCTGTTAAGGATAGAAAATCTAAAGCGCAAGATAAACCTTTATTAGAAGGATTAGATTCTGACTATGAAAGAGATTTTGTTTTGTTGAAAGATCGTTTAGTTGACAAATTGATGAATGTTGTTGGTGAAACGAAAGCGAATGGAGTCTTTAATAATTTTAGAGAGGAAATTATCAAAAAAGGAACTAAATTCACTCAAAAGAATTTAATTGCTATTGATTACACGATTGTTAATCCTACAAATTGGACTGCTGATGATAATTTAAATTCTTTAATTGGACGAGTTATTCATAACTTTAACATTAAAGCAAATGACTTATTAGGAACTTTCAAACGTAAAAAATTCCATATCTCAGTTGGTGATGAATTGCCAGCAGGTATTGTTAAAATGGCAAAAGTATACATCGCTAAAAAACGTAAGTTGAAAGTGGGTGACAAAATGGCTGGTCGTCATGGAAATAAAGGAATTGTTGCGAATATTGTTCGTGCTGAAGATATGCCATTCTTAGAAGATGGTACACCGGTAGACATCGTTTTAAATCCACTTGGGGTTCCTTCTCGTATGAACTTAGGTCAAGTTTATGAAACTGTTCTTGGTTGGGCGGGTGAAAAATTAGGCGTTAAGTTTGCTACTCCAATTTTTGATGGTGCTAAGCCATACGAAATTGATGAATGGACAGCTAAAGCAGGAGTGCCAAAATCAGGTAAGACATACTTATATGATGGAGGAACTGGAGAACGTTTTGATCAAACTGCAACGGTTGGAGTTATATACATGTTGAAATTAGCCCATATGGTTGATGACAAAATGCATGCTCGTTCAATCGGACCATACTCATTAATCACGCAACAGCCACTTGGAGGTAAAGCTCAATTTGGAGGTCAACGTTTTGGAGAGATGGAAGTTTGGGCTCTTGAGGCATTTGGTGCTGCGCATTTATTACAAGAAATCTTGACTGTTAAGTCAGATGATGTAAATGGACGTGCAAAAGCATATGAAGCAATTGTGAAAGGTGATAATATTCCTGAACCTGGTATTCCAGAATCATTCAACGTATTATTGCATGAACTAAGAGGTTTATGTCTTAACATTTCATTAGATTAATTTTCCAAGTAGATAAATTATAGATATTAAGCAATACTATGGCTTACAGAAAAGAAACACCAAAAACGCAAAGTAGCTTCGACAAAATAACTATATCTTTGGCATCGCCAGAGTTGATACTTGAGCAATCAAGTGGAGAAGTACTTAAGCCTGAAACAATAAATTACCGTACTTATAAACCTGAAAGAGATGGTTTATTTTGTGAACGTATTTTTGGACCAGTAAAGGATTACGAATGCCATTGTGGAAAATACAAAAGAATCCGTTATAAAGGAATCGTTTGTGACCGTTGTGGTGTTGAGGTAACGGAGAAAAAAGTACGTCGTGAGCGTATGGGACACATTTCATTAGTGGTTCCTGTTGCTCATATTTGGTACTTCCGTTCACTTCCAAATAAAATTGGTTATTTGCTTGGCTTGCCAACCAAAAAATTAGATCAAATCATTTATTATGAAAGGTTTGTTGTAATTCAAGGAGGTATAGCAACAAATGCAGATGGTTCTGAATTGAAACGTCTTGACTTCTTAATGGAGGAGGAATATTTAGATATTCTTGATACTCTTCCAAAAGAAAATCAATATTTGGAAGATACAGATCCAAATAAATTCATCGCCAAAATGGGTGCTGAAGCTTTGTTTGATTTATTAAAAACGTTGAATTTAATTCAAACTTCTTACGATTTACGTCATCAAGCAAATACGGAAACGTCTATGCAACGTAAAAATGAAGCTTTGAAAAGACTTCAAGTTGTTGAGGCTATGCGTGAGTCTCAGGAAAGAATTGATAACCGCCCAGAATGGATGGTTGTTAAGGTTGTTCCAGTTATTCCGCCAGAATTACGTCCCTTAGTGCCATTGGATGGTGGTCGTTTTGCTACATCTGATTTAAATGATTTATACAGACGTGTTATTATACGTAATAACCGTTTAAAAAGATTGATTGAGATTAAAGCTCCAGAAGTAATTTTACGTAATGAGAAACGTATGCTTCAGGAATCTGTTGATTCATTATTTGATAATTCTCGTAAATCGAGTGCGGTTAAAACTGAATCTAACAGACCTTTAAAATCACTTTCAGATTCATTAAAAGGTAAACAAGGTCGATTCCGTCAAAATTTATTAGGTAAACGTGTTGATTATTCAGCTCGTTCTGTAATTGTTGTTGGTCCTGATTTAAAATTGCATGAGTGCGGTTTACCGAAAAATATGGCTGCTGAGTTATACAAACCATTCATCATTCGTAAGTTGATTGAAAGAGGGATTGTAAAAACAGTTAAATCTGCTAAAAAAATCGTTGACAAAAAAGAACCAGTTGTTTGGGATATTTTGGAAAGTATTTTGAAAGGGCACCCTGTTCTTTTAAATAGAGCTCCTACTCTTCACAGGCTAGGTATTCAAGCTTTCCAACCAAAATTAATTGAGGGAAAAGCAATTCGTTTGCATCCTTTGGTTACAACTGCATTTAACGCCGATTTTGATGGGGATCAAATGGCAGTTCACTTACCTTTAGGTAACGCTGCAATTTTAGAGGCTCAGTTATTGATGCTTGCTTCTCACAATATTCTTAACCCTGCAAATGGTGCTCCAATTGCTGTTCCATCTCAGGATATGGTTTTGGGTCTATACTATATTACAAAAGGTAAAAGATCTACTCCAGAATACACAATGAAAGGGGAAGATTGCATTTATTATTCTCCGGAAGAAGTAAGAATTGCATATAATGAAAGAAAACTAGATTTACATGCTCATTTAAAAGTGAGATCATATGATTTAGATGAAAATGGCGTTCCTACGTTAATGATGATTGATACTACTTGTGGAAGAGTGTTATTTAATGACATGGTTCCTAGAGAAGTTGGTTACATTAATGACGTCTTAACTAAAAAAGCGTTGAGAGATATTATTGGAAATGTATTAAAAGTTTCTGGTACTTCTCGTACTGCTCAATTCCTTGATGATATTAAGGAAGTTGGTTTTGATATGGCGTTTAAAGGTGGTTTATCTTTCAACTTGGAAGATATTATTATCCCTAAAGAAAAAGAAATACTTGTTGGTAAAGCAGAAGTGGAAGCTAAAGAAGTATTGTCTAATTATAACATGGGATTAATCACTAATAACGAACGTTACAACCAAATTATTGATATCTGGACGCATACAAATTCAAGATTGACTAACATTTTGATGGATCAATTGAAAAATGATATGCAAGGGTTCAACTCTATCTATATGATGTATGATTCTGGCGCAAGGGGTTCTAAAGAACAAATCCGTCAGTTGTCAGGAATGAGGGGATTAATGGCTAAGCCACAAAAATCTGGAGCTTCTAGTCAAGATATTATTGAAAATCCAATTCTTTCTAACTTTAAAGAGGGATTATCAATTCTTGAATACTTTATCTCTACTCACGGTGCTCGTAAAGGTTTAGCGGATACTGCATTAAAAACTGCAGATGCTGGTTACCTTACTCGTCGTTTGGTGGATGTTGCTCAAGATGTTGTTATTAATATTGATGATTGTGGAACATTAAGAGGTTTAATGGCTACAGCATTGATGAAAAATGATGATGTTGTTGAACCGTTATATGACCGAATTTTAGGAAGAACATCTGTTCATGATATTTTACACCCAGAAACGGAAGAAATTATTGTTTCTGCAGGTGAATTAATCATTGAAGATGTTGCTGAATTGATTGAAAAAGTAGGCATTGACGAAGTAGAAATTAGATCAGTTTTAACATGCGAAATGCGAAGAGGTGTTTGTGCTAAATGTTATGGTCGAAATTTATCAAATCATAGATTAGCTCAAAGAGGAGATTCTGTTGGTGTTGTTGCTGCTCAATCTATCGGAGAGCCAGGAACACAGTTGACTTTACGTACATTCCACGTTGGGGGTACTGCTTCGAACACTGGACGTGAGTCTGATTTGAAAGCAAAAGCATCTGGAAGACTTGAAATTGAAGAACTTCGTACAATCGAAATGAAAAATTCTGATGGTACTCTTAAAGTTGTTGTGGTTGGTCGTTCTGCTGAATTAAAAATCATTGATGAAAAAACAGGAATTGTATTAATGAATACAAACATTCCTTATGGATCAGAAATGGTCTTCCAAGGAACTGGAAAAATCAAAAAAGGTGATGTTATTTGTAAATGGGATCAATATAACGCGGTAATTGTATCTGAGGTGAATGGTGTCGTTGTTTTCGATAACATTACAGAAGGTATTACTTGTCGTGAAGAAGTGGATGAGCAAACTGGATTTACTGAAAAAGTTATTATTGAATCTAGAGATAAAAAGAAAAATCCATCTATTCATGTGATTGATGCTAAGTCAAAAGAAATATTGCGTGAATACAGTTTACCTGTAAATGCACACGTTTCTGTAAAAGATGGTGATAAAATCGTAGCTGGAGAAATTTTAGTGAAAATACCTAGAACTTCAGGTAAAATTGGTGATATCACTGGAGGTTTACCACGTGTAACTGAATTATTTGAAGCTCGAAACCCTTCTAATCCTGCTGTCGTTTCTGAAATTGATGGAATCGCTGAATATGGAAAAATTAAACGTGGTAATCGTGAAATTCAAATAACTTCAAAAGCTGGTGATGTTCGTAAATACTTAGTTCCACTTTCAAAACACATTCTTGTGCAAGAAAATGACTTTGTACGTGCTGGTCAACCATTATCTGATGGAGCTATTACACCAAATGATATATTAAATATTGAAGGACCTACAAAAGTACAAGAGTACATTGTAAATGAAATTCAAGAGGTATACCGTTTACAAGGTGTGAAAATTAATGATAAACATTTCGAGGTTATCGTTCGTCAAATGATGTTAAAATCTGAGATTATTGATGCTGGAGATACTAAATTCCTTGAAGGACAGTCAGCTCGTAAGGTCGATATCATGGAGGAAAATGATGCGATTTACGGAATGAAGGTTGTCGAAGATGCAGGTGATTCTACAGCATTGAAAGCAGGTCAAATCGTTTCAGCGCGTGGATTAAGAGATGAAAATTCTCAATTGAAACGTGTCGATAAAAAGTTGGTTGAGGCAAGAGATGCTATTCCAGCAACATCAACTCCTTTGTTGCAAGGAATTACTAGAGCTTCACTTCAAACGAAATCATTTATTTCTGCAGCTTCTTTCCAAGAAACTACAAAAGTGTTAAATGAAGCTGCTTTGGCCGGTAAAGTTGATAATTTGTTAGGTTTAAAAGAAAATGTAATTGTTGGTCATTTAATTCCTGCGGGAACTGGGGTAAGACAATTTCAAAACATGGTTGTCGCTTCAAAAGAAGATTACGAAGCAATGACTGGAAAATAATTTTCAATAAATTTGTGAAAGGGGCTATTTTATAGCCCCTTTTTTTTATATTTGAACTATGGAAAATAATAATGATGAAAACCAAGTTAATATTGAATTAACAGAAGAAATTGCGTTAGGAGTATATTCTAATTTAGCTATTATTACTCATTCACCTTCTGAAGTTGTCAGTGATTTTGTTCAAATGATGCCTGGAATGCCGAAAGGAAAGGTACGTTCACGTGTGATTATGACTCCACAAAATGCCAAGCGATTTATGCGAGCACTGATTGAGAATATTCAAAAATATGAGCAATCATTCGGAATTATAGAGGAAAACGATAATCAAGGGATGTCGCCAATGAATTTTGGAACTCCTACGACACAGGCTTAATTTTATACTGTTTTGTAATTTTTAGCGTTCAATAAAAAGTTGAGCGTTAAAAATTCAAAAGGACATATCCATTTCCCAAATAGATTCGTTCCCACAAACATCTTTAGTGATGATTTTTACAGTATGCTTATTTTTTAATCCTGTGGGAACTCGGAAGAAGACATAAGAACCTTTAGATTCAAACTCTAGAAGATACCATTTCCCATCGATGTATAAATCGTAATCAGAGATAGCAGTTTTGTTTTCAGTGATTTTCCAACTCAACGTTTTCTTTGCAGAAATAGGCTCGTTTATAGTGAAATTAAGGGGACTTAGACTTGGGCCAACGGTATCAAGTTGAACAGAAAAAGCGCCTAAACTTTTTACTTCAGCACTTAACCATCCATCAGAAAATTTTGTAGGAATATATTTTGAGTTAGCTGCAATATAATATTTTTCTGTTGGTAAATTAGTAGACTTTAGTGGCAATTTTATTTGAATAGGGAGTTGAACAGGGGTTGCTGCACTTCCTATGGAAACTAAACTTCCAATTTGTAAGTTCTTAGGGACAGGTTCATATAGGCATCCTTCTGGGATTTTGATTTCAAGCAGTTCATTTTTCTGACTAAAAGTTTTATCGGGAAATAAGAAGTCATTTTTTTGTTGAATTACATTAAGAGGACCTGGCGAAATCTTTAATTTAAATTTTAATTGACTTTTATTATTTTTTGTATCATACGCAACATACGTTATTTCTGACGAGTCCTTTGGCGTCATATAAATTATGCCTAAACCAGATCGATTGTAAATAGACAAATTATTTTCTGCTGTTCGAAATGATTTTTGATATTTTCTTTTGTTAACACTATTTTCTTCATAATCTATGTGAGAATTAATATATCTTGTAGAGGGAAATGAAATACTGTCTACTTTATTTCCAAAAAGAGTGTCCTTATTTACTAATAAATAACTTCCGTAAATGCCGATAGGATTTGTTGCTTTACTGTGGTGGTCCAACACTTCGAAAGCGATACCTATCCCGCCATTTTCAGTGCAAAAGTCGGATGAAAGTATGGCTGTATTTCCACCAATAGTATAACCGTATTTTCCTTTTTTAACCGCTATATTTTTTGATTTCCCTTTGATTCGATAGCCACGTTCTGTTAAACTATAGATTTTCAATCCCAATATTTCTGGCGGTATTTCGTCCACAATATCAAATCCAAATTTTAATGGATTAAGAGCTGTTTCCGTTTTAGTATCTCTCAATTCAAAATGCAGATGAGGAGCAGTTGAATGGCCTGTGTTTCCGGATAGAGCAAAGTTTTCTCCCTTTGTTAATACAATGTCTGTAGAAGACGGGAATATTTCTACTTCGAAATTTTTGTTTTGTTCTTGTGTTAACTTTACTAAAGCATCTATTTTACCTAAAAATGCACTGCAATGTGCATAAACACTTGTTATACCATTCGGATGATTGATATAAATTGCTTTTCCATATCCATTTGGTGAGACGCTTATTCTTGATACGTACCCTCTTTCTATAGCTACCAATTTTTGTCCTTCAACACCATTTGTTTTGAAATCAACCCCCATGTGAAAGTGATTTGGTCTTAATTCTCCAAAGTTTGCCGATATAATTAATGGTATTTCAAGGGGAGCGCGATACTTAATGCTGTTATCAGTTTGCGCACTTAATAAATTTGAAAGAAATAGAATGCTGAATAGGTATAAAATAAGTTGTTTCATTTGACAAATATAGATTTTTTTTAAATTTACACAAAAAGAATGGTTTAAAATGTTGTTAATTTACCCCACAATGTTAATTTTGTACAAAGTCGAAAAGAATGACCGAGAAAATTCAACATATAATTGAAAGTATCCATTTGAAATGCAAATCTTTGCATGAAAATTTGGTGTCTGAACGTTCTTGTAGAATCGAAAAAGAAGCGGAAATAGAGACCTTAAAAAGCGAAATTTCATTTTTGAAACAACAAAATCATGAAGTTGAGCAAGAAAGAGGATCTTTAAAATTCGAATTGGAGACTATAATGCAAAAGGGAATCGATGACAAAGAATCTGTCCTGAATGACAGAAACGAAGAAATCGATGAATTAGTGAGGGAAATAGAGCACTGCATAAAACAGTTAAAACAATAACGAATGGAAAAATTATCCTTAAAAGTTGTAGTTGCTGGAAGAACATATCCGCTTACCTTAAATGAAGGTGAACAAGAAAAAGTTTTAAAAGCAGCAGAAGACATCAATAAAGCAATTAAAGTGCTTCAGGATAGTTATGCAGTTAAAGATATGCAAGATTTATTAGCTATGACAGCTTTACAATTAGCGACTAAACCAAAAAATCAAGTAAATAAGGTAGTTCAAGAGGCTGATTATTCAGCAATTGAAATTTTACTTGAAGGTTTGTCTAAAGATTTAGATGGTTTAAAATAGGTAATTTATTTTACTAAGTCCCCCATTTCTTCGCATTTATTTAATGTGTTGAGTGGGTTTTTTTATGTTTAATATTGAAAAGATTTAAAGAGAGATGGATATCATTATAGGATTATTAGCAGGCTTAATCGGCGGAGGATCGGTAGCTTATTACGTTCAAAACATTTTATTAAAGAAGAAAAAAGAGCAAATTGTTAACGATGCAGAAGCAGAAGCGGAGTCAATTAAAAAAGAAAAATTGTTGCAAGCGAAAGAGCAATTTTTCAAATTAAAAGAAGATCACGACGCATCCGTGAAAGAAAAAGACAGAAGACTTCAATCATTGGAAGATAAAGTGAAGAGTAAGGAAAATACCTTATCCCAAAAAATTGAAGAATTAGGAAGGAAGGAAAAAGAAACTGAAAAAATTGTTGCGGATTATGAATTAAAAAGTCAATCAATTGATTTGAAAGCGCAAGAATTGGATAAAATGCAGCAGAAAAGAGTACTTGAACTTACTAAAATTAGCGGTATGTCTTCTGAAGATGCAAAAAACCAGTTAATGGATGCACTAAAAGATGAGGCTAGAACAGGTGCCATGGTTCACATTAAAGAGATCATGGAAGAGGCTAAATTAAATGCAAATGTCGAAGCGAAAAAGATTGTAATTCAAGCAATTCAAAGAGTTGCAACAGAACAAGCGGTTGAAAATGCAGTTTCTGTTTTTAATATTGAATCCGATGAAGTAAAAGGAAGAATAATTGGTCGAGAGGGTAGAAATATTCGTGCTCTTGAAGCAGCAACTGGAGTGGAGATTATTGTTGACGACACCCCAGAAGCGATAATGTTATCTTGTTTTGATCCAGTTAGAAGAGAACTTGCACGTTTAGCGCTTCATCAATTAGTTTCTGATGGACGTATTCATCCAGCTAGAATTGAAGAAGTTGTTTCTAAAATTAAAAGACAATTAGAGGAAGAGATTGCGGAAACAGGTCGTAGAACCTGTATTGATTTAGGTATTCATGGTTTGCATCCTGAACTTACACGTATGGTAGGGCGAATGAAATACCGTTCTTCCTATGGACAAAATTTATTACAACATTCAAGAGAAGTTGCTAATTTATGTGCTATAATGGCGGCAGAATTAGGATTGAACGTTAAATTAGCAAAAAGAGCAGGGCTTTTACATGATATTGGTAAAGTTCCAGATGAAGATCCTGAATTACCGCATGCTATTTTAGGGATGAAATTAGCAGAAAAATATGGTGAAAAACCAGAAATTTGTAACGCTATAGGAGCTCACCATGACGAAATTGAAATGACTTCAATGATCTCTCCAATTGTGCAAGTGTGTGATGCTGTTTCTGGAGCAAGACCAGGGGCGAGACGTGAAGTTGTGGAGTCTTATATTAAACGATTGAAAGAATTGGAAGCTTTAGCTTTATCATATGAGGGTGTTTCAACAGCTTTTGCGATTCAAGCAGGACGCGAATTGAGAGTGATGGTGGAAAGTGAAAAAGTAACCGATTTAAAAGCGGATGAGTTATCTTTTACTATTTCTCAAAGAATACAAACAGAAATGACCTATCCAGGACAAGTGAAAGTTACAGTGATTAGAGAGAAAAGATCAATAAGTTACGCGAAATAATTTTTTGTGTTATTAAATTCTGAATAGATGTCATTTGAGGGAAAACATGTATTGGTAACAGGAGGTGCTGGGTTTATTGGATCTAATATTGTTGAAAAATTACTAACTAGTGATATTCGAGTAACCGTTTTAGATAATTTAGCTACTGGGAAATTAGAAAATATTGAAGAATTTATCAGTAATTCAAATTTTAAATTTATCCAAGGCGATATTTGTGATTTTGAAACTTGTCTAGATGCCCTAAATGGAGTAGATGTTGTTTGCCACCAAGCTGCTTTAGGCTCAGTTCCAAGATCTATTGAATTTCCTCACAATACGCATTCCGTAAATGCAACCGGTTTTTTAAATATGTTGCATGCTGCCAAAGAGAAAGGTATCAAGCGATTTGTTTATGCAAGTTCTTCAAGTGTTTATGGTGATAGTCCTATTTCTCCAAAAGTTGAAGGACAGGAAGGTAATTTATTGTCTCCCTACGCTGTGACGAAACAACTAAATGAAAAATACGCGAAAGTATATTCACAACTTCATGGAATGCAGACGATAGGTTTGCGTTATTTTAATATTTTTGGTCCAAAGCAGGATCCGAATGGAGTATACGCTGCGGCGATTCCTAAGTTTATCGCACGTTTACAAAGTGGCGAAGACGTCTTAATTCATGGAGATGGTTTGCAAACAAGAGATTTTACCTATGTGAAAAATGCTGTACACGCTAATTTCTTATCTTTATTTTCTGAGGTCACGAAAGAAAATGCGCATGTATTCAACGTTGCATGTAATGATTCGTTTACATTAATACATGTGGTCGATACATTAAAAGTAGGTTTGGAAAAAACTGGATTCATATCTACTTCAAAAGTTGTTTATGGACCCGATCGACCAGGAGATATTAAACATTCATTAGCAAATATTGGCTCAATTGAGGCAAATTTAGGATACAAACCATTATATACTTTTCAGGAGGGAGTTGACGAGTATTTATCATCGATTAATTAAAGTATAGTATTCAATTTTCTTTTTATCAATAAAATGATCTTTTTTGAAAATGAAAGAAATTATAAAGGAAAAAGTTCAAAAAATCTATTCAGATAAGAATCTGTTCATACTTCTATGTATTTGGTTAGTCAGTTATTTTTTTGGTTCTAAAATAGGAAGTTTTTCCCTTGGTTTTTTTACTATTTATCCAAATTTCATCTTAAGTGTAGCTTTTGTACCGATTGTTTTTTATACGCTTAGAACGTATAATTCAATCTTTACGTATTTCAGTTTTTTTTTATTTCTTTTTTTTATTTACAGCTTTATTTGGATTGGTTATAATGGCTCAAATAGTTCAAGTATTTTTGATTTAAGAAGTCATTTGTTTCTCTTGATAACCTTTTTGATTTTATCAAATTGCTATCTTTTTTTTAAAACCAAAAAAAAGTTTACTGACATAGTTGTGTCTACTTTATGGATTTGGATCTCATGTTTAATTATTTTCGGATTTATTGAAGTTATCACTGGATTTCATTTCAGTGGAAATTACACAAAGTCGATTACGGATACATCCTTTAAATTAATTGATTTTTCCCCGATTTTTATATTTGACAATCCAAATGATTATATTTCAAATTGTATCATTACCTTATTAATTTTATTGTTTGTCGATGCTAAGATTTTCTTGCAGAAAGGGGTGCTGATATCCGTATTATTTTCACTATTTATTTTGTCTATTTATGCATCAGCAAGAATTGGTCAATTGATTATTTTAGTGATTTTTGCAATTGTTTTTATGAAGTTTTACATGAAAAATTTCCGAAATTTCTTCACTCAAAATAAAGGAATAATTATACTTTTCTTTTGTTGTGTTTGTCTATTAATAGGATCAAATAAAGTTTTTTTTGGTAAAAATCCTGCAAATGTAAATAGTCATCTTGATGGTGTGCTTATTATTCAGAAAAGTAAGGATGAATTTAGAATTGTTGAGCCAACGACAAAGTTGAGCCAGAAAGAAAAGGAGAAATTAACAGAACAAATTATAGTAATGAATAAAAGGCCCGGCTATAATTCATCTGATGTTCGAATGAAATTATTCAAAAATGGCTGTTATTTAATTAAAAAAAATCCAATATTGGGTGTTGGACCAGGTCAGTTTTCAACCTTAAATTTGAGTAAAAAAGTACCATACAATACAGGGAGTAATGTGAGTCCTCATAATTACATTATTGAAATTGTTTCCCAATATGGGGTATTAGCGATTTGTTTTTTAGGTTATTTACTGATCTTGTTTGTGCGATTATTTAGATATAAAACGGAGACTTCGTTTTGGCTAATTATTTCAATGTTATTACTTTTTGCCATATCATTTATGACTTCTGCATTTATATACCAACCAATGTATTGGTTATTTATTACGTTTTGGATTATTTATTTACATATTGAAAAAGAAAAATATAGTGTCAGAAAATAAATTTGTAAAAAATTTCCTTACAATGTTGACTGGTAACACTATTAGTCAATTAATTCCTTTTGCCGTTGCTTCCTTTTTAACTAGAATTTATTTACCGGAAGAATTTGGATTATTTTCTAATGTTTTGGCGATTTCTACCCTGTTTGGGATTGTCTCATGTGGAAGATTGGAGTTGGCAATTCCCTTACCAAAAGAAAAAAATAGTGCGCAAGATATTTTATTTACAGCCCTCGTATTTACTGCGGCAGTTACAATTATTAGTGTATTAGTATATGTTTTTTCTACTTCAATTGGGTATTTTTATAATGACAAGGAATTGCCAAACTATTTATTTTATGTTCCAATCTGTGTTTTAAGTTTTGGATTGTTGGGTGTTACTAATAATTGGATCTTAAGAAATAAGGATTATAAAGTTCTATCTTCAATTAAAATTGTTCAATCCATTGTAAATAATTTTGGAGCTCTCTTGTTTGGCTATATTGGTTTCGGAATTCATGGTTTACTAATCGCTTGGTTGCTTTCTCAATTTATCCCTGTCGTTTTTATCTTATTTAAGGAGAAAGTAAAGTGGAGTAGAGATCGATTCAACAAGTCGGTGGTAATCGATGTCCTTAAGAATTACAAAGATTTTCCTTTAGTAAATTCTTTTCATGCTTTTACAGACATTTTTGCAACCCAAGTTATTTTATTTTGGATTATCTCTAATTATTATGGGGATGAAAATTTAGGACTTTTTACACAAATGAATAAATATGTCAAAGCACCGATTATTTTAATTACAAGTGCGGTTTCTCAAATGTTTTTTGTTGAGGTAAGTAAAGCTATTAACGATAGAAAGCCAGTGATGCCCTTTCTGAAACAAACATTGAAAACAACTGTTATTTTTGGTATTCCTTTTACAATCGTGCTTTTTTTATTTGCTCCTCAAATGTTTTCATGGTATTTCGGCTCAAAATTTGTTGATTATAGGCTAGCAGGAGAAATGGTTAAATGTAATTTGCCTATTTTATTTTTAATGTTTATAGTTTCTCCCGTATCGAGTTTACCTATCCTATTTAAGAAACAGAAAAAAGCTTTTTTATTGAGCCTTTTTGGATATTCATTCGGATTGATTGGCTTGTATATTTCTGCACTATCTGAAGTAGATATTTATAGTTCATTAATTATTTACAGCAGTTTATTTAGCATCTATTATATAATATTGTTAACTTGGTATATTCAACTGATAAAGAAGCACGATGTTAGTATTGGTTAATGGTCTTCCTTTATTTTCAAAACGCTTAGTTAAAGATTTAAATTCTTTAGACAAGAAGAATACGTATGTGTTTGCAGACACCTATTACTCATCTTGGCAAAAAATTCGTTTTTTATTCTTATTACCATTTTGTAGAGTTGTCATTTCATTTAATGGTGTGTCAGACAATAGTGGTTCATTAAATTGGGTTTTGCGCTTAAAAAAGAAAATGATGATGCAGTGGCAAGGCACGGATGTTTTATTAGCGTTAGAGCGATTTGAAAATGGCACAATTCAAAAAAAATACATTGAAAATTCGACACATTTTACAGATGCTCCATGGTTAAAAGATGAATTAAAAGATATTGTAAGTTCAGTTCGTATTTTGAATTTTAAACATTTAGAGTTTCAACAAAATAGTCAACCATACAAAGAAATTTCTGTTTTATCTTATATGGGACAGGGACGCGAAAATTTTTATGGTTTTCAACAATTCAAGTCTGCAGCTGAAAAATTTCCAACTATCCGTTTTCATATTATCGGTTCAAACGGGAAAGGTCTAGAATCTCTGCCAAACATTACTTTTCATGGTTGGGTTTCTGAAGGAGAAGTCAAAAAGATGATGATCGAAACTCCTATTTTTGTGCGCTTAGTGGATCATGATGGTAATTCGATTTCAGTAGTGGAAGCGCTAGGGAATGGGTGCGAAGTGATTTGGAGTTATCCGAATGAAAAATGTTTCTTAGCTAAAACTGGGGATGAATTAGCGCAATCAATAAGTGAAATAAGCGAGTTGATAACTAGTCGGAATAATTTTCCAAATGAAGAAAATTATTTATTTGTGAAGGAAAAGTATAGAAAAGATATAGTAATTGGTAATTATATAAAAGAAATTAATGAGTTCGGAAAGCAAGAATAAAAAAATAGCTTTAATAACAACATGGTATCCTCCTATTAATGGCATTGCTGTTAATAGGATGAATGCTTTTGCCAATTATTTGTCTGAAAGATTTGAAGTTGAAGTTTTTTGTTTGGGAAAACAGAATGAAACAATCGTTGTTAATTCAAATTTACAAGTTCATTATGCTACTTCAAATAAGCTTTTTGAGAAATTAAAGAGTAATACGGCTGACAATAAAATGATTCATAATGGTAAAACATTAATTCGCGTTTTATTAAAAAGAATTATTTCTAAACCACTTAATAGGTGGAAACGTCAAACGTTAACAACGCTAAAAAAAAGGCACGCAGAAAATAAATTTGATGTACTAATCAGTTCCTTTTCACCTGAAGAATCACATTTAGTTGCAATTGAGTTTTGTAAAATACATAAGGATGTAAGTTGGATCGCGGATATGAGAGATGAAATGAGTGCAAATCCATATATTAATTCAACATTGAAAAATAGATTAATGGATATTGAAAGGGATGTTAATACCTATGCTTCAGCAATTCTTTCCGTTAGTAAACCAATATTGGATGATTTTAGAATAATTTGTCCAGAGGTTACTTTTTTTGAAGAAATTCGAAATGGGTATGATCATTCACTCGTTTTTAATACTCAGGAAAAGGTAGATAAATTCGTTTTTAATCTAGGGTATTTTGGAAGTTTTTATGGATTGAGGAAACCAGATATTGTATTGGAAAGTTTAGTTGCTTTAAAAAAGGAATATCCCAATTATATTTTCAATATACATGTGTATGGCGCTCATAATAATTATTCAATTCCGTCAAATTTAACCGATAATGTTTTTAAACACCAGGGCCTGCCTTATTTAGAAGCAATAGTAGAAATGAATAAAATGGATGCCAACTTGTTAATTAATCCTAGAAGTTTGCAAAAAGGTGTTTATTCAGGTAAAATATTTGATTATATTTCGGCTAGAAAACCTGTTCTAGCTTTTGTTGATAAGGATGATGTTGCTGCAGAGTTGATTCGTGAATTTAAGTGTGGTTATGTTGCTGAATTTGATGATTTAAAGGAGAACAAACAAATCTTATTGGATGCGTTTAAAGATCAATTAAAAGGGGATGTTAAAATAGCTTCTGAAGAACATATTCTTGAACTGCATAGGAAGCATCAAATAAATTTACTTTCTAATTTAATTTTAAATTTGAAGAAATAATGAAAGTCTTACTTATTGGTTCAAATTCTATTCATGTTTCTTCCTATATTGAAAGTTTAGCGAAGAAAGAATCCGACATTTTTCTATTGACAGAAGAAAACTGTTCATTTGATCATATTAAGGGTGAATTTATCGTCAATTTTAGAGATTTAAATCCAATTTCACTCATTAAAAATTATTTTAAGCTTAAAAAATATTTACTTTTTTTACAGCCAGACGTTATCCATGTTCATCAATTAAACCGTCTTGCATATTTTGTTACTCGAATTGCTTCAAAATTAAAAATACCAGTCGTTTCAACAGCTTGGGGGAGTGATGTTTTATTGATTCCGTTTAAAAATAGGTTTTTTAGGTTTTTAACAAAAAAGGCTATTGAAAGATCGGTTACTGTGACAGCTGATGCTGAAATAATGATTGATAGTATGCAATTATTAGTTAAGTCGGCTGTAAAATATGAGTTGCTGCAATATGGAATTGAGATGGTCGATCCAGTAGAAAAAGAAGATGTCATTTTTTCTAATCGTTTGCATAAGGATCTATATAGAATTGATAAGGTCATTGATTATTTTTGTGAATTTTCGAAATTAAATTCAAGTTGGAAACTTGTGATTGGTGCGGAAGGAGAAAAAACTGAGATGTTGAAAGACAAAGTCAATACATTAAATATTAGCGATAAAGTGGAGTTTGTGGGTTGGCTTTTACCAGCAGATAACAAAAGTTGGTATGCTAAATCTAAAATATATATATCCATTCCAGAATCTGATGGAACATCAGTTAGCGTGCTAGAAGCGATGTCTGCTGGATGTATCCCTATTTTGTCTGACATAGGGGTTTCTTATGAATTGATTGAGAATGGTGAAAATGGAATCATTGAAAAGAAAAATGAAAACCCTTTAGATAAAGCAATTCTATTGAACAGGGAAGAAGTTTATCCACGAAACAGAGCATTGGTTGAATTAAAAGCATCGCGAAATAGGTGTACAGATAGATTTATTGAAATCTATTCTAACGCAATTAGACATGAAAATTAAAATCGAATTCAAAAAAGTATTTGAAGTTTATTTGGGCGTCATTGCGCTGGGACTTGTTGTGCTTCCAAAATTGATAACACTTTTAATTATTGGACTTGGATTAATTATTATAACAGGATATGTTTTAAAAAAAATATCCTTTCAAGTAAATAAGATTGGAATTACATTAATACTCTTTTATGGTGCTTATTTAGTGGGTGTTTTTTTTACAAATAATCCAGGTCAGGCTGCAATCTATGTAGAGAATAAACTTTCATTTCTTATTTTCCCCTTGCTTTTTTTCTTTAAAGGTAGAGAAAAAGTGGATGTAAAGTACAGTTATCTAGGATTAATACTAGGGGTTGTAATTATTTCATTTATCGGATTATTAAATAGTTATACTTGTTATTTCCAGCCAGAAGGTAGTTTTGGATGTTTTCTCGCATCAGTAATTTCTCCCGTGCACCATCCAACTTATTTTACGGTATTCGTTTTAATATCCATGTGTGTTGCGATTCATGGTTGGAAACAAAAAATGCCCTATTTTTCACTTTATTGGATCATTCCATATATATTATTTTATACTGTTTTTCAAGGTTTACTGCTTAGTTTATCAGGGATTTTATTTCTATTTATTTTAATTTCTTTCATTGTTATTATTTGGATAAAAAAGAAATTTGGAAATATTTATTTTTTAATATCAATAATTGTATTGCCGCTTTTATGCTTTAATATTATGGTTAGTATTCCTCAAGTGGAAGGAGAATGGGGAAATGCAAAATGGTACGCTGACGAATATTTGAAAAATCCGGATGATTTTGTTTCCAAAAGAGTATACCCTATGTCTGGAACTGAAACTAGAATTGTAATGTGGACTGCTGCGATCAATGGAATTTCACACCATCCTTTTGGAGTGGGGACTGGCAATGTGGATGAATTTTTAGCAAAAGAGTTAACATCCTTAAAGCAAGTAGAATTAATTAAATATCAATATAATCCTCACAATCAGTTTCTTCAAACAGCATTGGAAATTGGAGTTTTTGGCCTATTAATTTTAGTATTATATATAGCTTTCACCATTGTGTTTGCTGTGAAACAAAAAAATTGGATTTTATTAATTGTGGTCACTAGTCTTTTATTTAATTCTCTATTTGAATCAATGTTACAAAGGCAAAGTGGAATTGTATTTTATAGTTTTTGGATTTGTTTATTGGTCTTTTTTACTCAAAATGAGAAGCAAATCGTTTCTTCAAAAAATGATATTGTCGCATGAAAATTTCTGTCATTATTCCTTGTCGAAATGAATACCTTTACATTGAAGAGTGTATAGAGGCAATTTATAAAAATATACTTCCTGAAGTATATGAGATTACTATTTATGTGGTCGATGGAATGAGTAATGATGGAACTCGTGAAATTGTCTTAAAATTAATGCAAAATTATTCTAATCTGCACCTAATTGATAATCATAAGAAGTTGACACCTTTTGCATTTAATCTTGGAATTCATCAAGAACTTGCAGATTATATTCAGATAATTGGGGCAAGACACATTATTTCATCTGATTATATTTTAAAAGGAATACAGATTTTAGAAAATGATACATCAATCTGGTGTGTGGGGGGTAGATTGATTAATAAATACACAAATTCAACAAGTGAAATGATCTCGAATGCCATGGACACTTCCTTTGGAATGGGAATTGGGAATTTTCGTATTCTAGCAGAGTCTGGCTTCACTGATACGGTAACAAGTCCTTTGTACCCTTTTTGGGTGTTTAATAAAATTGGTTATTTTGACGAACAATTAGTTAGAAATCAGGATGATGATTTTAATTTTAGGGTAACTAATGCAGGAGGGAAAATTTGGTTCGAGCATTCAATTTCATTAAAATATTATGTGAGAGCGGCATACAATAAGTTGTATAGGCAATTTTATCAATATGGTTATTGGAAAGTATTTGTCAATAAAAAGCACAATACTGTGACAACTATGAGACAATTAGTACCACCTATTTTTGTTTTGTATTTATTTATTATTCTTCCTATATTCTTTTTAATTAACATGAATTTAGGGCTTTTAGCTTCTGCTGGTCTACTTGTTTATAAAGCTTTAGCTATTTATTTTGGTATTAAAAAAGCAAATTCATTAAAAAAATTTCTAGGAATAATTCTTACCTTTCCAATCCTTCATATAAGTTATGGTTTAGGATACTTAGTGGGAATTCTTCATTTTGTGATTTTAGGCAGGAGTCCTTCAGAAAAACAAATAAGATTATCAAGATGATATTTTTATATCGACAAATATTGTTCAAATTCGTTACTTTTATATTTTATTAAAGACACATTTATGATTCCATTTTCCCCCCCACGCATTGATCAAAAAATAATAGATGAAGTAACTGCTGCGCTAAAAAGTGGGTGGATTACAACGGGGCCTCGTACCAAGCTTTTTGAGAAAAAAATCACGGAATATTGTGGCAATAAGTCTACTGTGGCACTAAATTCAGCTACTGCTGGTTTAGAATTGATTTTACGCTGGTTTGGTGTGGGAGAAGGAGATGAGGTGATTCTTCCTGCATATACATATTGTGCAACAGCAAACGTGGTCATTCATTGCGGAGCAACTCCTGTTTTTGTGGATGTAAATGCATATGATTTTAATATTTCCACACGAGAAATTGAAAAAGCAATTACCAGCAGAACAAAAGTAATTATGCCAGTAGATTTTGCTGGATTCCCTTGTGATTATGATCAAATCAATGCGCTGGTTTCCCGAAAAGATATAGCTGATAGATTCATTTCTAAAACAGAAGAACAGCAAAAGTTAGGTAGAATCTTAGTTTTATCAGATGCAGCACATTCATTTGGTGCCAATTACAAAGGAAAAGCTACAGGAAGTCTTACCGATGTTTCTGTGTTTTCGTTTCACGCAGTCAAGAACTTAACCACAGCTGAAGGCGGTGCTGTCGCATTCAATTTACCTGAACCTTTTGATAATGAAGAACTGTACACTAAGTTTTGCGTGACTTCTCTGCACGGTCAAAATAAAGATGCTTTGGCTAAGACTCAAAAAGGAAATTGGCGTTACGATGTTGTTGAAGCTGGATATAAGTGTAATATGACGGATCTTTCTGCAGCGATTGGATTGATTGAAATTGAAAGATACAAAAATGATACGCTTATCAAGAGAAAAGAAATATTTGATGCCTATCGAGATGCGTTTTCAGCTTATAGTTGGGCAGAAATTCCTATTTATGAAACAGAGGAAAAGATGACATCGTATCATTTATTTCCTTTGAGGATTAAAGGGGTTACGGAAGCACAAAGGGATGAGATTATTAAGAATATTTTTGACGAAGATGTTTCGGTTAATGTTCATTTTATCCCAGTTCCAATGCTTTCTTTTTATACTAATCTGGGGTATAACGTTAAAAAATACCCTGTCACTTGGGATAATTATTCGAGAGAAATTTCATTGCCCGTTTTTTATGAGTTAACAGATGAACAAGTAAAAAGAGTAATTATGGCAGTCATAAAATCAGTTAATTTAGTAATTGGGTGAAAAGAATATTTGACATAGTCACTTCAAGTGTCATTTTGTTGATTTTTTTTCCTGTGGGAATCCTGATTTCGTTGGCTATTACTATGGAAAGTAGAGGAGGCGTTTTCTATCGACAAGAAAGAATAGGTCGCTATGGAATTCCGTTTAAGGTTTTTAAATTCAGAACAATGAAAGTTGATTCAGAGAAACTAGGCACGTTAACAGTAGGTATGAAAGATAATCGTATTACTGCTGTAGGTGTATTTCTTCGGAAACTTAAGTTGGACGAATTTCCTCAGTTTTTAAATGTACTTGTCGGTCAGATGAGTATCGTTGGACCAAGACCTGAGGTCAAAGAATATGTTGATTTATATTCAGAGGAACAACGAAAGGTACTTGATGTGAAACCAGGAATTACGGATTATGCTTCTTTGGAATATTTTAAAGAGAATGAATTATTGGGTAAATCGGATAATCCTCGGCAAACCTATATCGATGAAATAATGCCTGCCAAATTAGAATTAAATAAAAAATATTTGACCAATCCAACGATTATGGAGGACATTAAAATTATGTGGAAAACGTTTTTGAAAATGGTTAAATAATTTTTTATTTTTTTGTTTTTTTTTGTAGGTATAGGGCATGCCCTATACCTACAAAAAAAAACAAAAACAAAAACGTCAATTCATAAAAAACGCCAAACTACAACCAATAATTATACTTGTCAGTTTTAAAATATTAAACTTATGATTCTCACTGGTTTCAAAGATAATGGTAGTAGAAATATGTAAAAACATTCCGACTACGATGGCTAAAATCATATTAAAATCTAAAAAACTAGATATCCCAGTTGATGTTAGACCTAAAACCAATCCTGCAGGTGTCATAATTGCAAATAAAAGGAGAATTGACCATGCTTTTATTTTAGAGATGTTGGTACTAATTAGAAGTGTCATTAATGCTACAGCTACTGGTAATTGATGGAAGAGTATACCAAATAAAAGGGAGTTTTCATGCGCTGCATGATGGTGGTTATTTTCAAGAATGTGTCCAGCAAATTGATTTCCCAAAGGAATACCTTCCAAGAAAGAATGCACAGAAAGAGATATGAATAAACCCCAAGGCATTGCTTGTCCTTTGTGAACGTGCACGTGACCATGCTCAATTCCGCCTGAGAAAAATTCTAGAGCAAGTTGAACTAGAAATCCGACCAGGATATAAACACCTATGTTTTTTGTTTCAGAAGCATACAATTCGGGAACAAAATGGATAAAAGCGATGGAGAGCAAAAAACCACCACTAAAGGAAAGCATTAATTTGATGAATTTTTGTTTATTGGAAGCGTGCAGATACGTAACAATTAATCCCCCTAGCACTACTGCGACTATTAAACTTACAATTGCTAAAATATGTTCCATTATTTTTTTGTTGCAATTAGAATTAATCTATCGGATGTTTTTTCATCAAATGGATTTAAATTGAAGTCGCCAAAGGTATGAATAATTTGAAAATTATGGGAAATTAATATGTTCTCGAAATCAATTAATTTAAGTGCTTGAACTCGCTCCGTATACTGAAATGATTTCCCCGCATCAGAAAATTGAATATTTTTGTAAATATGTTTCCCATCGTAGTTTCTATTGATAGAAAATTCAATTCCGTCTTCGTTTTTTATTTCATTTAGCACAAGAGTTGAAATTGCTTTTTCACTATTCATAAAATCCAGTACTAAAATCCCTTCTGCTTTGAGCATCTGATGAATGGAACGAATTACTTTTTCATTGTCTGAATAGTCGTCGAAATAGCCGAAACTAGTAAATAGGTTAAAAACGGCATCAAAATGATCAATAGAAAGGGGATCTCTCATGTCATGGACATCAAATTTTAGCGTTTCATTTTCATGTTTTTTTGCGCGTTCTATACTGTTTTTAGATAAGTCAACGCCCAAGACATCCATGCCCAATTCATTCAAGGTTATTGAGTGTCGTCCCTTCCCGCAAGCCAAATCTAGAATTTTTGTTCGCGCCTCAAGATTTAAAAATTGAACGAGCTTTGTAACAAATAATTTTGCCTCATCATCGTCTCTATTTTTATAAAGCGCATGATAATATGTCGTGTCAAACCAAGATTCAAACCATTCTTTCGATTCCATTTTACAAATATAGTGAGAAACTGTAGGACTAACGCATTTAGATTTTTTTAACCACAGAGTCAAAGAAGTTTTAACAGAGTTACACAAAGTTTTTAAAAAGAACACTGTGAGCCTCTGTGTTTAAAATAATTCCACCATTTATTTTTTTTTTAACCACAGAGTCAAAGGAGTTTTAACAGAGTTCCACAGTTTTTAAAAAGAACACTGTGCACCTCTGTTTTTTAACTCTGTAAACTCTGTGTTTAAATAAACGACACAGTTTTCAATGATATTAAATGCGCTTACTTTGAAAAACAACATTCATTTCTTGTCTATTTCAAAGATTACGTTATATTTGTTGGTGTCATAATTTGCAGCATGTCTTTAAAGAGAATATACAATCTATATCAAACAATGGAGCAGGAGAAAATAATCCTGTCCTTCAATGGTGTTGTTACAGCGGATGTTCTCACTGCGGTTTTAGATATTATGGAAACCAAGATGACACAACTTGACGAATCTTCTAAAACAAAGAAAAAAGTTTTTAATGTGCTTGTTGAATGTCTGCAAAATTTATATCACCACATAGATGAACGTATTTTTGACATGAATGAATTACGACGACATAAGTCTGCCTTGGTGATGGTAGTTCGTAATGAAAAAAGTTTTTTGATTCAAACCGGAAATTATATTGATAATGCGCTGGTGAAAGATTTAGATGCTAAATTACAGAAAATAAATAGTTTAGATAGAGAACATTTACGTGAATATTATCGTGAAGTTTTAGGGAATGGCTTTATAACAGAGAAAGGAACAGCCGGTTTGGGAATGATTGACATCGCTCGTAAGTCGGGAAATAAATTAGAATATGAGTTTCTAGAGATAGATAAACATTTTAGTTTTTTTAGTTTAAATGTAAAAATTGATTAATTAACTTTTTAAAATAGATAAATATGGAAAATATACTGCGTGAAGGCTCTGCAAAAACGCCCTCTGTTAGTTTTAATTCTGCTTCTGGTGTCCTAGAATTAAAAGGACGTTCAATTCCTGAGAATTCAGTTGAATTCTATAAACCATTGAATGAATGGATTGATTCGTATGGGGCAAAACCTTGTTCGGAAACAGTTGTTGATATAAAATTGGAGTATTTTAATACTTCTTCCTCCAAATGTATTTTAGATTTATTTAAGAAATTGGAATACATAAGTAAACAGGGATCTGTTGTTTCTGTAAATTGGTATTTTGAGCAAGATGATGAAGATATGGAAGAGGCTGGAGAAGATTATCAAGCCATTATTAAACTTCCCTTCAAAATGATTGAAGTAGAAGAAATTTAAATTACCTCGTGATTAAAGTCGGTGTTACTGGAGGCATAGGATCTGGAAAATCGTATGTATGTTCAATCATTGAACATTTGGGTTTTCCTGTTTTTTACTCAGATAAAGTTGCTAAGGATGTATTAATTTCAGATGAAGTAACCAAATCTAAATTGATAGATATTTTTGGGAAATCGATTTATCAAAATAATCAGTTAGACAAGGTCCAATTTTCTCAATTGGTATTTAGTGACCCTGTTCTTTTAAAAAAAGTTAATGCAATTATTCATCCACGCGTGAGGGAATTATTTCATGCGTGGTCTTTGCAACAAAATTCTTCCATCTTATTTAATGAAGCGGCTATTTTGTTCGAAACGGACAGCTATAAAAATTTTGACGCTACTATTCTTGTAACATCACCTTTAGATCTAAGAATTCAACGGATTATTGATCGAGATGGACTTTCAGAGAGCGATATAATAAAGCGGATGGAAAATCAATGGAATGATGATGATAAGAAGGTTTTAGCGACGTATTGCATTGTTAATGATGATAAAACAGGTCTATTAAATCAAATCGAAGAAATAATTACCAATTTAACTATCTTGGAAAAAAAGACAACTGATTCGGTGTCGTAGGTTAATTTTATTTCAAACCATATAATTGGAAGAGATTGTTAATCTAAACGTTACCTTGTAAATTCTGCTACTGATTATTCAAGTTCTTCAAAATCATCAAATTTCGTATCGTCTTTTGTTTCCTCATTTGGTTTATCAAATGGATTCCTTCTCTGGGTCAATGGTTTGCCAGAAATTAGCAGAGAAAAAGCATTTAACATTTTCACTATCATATTTGAAAGGAAGATAAAACCTATGAATTTAAAGATAAAGCCAAAAATCGGAGTTTCATTTATTTTTTCAATACTGACGAGGAACCAATTTGATAGAGGATTTTTTGAAAATTCAGGAAAGAAAATAAATCCAGTAAAAATTAAGAGGGAAACGATAATTACGGCTATTTCCGCTTTTAAATTAAATTTATTTTCAACTTGTGGCATTCCATTTGCTAACATTTGAAATAGTACCTTTTTTTTCTGCTGCGATTGAAGTTTTCCGATGAAATACATGAGCAGTATAAGCGCTGTGATAATGAGTTGGTTTAAATTAGACTCGTACGCATTGGTTTTTTCACTGAAGTTAAAAGTTACTTCAACTAGAAAAAAGTACTTTATTGTTTTGATAAGGTAATCTTCCCCTTCAAACTTTGTTTTTCCAAGGCGAAGAAGTGTGTAACCAATCTGAATAAATCCCCAGATGAAGGAAAAAATAGCGAATACAACGCCTAACGTAAATGCAAAATAGATTAATTTCAATTTCTTTTATTTTAAGCGAAATTAATAGAAAAAGTGATGTATTTGCTTAATAATTTTATTTTTCATTAAAACATCCTGCTTTAATAACGATAACAATTTCATTTTCAATGGAGGATTGGTATCTTTGGAAAAAAATATAATACAATGGTAAAAAAAATTATTTGTTCGTTTTTCATAATTAGTACTTTTTCGTTCGTAACCTTGGCTGAAGAAGGAATGTTGATCCCTTCCTTAATTACTGCTTTTGAATCAAATATGCAAGCGATGGGTATGAAGCTAAACGCAAATGATATCTACGATGTGAACCATTCAAGTATTAAAGATGCAATTATTCATTTCGGAGGAGGATGTACTGCAGAAATAGTTTCTAATCAAGGTTTATTATTAACGAATCATCATTGCGGTTATTATCAAATTCAATCGCATTCTTCCCTTGAAAATGATTATTTAAAAAATGGTTTTTGGGCTAAAACGTTCAAAGATGAATTACAAAACAGTGGACTTATTGCTGCTAGAATGGTTCGAATTGAGGATGTGACTGCAGCTGTTTTTTTTGGTATAAATCCAACAGATGAAGCAAGTGTTCGCTATGCTGCAATGAAAAAAAATATTGATCAATTGATTAATGATGCGAAGATGGGCACCCATTATGAGGCTGAAATCAAGCCGTTTAATTATGGTAACGATTACTACATGATCGTAAAAGAAATTTTTAAAGATGTTCGTTTGGTTGGAACACCTCCTAATTCGATTGGAAAGTTTGGTGGAGATACGGATAATTGGGTATGGCCTCGACATACGGGTGATTTTTCTGTTTTTCGAATTTATGCGGGGAAAGACAACAAACCGGCAGAATATTCTCAAGACAATATTCCTTATACTCCTCTTCATTTTTTGCCAATATCTTTTGTTGATAGAAAAATAGGCGATTTCACAATGGTTTATGGCTTTCCAGGAACAACAGAACAGCATTTAGTTTCGGCTCAAATTAAATATATTATTGAAAAGGAACGGCCAGCAAGAATTTTAATGCGTGAAAAATCGTTGTCTGTAATAAATGCTGCGATGCGCGCTTCAGATGAAGTGCGAATAAAATACTCGGCCAAGCAAGCAAGTATTGCGAATTCATACAAAAAGTGGATTGGACAAATTGGCGGGTTAAAAGAATTGGACGCGGTCGCGGTTAAGAAACAATACGAGAAAAAATATTTCGATATGGCTAATTCTAAGCCTGAATGGAAAAGTAAATATGGTGCTATCATAGAATCAATGAATCTGTTAGTGGAACAAAATAGTAAGTATGATTTTCAATATCAAATGGGAGTTGAATACTTGTTTGTTGGGCCAGAGTTCTTTGACTTAACAGAAGCAGTAAATGATGTTTTGCTTAACTATCAGAAATATACAGACTCAAAGGAATTGGATGGTAAAATAGATAATTTGATCAAAGGGGCAGAATCTTTTTTCAAAAATTATGATGTCACTGTTGATCAAGGAATATTTGAGTTATTGACGGATGAATATATGAAACAAACAAAAGAAGCTGGTGCATACCCTGAAAAGTATTCTTCGAAAGATTTATCGAATCTAATTTTCACCACTTCTATTTTTACAAACAAAGAGCGCTATATTGCTTTTTTGAAATCAATCAATGGAGAGTCTATGACTGCGGCTATGAAAGACATTGGATTTTCACATTGGAAAACGATTTTCTCTAATTTTCAAGAGAATGTAATACCTAAAGCAAGATCTTTTAATTCAAAAATGACTGAATTGCTAAAAGTGTATGTCGAAGGTAAATATACAATGTTTCCAAATGTGAAGCATTGGTCAGACGCTAATAGCACGTTAAGATTGACCTATGGTAAGTTAGAAGGATCTGCGCCAACGGATGGCATGGTTTATTTAGAACATACAACAACGGACGGAATACTTCAAAAATACAATACGGGAAATGCCGATTTTGATTTATTACCAGGTTTATTGGATAAGTATAATAAAAAGGACTTTGGAGAATATGCGCAAGACGGCGAGTTGTGGGTTTGTTTTACGGGTTCTAATCATACCACAGGTGGTAATTCGGGTTCTCCAGTATTAGATAAAAATGGACATTTAATGGGGCTTAATTTTGACAGAAGTTGGGAAAGTACCATGAGTGATTACATGTTTGACCCTTCTCGTTGTCGCAATATTGTTGTTGATATTCACTACGTTCTTTGGGTAATGGATAAATATGCAGGCGCAAAACATTTGGTGGATGAAATGAAGTTAATGAAGGAGAAAAAGTTTCTGTTTTTTAAAAGGAGCAAGGAATTTAAAATTCAATAGAATTTTTTAGTTTTTGCTTTCTTGAAGCTTGAGTAAATATTCCTGTTCTTTCTGTCCTTTTGTTGAAAATAATTCGTTTTCAACTTCTAAAACAGTTATATCCATAATCGTAGAATAACCAGATCTCGAAATAATTTTTTCAGCTTGCAGAATGATAGAATCTGTCTGTTTCCAATCGATTGAAGGGAATATTTCTATTTGCATAGAGTTAGATTTGGTCGGATAATTTTTGGGAACAATAAAAACGGTTTTTTCTAATCTTTTAGTTGCTAATTCAAATTGTTCTTTAAAAAATTGTTTTGCATAGGGCTCGGGACCGCTAACAATTATTACCAATGGTAGCACTTTTTCTGTTTTCTCATAGAGCGAAAAGCGTGAGTAACAGCCAATATATTCTGCGTTTTTGAAATGGTCATTAACACTTAATTTTCCTGCAAATTTTGAATCTGGGGTATCTAGTATCCAAATCGAGCTAAATGATTTCAGTAGTTTTTTGTGGAGCTTGTCTATTAATTTTAAATAGGGGGACACCGGAAGATTGACTTGATGAGTGATGAATATTGAGTTGCATTTTTTAGAAAAAAAGCCATATCGATGATCGGAAAGGACTAGTTCTATTTTGTGTTTTTCGACTAACTTTTCAACTTCTTTTTTTTCACGATTGAACCGCCTGTATAATGGAAAGAATCTAAAAATTAGATCTTTTTCAAAGTTTCCTGATCCAGTAAATCTAAAAGGATACCCTTCCTGTTTTTCGTACAGAAGTTCGGGAAAATAATTTCTAAAAATTTCCTCTTGCTCTTTTGAACAAGCAATTATAACGGTATTTTTTTGCTCTAAAAGTTGATGAATTATGGCAATGCATCTAGTCACGTGCCCCATTCCCCAATTCAATGGAGAAAGTAAAATTGTCTGATTTTTTATCGCTTCAGGCCTCATTTGGATCGAGTGACAAATCTATTTCATTGCCACATTTAAAGTGTCCTTTTGGACAAGCTTTGTGACCGTGAAGACCACATGGGCGACAATCCAAGTTGTCAACTTCTCGTACAATTTTATCATCAGAGAGTGGACCAAAACCAAAACTTGTTACAGTTGAACAGAAGAAAGCAGTGACAGGCGCATTCATTGCAGAGGCAATATGTAACGGACCCGAATCATTGACAAAATTTCGTGTTGCTTTAGACATCAATGCTGCGGATTCTAATAAATTCAGTTGACCTGCTAAATTAATACTGGTTTTTGCGGTGGTTTGGGAAATAATTTCTTCACAAAATAGGTGATCTCCTTTTCCTCCGAGGATATAGACTGTCCCCAGTTGATTATAATTGTCAATCAATTCAACCCATTTTTCTTTTGGCAATTGTTTTGTAAACCATACGGATGCAGGCGCCATACAATAAAATGGTTCTTGTATTATTTGCGTTACAATACTAAAATCTTCTTCTGAAGGAAAAAGTTCTGGACGACGAATAGTTACAGCGCCAAATTCGGCAATAATAGAAAGATTTCTTTCCACCTCATGCTGACCATTTCCAATTAAATGGTCGAATTTTTTTGTAAAAAGGAATGAAAATGGATTTTTCTTGAAACCATATTTTTTCTTTGCACCTGAAAAGGCGGTTATAATTCCCGAACTACCAAATCTGTGAAGATTAATTGCAAGGTCATATTTTTCTTTTTTAAACTGTTTTATTAGCCGAAAAATGGATTTGTATTTACCTTCGGTTTTATCTAATGTGAATGTTTTTCTGAGATGTGGATTGTTTGCCAATAAACTTTCATTTCCTTTTCGCACTAAAACATCAATATCCGCTCCAGGAAAAATACGTTTTAATTCAGAAATAACGGGAGTTGCTAATATAACATCGCCTAAAAATGCTGTTTGTATGATTACAATTTTTTTCACATTGTAAAAATAGCGATTTTAATTTTCACTGCTGAATGTTTACTATTGAATTTGGGGAATTCTCACATTCAATCAATATCATTTTTTATTTTAGGAGATTGATGTGCCCTCGCTTGATAATTTCTGTACCTTCTCCATTTTTAAGTGATAAAATATAGAGATACGTTCCTGGACAGGCCATTTTACCGGTTGAATTAATCATTCCTGCCCAGCCTTCAATTGAATTTGTAGAAGAAAAAATAGCATGTTCCCAACGGTCAAAAATGGTTAAATTATAACTTGTATAATCATAAAATGACACGATTGGTAAAAATGTTTGATTATTAACGTCGCCGTTTGGAGTAAAAGAATTGGGTATGTAAATCAGTGGTTGAAGAATGGGGCAAACTTCATTTGACTGACTATTTTCATTAAATCCATACAGGTTTGCACCTTCAATAGCCCGAACGTAATAGCAGGTTTTTGCGATCGTGTCTTCTTCCGGGAGGATATCTTCATAATAAAATTGATCATTGGATAAATAGGCTAGGGGATAAGGGCTGAAGTACCCGTCAAATCCTCTGTAGACATTGTATCCTAAAATTGGACCATTGAATACCGAGTATTTCGACCAGTTTAAATAGTTAATTCTTTGATCGTCAAATGTTTTTACCGTGAGTAAAATGGTTGATGCCGTATTAGAAATGGCTCCATCGTTTCCACAACTATCAATGACAACTACTCTGTAGGTGTAGGAATATTTGTCTACAAAAACAAGCGAATCAATAAAAGTATTGTTGGCTGAATTTACAGCCATTTTTCCAATTTCTTCAAAAATATTCTTGGCATTCAATCGTTGAAAAGAAATAAATTTCACCCCTCCAACTACGTCAATTAAATGGCGTAATTCAATTTTATTTGCGTTCACAGTAGCCACTTGTAAATAATGTATAGAAGGCTGTGATGGTGCAATAATCGTCAGGCAAAAACGATTGGAAAACGATTCTACTCCATCGTCAGCAACTGCTTTGATTGCAAAGCAATAGTTTTGCAATGGACTTCCAGGAATTGCATATGTTAAAGCACTTGTTGATCCAAATTTTTGCCAAGGTAAACCAACGATATGACCCCACACTTCATAGGTTGATAAATTATCCCAACCAAGATAGGGAGTCCAATTCAATTGAACCATATTATTACAAATTCCAACAACGCCACGCAGATAAACAGTCGTGTGAGGATTTGCTTTCGCCGACGTTTGGTAGGAAGGAATTAATGATGATGTTAGGCACGAATCAAAGGCTGCAATGGAATAAGTCAGTGGGCCGGCATTCACATCTGTATTGTAGGTATAACTTGTATTTTCTACTCCCCAAACGGTATCAATTTCAGTTGGAAATCCATTGACATCAATCGAATAAATAATGTATCCGTAGGTGTCTGATTGCCCATTTTGATTCCAAGTCACCGTCACATTTCCTGTTAACGTATCAATTGTAACCCATGAAATTGTTGGGATATCAGGCGTTAATTTGTCCTTAAAATTATCACCACAGGTATTAGAAATAAAATCACATGGAAGATTAGAAACGATTATCTTATAACTCAGAAATGCTTGACAAATGTCAATGGTATCCTTATAAAAGCGTATTGCAAAAGGAACACTATCTCTAATTGTCCAAGTACCTGCAGGATATTCTCTATAGATTTTAGTATACGCATTCATCGAAGATAAAGGAGCTGTAGAAGGATTATTCCATGTTAAGTTGGCGGTACCATCGGAAGGATTATTTAAGTTTAAATGAATATTCTCAAGTGTATCGCTATATGTTTGCGTTAAACCGCCCGCGCCAGAAATAGCAACAATGTAATAATCATTAATCAAGCTCAATCCTATTTCAGAAAAAGTGGTAGTATTGATCGCCGGAATTGTTCCTAATAAACCATTTTCTGTGGAGTAAATTTGATATTCAACGAAATCACCTGCTACATCATTGAAGGGAGTCCAAGTAATGGTTGTCGTGTTGAGCACATCTGTTTGAATGCAATTGATGGCAAAACCGATTGACTTTTCTTGCGTTTCTGCAGAAGAATGAGTTTTAATAGAATCAGGCGAAAATAGAAAGTGAGAAGTAGATTTATTGATCAGTTGCCCTGCTTGCAAATGAAAAGCAAATAAGGATAGAAAAGCGAAATATATAATTAAATGAAGGTACTCTTTATTTTTCATATTGAATTAAACGCTCAACTGTTAACTTTAGTACAAATATAGTGAAGCAGTTTCTTAATCGGGGTTTTATGTTTTTTTAATTTTATTCAAATATGAAATTATTTTGACTAGTAAAACATCTCCGCCGGCATAAAAAAAGATAGCTCCCATCGGAGGATTTGCAGTTGGAATGAGGCTAAATGTTTTAGTTGCCCAGGTCCAACATTTGAAATATGTCCCGACTAATTCAATAAATAGCACGCAAAGAGCGATAAAGCAGTATAGATTTTGCCATTTTTTTCGCTTCAAAATAACGAAGAATAAGGCGCCAAAAATCAAGGAGAAAACATCATTTAAAAAATATCCGACCGCTATAAAGAGAAGGATAAAAAAAGCAATAAATAGTCGACGTACTCTTTTTTCATGCTTGATAGCCCAATTTGTGTGAGCAAAAACGTATCCTGAAGCATAGACAATCGCGTGTCCAAAAGGAACATAGAGCGGGATCATTTCTGTTCGATAATGGTACATTCCCAGCAAAGTGCAAAAAATGATTTCTCCAATATAAGAAAGTAAAACCATCAACAGCATCAATTTTTTCAATGTGCTATCAGAAACATAGAAAAATAATGAAAAGTATGCAATGGCTAAAACATTTGTGATTTGTCTGCCATCAAAAAAACTGGAAAGAAACGAAACAGAATCTATTCCAAGGGCAATAACCGTAAAAATGGTAAAGAAGAAAGCGTAAAATAATTGTTTCTTTTGATGATAATTTGCATCATTTAGAAGAAAAATATTTTTTCTCATTTCACCATTTTATGATTAACCTGCAGAAACGATTGTCATCTCATCCCAAACAAGATGTTTAATCGCCAATTCTTGAATTCTTTCAGGCGTGATGGCATGAAGATCTTTTATCGCTTGATTGTAGAACTCAAAATCCAAGCCTTGCGCTTCCGCACTTAAATATAAATCCATCATTGAATACGGTCCATCTGCACTTTTTAGAAGTTGACCCAATAAATAATTTTTTATCAAATCTAGTTCTTCTTGCGGAACCAATTCTGTTTTTAATTTTTCGATTTCGAACTGAATTTCAGTTAAAGTATCCTCTTTTACTTCGTTCCCAACTTCAGTGGCAATCATGAAATATCCGATATGATTATACTCAGCCACCATGGATCCAATTCCGTAGGTATATCCTTTTTCTTCGCGAATATTTGACATTAATCTACTTCCAAAATAATCCCCAAGAATCGTATTTAGAACCATGAAATCATTAAAATCTTCATGTGTTTTATTGAATAATATTTTCCCGATTCGGATGGCTGTTTGAACGGCATTTTCTTTGGTGATATGAATTTGTCCCGGTAGATTTTGTATATTTTTTTCAAATTCGCAGCTTCCTTTTTTGACCCATTTACCCAAGGTGTCAATTATTTCATCTACGGAATCTTGTTCAATATTTCCAACCACAACCACTTTGGTTAATCCATTTTGATAGTGTTCTTGAAAGAATTTTTTCAAATCGGAAATAGATACATTATCATAATAATCTTCCGTTGCGATTGAGGAATATTTTTCTGACGAATGGAATAAGCGCTGTTGAAAAGCTCTTTGAGCCAAATAACTTACTTTCTCCATGTTCATCAAGAAGGATTGTTTTTTGTCCGCTAATAGTTCATTAACTTCTCTTTCATGAAAAGATACATTGTCAATTGCATTTGTTAAAACATGAACAATGGGAAGTATATTTTCGCGCAGACAATACATGGTAACAACAGAAGTCTCGGAAGAAATCCCACTTTCCATGAAACCTCCTAAAGCATCAATTTCATTGTTAATTTCAGTTGAATTTTTTTCATCCGTTCCAGAAAGTAATAAACTACTCACAAAAGTGGGAATTCCTTTTTTGCCTCTTGTATTTCCTCCGTCAAAGTAAAGCTCAATTCTAGCTGTTTCATTTGGAACATCTTTCATGAAAAATAATTTCACCTCTGAAGTGATGTCGTAAATAGTTGGGTTGACAAAATCAATTTTATCAACTGCTTTTAACTCGGGTTGTATCTTTCGATTTAACTTATCTTTTGAGGGAGTGTCGTAAATAGTCGGGTTGACAATTTTTTCAACGCCTTTTAACTTTGGTTTTATCGTTTTATTTCCCTTCGCTTCTGCTGGAGCTTCGTAAATAGGCGGGTTGACAATTTTATCAACTGTTTTTAAATCTTCTTGTTTCGTTTTATTTAGCATCTTGTGTCGCTTTAACTTTTAATAAAGTGCAATTTGTTTTCACTAAAATACACTTTGCCATTTCAAGTATATGTTCGGATTCTATGGATTGGTAAATTTCTTTTTCCTCATTTATTCCATTCGCATCTCCTAATAATTCGAAAGTACAAAGATTCATTGCTCTATTCAGCAAACCTTGTTCCGAAAATTCTTTTTCAGTTCTAATTTTAATCATCAATCTTGCTAATTCCTCTTCAGACATTTGATTCTTTTTTAGCTCATCAATTACTTCCCAGAGTGCATTATCTAGTTCTTCAAATGTTCTTCCATTATTTAATTTTCCTGAAACAACTAGCAGACCATGGTCAATTGAGCCTGTAATATAGGCTCCAATGCTCGATACTATTTGTTTTTCTTTTTTCAATGAAATATATAAGCGGGACGACTTTTCTCTACCTAAAGCATCCGAAAGAATATCCGTAATATAATAAGCAGGATCGCGACGTTCAGGCATTTTGAAAGCATAATAAAAAGCATCGGTAGGAACATTTCGTTCTATCGTTTTTTCTTTGAATTTCTTTTGTGCAGGTTCAAGCGGTAATATTCTAGCAGGTTTTTTTCCAGAAGGAATGTTCCCGTACCATTTTTGAACAAGGGATTTGACATATTCTAATTCAAAATTTCCAGCAATACATAGAATCGCATTGGAAGGGTTGTAATGTTTTTGAAAAAAGGCTTTTACATCCTCCATCGTGGCATCTTCGATATGACTTATTTCTTTACCTATGGTTGCCCATTTGTAGGGATGAACCTCGTAGGCTAATGGCCGTAATTCTAACCAAACATCACCATACGGTTGATTTAAATAGCGTTGTTTGAATTCTTCAATGACAACATTTCTTTGTACCTCTAAACTTTTTGGAGTAAAGCCTAATGATAGCATTCTATCACTTTCGAGCCAAAGAGCCGTTTCTACATTATAATTAGGAAGGACGTTGTAATAATTAGTTATGTCGTTGGATGTGAATGCATTACTTTCTCCTCCGGCGTTTTGAAGAGGAGCATCAAAGTCAGGAATATTTACTGAACCACCAAACATGAGGTGTTCGAATAGGTGTGCAAAACCAGTTTTATCTTCCGATTCATCTCTTGCCCCGACATCAAATAAAGTATTTACAACTGCCATCGGTGTTGTCACATCTTTATGAAAAATGACTGTTAATCCATTATCTAATTTAAATCGTTCAAATTCAATCATTCGAATATGTATTTAGGAGAATTTTGTTCGTTTTTGGCGAAGTTAAACTCAGATATTATTTCTTTTACTATTTCTGCAGCCGGTTTTATTTCATGAATTAGTCCTGAAATTTGACCAATTTCAAGTTCACCTTCCGTTAAATCACCCTCAAACATGCCTTTTTTTGCTCTTCCTCTGCCCAATAGTTCTAGAATTTCTGTTTCAGTCGCACAATTTTTATACGCCTCTTGAAGTTTCTGAAAAAATGGATTTTTGATGAGTCGAACAGGTGTTAATTCTTTTAATGTCAACAAGGTGTCGCCTTCATTCGAATCACAGACAATTTTTTTGAAATTTGCATGCGCGCTGGATTCAGGAGTAGCAACAAATCGACTTCCAATTTGAACAGCGTCAGCACCTAAAACCATTGCTGCTAGCATCCCACGTCCTGTACCGATTCCTCCTGCAGCAATTAATGGAATTTTAACTTGCTCGGCTACCATTGGAATTAAGCACAAAGTGGTGGTCTCATCTCTTCCGTTATGTCCGCCCGCTTCAAATCCTTCAGCAACAACGGCATCCACTCCAGCTTCCTCTGCTTTTTTAGCAAATTTCACACTTGAAACAACGTGAACAACGGTAATTCCGTGAGATTTTAGCAGGGAAGTATATGTTTTTGGATTACCAGCCGAAGTAAAAACGATCGGAACCTTGTATTTGATTATTAAATCGATGTGTTCTTGAATATTGGGATAGAGCATGGGCAAATTAACAGCAAAAGGCTTGTCGGTAGCTTGCTTACATTTAATCAAATGTTCTTCTAAGATTGCGGGATACATAGATCCTGAACCAATAATTCCCAGTCCGCCCGCATTTGAAACGGCAGAAGCTAATTCCCACCCTGAACACCAGATCATACCTGCCTGAATAATTGGAAATTGTATATTAAAAAGAGAAGTAATTCTATTTGTCATACTGTTTTATTGATAACTACGAAAGTAAGTTTTTTGAAGTGATATTTTAGAAAAATAATATGTTTTTGTGAACTTAATTATGTGAATGAGAAAATATAAAAAATGATTTAAACATTATTTCAACTTAGACTTGTAATTATCATAAGAAAATGAGTTGAATACAAACAAAATTTATTCTTTCCTTTGGATTTTTTAAACATAATACGTATATTTGAATAAAAAACACGTGTAATGACAACAAAATTAACGTTAACGCTTGAAAAATCTATCATTGAACGAGCAAAAGTATATGCTAAAAGTACGGGTAGAAGTTTATCTGATATTATTGAAAAATACCTGGAAACGATAACGGAAGAAGAAAGTGATCAAAAAGTGTCACCGAAACTTAAAAAGATAATTGGAGCTGTTAAACTTCCGAAGGATTTTGATGAAGATAAAGAATTGGCTTCTTATTTTGAAAAGAAACATTTATGAATAAAATATTTGTAGACACGAATATACTGGTCGATCTGATAGCGGACAGGAGACCGTTTAGTAAATTCGCCGTAGATCTTTTCAGTAAAGCGGAAGAACATAAAATTGAACTTTACACATCGTCTCATTCTATTGCGACAACGCACTATTTATTGAAAAAGTATCTAGAAGAGAGGGAGTTGCGAAAAGTTCTCTACCAGTTATTAGACTTTATTCAAGTGATACCCGTGGATGTCGATGTGATTAAAAAAGGACTTAAATCAAAACATAAAGACTTTGAAGATGCAATTCAAATGTTATGCGCCTATTCCATTCAAAATATGGATTGTATAGTTACTCGGAATACAAAAGATTTCAAGGGATGCGAGCTTTTGGTCTTGGCGCCAGATGAGCTTTTAAATAAAATATAAAATAGCTTCTGTTCTGATGAAGTTTCTCACCAATTAATCAATATTTTAGTATTTCTTTTTTTTTCACTACTTTTAATTCAAAGTTTTGATGAAAATGAAACAGATAGTAACCTTTTTTGTCCTTTTATTGCTCTTTCAAAATAATTTTTTTTCTCAGGAAATAAATCATTCACATTCCATACATCATGCTTTTATTGAAAATAAAGGGCAATGGGATAAAAATGTATTATTTAAGTCTAAATTTCAGGGAGGCAATCTATGGATTCAGCAAAATAAGTTTGTATTTCATTTACAAGACTTTTCCGCTGTTCATAATGCGCATGCCAATTTTAAAGATTCTCTCCTTGATACGGAATTGAAGCAAACGGTGGTTCATTTGAATTTCGTGGGATCCAATAAAATAAATACAATTACGAAAATAAATCAAACAGAGCAATATTTCAATTATTTTATTGGTAATAAAAAGGAAAAGTGGGCGTCGGATGTTCATGGATATAGTGAAGCTAATTTAGCGGAATTATATGATGGTATCGATATGAAATTAATTGAACATTTGGAGGAATTAAAATATGAATTTCATGTCAAACCGAAAACGGATCCAAAAATAATTCAACTGGAGTACGTGGGGCAAAAACAACTTCAAGTAGATACAAAAGGAGCCTTGATTATTTCAACAGATCTGGGGAATATTATTGAGCAAAAACCGTATTCATATCAAATTATTAATGGAAAAATAATTGAAATTCCCTGCGCTTTTGTCCTGAATGATAATCAGGTTTCTTTTCGATTGGGAAAATACAATCCAGAGGTTGAGTTGGTGATCGATCCCGTGCTTGTTTTTGCCACCTACAGTGGATCTATCACGGATAATTTTGGTATGACCGCTACGTATGGGCATGATGGGAAAGCATATAGTGGCGGGACAATTTTTGGAAATGGATATCCTACTCCAGATAACTTAGCTTTTGATGTTACCTCAAATTTCACAGTGGTTACCGGACCAAATTATGGAATAACAGATGTTTTTATTTCCAAGTATTCCTCCGATGGTACTTCCATGCTTTGGACATCTTTTATGGGAGGTGGCGATGAAGTGCAAGGAACGGAAATTGTGAACAGTATGATTACGGATTTGTCTGATAATATTTATTTTTTCGGGGCAACATCTAGTGTAGATTTTCCAATTCAAGGAGGGTATCAACCAACGCATGCAGGTGGAGTGGCAGGATTAAGTTTTCTTCAAAATGGGGTATATTATACCGATCAAGGAACAGATATTTATGTCGCTAAATTAAGTGCAAATGGCCACGCATTAATGGGTTCAACGTATATGGGTGGCTCTGGAAATGATGGTGTAAATTACAAACTTTCATCTGGCATCTATAGTTCAGCGTCTTCTTATGATTCTCTAACATACAATTATGGTGATTCTTCAAGGGGAGAAATAATGTTAGATGAAAATGGGAATTGTGTCATTGCTTCAAGTTCTCGATCAACAGATTTTCCGGTGCTAAATGCTTTTCAACCGGCGAATGCGGGAATGCAAGATGGCGTTATTTTCAAATTATCGAATGATTTATCTGCTCTAGGATGGTCAAGTTATTTTGGAGGTTCTAACAATGATGGCTGTTATTCTGTTAAAATAGATTCCAGTTTTAATATCGTTTTTGCGGGAGGAACGAGCTCAAATAATTTGCCACAAACCGCAGGGAAATTTTTACCAATTTATAGCGGTGGAATCGCCGATGGTTTTGTGGGGAAAATAACACCTTCTGGACTAACTTTATCGGGAGTTAGTTATATCGGTACTTCTGATTATGATCAAGTGTACATTGTTGAAATTGATCGAAATGACAATGTTTTTGTCGTTGGTCAATCGAAGGGTGGACTGTTTCCTGTGATTAATTCAGGATATGTAGACGCAAATAGTAGTCAGTTTATCTGCAAGTTAAATCCTTCACTGACAACGGCTTTGAACTCTACGGTTTTTGGGAATGGAAGTCCTTTGGTGAATATTTCTCCCGCAGCATTCTTAGTGGATGTTTGTGGAAATATGTATGTTTCTGGTTGGGGTGGAAATATCTTGACAGGTGCAGCATTGACAGGCATGCCGACCACTCCTGATGCGTTTCAAGCAAGCAGTGACGATGGATTTAATTTTTATCTTTTTGTATTGGATAGAACGTTTAATTTTAAGATTTATGCGTCCTACATTGGAGATCCTCATTCTGCTGAACATGTCGATGGAGGAACTTCTCGTTTTGACAGGAATGGCGTTGTTTACCAATCCGTTTGTGGCGGTTGCGGCGGACATAGCACATTTCCGACGTATCCAAATCCGGGAGCTTGGTCAAATTCAAACTTAAGTTCAAATTGCAATAATATTGTGTTTAAATTCGATTTCGCCATTATTCCAAAAGCTGAATTTGTGGTGGGAGATAATTTAGGGTGTACTGATTTTGAAGTTATTTTTGAAAACACCTCTTCTGCGTCGGATAGTTATCTCTGGGATTTTGGCAATGGAGACACAAGTACTATTATTTTCAATCCAATTATCACCTATTCAGATCCTGGTATCTACGACGTGTTTTTATATGTTACGGATAGTATTTGTAACTTAACGGATACTGCCAAAATTGTCATCACGGTCGCTGAATTAACGCAATTAACTGTTTCTCCTGATGTTGAGCAATGTTACCCAAGTACTCAAATCTTAACAGCTAATAGTTTCGGTACCGCAAGTAGCTTTGTTTGGTCTTCATCAATTAATTTTTCTGACACTTTAAATACCAATGTGTTAGATTCTACATTGACCGTAAATTCGGAGGTGAATACGACCTACTATGTGATGGTAAATAATCTAGGGAATTGTCCAAAAATTGATTCGGTCCAAATTCATTTTACGAGTTCAGATCTAGATCTTACGGGAGTTGAAGCCATTTGTTCTGGGGATATTGTGGAGATTTCAGCTATTAATACAAATCCTGCGTTGACCTTTACGTATGCTTGGTCTCCTGCTTCAATAATCGTGACTCCTTCGACTACAAATCAAGTATTTGTTGCACCGCCGGTTAGTCAATATGTGTATTTGACGGCAACAGCTTCCAATGGATGTATTCTTGTGGATTCCCTTTTTATTGCGGTAAGTGTTGTAAATCCGGCTGAGGTGATCGCATCTGTTTCAGACAATCTAGTTCCAGAAGGGACAACCGTTGTACTGACAGCTCAGCCAGATGGATTGTCCTATTCTTGGACACCGAGCGCAGGAGTGGAGAGTCCTACTTCGCAGACGACGAATACATTAGTCAACGTTACGACTCTTTTCACCTTGTTTGTGACCGATGGAATTTGTACGAAGATGGATACTATTTGGGTGAAAATTTTCCCTTTTATCTGCAATGAACCTTCTCTGTTTATTCCAAATGCCTTTTCTCCCAATGGTGATGGGCAAAATGATGTTTTGTATGTACGAGGCAAAATGATTAAAGATATGACATTTAGGGTATTTAATCGATGGGGAGAACTGATGTTTGAATCTTTTGAACGATCAGTGGGTTGGGATGGAACGTATAAAGGAAAAAAAATGGAGCCAGATGTATATGATTACTACTTAAAGGTAACGTGCATAGATAATGTGGAATCCATCGTTAAAGGAAATGTTACGCTTTTAAAATAAATTGGAATGAAAAAAATTATCACGAAAGAATCACAAAAATTTCTAGAAAATTATTTAAACAATGCTTCGCCGACAGGTTTTGAAGTCGAAGGGCAAAAATTATGGTTAGAGTATATCACGCCTTATATCGATGAATACTTTACAGATAATTATGGAACAACCGTTGGAGTGATAAATCCGAAGGCGGAATACAAGGTAGTTATTGAAGCCCATGCAGATGAAATATCCTATTTTGTTCATTACATAACGAAGGAAGGGTTTATTTATGTAAGAAGAAATGGAGGTTCAGATCACATGATTGCACCTTCAAAACGAGTAAATATTCACACCGACAAAGGAATTGTAAAAGCTGTTTTTGGTTGGCCAGCGATTCACATGCGACAAGAGAAAGAGGAAACACCCAGCATGAAAAATATTTTTTTAGATTGCGGTTGTGCTACAAAAGAAGAAGTAGAAGCGTTGGGTGTGTATGTTGGGTGTGTGATTACGTATGAAGACGAATTCATGATTTTGAATAAAAATCGATATGTAGGTCGTGCGCTTGACAATAGAATGGGTGGTTTTATGATTGCTGAAGTTGCTCGTTTATTGAAAGAAAATAAAGTAGAATTACCGTTTGGATTATACATCGTAAATTCTGTTCAAGAAGAAGTGGGATTGAGAGGTGCGGAAATGATTGCGCAGCGAATTAAGCCAAATGTGGCCCTTATTACAGATGTTTGTCATTGTACGCAAACGCCCATGGTGAATAAGATTGAGCAAGGCGATTTACATTCCGGAAATGGTCCCGTACTTACAGTGGGTCCAGCCGTGCAGAATAATTTACTCAAACAAGTATTGAAAGTAGCTGAAAAGCACAAGATTCCGTTTCAAAGAGCAGCAGTTTCCCGAGCTACTGGTACTGATACAGATGCGTTTGCCTATTCAAACAATGGTGTGCCTTCGATGTTGATTTCATTGCCATTGCGATACATGCACACAACCGTTGAAATGTGCCGGAAAGAAGATGTAGAAAATACAATACAGTTGATCGTTGAAGCCATAAAATCGATCAAAAAAGATCAGGATTTTAGATATATGAAGTGATTATCTGAGATAAAGTCATAGGATAATATCTTAAAAAATAAGGTTTTACCCTCTTATCTCTTCAAAAAAAATAGGATTTCAAGAGTAGCGCAATTCGTGTTCGTTTTTTTACTCTTTTCCGTTTATATTTACAATGTCTTAAACTTAAATAACGATGACTATGAAAAAAATTACTTTTTTAGGATCAATTTTTTTATCCTTATTTTCTCAAGCACAGACGTTTACGGATAATTTTGATTCGTATACTGCGGGGTCGCTACTTGGCCCTCAAAATTGCTGGTCAATGGTCCACATGGTCTGGGGCTGTGGGAGGTACTGATGATGTTTTGGTATCGAATGCTGATGCTTTCAGTGGTGCAAATTCTCTTCACTTTGTTTCAACCGCTTCTACTGGAGGACCATCCGATGTGATCCGTAATTTTGGAGTTCTGAATACGGGTCAGTTTTCAATGGCTTTTAATATGAAAGTGGCTAGTGGAGCTGCTGCTTATTTTAATTTACAAAAAACAGCAGTACCCGGTGTTACGTATGCATTAGATGCTATTTTTAATGACGATGGCACATTGGTTTTTAATCAACAGGCAGGATTTATAGCTAATTACCCTCAAGGATCTTGGTTTAACTTCCGCCTTGATATTAATTTTAATACAAATAAGTGGGAAGTATTCTTTGACAATGTTTCTCAAGGATCTTTTTCTAATTCTGTGAATCAGATTGCTGCTATTGATATCTTTCCTGTAGATAATGTGACTCCTTTTAATGCTAATTATTTCATTGATGATTTCACAACCACAGTAACTCCTTATGTATTGCCTGCTGTAAATGCTGCTGTCACCTACACTAGTTTTGATGGTGCAAATATTGCAGGAAATTCAGTTCCAGTTTCGTTTAAAGTAAGAAATTTAGGAATTGGAGCTGTCACCAGTTTTGATATTGCAGCAAATTACAATGGAATTACTGAAAATAAATCATTTACGGGATTATCAATGGCTTCATTGGCAGAGCAATCTTTTACAATGACTAATAATATTACCCTAATCGCCAGTTCATATCCTATGATAATCACTTTAAGTAATGTGAATGGAGCGGGTGCCGATGGAGATCTAACGGATAATGTGGGTGATCTTTTGGTTGATCCAATTTTGCCTGCCGCTGGAAAAATGGTTGTGACAGAAGAAGGAACAGGTACTTGGTGTGGTTGGTGTGTTAGAGGTTCTGTTTACATGGGCTTGATGACGGATAAATACCATGACTATTGGGCAGGAATTGCTGTTCACAATGATGATCCAATGATGGATTCTATTTATAATGCAGGACTTGCTGTTACTAGTTTTCCAACAGCACTTGTTGATCGGGTTGCAGGAATTGATCCATCAGCCATGGAAGGTTCGATTTTAACACGTTTGCAGATAGCACCAAAAGCATTAATTACCAATGGAGCAACGTATGATGCAACCACAAGGACTTTGCATGTATCAGTGTCAGCAAATTTCACTTCAAGTGCGACAAATGCCTATAAATTAGCATGTGTATTGACGGAAGATGGAGTTCATGGTACTGCTTCTGGGTACTATCAAGCAAATTATTATCAAGGAGGAGGATCAGGTGTAATGGGAGGTTTTGAGTTACTTGCAAATCCTGTCCCTGCTTCGCAAATGGTTTACAATCACGTGGCACGACAAATACAACCTTCATTTGTTGGTTCTGCAGCTGCTTTTCCAGCTACGATTGCAAGTGGAGCAACGCATACAATGGATTACACATTTGTTCTTCCAGCAACGTGGGATGAAACAAAAATTGATATCATTGGGATGTTAATTGATGGTACAGGAAAAGTTGACAATGCTGGACGTGCAACAATTGCTGAAGCAGTTACCAATGGTTTTGTTGCAGGATATGAATACGTTGGAGTAGAAAATTTACAAACAAGTCAATTTGATGATGTTTTTACAATCTATCCAAATCCAGCTACTACAAGTGCTATGGTTACTATTAATTTGAAAAAAGAATCAAAAGTAGAATTAAGAGTTATCGATATGTCAGGAAAAGAAGTGGCTGCGCGAAACTACGGTTCAATGAGCGGTGCTTCGAATATCCAGATGAACACTTCTTCGCTAGAAGCAGGAATGTATTTAGTAGAATTGACCATTAATAATGAAAAAACAACCAAACGATTAGTAATTAGATAATCGCAGTAAGAATGTATAGAAAGGGAGGCGAATGTCTCCCTTTTTTTATGGCTTTATTTTGAGAAAACGGGTCTATTTCATTGAAAAATAATACTATATTTAACTCATTTTTAATACCCTATTAACAGTACTTCGAAAATTTGCGACTAATTTTATCTAAAAAAAATGAAGATAAGCTTCCATTTAATACTCTGTTTATTACTTTTACAAACAGTTGGAATTGCACAAGAAAAACTCAATATAGATCAAGATTTACTGCCTTTTTTAGATCCATCGAAAGCCCCTTTTTATCATGGTGTTGCAAGCGGTGATCCGACAGAAAATACTGTGGTGATTTGGACAAAAGTTACACTTGGAACGTCGGTAAAAAAGGCCGTGATTACCTATGAAATCGCTACTGATTCTTTGTTCAATTCAATTGTTCAAAAGGGAAATTCAGTAACAGATGAAACAAAAGATTTCACGATAAAAGAAAGAATTCAAGCATTAAAATCGAATCATATTTATTATTATCGTTTCACGTATAATTCTATTTTTTCAATTATTGGAACGACCAAAACGCTTCCCTCAAAAGTGGAATCGTTTAACATTGCATTTGCATCTTGCAGCAATTATGAATTTGGCTATTTCACCAATTATAAATTAATAGCGGAAGACGAGGCAATAGATCTAGTAGTTCATCTAGGTGATTACATTTACGAATATGGAGTTGGGGTATACGGAGACACCACCATTGGTCGGTTCAATATTCCTTCACATGAAATTATCACCTTAGCAGATTATAGAACACGTTATTCCTTGTATCGATTGGATAAAGATTTAATGAAATTACATCAATTAAAACCAATCATCACCACGTGGGATGACCACGAAATTGCGGACAATGCCTATATGACAGGAGCACAAAATCACCAAGAAAATGAAGGAAGTTTCTTGAGCAGAAAAGATGCTGCAAAAAAAGCATATTATGAATGGCTACCCATTACACCCAAAGAAAACGAGCCATTATACAGATCGTTTTCTGTTGGATCGCTCATCAACTTAATTGTCTTAGATACAAGAATAGAAGAGAGATCGAAACAAGTGGATAGTATGGAAGTATCCAATTATTACGATTCTACTCGAACAATTCTTGGAAAAAAGCAGTTCGGTTGGCTGCAGCAAAACCTTCGTAAAAATCACACCTGGAAAATTATTTGTAATCAAGTCCCAGTTGGTCCGATGTATTATCCTTCCATTTTAAAAGGTGAAAAATACATGGATGGTTGGGATGGATATCCTTTTGAAAAAGAGAAATTTATTTCATACCTGCAACAACAAAATATTCAAAACACCATTATTGTCACAGGAGATTATCATAGATCGATCGCTATGGAAACAGATTTAAACGGAACAAAGGAAAAGGAAGATAATGTTGCTGTAGAATTTGTAGTAACTAGTATCACCTCTGCCAACGATGATGAATATTATTCAAAAGAAATAGCTGAAACACGCAAGGCGTTGTATTTAAAAAATAATCCGCACATGAAGTACTGCAATAATACCGAACATGGCTATTTGACACTCCATATCACTCCAGAAGAAATTATTGCCAACTACACCAATATTACCACAATAAAAGAAAAAAATGGCAAGAAAAAGATAGATAAAACGTTTTCAGTAATCAACGGAAAAAGTGAACTTATTGAGAAATAGAAAATGCATTTGAATTGTCGATTTAAAAGATAAATTTATTATCTCCACAAAAATACGACTTGATTCATAAAAGTGAAAAAATAGTAACCGATTTAGATTTGAGTGTTATATAAGAATAGCAGATTTGCAAGATCATGGCGTTCGTTCCCGAATTTTAAAGTTCCCTTTCTACATTCTTGAAAAGTCTTTCGCAAATTACTTTTAATCGTGTATCTTTTCCTATTTTTGCAGAATGAAATGGATTGGTCAACGTATAAGTTTTTTAGAAGATAAGCAAAAATCAACATTTGTGATATATCCAGCAGCTACAACCATTGTCAAAGCGCTAATGGGCGCTTGGATTGGAATGTGGATGGTCATTGGTATTTCTGTTATTCTCTATAGTCTCCAATTTAAATTAAGTGATCAAGAGAATATTATTGTGGTTGTATTTCTAGCTTTTTGGTTGTATTACGCTTATAAAGTAGGTAGATCTTACTTTTGGTTGTTGTGGGGGAAAGAATTAATTAAAATAAATGAAACCGCTTTTGTGTACAAACGTTCGATCAAGAATTACGGCAAAGCAACTCCTTATTATATAGAGAATATTAAAAAAATGAGAATGCATCAACCCAAAGAAAATTCTTTGCAAGCCGTGTGGGAAAATTCTCCGTGGGTAAAAGGAGGGGAAAGAATGGAATTTGATTACATGGGCAAAACAATTCGATTTGGTCGAAAATTGAATGAAAAAGATGCTAAATTGTTTTTCGCGCTGTTGACAAAAAAGATAGAAGAAAGATTGCGGAAAGTAAAGAATTAAGTGCTGAACGTAGCGGTTATTTTAACTCCTTCTCCATCAAATAGTGTTGTAAAATATCAAATAATTTGTACGATTCGCCCAATAAGGTGTAGTCCAACTTTTCATAAAATTTAACCGCATAATCTCTCGCATGCAGAATCATTTTAGAATTCCCATCTGCCTTCGCTTTCTGTTCAACTGCGTTCATAATCAATTTACCGAAGCCTTTTCCTTGGGTGGTTAGTTCCACTGCAACAAAACGAACTTGTGCAATTCCGGGTTCTGAAGTGTCTAACCGAGCAATCGCTTGAAGAATTCCGCTTTCATACAACGCAAAATGCTGTCCAAGCGCATCTCCTTCATTTTTTTCAGATCCTCTTGGTTTTTGCAAAGGTTCTCTCATTACTCTGTAGCGAAGATCATAGTACACGTTCCACTCCAGTTCTGTTTTCGGCGATCTGATTTCTATTCCCATCTAAAAGCGATTGATGAAATTCTTTGTGTGGGCGTTCCTGCAATTTCTTCTTTTAAAATGGATGACTGCAAATCTTCATTTTGAAATACTTCCTCTAAATTTTTTACTTTTCCAGCAGGTACATGAAAAGCATTCATTTCTGAAAGAATATCTGAAGTGGATAATTTGCCTATTTCGTTTTGAAGAATACGTTGCAATTCTTCCCGGTTTGAAACACGTGATTGATTCGTACTGAATTCCGGCTTTTTGGTTAAATTTTCTAAATGAAGGTACGTACAAAGTTTTGAAAAATGTAAATCATTGCCAATCGCAAAAGTGATTAAGTCCTTTTCTTTCGTTTCAAAAAGTTCTCCATAAGGAGCAATATTTGGGTGTAAACTTCCAATTCTCTGAGGTATATGATTGTTCATCAAATAATTCGAAGCCTGGTTAACTAAACTGGAAACAGCTGCATCGTAGAGAGAAACGCTTACTGTTGAGGCAACACCTGAATCTTTCTTTTTTAACATTGCCAGCAGAATTCCTTCCTTCAGATGATGAGCTGCTAGCACGTCGATTAAAGCGACAGGCATCTTGACCGGTCCGCTTTCTGGTGTTCCATTCATGGACATAAAGCCCGTTTCCGCTTGTAAAATTAAATCATAGGCAACGCGATCGCTTTCTTTTCCGAACCCATTGATTTTTCCAATAATTAATCCAGGATTACACCTTCTTAAATCGGCATCCTCAATTTTCAGTTTCTCTTCGTCTCCTTTTTTGAAATTAGAAATTAAAATATCTGAAACCTTAATTAGATTTAAGAATTGAGTATGATGTTCTTCCTTTTTCAGGTCCAATTGAATATATTTTTTTCCAAAATTGACACTGGAAAAATACGATGAAATGATTGAATTCGCATCTTCTGTGGGTAATTTCCAAGACCGTGTAACATCATAGGATGATGCATTTTCCACCTTAATTACAGTAGCACCAAGTTCTGCAAAAAAAGTACCTACAGAAGGTCCTGCAAGAACAGTTGATGCGTCCACCACAAGTAATTTTGAAAACATCAAAAAATATTATTGTTTAGCACCATTTAGAACGTAGGCAAGAATCAAATCAGATTTTTGCGTATCAATTTTAGCTTTTTTAGCCATTACAGGTACCTCATGATTCCATTTAGATACAGAAAATTCAGAAGGAGCAAACGCTTTGTGGCATTCTATGCAGTATTGTGCATATAATGCTTTTCCTTGTGCAATTTCTTCAACGGAAGCTTTCTTTGTTTCCACCGTTGAAATGGTGGCCGTTGTTTTTTGAGAACAAGAAAATAGAACGATTGTGCTAAGAAGAATAAATGATTTTTTCATAATGAGCTATTTTATTTGTACCGCTTATGTCTTTCAATAATGGCTGTTTATACGTGTCTTTTATTAGTTGCTAAATGTACGGAATTTATTTGGCAGAAGGAGCTGTAATTGATTCAATTTTCACCTTTGCGAATCCATTTTTAACAAAATTTAAACGATTTGCCGCTTTTAAGGTAAGATCAATTACATAGGGAGAGGATTTACTCAAACGATCATTTATTTTAACAACAACCGTGGAATCATTTGCTACGTTTGTCACTTTGACGAGTGTACCTAATTTCAGTGTTTTATGCGCAGCAGTTAAGTTTTCTTGCGAGAACACTTCACCAGAACTCGTTTTTTTTCCATTAAATTTATTCGCATAATAGCAAGCTTTTCCAGTTTCAGAAAACGATGTTTGATACGTAAAACCAAACGTACTGATTGAAATTAATACGATAATTAAATACTTCATTTTAATCAAGTTGAGCATCAAAAGTATAAAACTATTCGTTTACACACGTTAATTTAATGAAGTTTAACAGTATTTACGCGTTCTACATGTCAAAATATTTTTAAACCGTTTCGTTTTCTGCCTTCGATAATTATCTATAGCTTTACTGTTCGAAATCTGACAAATAATGACAACAATATGCTTTGTACAAGTACATACGAACATTAACGAAAAATCAATAATAAACACCTTATCACTTCTTCAAGAAGGTGCCACAGTTCCTTTTATTGCGCGTTATCGGAAAGAAATGACCGTTGGGTTAGATGAGGTGCAAATTGCAGATATTCGGGATTATTCAAAAAAGTTTGAAGAAATCTGTAGTCGTCAAAAAACGATTCTTTCGTCGATTGAAGAGCAAGGGAAATTAACGACTGAATTGCAAGAAAAAATTGGAAATTGCTTTGATTCTGTTGTTCTGGAAGATTTATACTTGCCATTTAAGCAGAAACGGCAAACAAAAGGGGATAAAGCGAAGAAATTAGGGTTGGAACCTTTAGCTAAGATGATTATGTCGCAAAAAGGAGGAGACCCTTTTGTAATGGCGGATAAATTTATAAAAGGTGATGTTATTGATGAGGAAATGGCTCTTTCTGGCGCGAAAGATATTATCGCAGAATGGGTCAATGAAAATACGATTGCAAGAGCGAGAGTTCGGACATTATTTCAACGCAAATCGATTCTTACCACTAAACTAGTTAAGGGCAAGGAAGCAGAGGGGGCAAAATACAGAGATTATTTTGATTTTTCTGAACCGCTTTATAAATGTGCCTCTCATCGTTTTTTAGCCTTGTATAGAGCAGAGCGTGAAGGGATTTTATCACTAAAAACTCAGCCTTCAAAAGAAGAAGCATTGGAAAGTTTAGAACGTTTTTTTGTAAAAGGAAATGACGGTTGTGCGGATCTCGTTTCTGAGGCATGCGCTGAATCCTACAAAAGATTGATGTGTCCTTCGTTGGAAACAGAAACCATGAATGAAGCCAAAGAAAAGGCGGATAAAGAATCTATAAGAGTTTTTTCAACCAATTTGCGCCAACTTTTATTAGCTCCGCCATTGGGAGCCAAGCGAATATTAGCAATCGATCCAGGTTTTGCTTCAGGTTGCAAAGTCGTTTGTTTGGATGAATCTGGAGAATTATTGACCAATGTAAATATTTACCCTCATGCTCCTCAAAAGGAGGTGGAAAAAGCAAGTTCAAAATTGTTTCAATTAGTTCAAGCCTATAAAATTGATGCCATAGCAATTGGCGATGGCACAGCAGGAAGAGAAACAGAGGCTTTAGTTAAAAAAGTAAAATTTGACAGAGATTTAGATGTTTTTGTGGTGAATGAAGATGGGGCCTCCATTTATTCAGCTAGTTCAATCGCTCGGAAAGAATTTCCAAATTTTGATATCACTGTCAGAGGTTCTGTTTCGATCGGTCGCCGTTTGATGGATCCATTGGCTGAATTAGTGAAGATAGATCCAAAATCAGTAGGAGTGGGCCAATATCAACATGAAGTAAATCAGGTATTATTGAAAAATGCCTTGGACGATGTAATTGTATCTTGCGTAAATACGGTTGGTGTAGATCTAAATACTGCTTCACCTTATTTATTGAGTTATGTTTCTGGTTTAGGCATTTCAATCGCTGAAAATATTGTCCTTTATCGCACAGAAAACGGTGGAATTAAATCGAGAGAGGATCTGAAAAAAGTCAAACGATTGGGAGACAAAGCATTTGAACAAGCAGCGGGTTTTTTACGAATTCGGGATGCTGTGAATCCGTTAGATAATTCAGCGATTCATCCAGAAAATTATAAAGCTGTTGAAAAAATGGCGAAGCAATTGAAATTAAAAGTTCCGGAATTGATTGGAAATGAAACGGTTTTGAAAGAAATTAAAAAAACGGATTTCCCCGATATGGACGGCTATACGTTCGATGACATACTTAAAGAATTAAAAAAACCAGGTAGAGATCCACGGAAAAAAGCAACTGTGGTGGAATTTGATTCAAGAATTCGCTCCATTGAGGATTTACATGTTGGAATGATTTTACCCGGGATAGTGACGAATGTAACAGCTTTTGGAGCTTTCGTAAACATCGGAATTAAAGAAAATGGATTAATCCACAAATCGAATTTAGCAGATGTCTATGTGACCGATCCATCTCAATACATTTCATTGCAAGAACAGGTGCAAGTGCAAGTTTTAGAAGTGGATGCGCCACGAAAGAGAGTAGGGTTGAAGAGGGTGAATGGGTAGGAGTATTATCTTTTGCTGTTGTGAAGAGTTAACATTTGAATAAGATCATTGTTTACATAATAATTTGTTTTTCCAATTTTATGTTTTATTAATAATTGACCTGTTGTTAATTGATTTAAATAACTAGAAGCTGTTATTCGGCTAATATTTAAATCTTCCATTAAGAATTCTATTTTAGTATAAGGTTTTTTAAATAAATGATTTAGCAATTCATGGCTGTAAAATTTATAATTGTCTCTTAAATTGTATTTAAGATTAATCATTAGATTATTAATTTTAGAAATAAGTATTATCGTATCCTGAGCAGTTTTTTCGACAGCTTCAATCATATACAAAAGCCATTCTTCCCAATTATTAGAATCTCTTACTTCTTGCAATAAGCGATAATAATCACTTTTATTTTTTATTATGTAATTACTTAAATACAAAATTGGTAAATCGAGTAAATCATTTAATACAAGATACAATATATTTATTATTCTCCCTGTTCTTCCGTTTCCATTATAGAAGGGATGTATACTTTCAAACTGAAAATGTATAATAGCCATTTTTATAATCGGGTCATAATCACTTATTGTTGTGTCATTGATGAATTTTTCAAGGTTACTCATTAATGAAATTATCTCTTGAGAATCTTGTGGTGGTTCAAAAATAATTTCACCTTTTTGATTTTTTAAATTAGTTCCAGGCATTTTCCGCAATCCTGCATGGTTTTTTTCTAGTACACTTTGAATTTCGATAATGGTATTAATTGTTAATATTTTTTTTGTTTTAACAATGTCATACCCCTTTTTCAAAGCAGATCCATAGTTTTGTACTTCTTTAGTTGCAGGAGATATGTAATTTTCAATTGTAAGTGAACTCTTATACAGTTCATCGTGAGTAGTGACAATATTTTCTACTTCTGAACTATCTTTTGCCTCTTGAAAAGTTAACATATTAATTAAAATATCTTGTTGAGGTAAACTTCTTGCCAGTCCTTTTAGTTCAGCTAATGCTCTATGCGCGCTCGTTAATTTCTTTAAAACTATTTTGGTTTCAAGTTCTACATCATAAGGCAAGTTCGAAGGTTTCCAACTCATAAATAGTTTAATTTGTATCTACTGATAGTAGGTACGATTTTATGTAAAGATAAATTTATTTTTTATACATATATTATTTTTCATGTATAGTTTTTTCAATTTTCTATACATATATTATTTTTCATGTATAGTTTTTTCAATTTTCTATACATATAAAGTAAAAAAAAAGAAGTTTATAGGAAGTTTTTTTAAAGATATTGTAAAATGGACTGATCCATCTCACTATATTTCATTGCAAGGAAGATAGTAGGTTTGAACAGGGTAAATAGAGATTAGACAGCAAGACATTAGGCCGCTTTGCTCAAAGACTGATGTGGGTCAATACCGAAAGTTGGGGAGCCTATTATAAAATATCAAAAAAATGAGTCACTAATTAAATTCATTTCGAAGTGAAGTTGAAATGGTCTTTCCACAGAATTAGTTGTAAATTTTTCCGTAATCGCGTTTCGCTTTTTACGCGAAAAAAAGCGTGAAGGAAAGTATTTACGAACGGTTTTACGAAATGGAATGCAGTAAAAAATTCCTTGGAAAGATCCTTGATTTTTGCTTACTTTTCATCAAGGAAAAGTGAGGAAATGAAAACAAAAGTAGATTTGAAGGTTATTTGAGAGTAGTAGATTTGAAAGTAATTTTTCTAGCACCCCCCACAACATTCGGGTTTGATCCAGACTGATGCTGTATTATCGAAAGTTATTGATAAAAAAAAGGGAATCTCATTGAGATTCCCTTTTGTATTTTATGTCAACTAGCAAATCTGTAATTTGCTAATTTTCCAATTTGCAATTAATATCTGTATTCATCAGATTTGAATGGACCAGCAACTGGAACTCCGATATAATCCGCTTGTTCTTGCGTTAATTCCTCTAATTCTACAGAGATTTTTGCTAAATGCAAACGAGCTACTTTTTCATCTAAATGTTTTGGTAAAACGTATACATCATTTTCATAATTCGCACTGTTTTCCCATAACTCTAATTGAGCCAATGTTTGATTAGTGAAAGAATTTGACATTACGAAAGAAGGGTGACCAGTAGCACAACCAAGGTTTACTAAACGACCTTCCGCTAAAACAATAATGTCTTTTCCTGCGATTGTGTAGATATCAACTTGTGGTTTAACCGTGTTTTTAGTATGACCGTGATTTTCATTTAACCAAGCCATATTGATTTCATTGTCGAAGTGACCAATGTTACAAACGATCGCTTTGTCTTTCATGTTTTCGAAATGACGACCAACAATAATGTCTTTATTTCCAGTTGAAGTAACGATGATATCACCTAACCCAATAACAGTATCTAATTTTTTAACTTCAAATCCGTCCATTGCTGCTTGTAAAGCACAAATTGGATCAATTTCAGTAACGATAACTCTCGCTCCAGCTCCAACCAATGAAGCAGCAGAACCTTTACCAACGTCTCCGTATCCACAAACGATAGCCACTTTCCCAGCCATCATAACATCCGTAGCACGACGAATAGAATCTACTAAAGACTCTTTACATCCGTATTTGTTGTCAAATTTAGATTTAGTTACTGAATCATTTACATTGATTGCAGGCATTACCAAAGTTCCGTTTTTAACACGTTCATGTAATCTGTGAACACCCGTTGTCGTTTCTTCAGATAAACCTTTAATTCCAGCAGTTAATTCTGGGAAACGGTCAAAAACCATATTTGTTAAATCACCACCATCATCTAAGATCATGTTTAATGGTTGACCATCTTTAAAAGCGAAGATTGTTTGTTCAATACACCAATCAAATTCTTCCTCATTTAAACCTTTCCAAGCATAAACAGGAACACCTGTAGCAGCGATAGCAGCAGCAGCTTGATCTTGTGTAGAAAATATATTACATGAAGACCAAGAAACTTCAGCTCCTAAAGCAGTTAAAGTTTCAATTAATACAGCCGTTTGAATCGTCATATGTAAACAACCTGCGATACGAGCACCAGTAAGTGGTTTTGCAGCACCAAACTCTTCACGAAGTGACATTAAACCTGGCATTTCAGCTTCCGCTAACATTATTTCTTTTCTTCCCCATTCAGCCAAGCTGATATCTTTTACTTTGTAACCTAATTTCTCAGTTGTGTTCATAAAATATTTTTTTATTTATTTTTTTACTCTGCAAATTTACGAACTACTTTTGAATTAAAAAATTGTAGTTTACTATATTATATTAAATCTTTTATTGATGCCTCTTCCTTCTTGTTTCTTTTAGACTTAAAAAAGTCTTTTATTTGATCAATAATGTGATACATAAATGGAACAAATAAAATTGTAATAAACATAGAACTTGTCAAACCTCCGATCAGAACCCATGCTAGACCATTTTTCCATTCTGCTCCAGAGCCTTTCGCTACAGCAATTGGAATCATCCCGATAACCATTGCAATGGTTGTCATCAAAATAGGCCGCATTCTTTCTCTCACGGCTTCCAGAAGAGCATCGAAAGTATTTTTTCCTTGTGCTTTTAAGTGATTCGTAAAATCAACAATTAAGATGGCATTTTTAGCAACCAAACCAAGCAACATAAGCATCCCAAGCATGGTGAAAATTCCCATATTTGAGGAGGATAGGTTGAGGGCAAACATGGCACCGTAAATTGCTCCGAATAGTGAGAAAACAACCACTAACGGATAAATGTAATCATCGTAAAGAGCAATCATAATCAGGTAAACAAGAATTAAGCCAATTAACATAGCTGTTCCCATGGCACCCATTCCTTCTTTTGATCTTTTCACTTCTCCACCCCAAATCATTTTTACATTGTTAGATAATGGTTTTTCTTTCAAATACTCTTCAATTTTTTGAGCCACTGTTCCAGCAGCTGATCCTTGAATATATGCACGAATCGTGGTTGAACTTAGTCGATTTTTACGTTCCAAAGAGGCAAAGCCATTTCCAAGCGTAATTTTCGCAAATTCTTCCAGAACGACCGTATTTCCTTTGACAGAAGTAAAACTCATATTTTTAATATCATCCACATTCTTTCTATCACCTTGGTCTAACATTACTCGAATATCATATTCATTGTTGTTTTCAGAAAAATTAGATTCAGAATTTCCTGACAAGGCATTTTGCAATTGCATACCAACTACAGCAATAGGAAGTCCTAATTGCCCCATTTTTTCACGATCTAGTTCAATCCTAATTTCAGGAGTAATATCATCTGTTGAAATAGTTGGATCTTTCGCCCCTGGTATGTGAAGAATCGCATCTTTTAGCCTGCGCGCTTCATCCATTAATAACTCAGTATCGTTGGAAGCTAAAAAGATTTCGATGGGAGCTTCTTCCGATTCTACCATTCCAATATTAATCGCTTTTACTTCTATACCAGCATGCATTTTTTCGATTTTCTTTCGAATTTCATTCATGTAATTACTGGTGGTAATTGTGTCCTGCACTTTATCTTTCAATTTGACCGTAAGTTCTGATTTTGATTCATTACCAAAAGAAGATGCTCCCATTCCAGCACTTGGTCCACCAATATTAGAAAAAACCATTTTCACCTGAGGTTGCGCCAGAATCATTTTTTCAATGTTTAGAGTTGTAGCATTGTTTTCGTTAAAAGGAGTACTTTTATCGTATTTCAATTTAATCATAAATTTCCCTTGATCTCCTTGAGAAACAAATTCTTGTCCAACGATTCCTGTTTTCATCATCATTACTAAAGCAAAAGGAAGAACTACAAGAATTACTAAAAATCCAACCCATTTGTGTTTCAGAACCCACCCTGTAAGTTTTACGTATTGCTCTGTAAACAGAGTAATTCTGCGTTCAAACCAAATCAATATGATATGAAATGGATTCTCTTTCCTCAATTTTGTTTCTTTCGCTAATCTTGAAGCCAACCAAGGAGTTAATGTGAAACAAACAAATAAGGACATAATTGTAGAGATGACCACTACAATGGAGAACTGTTTTAAAATATCAGAAATTGTTCCTTCAACAAAGACAACGGGCAAGAACACAACCACATCCACAAGTGTAATTGCCAGGGCAGTAAATCCAATTTCATTTCTACCATCCAAGGCCGCCTGTCGACTCGTTTTTCCCATTTTTAGATGCCTATAAATATTCTCCAGCACAACAATTGAATCATCCACTAGAATACCAATTACTAAAGACATTGCTAGTAAGGTCATTAAATTCAGTGTATACCCAAGAAGATACATGGCGATAAAAGTCGCTATTAAAGATGTTGGTATAGAAATTAATACGATTAGTGCATTTCTGATACTGTGTAAAAAGAGCATCATCACTGCTGCAACTAATAGGATTGCTAATTCTAAATCATGAAAAACAGCACCAACAGCCTCAACAGTTGGAATTGACGTGTCTGTAGCAACAACAAATTTTAAGCCTTCTTTTTTGTATTTTTTTTCTAATTCAGTAAATTTTTCTCGTGTCACTTTTGACATTTCAACAGCATTCGCATCGGATTGTTTTTTGATCCTCATTCCAATCCCATTTACGCCATTATATCGACTAATAGTCAATTGGTCAACAGCTCCGTCATATACTTCTGCAACGTCCTTGAGGCGAATAGTCGAATTTCCAGTTGATGATAAAATTAGGTTTTGAAGATCTTCGAGTGTCTTGTATTTTCCCGCTAATCGAACGGTCATTTGTTCATTTAAATCTTTCACTTTACCCGTTGGAAATTCAATGTTCGCTGCAGAAATAGTTTGATTAATGGAGGCTAATGAAAGTCCTAATAATTTTACTTTGTCTTTGTCAATATTCACACGAATTTCTCGCTCTTCACCACCTAAAATATTGATTTCGGCAACTCCTTTTGTTTGTTTTAACAAAGGAAAAATATCTTCTTTCATTAATTCAAAAAAGGCGCGGTCACTTAGGTTTTTACACGTAGCGCTAACTTGCAATACAGGAGAGGCATTCGGTTCAATCTTCGAAATAACAGGAGTTTCTGACCCGTCTGGCAACATTCTTTTTATACCTTCAATCTTTCGTTGCGCATCTTGCATCACCGTTTCCAGGTCCACAGAATGATTAAATTCTAACAGCACAATGGATGCATTTTCAAGAGAAAAAGAAGTTACCTCTTTAATGTTTTCAAGTCCGCTTAATGCGTCTTCCATTTTTTCGGAAACTTGAGATTCTACAATGGCGGGAGATGCTCCTGGATAAGGAGTAGTTACCGTTATTATCGGAGGCGAAAAGTCAGGTAATAACTGATAGCTGAGTTGTTTGTAACTTAATAAACCACCACCGATAAGTATTGTAAATATTACAATAATGATGGACGGTCTTTTAATTGCTAGTTCTGTAAGCGTCATAGTTTTACTTAATTATTTTGTAACAACCTGTGAATTGTTCTGAATATTTATTTGTCCTTGAATGACTATACGGTCACTACTTGTTAATCCATTTACGACTTCAATGTATTCTCCGTCGCTAGTACCTGCTGTGAAAGAGGTTAAGATCGATTTACCATTTTTAACCACATAAACACGTGGTTCTTTGGAAGATCCAACTAATGCTTTTCTAGGAATTGAAAGTGCAACAACAGGTTTTGAATTTTCTAATTTAACAGACCCATACATTCCGGCCATGATAGGAGTTTCTTGACTATTTTTCAGTAGTACTTCCACTTTAAAATTGTGATTTGCATCTGCTTTTACCCCAATATTCGATATTTTACCTTTGAACTCTTTATTTTCATAGACATCAACATTGACAATCACTTCTTGTCCATTTTTGAACTTTAAAATATCACGTTCAGGAACTGAAATGTTCAATTTAAGCGATGAAATATCTGTCAATTCCAATACAGGACTCCCAACACTTAAGACACTTCCTAAGTCGATCATTTTTTTAGTTACTGTGCCTGAAAAAGGGGCAGACAATGATGTGTTTCTCAATTGTTTTTTGATTTGTTTTACTTGTGTCTCAGAAGATTTTAGTGCTAATTTTGTTTTCTCACTTTGAACTCCTGTCACGACATTTTCTTTGATCAAATTTGAGTTTCTCGCATCATCATTTCTTTGACCTTCGACATTTATTTCTGCATTTTCTAGTTGAATAGATAGCATTTCATCGTCCAGTTTAAGTAAGAATTGACCTTCCGAAATTCGATCACCCTCTTGAAAGCCTAAACGCGTAACTTTTCCCGATCCGTCTGAACCAATTATATTTTGTCTAAATGGATCAAATGTACCCAAGAAGGAAAATGAATTTTCAAAAGAATGAGTAGAAGGCTGACCAACTTCAACAAGGATCGCTGACGATGCGTCATGGATATACAATTTGCTGGTTACTTTTTCTTTGTTTGAATTTAATTTAACAATGCTAATCACTAATAAAGCGATTGTTATTCCGATAATGATAATTACTCTTTTGTTCATACGTGTTCGTTTTTTTCTTTAAAAAATAATTTTTTCTGGAGGATTCGAAATCCGGTTTATTTTGTTTTAATTGAGAATGGTTTTTTATTTTAAATTACCTGTAGATTTTAGATAATCTAATTCCGCTTGACGCAGTTGAACGTAGGATGAAATAACATTCGTTTGCGCTTGATTTAAATCATTTTCCGCTTTTATTAAATCGTTAGAGGAAGTAATTCCTTGATTGAATGAAATTTCAGTTTGCTGGTAAATTTTTTCAGATAAAGACAATTGCTCTTTTGAAATCATTAATGAATTAATTTGAATTTCAACCTGTTTTTTTGCGTTTAATGTTGCCATTTCTAGCTGTTGATCCACCAATTCAAGTTGATTGTTTAATTTTTCTGATTGAATTCGATTTACTTTTGATTTATTCCGTTTTTCAAAACCATCAAAGAGCGTCCAATCGATTCGAATACCAACAAAAGAAGAATTAATTCCTTTTGAGAAGTTTGTTTCGGGGCGGATATTATAACTGTAATTATATGCTGCATAAAAAGTAAACGTTGGTAGATACCCCATTCTTAGTCCCGTTTTTTCGTTTTGATTTAACTCTTTTTGAAGATTTATCACTTCTAATTCAGTATTATTTCTTTCGATTTTATCAATTAAAATAGTTTTTTCAATGAGATCATCTGTGGCTAATTGTATCGAACTATTTGCATCTAATCCAATTAATATTTTTAAAAATTGTTCCAATTGTTCTTTTGAAGCTGACAGTTTTTGTTGTTGGTTAACAAGACTTAAACGATTCACTTTTAACTTATCTTCCTCAATTGGAATCAGTAATTTTTGAGAAATCAGAAGACCAATGTTTTTAATTGTTTTGTCAATATTGATTAGATTACTTTCAATAAAAAGTAATTGTTTTGACATTGCTTGAAGATTGAAAAATGTCTGATAAACTTGATATTCAATATTTTGAGTTGTTATCGTAGATTGTAATTCAATGATTTTTTGATTTAATTCTAGCGAGTTCAGACTTGATTTCAGCAAAGGATTATACAATGTTTGATTCAACTGCACGGTATTTCCAAATGTATACGGAACACCAAATTGAACCACCGTGTAGGTACCTGGTTGTCCACCTGAAAACTGGGCTGGAAATAAAGAACCTGGAATTGAGGCATAATATCGATAATCTCCTGAATAATTCACTTTCGGAAGCAATGCCGCTTTGAAGGCTTTAATTTGTTCAGTGTTACTCTGAGCATCCAGGCGTGAATTTCGAATGGTTAAATTAGCTGTATCAGCCATTTTTAAACATGTGTTTAAATCTAATGTTTGACTGTAACTTAACGAACTAACGAAAAGAGTGAACAAGAATAGCGAGTACTTTGTACGTTGTAATAAATTCATTTTTATGAATTTTTAGGGAATAAATAATTAATAAGCATTTCGGTTACATATTGTTTATGTACCATCAAGTGTTCGTTGTATTGATCATCTTCTAATGAATGAATCGTTTTAATCATTGGTTTTGCCATAAAAGAGAAATGGCAATTGGACATGATCAATAGCATGTAAGAAGAATTCATCGAAGGTCATTATGATTTCAAAACTAAATAAAATTAATGTTTTGAATATTGGCTTTGAAAATACCTGAAAAAGGTTACAGAATGCAGTTATTGAAAAATGTAAATCAACGTCAATCTATAACATTCTAATTTTCAAAAGCTAAAATCAAATTAATCAAAATTGATGTATGGATTTTCTTTAACCAAATCCTTTAAATCAGACCAAGTAATAAAAACTTCTGGGGCTCCATTGGCATATGAACTTATTTCATACGTATTGTAGATGAAGCGAAGACCTTTTCGTTCAATGGCGATGTTTTCAGATAATTTAAAATTAGTAAGATTTGAAAATTCCCATCCATCCTTACCATTACTTTTTATGAATTTTTTCATAACTATACTTTTCAGTGATTTCATATAATTTTCAACCAAAACATCTTTGATGCTAATGGTGGAACCTGTTTCAAGATCAAAATTTAAAATGGTCATATTCGTATTGGGATGAGCAGCCATGTAAACCATATTATTTGAACCAATACCCACACACAACAAACGATTGGTTGAATCAATCACAGAACACGAATATTCTTCAGCGGATGCCTCTTCAATGTCATTCAGTGATTTTACCTTATTCACAAATGCTTTGAGGTTCGTATTGTTCTTTTTTCCCGTAATTGCTGATGCAATTTGGTTGTTAATTTTCTCTGCTACACTAGGCTCTTTAAGGGCAATTTTTAGCAAATTAATTTCAATTGATGCACAAAACGGCTCAGGCTGCTCTTCCATCCAATCCTCCATAGGAACATCTAGGCAATTTTCAGCTTTCATTTTTTCATTTTTTACTGATAACCCAGATAACCAGATGGGTTCTTTCAATTCAGTCTCTTGAATATTTTTAGTCGCATTTGAAGAATTTACTGAATTAGAAGGAGATTTCTTTTCGTTTGCTTCTGAACCACAAGATAAAAAAAGCATAGTCGTGATTACTGAGTAAAATATTTTTTTCATAAAGTAACTTTTGTTAAAATTAATAATAAAATTCATTCAAGAATTGCAATGGTGAATCATTAATTCAGCATGCTTTGCCTCATTTTTCATAATAAAAATTTCAAGAACATATTATAAAGAACTATCAATGTTTATAACAATTCTAATGGTAGTAATTTGTTCCATTTTTGTTTCTTTTTGATAGATCTCTTTCCATTATTATTCAAATCCGTAACAAATCTACTACTTTTATTAAACACGTGTTTAACTATTGGGTGTTATTTTATAAATAATCCCTCTCTAATGATTTAAATTATTTAAAATTAGCTCATTATGTAGAGTATTTTTTTGATAATTTTTCAAGAATAAAAGTGTGCACTAGTACTTGAATAGGAATACTTATTTGACTATTTTAAAAGGTCAAAATGGATTATATTTCTTAAAAAATAATCTTTATTTAGAATGCTAAATGATTGTTTAAAAGTAAGAACTATACTCGATAATGACCACTTACTTTATTATATACACCAACACAAATTAAAATAGAAGAGCGATTATTTATTTTTTCAATTAGATTAATCGCGTTTTTACCAACTCTTCCAAACAATCCACAAATTTTGGATGATCATTTGTACTTGGTACTAGCTGAATTTTATGTCCTCCATGTTCTTCAAAAATTTCTTGGTATTCTCCTCCAATTTCAATGATGGTTTCTAGGCAGTCGGCAACAAACGCTGGACTAAATACCAATAATTTTTTAGCTCCTTTCTTTCCCCATTCAGCAACTACTTTATCGGAGAAAGGTTCTAACCACTTTTTGGTCAATCGAGATTGAAAACAAACCGTATAATCCGATTCTTTCAAACCTATTTTTTCAGCTATTAAGCGTGTAGTGGCATACGAAGTAGCTTTGTAACAATATTTATTGGTCTCATTAATTTCTTTTTCGCAGGGATGATCTTTGCAGGTATCTGTTTCACCATCATACACTTTATCCACTTGACAGACAGGTAATCCGTGGTATGAGAAAAGAACATGGTCATAGTCATCCAATTTAAACGCTTTACTTCTTTCAACAATCGCCTCGATAAATGAAGGATTATCATAGAATTGACTCACTATTTTTATTTCAGGAATGACCCACCATTTTTGAATAATTTTCATCGCTTTTTCAACTGCAGAACCGGTTGAGGCACTTGCATATTGAGGAAATAAAGGAATGATAATAATTTGATCGTACAAGTCAGTTTTCATGCGCTCTAATACCACATCCATGGAAGGGTTTTGGTATCGCATTGCCATTTCTATTTTAACTTCTCCAGCATTAAATCGCGCTTGAAGAAGTTTTTTTAAACTTTCTGTATGTGTCATTAATGGTGAAACGCCATCTCCAAATTTCCATAATTCTTTATAGATTTTGGCAGATTTTGGAGCTCGAAACGGAACGATAATCCCATTGACTAATAATTTTCTTGGCAGCCAAGGAATATCAATAACGCGCGGATCGTTTAAGAATTCTCGAAGATAAATTCTTACATCTTTTACACTTGGACTATTTGGTGTCCCTAATTGGATCAGTAATACGCCTGTTTTTTTCATCTTAATTTTTCTAAAATAATTTTGTTCTCCAATTTTCCGATTCTTCTTGGCTTATTAAATTCAATTTCAATAAATATTGAATTGTTTGCTCAAAAGCCAGTGGATATTCAATTCCTTTATAATTCCAATCAGTTTCTGACAACCATTTTTCCACTTGATCTGAGCGTAAATTATATCTCCAACTCATTACCTCCACGGTGTCCTCATCATTTTTAACTGAATAGGCTTTCTTATTTACAATCGTGCACATTGCTTTTAATTCATTGAAATATTTTTCATATACTTCAGTTCTAGCAGCAATGACAAAACAGGGCCAAGGGGTTACAACTTCATCAATAAAGCGACATTTTTCTTGCTCAGTATGCGGAAATGTTGTGTATTTTTCCCACAAGAAAGCCTGCGCTTCATTGTGTTCTAACGCCCATAATCCGCCATAAATATCACCTACAACATTGAATTTTAGGTTATCTGTTTCCCAACCCTCTTGATCTGCTTTTACATACGACATCAGGTGAGACCCTGAACCTTCCCTCGAAATAGCAAAAGTTTTATCTTTTAAATCGTCCATTGTTTGAATAGAAGAACGAAAAGGAACATGTATTCCCCAGTGCAGAGGAGTGGTAACGTACACTTGAATGATTTTAACATCCAAACCTTGAAGCACGGCTTTGGTAATTCCTTCCGTCAACAAAATGGCCACATCCAACGAACCTGTTTCAAGTCCACGAATCATTTGCCCAGTTCCGCCTCCCATGTCACTCCAGTGTAATTTTAGTCCAATATTACTAAAAGCTCCTTCTTCGATGGCTAATCGCCAAGGCAAGTTGAAATGTTCAGGAACTCCTCCTATTTTTAATCCTATTAAATTATCCATTGTTTTGCTGTTCTGCGAATTGTTTGGTATATAATCGTTTGTAAAAACCGTCAAATTTTAGTAATTCTGAATGTGTTCCTTGTTCTTTTATTTCTCCTTTTTCAAGCACAATTATTTGATTTGCTTTTTGAATGGTTGATATTCTATGGGCAATTACAATGGAAGTTCTTCCTTTTGTCAGTTCTTCTGTTGCCTTTTGAATCATTTCTTCCGATTCATTATCAACGCTGGATGTTGCTTCGTCTAAGATCAAAATGGTTGGATTATACACATACGCCCTAATAAAAGCTAGTAATTGCCTTTGTCCGCTTGATAAAACACCTCCTCTTTCTCCTACATGATAATCATATCCTTGGGGCAGTTGCTCGATGAATGAATGAGCACCAATGGCAGTTGCTGCTGTGATAACTTGATCTCGCGTAATCTCTTCGTTTCCAAGTGTGATATTGTTGTGAATCGTGTCTGAAAATAAAAAAACATCTTGTAAAACGATAGCAATATTGTGTCGTAAATAGGTTAATTCAAGGTCTCTAACATTGATATCTCCGATGTAAATTTCTCCTTTTTGAAATTCATAAAATCGCCCCAATAAATTTACGATCGAAGATTTTCCAGCACCTGTAGCGCCTACAAATGCTACCGTTGAGTTCGGTTGAATGGTCAGATCTATATTTTTTAACACCCATTCTTCATTTTGATAGGCAAAGGAAATGTTTTCAAATTTAATTGGTTGATTAAAATCGCATTTTGAGATGTTTCCTTCGAACTGAATATGCTCGTCTAGGTCAATGATTTCAAAAACTCTTTCTGCTCTAATAACTCCTCTTTGCAAGATGTTAAATTTATCCGCTAATTGTCGAATAGGACGAAAAAGCATACTAATCCAAAAGGTGAATTTTATTATTTCCAGGTATTGAGAATGCATATCTTCACGTTTCACACCCTCAATTTGAAAAGCAATATAGACTAATAAAAATGCAACGGATAATGAACTTAATATTTCGACTATTGGGAAGAATATAGAAAAAGCCCAGATGGCACTTAGATGTGCTTTTCTGTGTGCTTTGTTTATTTCTTTAAAATTTTCAAATTCTTCTTTCTCACGGTTAAAAAGTTGAACGATCGACATGCCCGTAATTCGTTCTTGAACAAATGTATTTAATCGGGTAACTTGGAGTCGTTCCTGAATGAAAGAATTATTCATTGATCTGGCAAAAATACGAGTACCAATCATCAACAATGGTATAGGAATTAACACGAGTAAAGTTAAGTGCCAATTGACGATAAACATCGTAATTAAAACGGCCAATAGTAATATTAGGTCACCAACAATATCTATTAATCCGGTTGAAAAAACTTCAGAAATAGCTTCCATGTCCGAAACTACTCTTGTCACTAAAGCGCCTATGGGTGTTTTGTCAAAGTAGCGCATTTTAAAAGACATAATATGAGCAAAAAGTTTTTTACGTAAATCACTAATAATATTTTGCGCTAATAGATTGCTGAAATAAGAACTTGTGAAAAGTAAAACAACTTCGATGAGCAACATTCCAATAATGGTCATTGTCCAGAAGAGTAAAGCTTCCCCATTTTTACTTTTAATAACATATTTATCCAACATGTCAGCGATCAATAAGGGGCGATATATACTGCTTAGAGCAATTAAAATAACGCAAAAAAGAGCTGTAAAAAAAAGTTTTCTATATGGTTTAGCGTACGTTACGAGACGCTTGAAAATAGAAACACTAACTTTTGATTTCTCCGACATAGGACAAAGATACTTATTTGGATGTTTAATGGTTTATGTTTGCGGTTTGATTATTGATGTTTTTTCATCATTTTATCTTTTTCGAAAGATTCTTTAAGGTTCTTTAACAAATAAAAGATACCTCAAACAGCTAGAAATAAATTGTGTTTTTAATTTTTCTCTTAACTTTAACAAAAAACTAAAAAGATGATTCATAATTTATCAAAAACCAATTCAATTTTAGGAAATTTCTTGTCAGAAATTAGAAATGTTTCAGTGCAAAAAGATTCTATGCGTTTTCGAAGAAATTTGGAGCGAATAGCAGAAATTTTAGGGTATGAAGTATCAAAAAAGTTTGAATTTGAAACAATTTCAGTCACAACACCTCTAGGTCAAGCATCTGTTAATGTACTAAAGCATAAACCTGTTTTAGCAACGATTCTGAGAGCTGGACTAGGAATGCACCAGGGATTATTAAATTATTTTGATGCTTCTGATTGTGCATTTGTATCAGCTTACAGAAAGCATACAACTGCTGAAGATTTTGAGATTCATGTGGAGTATTTAGCTTCACCAGATTTAACAAATAAAATCGTGATTATAAGTGATCCAATGTTGGCAACTGGCGCGTCAATGGTGACGGTTTATAAAGCACTATTGAAGCAAGGAAAACCTTCAAAAATTTACATTATTGCTGCCATTGCATCACAAGAAGCGTTAGATTATGTGGCAAAGCATTTACCTGAAACAACAGAGATTTGGGTTGGTGCGGTGGATGAAGAATTAACAGCACAATCCTATATTGTTCCAGGCTTAGGAGATGCAGGAGATTTGGCTTTTGGCGTGAAATGCTAACTATTTATTAAATCAATTAAAATACATGAAATTTGGAGTTTACAGTGGTTTCTTCTTAGTATCAATGATTAAGTTTTTGTTTGCTCCACTTGCTGGGCCAGATGCTAATTTGTCATTTTTTGAAACATATTTTGTTTGTGTTGCAGGTGCCTTATTTAGCTCCGGCATTTTTTATTTTATGAGTGAAATTTTTTTAAAGAAGGCCGCTAAAAAAAGAACAGAATTAAGGCTAGGTGCTCTTGAAAAAGGAATAGAACTCCCAAGAAAAAATAAGTTTACGAAAACAAACAAATTTATTGTGCGCATGAAAATGAGATTTGGAATTTATGGAATTTCCATGTTTGCACCTTTGTTATTATCAATTCCATTAGGTACAATTGTGGCTGCTAAATTTTATGGAAAGGAACGTAAAACTTTTTTTATTATTATGCTGGGTATTGTCCTTAATGGATTTTTAACTACAGGATTAGCATTTTTAATTAGAGGATAGTGAGTCAAAATTTTCATCTTTTTTTCGATTTAGACAGAACTTTGTGGGATTTTGAGAAAAATTCTCAGCAGGCATTACGTATTCTATATCGTGAGTTAGAAATCCAAGAAAGAATAGGCAATTTTTACGATTTTTATCACAAGTATAAGAATGTAAATGCAGACTTATGGGTTGCTTATGGACGTGGAAAAATTACAAAAGACGAGTTAAGAAATACCCGTTTTGAAAAAACACTCAAAAAATTTGGAATTGAAGACGAAGAATTAAATCAAGCTTTGAGTGATGGATATATTGAGATCTCACCCAATCAAACGAATATTTTTCCATTTGCTATTGAAACATTAAGTGAGTTAAAAAAGGACGGCTTTAATATGCATATTATCACCAATGGATTTAAAGAGGTACAGCATCGTAAGCTGAAAAATTGTGGTTTTACTGACTTTTTTGATGTTATTGTTTGTTCTGAAGAAATTGGAAAAAACAAACCAGAACCGGAAGTTTTTCACCATGCGATGGAAAAAGCAGGAGCATCACCATCAAAAAGTGTGATGATTGGTGATGATTTTCAAGTCGATATTATTGGAGCGAATAATGCTGGAATGCGAACAATTTTATTTGATCCAGATGATCGATACCGCAGAAGAAAGGGCGATTACCACATAAAATCTTTAAATGAAATTCCTGGGATTCTTCCTTGGGTATTTAGAAGCTAAAATTCAGACGTAAATAGTTGAGAATTATTCTTTAATAAAATAGATTCTACTACGTTCAACTTCAATTTTTTGTCTTTCAGGATTCCAAAAATAAATTTTAAGTACGTCTGATGGGATTATTCCTTCAGGTATAGCAAAGGCCATGAAAAAATCGGATGGTTTACCAATTTCATGTAATTTTGCTTGATCATACGCTTGATATAATAGAATTTCTTTATCGTTTCTTTCAATTGCTGCTACAAAATACACGGGAGAAGTTGCAGAAAGTATTCCTGTAGCTTTTAATAATATATAGTGTTCAGGTTCAATTCTGGCCAAAATCGTTTTTAAATCAATCTTTGATTCTCCAATAAATTCAGCTGAAGATTTTATTCTGTGTGTCTTTTTTAATAGTCCTTTTTGCTCCTTTAATTTTCTCTGCCCATTTTTGGAATATAATCGAAAAGCACTTCCAAAATAACTCTCTTGATTTTCTGTGTATGGAAAGTACTTTTGAATTACTTCATAATACATGGGAAGTTGAAAGCTATTGCTGCATGTATATAAAAAGAAATTTACTTTTGAAGTACGCGCCCTTTCTGAAAGTTGATACACAACATCTTGTTTTGACCAATCAGAAATCGATTCGTGAATGGGTGATTCAAGGTAATAATTTAAATATTCTACATTGTTATAATTCGAGGCAATTGTGCAATTTTTTCGTCCGATTTTTTTGTCTGTTTCATTTATTTTCACTCCTATTTCTCTAAACACAGAGAAGTTTTTAGGTTGCAAGAGATGACCATATGAGATAGATAATACGCCTAAAATGACAGGAAATGAAACAAAGAAAATAGATGTTTTCTTCACTGAAATTAATTGAAATCTTCGAAAGATAAAAATGAAAAGAAAAGGCAGTAGATATAACATGACTAACTCTCTTAGAATCGGAGTATAAAATAAACTGATAAAATGAGCCGCTACATAGGTGAAAATGAAAATTGAAAATGAAAATTTTTCTTCTGGAGTTCTTAATTTTGATTCGGTTTTATAAAATAAAAGTCCAAATATTAGTGCGCAAAAGAGAGCAATTCCCCACGAATTATTGAAGAATAAATGAGTAAAGTCGATTAGCCAATTTAGCTTAGGTGGAGGAAGCCAGCCTAATCCACCCGTATTTAATTGATATTGAGTTATAGGCCAATGAGGAATAAAGGAAATTATTGCAAGAAGACCACAAAGTAGAAGATCTATTTTTCGATTCTTTTGAACGTAGATTAAGCCAATACATCCAATCACTCCTGCAGTTAAAAACGCAAAGTAATGGGAAAGCATTGCCCCTAAAAATCCTACAATTATTCCGATGTGCCAGGAGGTTATTTTTTTCGAAGATCTATTTATTTCTACTATGGATAAAAATAGTAATAAAAGGAAAAATGTTCCTGAATTGTAAGGGCGGGCAAGGGTTGTATTGATAATGGTGAACGTAAGGCAACTGTATAACGCGATAATACCTAGACCTGTGTTTTTTGAGAAAAATCGGTTACAAATCGTATAAATTAGCAAGGAATTGGAGGCATAGAATAATAAGCCTGTTGCTCGAAGTGAAAATTCTGAATCACCAAATAGAGTGACCCAATACTTTAAAAAAGCTTGGTAAAAAAAAGGGTGCATGTCCCCCGTTTTTACCCCTAAATTCCAAAATGAATCCCAGTCGACATAACGTGTTCTGAACCATGCGCTCAGTTCATCATTAGAAAGACCTTGATGTTCTATAAATAAAATACGTAAAGTAAAACCACACAGCATCAACCAAATGAAGATGGCATGTTTTTTTAAGAACGCATTTTTATAACATCTAGCCATATAATTCTTGGCGCGTTTTCTCGTACAAAACAATTGCGGCAGCAACTCCAACATTCATAGATGCAATTTCTCCTCGCATTGGAATTTTCGCTTTAATATCTGCCATATTTAAAAAGTCATTCGTTATTCCATCTTCCTCTGATCCAAGAATGATAACAACTGAACCACGTAAATTTACAGTGTACAAAGGAATATTTGTTTTTTCTGTACAAGCGATAATTCGCATGCCACACTGCTGAAGATAAAATAAAGTGTCTTTAATATTATCTGATTTACACACTGGAATTCTATTTAAAGCACCTGCCGAAGTTTTTATAGCATCTGAAGTAACTTGAACAGATCCTCTTGAAGGAATTAAAATAGCATCAACGCCTTGACATTCAGCTGTTCGTGCAATAGCGCCAAAATTCCGAACATCAGTAATTCGATCGAGCACCAAAACTGTAGGCTTTTTACCTTGCTCCATCATTTCCTCGACTAATTTTTCAACTGAGCCATAGGTGATTGGGGCAACAAAAGCAATTACGCCTTGGTGGTTATTATCTGTGATTTTATCTAATTTTTCAACAGGAACAAATTGTAAATAATAATTTTTATTGGCTAAAATATCTTTCAGCTCTTGGAATAAATCTTTGTTCATTCCCTTCAAAATCATGATTTTATTTATTTCACGGTCTGCTTTTATCGCTTCTATAACGGCACGAACACCAAAAATAAATTCGTCGGCAGATTCTTTACGTTCCCGCTTTTGAAAATCACGAGGTTTGAAATCGTCTCTATTTGGATATGAATCTCTGCTCGGGTATGATTCTCTTTTGTTGTATTTTTTGTTTTCCATTTTTTTTATTGCTAATTCTCTGCAGTACAGATGATCAATATTTTATATCAAATTCTACTTCAACATTCGTCCCTAATGTTTGCGCAACAGGACAAGCTTTTCCTGCTCGGATCACTTTTTCGGCCGTTTCTTCATCCCAATTATTACCTGAAAAATCCATTTTTAAAACGATTTTACTCACTCTTCTTGGATTTGTGCCCATTATTTTAATAACATCAGATGTTCCATGTGTAAAATGTATCGAATTGGCTTCACAATAAATCCCCATGATAGTAATCATGCAGGATGCATAAGCGGTTGCTAATAAGTCAGTTGGTGAGAAAAATTCTCCTTTCCCGTTATTGTCTACAGGGGCATCCGTAATAATTTTTGTTTGCGACTTGGTATGCGTGCAGCTTGTCCGAAGTCCTCCTAAATATTCTACTGTTGAAGTTGTCATCTGTAATAAACTATAATGTTGTAACTTTGCGCCGTATTTATTTTAATAAAGACGATTCAGGCTGTAAAAATACGACATTTTATTGCTTTTTTCATTGAAAATAGAGATGAATACGTATAAGGTAGGTAAATTAACCGTTTTAACTTTTTAAAAAAGAGTTGTAGATGATTGGAATAGAAGAAGCAGGCAACATGCCAGAACGTATTAAAAAACCGAAATGGCTAAAAGTCAAATTGCCAACAGGAGAAAATTACAAGAAAGTAAGAGCTTTAGTTACTGAACATAAATTGCATACTATTTGTGAAAGTGGTAGTTGTCCAAACATGGGAGAATGTTGGGGAGAAGGAACCGCAACATTTATGATATTGGGTAATATTTGCACACGATCTTGTGGTTTTTGTAACGTAAAAACGGGTAGACCTTTAGCGGTAGATACTTTTGAACCGGGAAGAGTTGCACAGAGCGTAAAATTGATGCAAGTGAAACATGCTGTTATAACTTCTGTTGATCGGGATGATTTAAAAGATGGTGGATCAGATATTTGGGCTCAAACTATTCGCGCAATCCGTCATCAATCTCCAACGACAACGATGGAAACATTGATTCCAGATTTTGCTGGTAAATGGGATAATCTTCAAGTTTTAATTGACGTAGCTCCAGAAATTGTTTCACATAACATAGAAACCGTCCGAAGATTAACAAAACAAGTCAGAATTCAAGCAAAATATGACCGAAGTTTGGAAGTTCTTTCTCGCTTGAAAGCAGGAGGAATGAAAACGAAATCGGGCATTATGTTAGGTTTGGGAGAAACACATGAAGAGATTATCGAATCTATGCAAGATTTAGCAAATGTTGGTGTAGATATTCTAACAATTGGCCAGTATTTACAACCATCTGCAAAACATTTACCCGTTGTAGAATTTGTTACCCCTGAAAGATTTGAAGTATACAGAGTATTGGGATTAGAAATGGGATTTAGATATGTAGAAAGTGGACCGCTTGTGAGATCTTCTTATCATGCTGAGAAGCATTTGTTTTAGTAATTGTAAGTAAAATCATTTTTAAATTGTTATCAAAAGAAGATATAGAAAGCATTATTTATTCAGGTGAAGGTTATAATGCCGAATTCAAAGTTAGAATCCCTAGTAAAGTGAAGGATTTAACTGAAGAAATTTGTGCTTTTGCTAATGCTTCTGGAGGCGTTTTGCTTATTCGTGTAGACGATAACAATAATATTCACGGAGCTGATATTGATAATGGTAAGCGGTCCTCTATTCAAAATTCAATCAATTAGGTAAATCCTCATCTTACCACTGAAATATATTCAGTTGAAATTGATAACAAGACGATTTGGGTTATTGAAGTTAATTCAGGAAATCAAAAACCTTATGCGCTTTCAGGAGCAATTTATGTTAGACAAGGTCCAAATACTCAAAAGCTAACTTCTGTTGAGCAAATGAGAGATTTTTTTCAACAATCAAATAGAATATATTTTGACGAAACTCCTTGTATAGATTTCAATAAAGAGGTAGACATTGATGAAGAGTGGTTTGCTGATTTTAAAATAGATGCGAAATTATCACAATCTGTTTCAAATGAACAAATTATCAATAATTTGAGGTTGAATGGTGAAAATGGAACGTTAAAAAATGGAGGTGTTTTATTTTTTGGAAAGCAACCTGATCAATTTATTGATTCAGCTGTAATTCGTTGTATTGCCTTTGAAGGGGTCACGAAAACTCAAATCATTGATGACAAGACTTTTAACGGGCCATTAATGAAGCAATATCTCCAAAGTATTCAATGGATTAGATCTAAATTGAATATTCGTTACGAAATTGAAGGAGTAGGACCTAGAAATGAAATAGTAGAAATACCAGAAACAGTATTTAAAGAAACGATTATAAATGCGCTATCTCATAGAGATTATTACGATAAAGGAGCTAAAATCACAATAGAAGTATTTAGCGATAGAGTAGAAATAAGTAATCCTGGTGGATTAACAAGTGCTATTTCCCCATCAGAATTTGGAACAAAAAGTCATAGTAGAAATCCTTTGATTTTTGGATTATTCGTACGATTAAATATGGTTGAACAGGTAGGTTCAGGAATTGGAAGAATTAAAAACTTATTATCTGAAGCTCATTTACCGGCTCCTATTTTTAAAACAGAAGGTATTTTTTCGGTTGTATTTCAAAGGATAAATACACTGAAAAGTTCGGAGAAAAGTTCGGAGAAAGGTTCGGAGAAAGGTTCGGGGAAAAGTTCGGGGAAAAGTTCGGGAAAAGCAGGTCTTACAGCTTGGTTAAAACGTAAAGAATTAATTCTGGAAAAAACTACTTTAAAGCTTTCTAACAGTGGGATTCAGATACTTGAGTTAGTTCACTTTTCGCCTGAAATAACCATATTTGAAATGTCAAAAAAAATAAATATTTCAGAGCGTGCAATTGAAAAAAATCTTCAAAAATTAAGAGAAAAAAATCTACTAGAAAGAAGAGATGGAGATCGAGGTGGTTTTTGGAAAATATTGGTGGATTGATCTATTTCAAAACTCAACCCACATTAAAAAAAGATTTGTATTTTTAAGGTATAATTCAAAATAAAATGAAAGTAGAAATTTGGTCGGATATCATGTGTCCTTTTTGTTACATCGGGAAAAGAAATTTTGAAGCTGCTCTGAATGAATTTTCAGGGAAAGATGAAATTGAAATTGAATGGAAAAGTTTCCAGTTAGATCCGACTATTCCGCGAAATTTTGAGAGGAAAATAAGCACGTATGAATATCTTGCTGAAAAGAAAGGAATGTCCATCGAGCAATCAAAACAACTGCATCTAAATGTGATTGAAACAGCCAAAAAAGTTGGCTTGACATATGACTTTGAGAAATCAATAGTTGCCAATTCTTTTGATGCTCACAAATTAATTCAATGCGCAAAGGCATATGGGCTTGGCGATGCCGCCGAAGAAAGTTTATTCAAAGCTTATTTTTCAGAAGGAAAAGATATGAGCGATCATTCAACATTAATTTCAATTGGCAAGGAGATTGGTTTGGAAGAAAGTGAAATCATTTCTGCTCTTTCGAGTGAAGATTTTTCTCAGAAAGTCAATGCAGACATCAAAGAAGCAAATGAAATTGGTGTAACAGGTGTTCCATTCTTTGTTTTTGATAGAAAGTACGCTGTTTCGGGAGCGCAGCCCAAAGAAAGTTTTTTAAATGCTTTACAACAATCTTTGTCGGAATCTAAAAATGAAGGATCAAGCTGCTCGCCTGGCGGGGGGTGTTGTTAAAAAAAGGCACAACCTTTTTGTTATTATTTCGTCTATTTTTTATCATTCAATTTTACACTTCTTCTAATGTTTCGAAAAAAAATCTCTTTGCTCGTTTCTTGTTTTCTTTCATTTTGGACGTTTTCTCAGGTTCCGGATTATTTTCCAGTTGGGGCTGTTTGGCATGAAGTCTATAGAGAAGAAACCGGAGGAGATATGAGTTCAGTGTGTGGCTCCGTTTCTTCGTACAATCTTTCGGTGGAAGAAGAAGTTTTACTGGGATCAAAAATATACACGAGAATTCATCAAAATGGACTTTTAATTTCTCATTATTCACTCGCTCTTCCGCCAAACCCATCGAGTTCGGGATGTAATTTTACTACTGAAATTCATCACGATTATTATGTTAGACAAGATAGTTTGAAAATCTATGTGTATTTATCGGACACAACGGAACACTTATTATATGATTATGACTTGAATGTAGGAGATACTTTTCATTTTTCTGGCTTGTATCCATCTTCTGTAAATAGCAATTATACAATGAATGCAGTACAATGTGTGGTGGATAGTATAGGAAGTATTCCCGTTGATGGTTCTTTCAGGAAAGTTTTTTACCTATCTCATGATAATTATGGAGGAATGTCAGGAATTAATGATACCAACAGCGTCTTTATGGAAGGAATTGGAAATTTAGGAGGCTTTTTTTGTGGAATTTCTCGATTTTCTGAATTCACCGATCGAACGCTGCAATGCTTTGGAATAAATAACAATCCTTATTGGACAGGTGCGGATGGGTTTTGTAATCTGAGTGTTGGGCTAAAAAATAGTGAAAATAAGAGTCTTTTAGAGTTTTATCCAAACCCTGTTTTTGATGAAATACACGTGCAACTCCCGGAAAATTTTGACATTAATAAGATTGAAATCGTAGATTTACTGGGTCAAAATAATGAAGTGAATGCCAGTTACAACCAGACAAAAGATGTAACAGTTGATTTATCTGAATATCATCCAGGTATTTACTTTTTAAAAATAACGGATGTTTTTTTGAATGTGTTTAAATTGAAGATTATTAAACTATAAAAGGTAAAAATTAGTTGTAGAATTCAGTACATTTGTTCTTTTTAAAGAATATTGAGAACAAAATCATCTACACATGGATAGTGAATTATTAAGTACTTTATCAGATATTGAACAATTGATTGAAAGTTTCACGGCGATTGAAAATCACGATCTTTTGGTCGAAAAAATAGAAAGCCATATTCAATTAATTGCTGATTTCGATAGAGTAGAACTTTATTTATGTGATGAAGAACAAACATTAAAGTTATTTTCTTCGATAGGATTTTCAGAAAAAGAAAAAGCCGAAGAAAAAGGTATGGAAATCTTGGCTGCAGAAGTGCATAGATCAGGAGAAATTGTATGGGAAAACAATCATTCGACTGAAAAATCGCCAATATTTTATTCAAAAATGGTTGTTCCTGTTAAGCTAAATACAGAGATTATCGGTGTGTTCGGTTTTCAAAGTAAGTCCCCAAATGCATTTTCCGAGAAAAATCTAGCGCTGTTGAAAGTATTTGCTTCCTTGATTGGCGATTCTTTTAGTTCAATTAAGAAAGATACGGAAATAAAACGACAAATCGATGAAAATGAAAAACTTTCTATTTTAATTCGAAATACGACAAATAATGTTATTTATGCTGATAAAGAGGGTAGAATCACCTGGGTAAATAAGCATTTTGAAGAAAGTACGGGTTTTCTATTGGATGATATCATCGGGAAAAAGCCGGGAAGTTTTTTATGCGGTGAAGCTACTGAAATTGAAAAAACAAACGAATTAAGAACGGCGATTCAGCAAAGAAAAAAATGCCAACTTACCATTACAAATTATAAGAAAAACGGTGAATTATTTAAAGTTGACATTCAATTAATTCCTATTTTTCATTCAAGTGGCGAATTTTATCAGTTCGTATCGATTCAAGAGGATATCACTCGATTAGAAGTTCAGAAGACAGAAATTGAGCACAATCAAAAGGAGATTCAAGGCAATCTCTTAAAAATTGCCATAAAAGAAAATTTGTATAGTAGTCTTGTGCAAACAACACACGATTTAATTTCTACAATTGATAAAAATGGGATTATTACGTTTGTCAATAATTCATGGGTGAGTAAAATGGAATATTTGCCATCGGAGGTAATTGGAACACTCTTATTCAATTATATTCATCCAGATTCTCAAGAGCATTGTATTTCATTTTTTAATGAGTTAACAACACAAAACATAAATTCAACTTTTGTTGCCTATAGTTTGATCAACAGAGATGGAATCAAAATTGACATAGAAGGAACGCTTATATGTGAGCATGAAAACAATGAATTAGTGAAAGTCAATTCATTTTTTAAAGATGTAACTGAAGTCAATAAAATCAAGGAGGAAAATGATCGGAAAGAGGAAGAAAAAAAGATTTTTGCAGTAACATTAACAGAAATTTCTTTAATTAATTTCTTAGAATATGATTCTTTTAAGTCTGTTTTAGAATATATTAGTTCAAAAGCAAGCATTTGTCTCTCTTCTTCATTTGTTTTTATTAGTCGTTATTCGGGTAATAGTATTCTCAGTGAAAATTGTTACAATGCAAAAACGGATGAACATTTTATAGGAAGAGAAGTGTTCGAAAATGAGTACCCTTTGTATTTCGAAGGTCTAAAAAAACTATTATATATTTCATCAAATGATAGTCATGCAGATCTTTACATTAAAGATTTTACCGCTGCCTTTCTAGATCCTTTGGGAATAAAATCTACCTTAAATATCCCTATAAAAATAAATAATAAACTGTGGGGAGTAATTTGCTTTGCTAATCTAGATTTAAAAAATGATTGGACGCAAGAAGAAATTTCATTTGCAAAAGCAATTGGTGATTGTATAAGTAATGTTTCATCTTCTTTTAAAATCCGGGAGTCGAGTGCAAAATTAGAACGTGTATTAAGTTCGTTAACTGAAACGGTTTGGGGAATAAGTTTACCTGACTATAAATTAGAATATATTAGTGAATCAGCAGCAGAACTATATGAAGTTCCAATTGAAGAATGGTACAAGAATTTAAATTTATGGTCGGATGCAATTCATCCAGAAGATAAAGAACGGGTTTTAAAGGAAACGGAGGATCTATTTATAAAAGGACAAACTAATTTAGAATACAGAATCATAACACCTTCCAATAAAATAAAGTGGATTTATAGTAATACGAAAATTATTAAAAATGAAAGCGGAATACCCGTTTTAATGACAGGGATTTCAGATGATATAACAAGCAGGAAATTCACGGAACAAAAATTAATAAATTATAAGCATGCGATTGATGAATCTGCAATTGTAAGTATTACTGACACAAAAGGTATAATTACCTATGTTAATGACAAATTTTGTGAAATATCAAAATATTCAAAAGAAGAATTAATAGGCCAAAATCATAGGATTATCAATTCAGGTTTTCATTCGAAAGATTTTTTTGACAATATGTGGAGCACAATTTCTTCGGGAAATGTATGGGAGGGTGAAATAAAAAATAAAACCAAGGAAGGTCAAGAATATTTTGTAGAATCCACAATTGTTCCTTTTATGAATGAAGGAAAACCTATCCAATATATCGCAATTCGTTACGAATCGACTGAAAAAGTAAAAAGTAAAATCGAAATTGAATCCCAAAAAATATTTTATGAAAGTATTTTAAATAATATTCCTGAAGATGTTGCCGTATTTGATAAAAATGGCGTTTTTCAATATCTCAATCCTTCCGCAGTTAAAGACCCCGTTCTGCGTAAATGGTTAATTGGCAAAACGAATTATGATTATTGCGATTACAGAGGGATTTCTAAAAGTTTTGCTGACGCAAGAAAATTGCAATATGAAGATCATTTCAAAGCAGAAAAAGCGAAAGAATTTATTGAGGAGAAACTTTTAGAAAACGGAGAGATAGAGTATGTGAAAAGACAATTATTTTCTTTTGATTATCTCGACAGTCGTCTCACAGTAGCTTATGGGATGGATATTACTGAGATTAAATTAAATGAAAAAAATATTTATAATTTAAAACATTTTTACGAGCAAATAATAGATAATATTCCTATCGATATTGCTGTTTTTGATGATAAACACAAGTACATTTTTGTAAATAAAGAAGCAATTAGGGATGAAAAATTGAGAAAATGGATTGTCGGAAAAGATGATTTTGATTATGCTACATTGAAGAATTTACCCACTCAATTTGCGCAAGAAAGAAGAGATTTTTTCATGAAAATGTTACATTCCAATGGCGAATACTTATGGATGGATAAACAAGTAAATGCTTTAGGAGAAGTAAAATACAAGGAGCGTCGATTTTATACCTACGACGACAAAAAATTTGTGATTGGCTATGGTGTCGATGTCTCTGTATTTAAAGAACAAGAAATATTATTGTCGACATCACTAGAAGAAAAAGAAGCGCTTTTGGGGGAAGTTCATCACCGTGTAAAAAATAACCTTGCACTGGTTTTAGGCTTAATAGAAATGCAACAAATTAGCACAACAGATGCGATTGTCACTTCTCAACTTTCAGAAATTAGAAACAGAATCACCACCATGTCTTTAATTCATGAAAAGCTCTATAAGTCATCGAATTTCGCTAAAATTGATTTAAAAGATTATTTAGAAGATTTAGTGAAATTTTTGAGTAATTATTACAACAAAGGCAAAGAAATAACTTTAAACTTTGATCTCGAACAAATTTTTGCAATTACAGACAAAGCAATACCCATCGCACTTATCGTAAATGAATTGATTACCAATTCGTTTAAATATGCGTTTGAGCAGAAAAAAGACGGTATAATTTCCATCAAGTTAAAAGAAATGGATGGCGAAATTCATTTAATTGTTTCAGATAATGGCCCTGGGCTCCCTGATAACCTAAATTTATTAAAGTCGGACTCTCTTGGTTACAAATTATTAAATATCTTTGTAAGACAAATCAAGGGTTCATACGAATATGAAAACAATCATGGTTTATCAATTAAAATAAAATTTAAAAATGACTAAGACAGTTTTAATCGTTGAAGACAATATGCTTATTTCACATTTGATGGAAGGCTATATTAGTAATAGTGATTGCTGTGAAGTAATTGGCTGTGTTGATAATGGTGAAGATGCGATCGAGATAGCTAAAAACCTTCATCCAGATTTTATTTTAATGGACATAAGAATAGAAGGTGATAAAGATGGTATAGAAACAGCGACGATCATAAATAGTGATATTCCGATCATTTATGCTTCTGGTAATTCAGATGAAAAGACCGTTGAGCGTGCGAAGAAAACAAATATGCTAGCTTTTCTTGTGAAACCTCTCGTTGAGACCGAACTGCTTAAAATAATATGTAGTAAATAGAAAGACTCAAATATGCCTTATCTAGATAAAAAATGAAAAAGAAAATTGTTATTGTCGAAGATAATTTAATAATTCAAGAGTTGCACAAACATTATGTGCTCAACTTAGGGCATGAAGTGGTGGCTTGCTTCGAAAATGGGCAAGATGTGATTGATTTTTTTAAAGAAGAAACAGCCGACTTGATTCTAATGGACATTAGGTTGGGGGATGATATTGACGGTGTGAAAGCTTCGCAAGAAATAAGTGAAATGATCCCTGTTCCTATCGTTTTTGTGTCAGCAAATTCTGATGACAGTACCTACAAGAGAGCTATTTCTTCGAATATGAAGGGTTTTTTGTCAAAACCAATTTCAGCCAGTGAATTAGAATCGGTCTTAGAAGATTTATCAAATCTAAACGACTCAATTTTATATGCCGAACGTATTCAAAAATCTTTTTTTCCTCAAAGCGCAGAAATAACAGCTTGTTTTGGGGATAATATTTATGTAAACAGACCAAAAGATGTAATTAGTGGTGACTTTTGTTTTTTTCAACACACCCAAGAAAACGTTGTTGCTTTAGTTGGTGATTGCACTGGACATGGTGTGCCTGGGGCATTGTTGTCAATTCTTTGCGCCCAATTAGCAAGTAATTCATTTGTAGAGTCGAGTGAAATTCATAGTATTGTTGAAAGTTTTAAAAATAGATTACAAAATGTTTTGGCTCGTGGTAACAACGAATACCAAATGCAAGATTCATTAGATTATATCATTTTTAAAATAAACAAAAAAAAATCGGTCATTGAAATTACGGGATTAAATAGATCTTTTATTTATTTTGATTCGCAAAAGGGTAAGCATATTGTCATACAAATTTCTGATAAAGAAAAAATTGATAAAAAAGGAAAATTAAAGAAGCATACGAAGAATTTTACCGTCAAGTATAACAAAAATGATTTATTCTACTTTTTTTCAGATGGTATTTCCGACCAGTTTGGGGGTGAAAATGATAAAAAATTGACCTTAAATAGATTCGTTGATTTTTTAGATAGTATCGTTGAAGTGAAAGATTTAAATGAAAAACAACTTCTATTTAACCTGTTCCTTCGAAAATGGCAAGGAAATAAAAAACAAACAGATGATATGATTTTATTAGCTATTTGTCCGGCTAATTTAAAAGATAAAATTTCAGCATGATAACTTGGTGAACACCCCTTTTTTTATTTCACTAGTCTCAACACCGTATTTTTAAAATCAACATCAATATTTTTACTTCGCTTAATCGAAATTTTTAATTTAGAAATTCTAACTTTACAAAAAAATAAATAGAATGAGTACATACGATATTACAATTATTGGATCTGGACCTGGTGGATATGTGGCGGCAATTCGTTGTGCACAATTAGGATTAAAAACGGCTATCATTGAAAAATATGATACTTTGGGCGGAACTTGTTTAAATGTTGGTTGTATTCCTTCGAAAGCTCTTTTGGATTCTTCTGAACATTTTCACAATGCGAAACATAATTTTGCAGAACATGGAATTGAAGTGAGCGGATTAAAAGCAAATTTAGAGCAAATGATTGCCAGAAAAGCTGATGTTATCGCACAAACATGCAATGGGATTAAGTTTTTGATGGATAAAAATAAAATTGATGTCTTAACAGGCGTTGGGTCAATTGTAGACAAAACTACGGTTAAGGTAACCGATAAAGATGGAAAAGAGTCGTTAATTACGACCAAAAATATGATTTTGGCAACTGGTTCAAAACCGAATTTCTTTCCAGGAATGGAGCCAGATAAGAAACGAATTATTACTTCCACAGAAGCCCTAAAATTAACTGAAATTCCCAAAAAGATGTTGGTTATTGGTGGCGGTGTAATCGGCTTAGAGTTAGGTTCTGTATATGCTCGCCTAGGAACAGAAGTAGAGGTAATCGAATTCGCGGACACTATTATTCCAACCATGGATAGATCCCTAGGAAAAGAGTTGACAAGGGTTCTTAAGAAGGAAGGGTTTAAATTTAATTTGCAACATCGCGTTCAAAAAGTGGAGAATCTGGGGAAAAGTGTGAAAGTGACAGCTTTGAATAAAAAAGATGTTGAAGTGACATTTGAAGCAGATATTTGTTTAGTTGCTGTTGGTAGAAAAGCCTATACCGCTGGCTTAGGGTTAGAAAATGTAGGGCTGAGCGTTAATAGCAGAGGTCAAATTGATGTGAACGATCATTTACAAACGGCTGTACCGAATATTTATGCGATAGGCGATGTAATTCGTGGTGCTATGTTAGCGCACAAAGCGGAAGAAGAAGGTGTTTTTGTAGCAGAAACAATCGTTGGTCAAAAACCACATATGAATTATAATTTGATACCAGGTGTTGTATATACTTGGCCAGAAGTTGCTTCAGTTGGTAAAACAGAGGAAGAATTGGTCGCTGCTGGTGTAGAATTCAAAGTAGGATCTTTTCCTATAAAAGCATTGGGAAGAGCAAGAGCAAGTTTGGATACGGCAGGATTAATAAAAATTCTTGCAGATAAAAATACAGATGAGGTGTTAGGCGTTCACATGATCGCAGCGCGCGCAGCTGACTTAATTATGGAAGCAGTTGTTGCGATGGAATACAGAGCCTCAGCGGAAGATATTGCAAGGATTTGTCATCCACACCCAACCTATTCGGAAGGAATCAAAGAAGCCGCGCTAGATGCAACTGAGAGCAGAGCTTTACATGCCTAAGTGCAGCAGTAATAAAATTAAAAAAGAAGAAATCTTCAAGAATAATACTTTAAAATACACTTCACAACTGAGGTGTATTTTTTTTGTAAAAAAAGTTGAGTTAATTTACTGAATCTTTGAAATTTTAACAATCGAATAGTGCGAGATTACTCTGCAAATTCGGCTAATTCTAACCAGCGATCTGCTTTGTGTTCCAATTCTTTTATAACGTCTGTCAAACGATTTCCAGCATTCATTAATTCCGCGTTGGAAAGCGAAGAATTTGATAATTTTTCCGTTAATTTAGCTTTTTCAAGTTCCAAATTCTCGATATCTTTTTCCATGTTTTTGAATTCGACTTTTTCCTTGAAATTTAACTTTCTCTTTTCAGCTTCTTTTTCTTTAACAGCAGTGATAATAGGTTCAATCACCTTTTTATCATTTGTACCTTTTCGCTCATCTTTTAAAAGTTGGGCTATATTTTGGCGATAGACTGTATAATTTCCAAAAATATCTTTGATTTCACCTTCGCCATCAAATACAAACAAATGGTCAACCATTTTATCCATGAAATAACGGTCATGTGAAACAACAATCAAACATCCTTGGAAGCTTCGCAAGTAATCCTCCAAGACACTCATAACGAATATGTCTAAGTCATTTGTTGGCTCATCTAAAATTAAGAAATTTGGGTTTTTCATTAAAATGGTCATCAATTTTAGACGACGTTTTTCACCACCACTTAATTTATAGACATAATTATGGTGCATGGATCTTGGAAATAAAAATTTCTCTAGAAAACTTGCTGCACTCATCGTTTTGCCTTTTTCAAGTGGAATAAATTCAGCAATATCTCGAATTACATCAATGACCTTTTTCTCTTCATCTACTTTTATTAGTTCTTGATTGAAGTAACCAAAAACAATCGTATCTCCCACAGAAACCGTTCCTTTATCTAACGTTTCGAATCCTTGCACCATGTTTAGAAAAGTCGATTTCCCTGTCCCATTATTGCCCACAATCCCAACGCGTTCTTGACGTTTGAAAACATACGAAAAGTCATTAATTATTTTTTTCTCTCCGAATGCCTTGTTCATTTTATGAATCTCAACTATTTTAGATCCTAGCCGCTCCATTTTGATTGGAATTTCTAATTCATCTTCATCAATACGTTGAGAGGCAACAGCTTTTAAATCTTGAAAAGAATCGACGCGTGCTTTTTGCTTGGTGCCACGAGCCTTAGGTTGTCGTCTAATCCAATCCAATTCTTTGCGCATCGTATTTCGCGCTTTGTCAATTGTTGAGCCTAACTGTTCTTGTCTTTCTGCTTTTTTCTCCAAATAATAGGAAAAATTCCCCTTGTACTTATAAATCGTTTGATCTTCCATCTCTAGAATCGTATCACATACAACTTCAAGGAAATAGCGATCATGCGTAACCATTAAAATAGTTGATTTTGATTTTGAAAGGTATTCTTCTAACCACTCAATCATATCCAAATCTAAATGATTGGTAGGCTCATCGAGGATTAAAAAGTCAGGTTCTCCAATTAAAACTTTTGCGAGTGCCACTCTCTTTTTTTGTCCACCGGAAAGGCTTGAAATCATTTGAGTTGTATCTTCTAATTTTAAAACGGCTAGAATCTGATGAACTTTATTCTCAGTATCCCAAGCGTTTAATTCAGTAATAGCCTCAAAAGAATCACCAATTAATTTCTCGTTACCTGAAATCATGGCCAAATTATACGCTTTTACAGCTTGTAGTTCTGGTAAATCATGTGAAAAAACCTCTTCCATGATTGTATGCGTTTCATCTAAGTTTTCGGTTTGTTCCATGAAAGCGACACGAATGCCATTTCTGAAAACGATTCTACCGTCATCTACTTGTTCTAAACCAATAAGGCAGCGAAGAAGAGTCGTTTTTCCACTCCCATTTTTTGCAACTATCGCTACTTTTTGACCTTGATCTACACCAAATGTTAGGTCATTAAAAATCGCACGGGCACCAAACGTTTTGGTGATATTTTCAACAGAAAGAAGATTCATTAATTAACGTAGACGATTCAAAGAATCGATCAATTTTTTGTCGCGTTTTATGCCATTATTGGCAAGGATAAGGGCTGGAAGTCCAATACAAAGTATAAAAAAACCAGTTGTAAATTGTGAATTAAGTTGAACCTTATCAATTTTCAAATCGTTGAAAAAATAAATTATCGTCACTATTGCTATTAATAATAGATATAAAGCCATTGAAATTTTGATTAAAAAGCTTTGTCTTTTAAGATTTTTAAATGACAAAAGTCCAAAAGCAAGCAAAGTAATTAATACGAAGAAAAAGATGTACAAGGGTAAATTAAATACACTAGAAGAAGGCGTTTGCTCTTGATTAGCAATTCCATACGCAGTTAATTGAAATCTCTCCATGGTAGTACCAAAAAAGATAATGATGGTCGTTTTTCCAAATGCTAAGATGGAAAGGCAGGCAATGGAAATCAAAAGATAAATAGTTTGAATACGTTGAATCATATAATTTGTAATTTTTTACAAAGATAGGAAAGTCTGCTCTATTGAAGTATAATTAATGAAAATCTGATGATTTATTTTCTGAAGTATAATCGCTAAATTCTACACGATACAAATGACAAAAATAGTTATGCATTTTACTAAAATTGTTCTTCTAACTTTTCAATAATTTTAGTGTAAATAATTGATGTACATGTTTCTATATAAATCGTGATTTTGTAAAGATGGATTGAATTATTTTTTTTTCAAACTGAAATTATAAATCGGCATTGCAGCTAAAGTTGATAAAACAGCTAATAATACCAATATCGAAAATAAATTTTGGTTGATAATTTCACATTCTAATCCAATGTTCGCAACAATTAATACCATTAGACCTCTCGCATTTATGAGTCCACCAATTGCAGAAGATTCACGCCAAGAGTAACCAAAAGTTTTCATGGTTAATAAAACAGATCCGTATTTAGAGATAAAGGCAAAGCAAAGAATGATGACACTTGGAAGCAAGGTCTCTGCCGAGAATAGTACCAAAATATTCGTTTTTAACCCGGAAAAAGCAAAGAACAAAGGCAATAGAAACACGACCATCACATCAAGTAATTTATCTTTCATTTGTGATTTAAACAATTCAGTTTTAGGCATGTTTAAACCCAATATGAATCCTCCAAAAACGCTGTATAAGCCAATTTTATCAGTAATTACCGCAGCAACTAATAAAGAGATCATAATTATGGCGAACTGATTTTGACTTAATTTCCCCGTTTTCATTAACGATTTATTGATGTTTTCCATTATTGGCTTCCCTAAATATCTGACCAAAAGGACAAATAATACCGCTCCTCCTAAAGTATAAAAACCATTAATGCTGCTACCTGTCGCTGCAATGGATGTAATAAAAGCTAGTAAAATCCATGTAACTACATCTTGAATACTTGCAGAGAGTAAACTTAAAGCCCCTAGTTTCGTATTGATCAGTTGATGTTCTTCTAGTATTCTAGCCAGCATAGGGAAAGCCATAATAGAAAAGGCTGTGCCTAAAAACAGCATAAATAAAATGAGTGGAACACCTGGTATTTGAAATTGTTGATAAAATAAAAAGGCACTAAATGAACCAAAAATAAAAGGAACTGTTGTTGAAATTATGGAAAGGATGTAGGATTGTTTTCTAGTTTTTTTATCAATATTTGAAAGGTCTAAATCCATTCCAACTAAAAACATGTAAAAAGATAAACCAATATTTCCTAGCACATAGATATAGGATTGCGTTGATGAAAATAGAAATTCTACCGCCTCTGGAAAAATTGCTCCAAGAAATGTAGGTCCAAGAAGTACACCTGCAATCATTTCTCCAACGACTCTCGGTTGTTTAATAAATTGCATAAGATTACCCATAAGACGAGCCGTTACAATTACAGCAATGATTGCGTAAGCTACATGTATGAAAATTTCTAAATTGTTCATGTTTTCAATTGCCAGATTTTGATTGGGTATCGTAAATATTTTTTTTAAGAATTTTATAAAACTCAAATGTAATCTTTTATTAATGTTTACGTTAATTTTATCGAGATGAATAAATTAGGGAAAATAAATACGAATTCGATAAAATTTAAGATTTTTGAGAATGTAAAAATACTATAATATATAGAATAGCGAATGAAATTAATAAAGAAATAGATTGTTATTAGATTTTTTGTGAATGTAATACTGGTTTCATAAATGATTTCTCATTTTGTCTTCTTTAGCGCCATTTATTTTTGTAATTGACTCCCTTTTATTTAAAAAAAATAATTCAATATTTGAAATTAATAATTCAAGATAAAAACAACTCTTAGGTTGTCAAAAACAAAGGTAATAGAATTAATTTTGTTGGCAAATTCATTTTAATTTTTTAAATTTACGCTTTTTAATTTTACATTATGTTTGCCATAAATACTAATAATTGTTTTATTCAAATTTCAAAAAAAGGATTTATTACTGCTGATGAAACTGTTTTAAAAAAATATAAAGAAGAATTTGAAGTGGTCAATTGTATTTTATTACCTCAGTTTATTTGTCAAGATTTAGTTAGTAAGATGTTGTCATTATTTGAAAAATCGGAAGTGTTTGAAAATGAGCATGTAGATAATGAGAATAAAAAATTTGCTAGCGATTTAACTGTAAGAAATAATTTACTCCAACATTTTATTACATTTTCACTGAGTGATAAGAAGCTTTTTAATGCTATAGAATATATTACTGGTTGTCCTGAAATTAAAAGTTTTAATTGTAGAATTTATATTAATAATCCTAAATCTAATCATTATTTAGATTGGCATGATGATTTGCAAGATTCAACGCGTCTCGTCGGAGTTAGTATTAATTTAAGTCAATATAAATATAGCGGTGGAAGTTTTCAAATTCGGAAAAAATCAAATTTGAAAATTTTAAGAACAATTGAATGTGGTAATCTTGGAGATATGCATGTTTTTAAAATTTCTTCAAGTTTGGAGCATAGAGTTACCGAAACTTCAGGAGATTATGCACGAATAGCAGCTGCCGGATGGTTTGTAACATAGAATTAAATAGATAAATAATAGAGATGTCATTTATAAACTTAAATATTGAAAAGGCTCAATTATTAATTGAAGAATTTGATTTAAACAAATGTGTAATTATTCCTTCTCTTATTGATGAAATTGTACTAAAAAAAGTTATTCCAGATTCTGAAAATATTGATTTCCGAGATAAATTGGAATCTGATAATGATGGTAAATTTGGAAAGATTTTAGCTATCCCATACAATGAAACAGCTTTAAAAAAGTTTAATTTTATATTTAATAGTATGGAGTTATTTCGGTATTTGGAGCTAATTTCAGGTTGCGCTAAAATTGATAATTTCACAGGGAGAATACACAAAAGTGAATCATCGTGTGGACATTATATCGACTGGCATGGAGATAATTCAGATAATCGAATGATAGCAATGACGATATGCTTGAGTACTACAAAATATAAAGGAGGCCATTTTCAGTTAAGATATAAAAATGACACCACGAATTTGCTAGATATTGGACAACTTAATTTTGGAGATGCTATTTTGTTTAAAATTTCACCCGACCTTGAACATCGTTTAACAGAAGTTACAGAAGGGGAAAGACTCGTTGGCGTTGGATGGTTTCGTCAAAAAAATGAATAAGAATTACTAATATAAAAAATATAAATATGGAATCAGTTTTTGGTCTGAATTCGAAATTCAGCATTTCTGAAAATGCTATTGCTCAAACTATGCCTGAGGAAACAATAATTTTAGATCTTGAAAGTGAAGAGTATTTCAGTTTGAATTCTCTGGGGACAATGATATGGGACTTAGTAGTAGAAGACATAAGTGTGCAAGAAATAATTGGAAAAATTGCAGCGAAATGTGAAGTAGATGTTCAAATTTTAGAAAAAGATGTCATAAAATTCTTATCTAAATTATTAGAGAAGAAAATTATTACTGTAAAATGATTATTGAATTTGGTAAATGCTCTTATGAGGAAATTAACGTTAAGTGAATATTTTCTTTTTTTTAAGGTTTTTATTTTGGCAATAACTGCAAGAGCTTTATTAAAAATCATACCTTTTAAAAAAATAATATTTATTTTAAATAAAATTTTGATTTTACATCGTGTAAGACCTTGTCCTGATGCTCCAGATAAGAAATTTGAAAAAGTTATTGCTAAATTAAAACTTAAGCAACCAAAGGTTTTGAATTGTTTTTCTATATCAATAGCAATGTGGTATTTTTTGAAAAAAGAAGGGTATCCTGTTAATATCGTTGTTGGATTAAGAAAGGATGAATTGGGAATGTTGAAAGGTCACTCATGGCTCTATATGAATAAGGAGCCATATTTAATTGATGAAAATATGGTTTCCTTGTATACTATTTTCAAATTTAATATTGTCTATGAATAAAAAACATATCTTGCAATTTTATGGGTCAATAGACTTGTCTAATTCAGCCGAATATGATTTTGTCGAAATATGTTCAGGGCAAATTTCAAATGAGATTGTGTCCCTCAATGGTTGGTTGATTATTGGGAAAATTAGAATTGATAATAGACAAGAACTTCTATCAAAATTAAATATTGATTCAAATTCGTCTATCTGTGATAAACAATTAGTGTTGAATTGTTTTTTTAAATGGAATAAGGATTTATCTAATTATTTAAGTGGGGATTTTACGTTTACTGTTTTTTCGCCAACTTGTAACCAAATTTATAGTAGTCGAGACCATTTTGGAATTGAACCATTTTATTACTATTTACATAACAATAATTTTATATTTGGGAACGACATCAATATTATTCTTGAACGTGGAAAAATAAATACTCAACTTAATTTAAATAAAATATTAACTACAATTGTTCCTCTTTCAGCGGTACAATATAGAAATGAGACATGGTTTAAAGATATAGTAAATCTGCCTGCTGGTAATTATTTATGGATAGAAAAAGGGGAATTTAGCAAGAAGAAATATTGGACCCCTCAAATAGGAAAAGAGTTAATTTTTAAAAATGACGAAGAATTTATAGAAGCTTTTCAAAGTGTTTTTGAGCAGTCAATATCAACAAGAATGAATAGTGATAAACCAATTTCTGCGCTTTTAAGTGGTGGGCTTGATTCATCAGCTATCGTTGGTATGTTGGCTAAAATACTTGAGAAAAAGAATCAAACCTTAAATGTTTTTTCTTCCGTACTTCCTGAGGATCAAAAGACAAAGTTTAAGGATGAAAGATATTACATCGATCAATTTAAAGATAGATCGAATATCAATATACACTATGTTTCTGATTCCAATTTAGGAGTGATGAGTAGTAAATTGTTTTCAGAAACGCAATTGATTAACCCTTTTTTTTCGTCTAGAATTTTTTTGTATGAAGCATTTGAAGAAAAGGCAAAACAATTTGGATCCGAAATAATTTTTGACGGTATAAGGGGAGAAATTGGACCATCTTGGAATGCGAATGGATGTTACACTGAAATGTTTTTCGGAGGAAAATGGTTGATGCTGAAAAATGAATTGTTAGGTAACAGTAAGCTAAAATCAAGATCTTTGATAAATTCAATAGGTAGAGAATTGGTAAAACCAATTTATAATTCTTTGGCAAATAATGGTGTGATTTCAAAAAAAACGATTTCTAACGTTTCAAATAGTCATTGTTTAACTGAAGAGTTTGTGCGTTATCTTTTTGATTGTAAAGATGTTAATAGTGTTATTGAATTGCGTAAACACAAGGGATCCTTGTTTAGTGAGAAGGAAAACCATTTAGAAATATTAAGAAAAGTACAGGAAAAAGCTAATTCAAGACAACAAAGCCCTAATGTTGAATATATGCTTCCATACACTGATGTCAGATTAATTGAATTTTGCTTAAATCTGCCACTCCATTATAAAGTAAGAAATGGATATCAACGTTTTCCTATTAGATTAGGGCTAACTGGCTTAATACCAGAGGAAATACAGTGGAGAATATCAAAAATGCCTTTTTCTCCAGATTATTATCGAAGATACAATCAACAGCTAAATTTAATGTATACTTTTATCGATGATATTCCTCCAGAAGATGAGGTCAGAAAGGTTGTTGATTTTGTTAAATTGAAATCATGGTTGGATGTTAAAATTAATGACAATGAGATTAGGCCAGTGGAACAAAATATTGCTTTGTTTTTGGTTCCTTCTGCTATTTTTTTGATTCAATTTCTTCGCAGATTTAAATCCTTTTAAAATGGAAAATGAAAAGATAGTATTTATTTTAGGGATAATGCCTAGGTCAGGAACCCATTTTATAGCAAATTTAATCTGTAAACATCAAAATTGTCAAAGTACGCTAATACCAGAAGATTTTTTTATTGCAAATGTTAAAAATTTAAATAGATTTTCAAATGATTTAGTTCATACATGGAAAAAGCAAAAACATTTTGAAATTGAAAATATCAGCGAACTTCAAAGGGCTTTAAAATTCAATCTAGGAAGGTCAATTACTGAATTTATAGTTAACTCAGTACACAAAAAAAAAAAATGGGATGATAAGAAGAACAAAGATTTGTTTTATGTTACAAAGACCCCTTCAACGGAAGGTATTCAATTTTTTGATGATTTTTTTAATGATCAAAAGTTAATTGTTATCATAAGAGACATACGAACGTTAATGGAATCTTTTCAAAAATCATTTGCTAATGATTTTGAATTAATTGCGAGAGAATGGGTAAAACAAGCAAGAGCTTTGATGTTTTTTTCAACTAAAAAATCTAAATATCATCTCGTTAAATATGAAGAATTACATACTGATTACAAAAAAGAAATTACAAAGGTGATTCAATTTTTAGGTTTAAGCATGGAGGAATATGATATGAATTCTGCTGAAAAACTTCCAGTTGTAGGTTCGTCTAATTTTAAAAGAGGGGAGGGGAAGATTCATTGGACACCTGTTAAAAAGGATGATTCATTCCAACCTTTAAATTCAGCAGATAATTGGCCAAGGTGGAAACACGAAAGAATAAATTGGATGTGTAAAAAGGAGATGTTACATTTTGACTATAAACCCAAGACTTTTCAACATTGGAAATTTATCTATACTATCTGGAACATTTACAAGGATATAATCTGGTTTGTGTATAAAAAACGCCTTAGAATAAAAATATAGCATTTATGAATTCTCACTTTTATCATATTTATGGACTTGTAATACAGAGTGATCGACCTATTAGTTTACTGCAACTTATTCCAAGTGAAGATTTTGTGGATTTAAAAGTTCGATGGTTGGTTAAAAACGAGTCTTCAAACGAAATCGAGAATTCATGGCATAGGATTATAACGATTGATTTAAAGTTGAGAAAAGGAATTAAATTTTGGAAGCAAAAGACAATATATGGGTTTCTAAATAAAATCAGTCTTGATACGAATCGTGGGACGGTAGATTTTGTTTTAAGTGAAGATCAAAATAATTTAGATATTTTTTATGAAAGCAACGATTGCTTTTCTGACCTTGATTCATTCTTTGTAAGTTCTATTTTAGGAGTTGTCTTAAGGTTAAGAGAGGTTGTTTGTCTTCACGGTTCTGTTATCAATATTAATGGTGAAGCAATTGTTCTTTTAGGTAAAAAGAGAAGTGGAAAATCAACGAATGCTGCTTATTTTTCTAAATTGGGTTATCAAATATTAAGTGAAGACATTGTTGTAATTAAAAAAGAGTCGTCAATTTTTTATGTGGAATATGGATATCCTAAAGTAAGGTTGAGACCTGAGGCTTTCGATTTTTTTGTAGAACCTGAGTTGAGAGAAAAATGCAAGAGCGTATATTCTGATAGGGAAATTAAATACATTGATGTAAAATGTTTACCTTCTAACACTAAACTTCCTTTAGGAGGAATTTACTATTTAAATCATAGTGGAGATAACAACGATCAACCTTTTATTCAATCTGTAAGTGTGAGCGAAACTCTTCTACTGTTGCAGTCAAATACGTTTTGTAGTTATATAATAACGCCAAATTTAAGAAAAAAAGAATTTTTCTTTTTGGCTAATATTTCCAATTGCATTCAATTTAAAACTTTAAATGTTGTTCACGATTTTAAACTTATAGATCTTCAAACTCAATTGATTCTTCAAAATATAAAAAAAAATAGGTAAGTTTTTATTAATATTTATTTATTTATTTATAACTTTGAAAAAAAATAAAATATGAAAGAGAATAATATTGTTTCAGAAGATTTAAATACACCGGGTAAAATTCCTTACATAGCACCTGACATTACAGAAATTGGCAGCTTGTCTTCACTAACACAGCATGTTCCAGGCGTAGGTCCAGATGGTGATTCTTGGCCAGATTGCACGCGTTCTTAGTCTGATGATTTAAAACGTTTTATGAGTCTCGAATCTTTTTTTTCGAATTTTTTTTTTGAAAATTATTGGGAAAAAAAGATTTTTCACATAAAAGAGCGAAATTTTATTAATTCAAATGAGTTAATTGACGAAATAGATTTTTTTCTGAGCCGAAAAGATGTGCATTTGTCCAATGTTAGAATTGTGACAAAGGGTATAGATATACCCTCTAAATTGTATTCTTATTCAAGCAGAAATTTAAAGGGTGTTGAGGAGTTTTTCGTTGAACCTTTATCATTAATTACACATTTTAATGAAGGAGGTACTATAGTTATTAATTCAGCTAATGAATCTATATCTATTCTTAGAAAATTATGTTTTGATTTTGAAAAAAAACTAAACATGAATTTTCAGGCAAACATCTATATTACTCCTCCGAACTCTCAGGGGTTTAAGCCTCATTATGATAATCATGATATTTTTTTATTTCAAGTCAAAGGGACAAAATTGTGGAATTTCTACAAGGATGGATTTGAATTAGCAACTAATTTTAGCCGAAAAAATGAAGTAAATGAAATTGATTTTTCACTTTCACTAGAGGAAGAGGATTTATTGTATCTTCCAAGGGGAATAGTTCACGAAGCATTTTCCGAAAATCAGTCTTCCATACATGTGAATTTTATTGGAAAACCGCGCTATGGATTTAACTTAGTAGAAGATTTTGCGAATCTTGTTCAGGATAAATTTGTTTTTTTTAGAAAAACAATGCCTACAAAATATTCAGACAATGAAGAAAAACAAAAATATTTATCACTTTTTAAAGAAAATATTAAACAAGTGATTGATAATTTTAGTTTTGAAGATTTCAATGAAAACCTTTCAAATAGTCATTATAAGACATCATCACTTAATTTATCGGGTAGATTTCGTAATATTATAGAAGTTGATAACATAACTGAACAAACAGAAATCAAGGCTAACTTTAATATGTGTGTTCTTATAAAAGAAGAAAATGGTGATTTAATTATTAAATTAAAGGATATTCAAATGATCATCCCAAAAATTATTGATTCTTCTTTCGTCAACAAGTTGACTTCATTTAAAGTTAAAGAAATTCAAGGATTGTTATCGAATAAAGGGAAAATTGAATTTGCAAAACAATTAATCAGGTTTGGTGTATTTGAAATAGTGGACTTGACATGATTCTTAGCTTTGTTTTTTTTTTCGCTGTAATATTCGTGTTGGCTTTTATAACTTATAAGGGAATAGAATTTTATCCTTTTTCTTCCTTTCCAATGTTTTCTAATTATCTAGAAAAAGAACAAATAAAAATTTATAGAATTTTACTGAAAAATGATTTGGGACAAGTAGAGTGGTGGAATCCCAGGTTTGACCGTTATCAGATTTATATTGGCTCTGAGCTCAAAAAATGTTATTCAACACTTGACTCACAAATAGTAAATAGAGCTATTATTAATCTAAATAAAAAAAAGATATTGAGATTTGTGCACGAAATGATAATTTGTGATAATGTTAATGATTTTAAGATTGATACATTTGAAATTATAGAAAGAAAAAAAACAGAAAATTGTATTGTTGAAGTTACCGTTGATGTTTTTAGGCTAGAAGAACTACTAAAATGAATATAACAGAAAATTTACAGTACATTTCATTTAATCTTTTTGTCAAGTGTTATTGTTTTGTATTAGCAATTATATTTCTTGTAAATAGTCATAATCAACTTCTTTATTTTAAATCTAATGTTAAGAGAAAATACATTAATTCTCAAAAAATATTTAATTTAATTACAATACCACTTATTACAAAAAAAGTATTTGTTTTTTATGGATTTTCATTTGTTATTTCTTTGATTTTTATTGTTTTTGATTTTTTTACCACCATATCAGGATTGTTGGCTATTTTTTTTTATTTCATGTATTTCAGTCAAATACAGTCTCTTTCGTATATTCAAAGGAAAACAAATACGATACCAATCATATTATTGGTTATTGTGGTTTCTAGTATTTATAATTTTCCGACTTACATTTTTGGTCATGTTTGGGAAATATTGCTTTTAAAAATAGTATTTTCTCAAATGTATTTATCGGCAGGGATCAATAAAATTAGATTAGGAGGATTAAGATGGTTAAATGGGCATTCGACCCAAGCGTATTTATTAGAAAATTATCTATGGAATGGGAATAAATTGACTTTATTAATCTCTAATAATATTGTTTTTTGTGCTTTTTTAAGTTATTTAATTTTCTTATATGAAGTAAGTTTTTGGATAATTATTATTTATCCGCAGTTTACCTTATTTTTTGTATTATTTTCTCTTTCTTTTCACTTATCGACAAATTATTTGATGAAGATAAATTATTTAAAATACTTAGCTCCTTTCTATTTCATTTTTTTTATAGATAACAAAACTTTCATTTTTGAATTACTTAAATATTATGATCAATTTATCCTATTTTTCAAAAGATGAACTGCTTCTTCAATTGAGAAGCCATGTGGGATTTATCCCAACACAGATTCTTTTTGAAGAAAATAAAATAGTGTGGACTGATGTTGGTAAATATCATTTTTTTGAGAGTTTTTTTCATCGTTCCATTAGTAACTATATTACTCTGAATAAGGGAAAAGTTACGCAATTTTACACCGATTTAAGTGTGTTAGAAGATAGTGATATTCTTTCACCTTATATATACCCAAATGGTTTTATATTTCATTTTGGACGATCTGGTTCAACATTGTTGGCAAAGGCATTTTCTAGTTCGAAGAAAAATTTAGTGGCTAGTGAACCAAATATTCTCAATCAAATTCTTCTAAAGCAATTTAGAACTGATAGTAAAGGTTTTTTTGAAACAGAAAAGTCAAAAATCATGTACAAAAATTTGGTTTTATTGTTACTATCAAGAAGGTTGAAATCACATGAAAATGCGATCATTAAGTTTACTTCTTTCAATATTAATTTTTTGCAGACAATTTTAAATATTTTTCCAGATGTGCCTGTTGTTGTGCTTGAAAGGGATGTTTTTGAAATTGTAATATCTAACGAGAAAATTCCTATGGGTATGCAGAGTTTGTCACCCGAAGATTTATTTTTTTTTACTAAAATTAAGGATTTTGACACCCAAAAGATAGTTGAAGTTTATAAACATTTTTTAATTAATTTTCATTATGAAAATCTTTTGATTGTTAATTACACTGATTTAGCTGATAACTTTATTAAAATTATATCTCACTTTAAGTTGTCATTTTCTAGTGAAGAGATTGATTTAATGAAAGCTCAATTTAAATTTTATTCTAAAACTGATTTTAAAAAAAATCTCAATCAAAGTTGATTTCTGTTTTTTTTAGTACTTTAAGCTATGGATATAAAAAGTAATTATCAATTAATAATTCCAGATTACTTTCTTTCGTTTTTTAATTTATTCTGTTGTTTCAAACCAATTTTCGATAAGGTTAAACGGTTCTTCTTCTATAATAGCTAAAGCTTCTTTATGAGGGATAGCATGATTTACTAAAAACTGATTTATTTTGTATATATTTTCCCATTTCTTCTTTTCCATTAAATTATTTTTGGCTTCGTTTTCAAAAAATTCGGAATTGACCCCAAGGCCTACCAAATTAATATCAAAAGCGGAGGTCCCGAAAATAATATCTTTGTTCATTTTACTATAAATTGGGTGCGATGGGTGCCTGTGAATAGGACCTTTTTGCATAAAATAGTCAAGATAATCTTCAATTTCATCAACATCAATGTTTTCTTGGCATTCTTTCCAGAATGGAGTTGATAATTTATGATTATATTTAAAATGTATTGCAATGAAATATTTTAGATAATCCCAAGATTTGTTAACTTTTGTGTTGTATTTCAATCGTGAATCAGCAATCTCTATATTATTCGATAATGATTTCACAAAGCGTTTTAATTGAAAAATAATCATGTGAATTCCTGTTGACTCAATAGGTTCTATAAAAGAAAATGAATTACCAATAGCAATTGTGTTTCCTTTCCAACTGTTTTCATAGCGGCCAGTTTTGAATGATATAACTTTTTCATTATTTATACTAGTACAATGTTTCTTTAATTCAGAAAAAGCTTCGTCATCACTGCAGAATTCTTCCCCAAAAACATAACCAAGATGATCAACTGTTTGAGTAGGAGTATTCCATAGCCATCCATGATTTAATGTACTGGCAGTGGTGTACGGCTTAATGTTATTTTCATTATTTCGACTTCCTATGATTGCTCTGTTTGTTTTCAGGCTAGAAGAGTAATCAATCCATTTACTATCTAAAGATTTACCCAATAATAGAGATGAAAAGCCTGTACAGTCTACATATAAATCATATTTTAAAATGCAATCATTGTTTGTAATTAAGGTTTCAATACCCTTATTTTCATCTACTACTATCGCTTTTTTTATTGTAGTGTCTAAATAAATGCATCCACTTTGAGCTAATTTTTCTTTTAAAAATTTAACTAATAGTTCATTGTCTATATGGTAAGCAAAACCTTTATCTAGTTTAATTTGGGTAATCTTATTTTTTATTCTTATTAAAGGGGATTTATTTGCAGACATTAACATAGCTGAAATATTACTATCATTAATATTTTTGTTATAACACATCGCTTCATAAATGTTATATGTGCCAAATGGATTATTGTAATGATAATTTCCTGTTTTACCAAATTCAAATTTTACGCCTAATTTTAATGTTGGTTTTGTTTTTTTAAAAAAATCTTGAATATTGTAACCTAATGTTTTGTGTAAAAAATTCATGATCAATGGAGTTGTAGCTTCACCTACACCGATAATTGGAATGCTTGAGCTTTCAATTAAAGTGACTTCTTTTTCGGGATATGTTTTTTTTAAAAATAAAGCCGAGAAATAACCAGCACTTCCTCCACCAATTATTCCAATCGTTTGTATTTTGTTTTCTGATGAAATTTTGTCAATCATGTAATAATTTTTGCTTGTTTACAAAGATATTAAAATATATAAGTGATTCAAATGTGATTCCTCTTATTCTAAAAATATACTTTATTTATTAATTTCCAAAATTCTTTTTTCTATAAATTTTAAACTTTCTTGCATACACTGTACTTTAGATGAACGATTAAAATAATTCATTTCGACTGTTGAAATTAAATTCAATAAAACATTGGCATTAAGCTTAAACGTCGGAAGAAGAGCTCCCATTTTTGCTCTATATATATGTCTTGTAATTTCTTTTAGTCTATTACTACCTTTCAATTCAATAATTTCATTAATATTCAAGTTATCATTGAATTCAGGAAAATAAATATGAGAAATTGGATATTCGGAAGACTGATCCATATTCTTCATTGGGAAGGAATATTTCAAAATGTTTGCTGGAATTATGTCGAGACCTTCAGGTGATTTTCCAATTCTCTGTAATGCATCTTTTGATAATTTAATCCTTGGAACTGAAGGTAATGCAGTTGCTTTACCGAATTTGTTGACATAGATATTTGTAACATCATCAGCTAAAACAGTGTATCCTTTGGCATAAAAATAGGCTGCTAAGCTAGATTTACCTTTTCCAGTTTTTGCACAAAATAAAACAGCTTTATTGTTAATAACAATTGATGCAGCATGTAGAGAAAAGTTACCTAAACAATTTGACAAGAGCATAGAAAGTGATCCCAATATGATCATTCGAATATAGGCTTCGTCATTTTTTATGAGAGGTGTCATTTCAATATCTCTATTGTTCCAAATCGCAATGAATCCCAAGTTATCATGATTTATGCAAACTAAATTTTGTTCTTCATTTCGATAAACGGGAGTCTTTAATGCTTCTTTTGGAACTTTATGATCAATGCTTTTAGTAATTGTGATACTTCCATTTATTTTTTCTTTCGACGAAATAAGTTCTGGAAATTCGACATTTGTTTCAAATGTATAACCAGATAAATGATATGCGTATTTTTTTTCCAACTATTTTTTTTCCAAAGTTACGAATAGATTTTTAGCCATAGGCAATATTCAGTTCTAAATGCTTAATTTTGTTATCGTTTTAATAAATATAGGTGGAGAATGAAAGAATCAATTTCGTCTTTGAAATGGTTAATAAAAGGCTTTGATAAAAAAGGGTACTTGTCTTTGATCCTTTTTATTTTTCTTGGTTTTTTTCAAGGTGTTGGTATTGTTTTGTTAGTCCCAATGCTTTCTCTTACTGGTATGAAAAATACGTTGGGAGGAAATGAAAGTTCATTGATTACAAATGCAAGAGATTTTTTGAATGCATTCCATATCCCGATTACTTTTGTAAGTGTCTTAATTTTGTTTTTGATTATTATCTTTTTATATGCTATTTTAAAGTACAGCAGTACGCTTTTGAACAGTAAGATTTCTCAAGACTTTTCCAATAAATTAAGGAAAAAATTGCACCATGCTATCATGGAAACGGAGTGGATCTCAATTATTAAAATAAGAAGTTCAGACTTGGTAGGAATGCTCTCAAGAGAGATTAGTCAAATTTCATTTGGAATTACTACTTTAACGCAGCTTATTGGGGGCATTATTCTACTTTTTACAAACATCGGGATTGCTTTATTAATATCTCCTCAAATTACGCTGTATGTATTGGGGTCGGCAAGTGTTTTGTTTGTTATCCAACGTAAATTATTTTCTACCTCTTTAGAAAATGGGAAAAGAAACATGAATTTACTGAAATTTTTACAAAGTAATTTACAAGAACATTTTCAGAATATAAAATTGGCGAAAAGTCAAAATTTAAATGATCATCAAAAAAAATCGTTGGATAAAATTTCAAATGACATGAACGATAATCAAGTAGCTTTTACTAAAACAAAAGCAAAATCTGATTTTTCTTATGATGTTGGATCAGCAGTAATGATTTGTATATTTTTGTACGTAACTTTCGTTGTTTTTTCTGAGCCAATTTTGGATTTGGTACTTTTAATGTATGTTTTTTCTAGAATTCTCCCAGGATTTAAATCACTTTTCACTCAAATTCAAACTCTTCTAAATATTGTGCCTATCATCAAGGATGTGAAAGAAAAAATTGCACTTTTTGAATCGAATAAAGAAAACATTGGAAAAGAAGATTTGGAATCCATACAATTAGAAGAACAATTTGAAATAAAAAATATTACCTTCCAATATTCTGCAGACAAAATTATTTTAGAAAACACATCGCTATTAATTCCAGCTTCTAAAATAACGGCAATAACTGGGAATTCAGGTGCAGGTAAAAGCACCTTAGCAGATATAATCACTGGATTGTTGAAACCATCAGCAGGGCTAGTGTTGGTAGATGGAAAGGAATTATCTGAAATTGGCTACAAAAATTGGAGAAATAGTGTTGCTTATATGACACAAGAGCGTTTTTTGTTTCATGATTCGATACGTAATAACTTATTGTGGTCAAAAGGGGATGCGACTGAAGAAGAAATTTGGGAAGCGTTAGATCAGGCCAATGCAAAAGAATATATTCAAAATTTACCTAAAGGAGTGGATACAATTGTTGGGGATAGGGGAATTCGACTTTCAGGAGGCCAACGGCAGCGAATAGCATTGGCAATGGCTTTAATTCGTAAACCATCTCTCTTAATTCTAGACGAAGCGACCAATGAATTGGATGAAAGCAATGAAAAAGAAATTTACGATACGATTTTCAGATTGAAAGACAAGATGACTATTTTTATTATCACCCATCGTTTGTCTTCAATGAAAATGGCAGACCATCCTTGGCAAATAAAAGATGGGCAATTTCAAAAATGGGTTGAATCGAATTAACTATTTTGACTTCTTAAATCCTTTGAGGGAATCAACAAATACGCGTTTAAGATAATAGAACGGAAGTGAACTTTTATTTTTTATTGAATAATTTCGCATCATAAATTCTTTACTAGGAAAGAACAAATGTAATAAGAAACGTATTTTTTTCCCATTTCCATCAATCGATTGAAATTTTTCGAATTTATGTTTGAAATTAATTTTTGATAAATAAACTTCTATTTCTTCATGATTATTTCGGAGATAATTTACAAAAAGATATTGACAGTCGATCAATGAATTTCCTTTAAATTTTTCGAGTACATTTGATTCTATAGGAGTTTCAAAATAAGCTTTACAAATGGAAAGAATTTCTCTTACTTCATTTACGCAATTATATTGGATGCTTCTTTCTAGTAATTGCTCCCAATTAATTTCGGTTTGATATTTAGTAATAACTTCAGAAATATCACAAAAATGCTTTAGAGTAATGGATTTTTCATCAATTAAATGCTTGTGAAGGTGAATACATAAATGTTGAATAAAATCCATTAAGTGAAAATGATAGGCGGAATTTCCATAAAAATCAATTTTACTAGATCGATCCCAATAATCATTGATATTGATTTGATAGGAATATAAACTAGGGTGAAGACTTTTGTGCAATTCAACTTTGGTTTTACCCAAGACAAACGTATAGGGATGATGAGTTTCGCTCACTTGAGCTATAAAATTTGATTCAATAGGATCATCATATATTTCCCATTTTGAATTTAAAAATATATTTTTACATGTTTCAATGTCTTTTTCTTTAACAAGAATATCTATATCTGACATACTCCTCAAACCACAATCTTCGTAAATGTATTTAATTAGAATCAACCCTTTTAATGGAACGAAATCAATGTTATTCTCATTTAATTGTTTTGCTATAGCAGAGAAATCTTTTATTTTTAACGTATTTTTAAATAAGATGTTTATGTATTCTTTTTTTAAATTCGCTAATAAAAAGGCAGGTATTTTTTCTGAATTTGGAAGCTTTTTAAAATTTGAATAAACGAAAGGAGCTAATCCGTTTTGGAATATTTTTTTTGAAAAAGCAGGCCAATCGGATATTTGTGAAATAAAATCATTGATAACAAGAAGTTCGTCTTTGCTAAGTTGTAACTTAGAACAAAGTAAGAGGATGTGTTCTTTTGGCGTTAATTTTAAAGACATTTAGACAGTTTCTAATTTAGTCATTAAGTAATCGTAAATAATGGTGACACATTCTTCAATTTCAAATGCTTCGGTGTCAATAATTATTTCTGAATGAGTAGGTGTTTCAAAGCTAGATGAAATACCAGTAAAATTAGTCAAATTACCAGTTCGGGCTTTTCTATACAAGCCTTTCACATCTCTCTTTTCACATTCTTCAATACTACAATTTACATAGACTTCTATAAAGTTTTTTTCACCAATAATATTTCGAGCAAGTGCTCTCATTTTTTCAGAAGGCGTAATAAATGAACAGATGGTAATAAAATTACTTTCTACAAATAGTTTCGCTATTTCAGCGGCACGTCTTATGTTTTCCATCCGATCGTCCTCGGTATATCCTAATCCTGCATTAATTCCATTTCTTAGTATGTCGCCATCTAATTCTTTACAGTTTAACTTAATTTTATTTATTTTTTCATAAAGCGCATTGGCTAAAGTGCTTTTTCCGGCACCTGAAAGTCCTGTGAACCATATAGAGATACCAGTAGAATTATCACCGTTGAATTTTTTATTTATCAAAATTGTTGTTATTTGTCGTTCAAAGATAAGAAAACAAATTAATTTCAAATCTTGGGCTCGTTGTTTAGAGATTGTTTTGTTCAAATTTGGTACTTTTGTTTTGTAATTAATAAGTAATGTTTAAAAAGGTATCTAAGGTTTTTCAACATTTTGTTTTTGGTTCTTTTCGTAAGAAAAGATTGTATTTGGAAGCTTTAAAATGGTCTATTGTTATACGTTTTTGTATGGTTTTTTTTACCATTTAAATACTATCGAGGACTTTTTGGTAAATCACAAGAAGCTACAGTCACCAATTATGATGAAAAACAACTAGAAGATGCATTGAAAATCACAAATATTGTTTTGTCAATTTCTAGAAACACTCCTTGGGAAAGTAAATGTCTTGTCCAAGCATTAAGTTGTAAAAAAATGTTGCAAAAAAGAGGTGTTATAACGACCCTATATTTGGGTGTTTGCAAGGATTACAATGACAAAGAATTAGCTGCTCATGCTTGGTTGAAAATGGGGGATTTCATTTTAACGGGTAGGAGTGGGCATAAAGATTTTAAAGTTGTAAATTATTATAGTTAAAAGATGATGTGAATTAAGTTCGAAAAAATTGGACTCAGGAAGCAAATTGTCAGGTATATTTCCATCTCTCTTTTTTACTATCTATTAATTTCGAAAATTGGGTTCAATTTTTAAAAATGAGAAAATACAATTGTGTTTATTTAATAGTAACGTTTATTTTATAGCACCAACAAAATCATCTTATAAGAAAACAGGTTTTATTAAAAAAAGTATTATTTTTTTATCAAGTGCATAAAATGAAAATGATATTTTTTTTTAAAGTAATTGTATCAGTTCCTTTTGCCAACATCACTGAAATTGAATCAATGTCGCTATATTTTTTAGGGTGTTTAAAATCTATTTTGAAATAAGGTAATGTGTTTAATTCATCAATTCTATTTCCGATCATCATGTCAAGTTCTTATTTTGAATTCCAAAGATACAAAAAGCAATTCGTTTGTAATCCGAAAGGTAATTTATTGAATATTGGTAGATTGATATTCTTAATTCCTTAATTTTCGATTAATTTTTTAAAAAATAAAAAGTATAACTCATGTTTTTTATCTCAGTATTGGGAATACCTTTGTGCAGGGTTACTCCAATCGAATCAATCATTGAATACTTGTAATCACCAATATAATCAGCAGAAAAAGTCGAAAATTCATCGATTTCTTCAATGCGATGCCCCACGTAAATTTCTTCATTTTTTACAAGAATCCCCTTTTTATAAAGTGAAATTGAAAATGATGGATTACTTTCCGGATTGTGAAGCATCATTTTTCCAGCAAGGCGAACCCCTATTTTGGACGTATTCCACGAAAGTTCAGGATGAAAGAAGTATTGAGGATCAGGATCTTCATATTTGAGGACATATTCATTCTCTGTAGTCATCTTTTTAGACCATAAAAAATTGCTGGTATTCAAATAGAATTTTTGAGAACTTTTGATCGTCTCTTTTTTAATAGTGTATTCTTTAAAATGGAGCATCCATGAGAATCTTTTATCGGTTTTTAAAAATATATCCCAATAATTTTCAGCACTCATCTTGTCATAATGAATTATATTTAAATTAAATTGAATCTGAAGGATTTGATAAAAATAAATCATTATTACTGAAAATGTAAAGACTAAAACTTTTAGAATATATGAAATATTTTTTAATAAAAGAGCAATTGGTAAAATCAAAAAACTCATATAATCTACCATGGGTCTCATTCCTAATCCTCCGCCATACCACCAGCACCACCAGGACGATGTAAGATAGATGAAAAGAATAAACACGATTAGCCAGCCCCAAGTGAGGTATTTATTCGTTTTAAATTGATAAAATATAGCAGGAATGAGTAATAACATAATGGGAGCATATACGAAAAATCCTTTTCTATATCCAAAGAGAACTTCATAGATTTTAGGGTTCAAAAGGAAATCAAAATGCTCATCATTATAGGTGTTGAAAGTCCATTTACCTATTTGATTATAAGTAGAGTAAAGTTGTAAGAAAATGAGGAAAAATAAAACTAAGGTAGAATAAAAGATACTTTTTTTATTGTTTTTGAAAAGAGTTAAAATTTCATCAATAAAATGTTTCCAACTGTTGAAAAAGAAAGGAATAAATAAAACAATTAAGCTATTTGTTGGCCTAATAATAAAGATTAAACCTAATAAGAACCCTAAGCGAAGTGGTAATTTTGGATGATTTGTCATTCCCCACATTTTTCCATAATACAAAAACCAAGTGATTGCGCAAAATGAGTACACATGTGAGAAGGAGGGAAAGTATACAGAATAGAAATTCAAGTCCGTCCCCAAAGAAATAATTCCAATCATCAACGCGATGATTGAATTTGAAATTTCAAATGCCCTTAATAATTTAACTAGTCCAATGATACCCAAGAGCCAATAAAAAATCGCCGCAAATGATACTGTGAATTGATAACTTTTTGAATAACCATCACCATTTCCATACACCAAATTATTGACAAAATGATTGACCAAAAAAAATGGCGCAATGCAAATAGGGGTTCCAATACAGTATTTATCAATCCCTTTTTTTGCTTTGTAGTCAAAGTAAAGTCCAGAAATAAAATTATTTTTTTTATATTTTTGAGATATTTTTTCTATAAAATTAAAATGTAAAGAATCTCGATATATAAACCATTGCGGTAAATATGCGTAGTATCCTGAACCGTCTGAATGAATGGTTGCGAGATGTTCAGTAGTCGTGTTTTTTGGATTTGACCAGCCAAAGTATTTATCACTCTGTCGACCTTGTGTATATAAGCAGATCAATATAATGACAATCAAAAATACTTTGTGATTCAAATATTTGAAAATGGAATTATATATACTGTTCATCTATGAATATAGAAAATTACACTTTATTTATAAATGATCTAGACGTGCATTATTTCTTAAAAGCATATCAAGAATTACGATTGCTGCCATCGATTCAACAATAGGAACAGCCCTCGGTACAACGCAGGGATCATGTCTTCCCTTGCCAAGAATAAGTGCTGGATTGTTATGTTTATCAATTGTCTCTTGCTGTTGAATGATTGTTGCCACAGGTTTAAATGCGACTCTAAAATAAATAGGCATTCCATTTGAAATTCCTCCCTGAATTCCTCCACTATAATTTGTTTTTGTCGCACCATCGACTAAGAATCCGTCATTATGTTGAGAACCTCTCATTTCAACTCCAGCAAAACCAGAACCATACTCAAATCCTTTTGCGGCATTTATTGACAGCATAGCTTTTGCAAGTTCAGCATTTAATCGATCAAAAACAGGTTCACCTAATCCTATTGGCACACCTTTTATTTCACATCTCACGCATCCACCTATCGTATCGCCTTCTTTGCGAATTTCTCGAATAAGTTGTTCCATTTCTTCTGCTTTGGAAGGCACCGGGCATCGCACTGGATTCGATTCGATGGAATTATAATTTAGCTCAAGGATTTCTTTTTCAGTTAAGATGATGGATCCCACTTGATCTACATATGCTTGAATTTGAATGTTTTGTTTTGCTAAGATTTGCTTTGCAACAGCTCCTGCGACTACTCTTGAGGCAGTTTCGCGTGCGCTTGATCTTCCACCACCTCGATAATCACGGTGACCGTATTTTTTTTCATAGGTGAAATCCGCATGTGACGGACGAAAAGCATCTTTAATATGGTCATAATCGGTCGATTTCTGATCTTCATTTTGAATCAGGAAGCCAATGGGAGCGCCCGTTGTTTTTCCTTCAAAAATTCCAGACAGAAATTGAACTATATCAGACTCTTTCCTTTGTGTTACAATGGCAGATTGTCCAGGTTTTCTTCGATCTAATTCTAGTTGAATTTGAGATAAATCTAGTTCGATATTGGAAGGAACTCCGTCTAATACGCCACCAATTGCCGCGCCATGGGATTCACCAAAAGTCGTCAGTTTAAAAATTAATCCGATTGAAGATCCAGCCATTTTTTATCAATTATTTTTTACTACAAACTAGACAAATTTAATACTTTAATCATTGTCATCAACGCTTATTTTCATTAAAATATACTAAAATGACCGTTTATTCTCATTTTAATTTTAGAATAACGGTATTAATTTGTATATTTGGTGTATGATTAAACGATTTAAGACGGCGGAAATTAGTATTTTATTAAAGCAATTCCCTGTTGTTGCTATAATAGGGCCACGTCAGTGCGGGAAAACTACCTTGACTAAAATGGAAGTATTAAAGCATAAGAAAACTGGCTTGTATTTTGATTTAGAAAGTCCTAAAGACTTTTCTCGATTTTATGATAGTGAATTTTTTCTTGAATCTATATCTTCGCATGCAGAATGTATAGTCATTGATGAGATTCAGCGAATGCCAGAGTTATTTTCGGTGCTTCGTTCTTTGGTGGACGAAAAAAAACAGAGAGGTAAGTATGTTTTACTTGGTTCAGCCTCGCCTGAATTAGTGAAGGGTGTTTCCGAGAGTTTGGCAGGCAGAATTGCTTATTGTGAAATCTCTCCTTTTAACATTACCGAAATTTATAAGAGTAAAGCAGATATTGAAAAACTTTGGTTTCGAGGAGGTTTTCCAGATGCTTGGCTATGCGAAAATGACAGTGATTGGTTTAGATGGATGGATAATTTTTTCAGAACATTTATTGAACGAGATTTAAATACACTTTTTGGTGTTTCATTTTCGGCAACTGTTATGTATAAACTTTGGCGAATGTTGGCGCATAATCATGGGCAAATTTTGAATTCACAAAGTATTTCCAAAGGATTAGACATTAGTCCCACAACGGTAAATAGATACATTGATTTTTTAGAAGGTGCTTTTATGGTTCGCAGACTGCCAGCTTATTTTACAAATGCTAAGAAAAGATTAATAAAAAGTCCCAAAATATACATACGAGATTCTGGTTTAGCGAATTACTTGCTCGACATTACCAAAGAAAAAGATATTCATTTTCATTCTAATGTCGGAAACAGTTGGGAAGGATTTGCTCTAGAACAAATTTTGCAGCATTTACCAAATTTCATAAAACCATTTTATTACAGAACACATGATGGGAGTGAAATGGATTTAGTATTGGTGAGAGGTATTTCTCCGATAGCGTGTATCGAATTAAAAACAACGAATAATCCAACGGTGACAAGAGGATTTTATGAGAGTGTAAATGATCTAAAATGTAAAAATAATTTTGTAGTGACGCCACATCAGGATGTTTCCTACCAATTAAATGAACATACTTTAGTGTGCGGTCTTGTTGACTTTATAAATAAAACACTATTAAAGTTAATAGAAGTTTAAATAAATCCCTATATAAAATGACCGTATATCGTCAGTTTGATATTCGATATACGGTCTTTTTTAATACGTTAATTACAAATTGTTTCTTCTGTCATTTTTAATATTTCTCTAACTTCTTCCATCGTTGGCGCTTCGGCATATGTTCTTAAAACAGGTTCTGTGCCAGATGGACGAATCATCATCCAACGGTTTTCGTCAAAAATATATTTAAAACCATCAATTGTTTTTACTTGCTCCACTTTATACGTTCCAAAAGATTCATATGCATTTTCCTTGCATTTGTCAATAATCTTTTGTTTCAATTCTTCTGTGATGTGTAAATCACTTCTTTCGAATTTAAATCCTCCAACTATTGAATAAACTTCGTTGATTAGATCATCCAAAGTCTTACCTGATTTCGCCATAAATTCCCATACAATCAATCCCATCCAAATACCATCTCTTTCTGGAATATGCCCTTTTACAGCGATTCCGCCAGATTCTTCCCCTCCAATAAGCACGTCTTGCTCAACCATCATCTTGGCAATATATTTGAAGCCAATTTTCACAACTTCTGAATCTAAATTATAATGCTTCGCCAATTTCTCTACCCTTGGAGTTGTGCTAAAAGCTGTAACCACTTTCCCTGTCATGCCTTTGTATTTTACCAAATAGTGCATTAACAGTAAAATAATGTGATGAGAGTCAATGAAAACGCCTTTTCCATTGTATAAACCAATTCTATCAGCATCTCCATCTGTCGCTAGAGCGCAATCAATCTTACCATCGTTAATTATAAAAGCTTCTAATTCTTTTAAGTTTTTTTCAATCGGTTCAGGCGCTTGTCCATAAAAAGAAGGATTGTGTTCGCAGTGTAAAAGGTGCGTTTCAGGAAGAATTCTTCGCATTACATTTTGGCCTGCGCCATACATCGCATCATAGGCAAATCGCAATCCTGAATTTTGAATTGCTTCTAAATCGAAATTAGCCTTCACGTGATCAACGTATCTTGTTTCTAGATCAACTATTTCAATCATCCCATTTTTTATTGCATCTTGAATTGATATTGTATTCAAATCTAAATTCGATGTATCTGGAATAATATCTTCTATCTCTTGAACTAACTCAGGTGAAAGTGGACCTCCAAAATGAGATTTTAGCTTATAACCATTGTAATCTGGAGGATTATGACTTGCTGTTAAAACAACACCAACAGAGCATTTCAACTGAACGCACGCCAAAGAAATCATTGGAGTGGAAATGAATCCTCTAGCCATTTTTACGTGGACTCCTTGACTTACAAAAACTTTCGTTGCTGTATTCACAAAAAGTTCACCAGCAAATCGACAATCATGACCGATTACGATACTTGGTTTGTCAAAATTTTTCTTTACCCACACACTAGTAGCAAGTGCAACTCTAGCAACATTTTCTACTGTAAAGTCATCAGCTATTATTGCTCTCCAACCGTCCGTTCCAAATTTAATTTTATCTTTCAATTTATTTATTATTATGGAGCAAAGATATTAAACTTTTTTTTTACCACAGATTAAGCAAAGTTTATCAAATAGTATCACTGAGTTTTTATTACTTTTATTTTTTCACTGTAATTTTAGTAAACCAAATCCAATGAAAAAGAACTTTGTGAACACTGTGTTTTCAACTCTGCGCACTCTGTGGTAAAAAATTATCTTTTAAACTCAGTAATTGTTTTTTCTATGATTGCCACACATTCCATTAGTTGATCTTCATTCATTACTAAAGGAGGAGCAAAACGAATAATATTTCCATGTGTTGGTTTCGCTAATAAACCATTATCTTTTAGTTGTACACAAAGGTTCCAAGCTGTTTCACTTTGCTCAGTATCATTGATAATAATTGCATTTAATAAACCTTTTCCACGAACCGAAACAACTAAATCTGTCTTATCGATAATTCGTTGCATTTCTTTTCTAAAAATAGCTCCCAAATACAGTGCATTTTCAGCTAATTTTTCTTCTTTTACCACTTCAAGCGCTGCCATAGCAACTTTTGCAGCAATTGGGTTACCGCCAAATGTTGAACCATGTTGTCCTGGTTTAATAACCATCATGATATCATTATTTGCAAGTACTGCTGAAACAGGGTAAACCCCACCTGATATTGCTTTTCCTAAAATTAAGATATCTGGCTGAACATTTTCATGATAAACAGCTAACAATTTACCTGTTCTCGCTATGCCTGTTTGAACTTCGTCAGCAATGAAAAGTACATTGTGTTTTTTACAAAGATCATATGATTTTTTCAAATATCCATCAGCAGGAACGTAAACTCCAGCTTCTCCTTGAATTGGTTCTACTAGGAATCCGACAACGTTTTTATTTTCTAATACTTTTTCTAACGCATCAACATCATTGTAAGGAATAGAAATAAAACCAGGTGTAAAAGGTCCAAAGTTTTTTCTAGCACCCTCGTCATTTGAAAAAGAAACGATTGTTGTTGTTCTTCCGTGAAAGTTGCCATCACAAACTACAATAACTGCTTGATTTTCGTCCACACCTTTTTTCTCATATGCCCATTTTCGACAAAGTTTAATAGCCGTTTCCACTGCCTCAGCTCCCGTATTCATTGGTAATACTTTGTCAAAACAAAAATATTCAGTAACGTATTTTTCGTATTCCCCTAAGGTATCATTGTAAAAAGCTCTTGAAGTTAACGTCAGTTTTTGTGCTTGTTCAATCATTGCTCCAATAATTTTTGGGTGACAATGACCTTGGTTAACTGCAGAATAAGCAGATAGAAAATCAAAATATTTTTTTCCTTCTACATCCCACACATAAACACCTTCTCCTCGCGCTAGCACAACTGGCAAAGGATGATAATTGTGCGCTCCGTGCTTATCTTCTAATTCGATTAAATCAGTTGATGTCAGTTTTTCCATTGTTAAATTCATAAATTCAAGATCACTTATAATTCACTTTTTGCGGACAGTGAAATATCCTTTCCTTGTTCTTTATAGGATAGAAATCATCCATTTGTTATGCAAATATAAGCAAGTTAGACTCGATATCTAAATTATTAGGTGTTTTTATTTATATTTTAACAAAAGATTGATTTATTGTTAAAATAATAAAACCTGGAAATCGTAAGATACTGGTTTTGAAAATTATTGTAAGAAAAGATAATCTCTTTTTTCGGTTCTTTAGTCAGAAGCCACTTGTTTCAAATCAATTTTTTTGGGATTTCTAAAATAATTTGGGTTGGTCATCATCGCCGTTGCTTAAATCCCATTCTATCGTATTGTCTCCATCTTCATCATCATCACTGTCATCAGAATCTTCATCCTCTACGATTTCAATTGCTTCTTCTGGCCAAGGTTCCCCTCCTTCAATCGGATGCTCTAAAATAATTTCTTTTACTTTTAATTTTGAAACTTGATTTCCTTGCGCTTTTAATCCTTTCGTCTCAATGATATCTGCAATTTGAAGCACGTTATCTGGTAAATTCTTAGTTTCTTTTAGGAGTTTATTGTATACGATTCTTGCAACAGGCCTATATGCTGTAGAAACAACATGCATAAATGACCCTTCACTTTCACTGATAAATGAAACTTTTTTGTCGGTTGTTATTTCACATAAGAAACGTTTTACATAGTGCATTTCTTTTTCGCTATCGTAATAAACTGCAGAAATTGCTCGATCTGGATGCCATTTTTCAATATGAATCATATCTTCATCAAAATGGTTAGAAATATCGAAGTTCGTTAATCTATATTCGCCCGTTTTGTAAAGCGTTAAAATTTTGTCTGCCCCTTTGAAGGATCCTAGAAAAGTTCCTCTGCCATCATCATTTAATCGACTCACAATTGGGTCATACCAAATTTTACAAGCTGCTAGAGTGGATCCGCCAACTTCTTTTTGCGTAATTTTTTGAATAATCTCTTTCGTGACACGATTACCTGATGAACTTCTTGCCTTGATTAACATATCTCCCATATCAATGTCAAAACGCAAACGTTTTAAATGCGGTCTAGGTCTTAACATGATGGTAACAACCTCTCTTTCTCCATTAGGATGTACGGAAAAATAAAGCATTTTAGAGCCTTTTGTGCCTTTTGTTAAATCATATTCTGTGTCTCTCGTGATACTATTCACAAAGAACCTTTTCATCATAGCAGCACCTCCAAGTCCATCTTGATATATTAGATGATAAATAGTTCGTTTATCACCTTTTTTCCAAACGTCTGCATGGACGATTCCTTTACCAACAAATTTCTTATCGGTCACTTTGGTAATCATCATTTTTCCAGATGCAAAGAAAATAATGATATCATCTATTTCTGAGCAGTCATTGACAGATTCAGTTTTCTTTAAGCCATAACCAATAAATCCTTCTTCGTAATCGACGTATAATTTACGATTAGCAATAATTACTTTTGAAGCTGTAATTGTGTCAAATTGTTTAATTTCTGTTTTACGATCTCTTCCTTCTCCAAATCTTTTCTTTAAATCTTTGAAATAGTCAATGACATATTCAATAAGATTTGCTAATTTTTCTTTGACAGCTAACATCTCCTCTTCAATTTTCAATAAAGCATCATCTGCCTTACTGCCATCAAAGCGGGTAATACGAATCATTTGAATTTGTGTTAATTTCAACAAATCCTCATCTGAGATCTCTCTTATTAATTGTTTTTGAAAAGGCTCAAATCGCTTATGAAGATAAATATATAATGTTTCTTTGTCTTGGTAGTGCTTAAAATCTATATACATTTCCTCATTAATGAAGATCTTTTCTAACGTAGAAAAATGCCATTGTCTCTCCAATTCATCTAACCGGATTTCCAATTCCATTTTCAGTAACTGAACGGTATTGTTGGTGCTAAATTTCAGGATTTCACTTACACCTAAAAATCGAGGTGTATCTCTATCAATAATGGATGAATTCGGAGAAATACTAACTTCACAGTCAGTGAATGCGTATAGTGCGTCTAATGTTCTGTCAGGTGATGTTCCTGGTGTTAAATGTATTATTATCTCTGCATTTGCAGATGTATTGTCCTCAATCTTTTTAACTTTTATTTTTCCTTTTTCATTTGCTTTGATGATTGATTCTATCAAAGAACCAGTTGTGGTCCCAAAAGGGATTTCATGTATGATTAAGGTTTTGTTATCTGCGATCTTAATCCTTGCTCTAACTCTTACTTTTCCACCTCTCAATCCATCGTTGTAGTTAGAAAAGTCACCCATTCCTCCATTCAAGAAATCGGGATAAATTTCAACTTTTTTTCCGCGTAAATGATTAATAGATTGATCGATTAACTCATTAAAATTGTGGGGAAGAAATTTACAAGCCATTCCAACGGCAATACCTTCTGCTCCTTGTGCTAATAGCAACGGGAATTTAATTGGTAAATGTTCTGGTTCTTTGTTTCTGCCGTCGTAACTAGTTAACCAATTGGTTGTTTTTGGGTTAAATACGACATGAGCTGCAAATTTGGAGATTCTAGCTTCGATGTAACGCGCTGCTGCTGCGCCATCTCCTGTTAGAGTATTTCCCCAGTTTCCTTGACAATCTATCAAAATTTCTTTTTGCCCCAATTGCACTAACGCGTCTCCAATTGATGCATCGCCATGTGGATGATACTTCATCGTATTTCCAATGATGTTAGCTACTTTGTTGTAACGTCCATCATCTAATTCTTTCATAGAATGCAGAATTCTACGTTGTACTGGCTTCAAACCATCCCATAGGGAAGGAACAGCTCTTTCTAAAATCACATATGAAGCATAATCTAAGAACCAGCTTTCATATAGTCCGCTGACGGGAATTATCTTATCATCTATTGATTTCCCTTCAAATGGATTTATAGGATTTTCCTGATCTCCAGTGTTTTCTTCCAATTCGTCTTCCGCCATTTTATGAAGCTATTTCAATGTTATCAATGTCGTTTTTTTCATCTTCAACTTCGTCATTGGTTTGTGCTAAATCTTTTTCAACACGTAAATTATCAATAATGAAATTTTGTCTCTCGGGTGTATTTTTACCCATAAAATAGGATAGAATAGAATCAATCGAACGGTCTTTTGACAAGATTACGGGTTCTAGTCGAATATCCGCTCCTATAAAATGTTTGAACTCGTCCGGTGAAATCTCACCCAAACCTTTAAATCGAGTTATTTCTGGGTTTTTACCTAATTCTTCCAGGGCACTTTTTCGTTCTTCTTCTGAGTAACAGTAGATTGTTTTCTTTTTGTTTCTTACCCTAAAAAGAGGTGTTTGTAATACATACACATGATTTCTCTTAATCAAATCAGGGAAAAATTGAAGAAAAAATGTCAATAATAGCATTCTAATATGCATACCATCTACATCGGCATCTGTGGCAATTACGATGTTGTTGTAGCGCAAATTATCCATTTCATCTTCGATGTCTAAAGCAGCCTGAACAAGATTGAATTCTTCATTTTCATAGACTACCTTTTTTGTCATTCCGTAGCAATTTAATGGCTTACCACGCAATGAGAAAACAGCCTGCGTATTGACATCTCTTGATTTTGTAATTGAACCACTAGCAGAATCCCCTTCAGTAATAAATAAAGTAGTTTCTTCTCTCCTAGGATCTTTCAAATCTGTCAAGTGAATTCGACAATCGCGCAATTTTTTATTGTGAAGATTTGATTTTTTTGCTCGATCTCTCGCAATTTTACGAATACCAGAAAGTTCTTTTCTTTCTCTTTCTGATTGTTTTATTTTGCGTTCAATCATTTCAGCAGCCTCAGGATTTCTATGCAGGTAGTTATCCAATGATTCTTTCAAGAAATCATTAATAAATGCTCTCATTGATTTTCCATCTGGCTCAATTTCTTGGGAACCTAGTTTCGTTTTTGTTTGTGATTCAAATACCGGTTCAACCACTTTTACGGCGATTGCAGCAACGATTGACTGACGAATGTCAGATGCTTCATAATTTTTGTTGTAAAAATCACGAATTACTTTGGCTATTGATTCACGAAATGCACTTTGATGTGTTCCTCCTTGTGTCGTGTGTTGACCATTTACAAACGAATAATAATCCTCGCCATAGGTCCTTCCATGCGTGAATGCTACTTCAATATCTTCTCCTTCTAAATGAATAATAGGGTAGAGAGGATCTCCATCCATATTATTTTCTAGCAAATCTTTTAAACCATCTTTCGATTGAAATTTTTCTCCATTGAAATACATTGATAACCCTCGATTAAGGTAACAATAATTCCACATCATTTTCGCTAAATAGGTAGTCTTAAATGCGTATTTTTTAAAGATATTTTCATCAGCTATGAACTCAACATAGGTACCATTTGTTTCATCTGTTTTTTCTATAGAAAGGTCCTCTACTAGCTCTCCACGGACAAAAGAAGCTGCTTTTTTCTCTCCTTCACGAACTGAATAGACCTTGAAGCTAGAGGAAAGGGCATTGACCGCCTTTGTTCCAACACCATTTAGACCTACCGATTTTTTAAATGCTTTTGAGTCATACTTACCTCCAGTGTTCATTTTTGACACTACGTCAACAACTTTCCCTAAAGGAATCCCTCTTCCATAATCTCTCACAGAAACCACACCGTCTTTCACTTTTATATCGACGCGCTTCCCATTTCCCATCACGAATTCGTCGATACAGTTATCAACAACTTCCTTGACAAGGATGTAAATCCCATCATCGGCAGCAGCTCCATCACCCAATTTACCAATATACATTCCCGGACGAAGGCGAATATGCTCCTTCCAATCTAACGATCGTATATTGTCTTCTGTATATTGATTTTCTGACATTTATTATTTTTTTTAATCGATAACCTACAAATATAACCTTTACACCTTGATGTTTAACGGATTCTCAAGGTTAGTTTTGAACGTATGATTGTTGGATAAAAAATTGGTTCATTTTATTTAAAACTGTTAATCAGACATAAAACTAATCAAAAAAATGACTATATACTAATCATTTGTGTACTTTTTTTATTTTATAGAAAGAACAATTCTTTTTTTTATGATTCAGACGTCATAAACAGCTCCATCTTCTACAACTTCCACATTTTCAAAAATGGTTTTCGCTTCATTTTCGTGTTCTTGTCCAGTATCATAACGAGCACTTAAGTGTCCTAGGATGAGCTTTTTGACATTTGCTTGTTGAGCAATTTTTGCAGCATCTTTCGCTGTAGAATGAAAAGTTGCTTTTGCTCTATGTGCTAAATCTTCTGTAAAAGTGGCTTCATGGTAAAGTAAATCAGCATCTATTATTGATGGAATTACTTTTTCGTAATACATTGTATCTGAACAATAAGCATATTTTTTTGGATGTGGCGGTGGTATCGTATAGTCTTTGAAATAATGTGTGATACCATTTTCATCTGTTACATCTTGTCCTTTTTTGAATTTTGGGATATATGTTAATGATAAGCCTTCTGCTTTGAACACTTCCGCTAATAATGTATATTCCTTCCTTTTTTCACAGATAATAAATCCGTTCGTAAAGATTCTATGTTTTAAAGGGAAAGAGTGGATTTCAATGATTTTATCTTCGAATAATAGTGTGGGTATTTTTCCTTCTAATGCTATAAAAGTAATTCCAAAACCTAATTTAGATCCTTCAATTTCTAACTGACTCCGAATAATGTTTTCGAGTCCGAAAGGTCCATACACAATAATACCTTGATCTCTGCCCAATAAATGCATAGTACTCAGTAAGCCAACTAAACCAAAGAAATGGTCGCCGTGAAGATGTGAAATTAAAATGTGTGTTAATCGCTGAAATTTAATACCAAATTTCCGCATTTGCATTTGTGTTCCTTCTCCACAATCAATTAAAATGTGGCGGTTATTGCATTCGATATATTGTGATGTTGGATTTCTAGAAAAGGTTGGTAAGGCGGCGCCAGAACCCAAAATTGTTACTTGGAAACTCACATTTCAATTGCTTTGATTGCTTCTTCTTGGTTTTCTGACAAAAGTAAAACTTTGTCTAATTGAGCAATCTGAATTACTTTTAAAACACTTGGCTGAAGTCCACAAAGAATAAATTTTCCATTCGTGTCTTTGCATAAACGATTCCCTATTAAGATTGAACTCAAACCTGAAGAATCGCAATATTTTGTCGAAGAAAGGTCTAGAATAATGGTGTTCACTCCATTTTTATTCAAAATCATCAATTCTCCTTTTAACTCAGGTGCATTTATTGCGGTCAGTTTTTCCACGTTACATTTGATAACGGCACTTTGTTTATTTTGTATCGTTTGAAAGTTCATTGTAGTGTGTTTATGACAAATATACTTAAAATTATTGACGATCAATTTTTGAAGCTAATAAATAGATCACTGCCATTCTAATAGCAACACCGTTTTCTACTTGTTGCAAAATGACAGATTGTTTTGAGTCGGCAACATCACTTGTAATCTCAACTCCTCTATTGATTGGTCCGGGGTGCATCACTATGATTTCTTTAGAAAGTGAATCTAAAATCTCTTTGTTTAATCCAAATTGCATAGAGTATTCTCTCAGTGATGGAAAGTATTTTATTTCTTGTCTTTCAAGCTGAATACGAAGCATATTGGCAACGTCACACCATTCTAGTGCTGCTCGCAAATTATGTTCAACTTTTACGCCTAATTCGTGAATATATTTCGGGATTAATGTGGTGGGTCCACAAACCATCACCTCAGCACCTAATTTTTGTAGGCAATAGATGTTCGATAAGGCTACGCGAGAATGAAGAATGTCACCTATAATAACTACTTTTTTTCCTTCTACAGATCCTAATCTTTCGCGAATTGAAAAAGCATCTAATAAAGCTTGAGTAGGATGTTCATGTGTTCCATCGCCTGCATTTACTACTTTTGCACCGATTCTTTCTGATAAAAATTTGGCTGCTCCTGGGTTTGGATGACGCATTACAACCATGTCCACTTTCATGGCTAATATATTGTTGACTGTGTCAATTAATGTTTCTCCTTTTTTCACTGAACTACTAGAGGCGCTGAAATTAATAACGTCTGCAGAAAGTCGTTTTTCAGCTAATTCAAATGACAATCTGGTTCTGGTAGAATTTTCAAAAAAGAGATTGGCGATCGTAATATCTCTTAAGGAAGGAACTTTTTTGATAGGTCTATTGATTACTTCTTTAAAACTATCAGCTGTTTTGAAAATTAATTCAATATCTTGACGTGTGAGGTCTTTTATTCCGGTGAGATGTTCTACGCTTAAATTATCCATTGTTTTCCGGTGTATACAAAACTATTTTATCTTCTCCTTCAATTTCTTTCCATTCCACAGAAACACGCTCTGACTGTAAAGTATCGATTGCTTTCCCAATATAATCCGCTTGGATAGGGAGATCTCTTTGAAATCTTCTATCAATTAAGGTAAGCAATTCAACTTTTTTAGGTCGACCGAACGCGAGTAATGCATCTAATCCTGAGCGAATTGTTCTGCCAGTATATAAAACGTCATCCACAAGAACCACATTTTTATTTTCAATGACAAAATCAATATTCGTCGTGCTAGGGATAATTGACTTTTCTCTCCGTCTGAAATCATCTCTGTAAAACGTAATATCTAAATTTCCGCAGAGGATTTCCTTTTTTAATATAGTTTCTAATTGAGTTTTTAAACGTGCTACAACGTTAATACCTCTCGGCTGCAAACCTATCAGTACCGTATTAGAAAAATCAGTGTGAGTTTCGATGAGTTCATAGCAAAGTCGATTTAGTGTCAACTCAAAATGTCTTGTATTAAGAATAATTTGCTTTTCCATCGATACAAATATAAGAAGAATTCAATTTGGGTGAAAGGGTTAAGTAAAAAATAAAAAATTATTATTTTTTCACTGATTGTTTTATTAATTCCCCGAAATTTTTAAAACCTTCTGTATAACGCCTTCCACAATAGAATCTGGGCAAGAGGCTCCAGAAGTAATTATAATTGTGGTCACGTCCTCATTTTTTGGTAAAAAGGAATCTAAAGCTAGCACAGTTTTTGAATGAATGTCAAACGAAGAAATTGTATCTTCATCTTTTATACTCGCCTCTGATTGAATGAAAAAAGTAGTAAATTTTTGCTCCAATAATTCAACTAAATGTGTGGTGTTTGAACTGTTATAGCCGCCTACTACAATTGCTAAATCGGCCGTTTCTTCTAGTAAACCAAGGGTTGCAGATTGATTGTCATTGGTTGCGTAACATAAGGTGTCGCGTGTATCTGCGATATGGTCGGTGAGTGATTCTTCTCCATATTTTTCACTCATTACAGTTCTTAAATATTCTGCAATCTCTTGTGTTTCTGAGGCTAACATGGTGGTTTGATTGATGACCCCGATTTTTTTCAAATCCATATCAGGATTAAAATTTTCTGAATGTTTTCCTTTGAATTGTACATAAAAGTCAGCGGAGGAGCTTTCTCCTAAAATCACTTTTGCTAATAATTTTGCCTCGTTAAGATCTTTAATTACAATCGCGTGTGCATTTTGGTTACTGCGAGAAAAGGTTGCTCTTGTTTCTTCGTGACTATGTTTTCCATGAATGACAATGGTGTGATTTTTCGACCCTAACGTTTCTGAACGATTCCACACTTTTTCTACAAAGGGGCACGTTGTATTGTATTTCGCAACATTTACTCCAATATCGGTCAGTTTTTTTTCAATTTCGACCGTTGTTCCAAATGCTGGAATTATCACTATATCATCTGATTTTATATCCTCCCAAGGAATGAGTTGCTTACCAGAAGTGTCTTGAATAAAGGTAATATCATGACTCAATAAATCGGCATTAACATCAGGGTTATGAATCATTTGACTTAATAAAAAGATACGTTTGGTGGGGTTTTCATGAATTGCCTTGTAGGAAATTTCAATCGCATTTTCAACACCATAACAAAACCCAAAATGACGCGCAATTAGAAAACGTATTTTACCAAAGTCAAGCAGAGTAGGGGTGAAATCCTTTTTTCTAGGATCTTCTAATTTTCTTTGCGCTTTAACTTTACTGATAATAGAAGAACGATAAAAGTCAGGAATTTCAAATTTTTTCATGTTCTATGTTTTTCTACTTTTATAAAATTCGGTTTTTATTTTCCTGAAATACTTCTTATCTAGAAATAGTCCACTGATAATTATGCAAAAATACAAATACTGTTCAAAATATTTTAATTTTACAGTTGAATAGATTAAGCTTTTTTGTTAAAATAGTTTACAAGCGCATGAGATTCGTAAAAATGAATACATATAAGATTGGATTTATTCTACTGCTCCTTTGTTTGTTCTTTTTTTTTAATTTTCAAGAATACTTTTTTCTGCACCCGCAGGGTGTGCATTTTATTAGACAAACGGATAGTCTATCTTTTGTGTCCAATTATTACCATTACGGCTTCGATTTTTTTCACCCTTCCTTATTTAATTTAATGAGTGTTGATGGAAGGGGAGCATGCGAATTTCCCTTGGTGTATTATTTTGTTTCATTGCTGTATTGTGTTTTTGGAGAAAAGGACTTTTTACTGAAGTTCGTCCATTTAATCATCTTTTTTATCGGGATTTTTCACCTTTTTAATCTAATTTTCCTCCTAGTGAAAGATTATTTTTATGCTTTTGTGATTCCACTTTTTCTTTTTTCTTCTGTTTCACTAGTGTATTATTCATTTAATTTTCTTCCGGATATTGCTGCGTTGGGACTGTCTTTTTCTGGATGGTATTACTATTTTAAATATAGAGAAAAAGAAGAATTGAGCATTTTGAAGATTAGTTTTTTGTTTTTCACTCTTAGTTCATTACTAAAAGTCACGTATTTGATTAATCCTCTGGCTATTATTGGTTTATTTTTAGTTGAATTATTTATTTTCAAGCGCACAGATGAAAAGTTCCTTCTTCATAAAAAGAAAATAATAGTGACATTTTTTCTCTCTTTGGTGGGTGTTTTACTATGGAATATATATGTCAAGTATTATAATTCATTGTACAATTCAAGTTATTTTACAACAAGTCCAATACCTTTTTGGAGCGCAGATAAAAAAACTTCCTCTCTTGTAATGGAAGGTATTTTTTCAGAATGGTATAAAAAATATTTAGCCCAGTCCTCATTTCATTTTTTAGCGCTTGTTTTTATTTTTATCATTCTATCATTCAGGAAACTAAATAAACAAATAACCGTACTTTTTTTGTTTTTAATGTTCGGAAGTATTTGCTATTTTTTATTGTTTTTCGTTCAATTTAGGTTTCATGATTATTATTTTTTATTGTTTTCTCCCGTCCTTATTTTTCTCTTAATTCTTGGAGTTCAGAATGTTCAAAGCTTGAAGTTGAAAATAGTGTATCAAATCATTTTAAAAGTTTTTTTGTTACTTATTGTGATTGCTGGAATGAATTATTCCCGAATAAAAGTGGGAGAAAGATATCAGAATGGAAATGATGTGCATTCCAAAGTAGGTTTTATTCTGAAGAAAAATGGCCTATTAATTTCCAAGTTGAAAATTCCTGCTGATTCAAAAGTGATTATCGTGCCTGATTTAAGTATTAATGGAGGACTCTATTTTTTAAAACTAAAAGGATGGAATATTAATTCCAAGAAGGATTTGACGGAGGAAAAGATCCGAGATTTAAAAGAAAAAGGGGCTGATTTTATGTTTGTTGTCGACAAAGACAGTACACTTTTGAATATTGGGAAAAAATTTGGAACGCCTATTTTAAAAAACGATGACCTAACGATTTATAAATTTTAATTTCACTATTCAGTTCTTTCGTTTAACTTTGGTGTAATGTTTTTTATGAAGTATATTTTTAGCGCTTTTCTTGGATTTTTTTTCTTGTTTTCCTGTGCTTATAAGCCAGATGAAAAAGTGCTTAAATTAGAAGATCTGACACCTTCTTCAGAACGATATAAGGAAACTGATAGTGCTAAAAATAGGCTAAATCAAACCACCTCTTTTATGGATTCTATACCCGCTTCTTACAAAGAAGTTTTCGACTTTTTGAAATGGGACCATGATAGCGTTCACCTTTATTCTACTGATTTATTTGCAGATCGGTTTAAAGCAAATTCAAAATATAAGTTTTATTGGAAAAATGGACTTGATTCAGTAGTTTTCATGGATTGGGTGTTCAAGGATTCTCTTCACACCTCAACCGCATTTTATAATTTATTAGATTGTTTTGGTCCGTCGTGTAAAACCATAAAAGTGGGAGAAAAAGTGAGTTTTCAAAAGCAAAATTTATTACTTTTAGTGAATGATCAACATCTTCTTATTATTGATTCTGAAAAAAAAATAAATCAAGAACTATGGCTGAAAGTGCTTAAAGAGCAAGATTTTGGAAAAAATTGGAAGTATGTTGTGGCACAACCGAAGAAAGGGAAGGCAAAATGGATGATGATTAAAGATGATATTTTAACAGAGGTTTTACAAAAAATATAATTTTATGAACTTATTAAATAGAGGTTTTTTAGCGGTAACACCTAAGCAGAGCTTTTGGAATTGGGCCAATACAATAGATACTGAATTGCAATTTTCTGTGGAAGATGACATCGAGCCGACAACTTATTTAATAACAGAAGATTTTTTTGATATCGAGCCAATTATTGAGCAACATTTCAAGAAAATTTTTAAAAATGAACTTTTTGCAATAACTGAAGATGAAAATTCTTGGCCAACGGAAAGAAATATGAATGTTTTTCTTGAATGGTTTGATATAAAAGTTGGATCAATGGTTTTTGACCTAGAAAAGAGTAATATCTTGTCTGAAAAGATTTAGAAAGTTATTTCAGCATTTATCAATAAGACGAGAGTTATAGAATTCAATATTGTCTGATACATCTTGTAAAACCCAATCTGGCGACTCAAAAGTTTCTTCTTCGGATGATAACTCAATTTCAGCAATAATCAGACCTTCTAATTTCCCTTGAAAAACGTCAACTTCCCATAGGTGTCTGCCACATGGAATCGAATATCGATATTTTATGAGCGTTTTATCTACTAATGTTTGGATCATTTGCTGAGCGTCCTCCAGAGGGATTTCATATTCAAACTCTGATCGACTTATGCCAATTGTTTTTCCTTTGACGGTGAGAAATCCTTTGTCATCTTTTATTCGAACTCGAACGGTGCAAGCGGCATTTTTGGACAAGTAACTTTGCGCAATTAATTGAGGTTCTGGCTTAGAAGCTAAATCCCATTTTATATAATCCACTGTGAATTTTCGTTCGATTTCCATTAAAAGATGATTTTTAGTATGCTATTAGTACACGTGTGTTTTGTAAAATTATAATTTAATCGTCAGTATTTGATATAAATAACTTCTATTTCTTTTACTTTTACGTGCAGGAAATATCAAAAAAAGAAAGATACCTGTATAGCGAGCGACATATTTACAGATGAAAAAAGCGTAATCCATATGAATATTTTTCTAACATTTGATTATGAATTGTTTTTCGGTGAAACTACTGGATCAGTCGAAGGTTGTATGATAGATCCAACGAATAATCTTCTTGCTATTTCAAAAAAGTATTCGATTCCAATGACTTTTTTCGTTGATGTAGGCTATTTAATTCGTTTAGAAGCAGAATCTGTAAAGCACTTGAAACTAAAGTCTGACTTATCAAAGGTTAAAATCCAAATTCAGGACATGATTGAAAATGGCTGTGATGTGCAGCTTCATATTCATCCGCACTGGGAACGAGCATATTATACCGGTGAAAAATGGGTGATTGACATGAATGGTTGTTATAAATTGGATGATTTTCACCAGGATGAAGTGGAAGATATTGTGACGCGATACAAAGCTTATTTAGACAATTTAACGGGAAAAGTTTCTCACACTTTTAGAGCTGGCGGTTGGTGCATTCAGCCATTTGACCGTTTAAGGAGTCTGTTTAAAAAAGTGGGAATTAAATATGATACAAGTGTTTTTCCTGGCGGACATTTTGAATCGAAACATTATTTTTTTGATTTTAGAAAAGCTCCTTTTAAGGCAAATTATCGGTTTGAAGAGGACGTTTGCGTTGAAAATGTAGACGGTTTTTTTCATGAATATCCAATTTCATCGCTTAAATATTCGCCATTATTTTACTGGCGTCTATATATTCTAGGAAGAATGTTTCCCCGTTCTCACAAAATGGTGGGTGATGGAATTTTTCTCTCACAACCAGGCAGAAAAAAGTCAGTTTTGACTAATTTTACATGGAATCATGTGAGCACGGACGGCTATTATTCATCTAAATTAGAAACCAGTTTACGCTCTTTTCAGTTGAAGAATTTTACTGATATGGTTACGATTGGACATCCTAAGAGTAATACCAACTATTCTATTTCTGTTTTGGAATCTTTTGTAAGAAAGAATCATAAAACACATACTTTTACGTCGTTCAAAGATCTAGAATAATAGGTAGTGGATTAGAATTTCATTTAAATAAAGTATGTATATTTGCTTATGAATTTACCAAAAACTAACATTCCTCGCTGGATGATTATCTTGATTGATTTGTTTTTGTCAATCATAGGGTTGTTTTTTGCGTACCTAATCCGTTTTGACTTAAAAGCTGAGGCAATTTTAATCGAACAAGAATTAGATATTCTATCCAAATCAATCCTTGTATTTATACTCGTTAAATTCATTGTTTTCTTTCAATTTAAAATTCATCGAGGCCTAGTTCGACATACCTCAACCGAAGATCTTAGAAGAATATTTTTTGCTTCATTTATTTCATCTGTTGCGTTTGTAGTTTTAGGAATAGTGCGATTTAACTTTTGGGATGGCTATTATTTATTTCCAATGTCTGTCCTTTTGATTGAATTTCTAGCTTCTTTCGTTTTTATGATTGGTTTTAGGTTTGCTGTTAAATTAGTATACTTGGAAGCTCTAAAACCAAAAGATTCTCGTGAACGTGTTCTAATATATGGCGCAGGAGTTTCTGGCCTAATAACCAAAAGAACGATAGAAAAAGACACAACTATTTCGTATGATATTATTGGATTTATTGATGATAATAAAAAAATGGATAAATCTCGATTACAAGGGGTTACCATTTTTCATTCTTCGAAATTAGATGAAATAATAAAAGAACAAAGTGTTTCACAATTGATTATTGCTATTCAAAATCCCAATGAAGAAAACAGAAAAAACATCGTTGAAATTTGTCTGCAAAATAATGTTTTAGTGCATAAAGTTCCAAATCCTGAAAGTTGGATCAATGGTGAATTCTCAACGAAGCAAATTGGGAAAATTAAAATAGAAGATTTACTTGGAAGGAAATCGATTGTGTTAGATGCTACAAAAATTTCAAATGAACTAAAAGGAAAAGTGATTTTAGTCACGGGTGCTGCTGGTTCAATTGGTAGCGGAATGGTGATGCAAATCGCAAAGTATGAGCCATCACTTTTAATCTTATTAGATCAAGCAGAGTCTCCTTTGTATGACTTACAAAATGAATTGAACCGATTATTTTCAAACTTTTCCTATGAAATTGTGATTGGTGATATTAGGAACAAAGAGCGCATGGAGAAATTATTTGAACATTTTAATCCTCAATATGTATTTCACGCAGCAGCCTATAAACATGTGCCTTTAATGGAAGATAATCCTTCTGAAGCGATATTTACAAATGTGAAAGGAACCAAAAATTTAGTGGATTTATCAAATAAATTCAACGTAGAGAAATTTGTGATGATTTCAACGGATAAAGCAGTTAATCCCACCAATGTGATGGGAGCTTCTAAAAGAATCGCTGAGATTTATGCACAAGCTTCTAGTTTACATTCATCAACGAAATTTATAACTACTCGTTTTGGAAATGTGTTAGGTTCTAACGGTTCTGTAATTCCATTGTTTCAAAAACAAATCGAAAATGGCGGTCCTATCACCTTGACAGATGAAAGAATTACGCGTTTTTTCATGACGATTCCAGAAGCTTGTCAGCTCGTCCTTGAAGCGGGTTCCATGGGGGAGGGTGGAGAAATATTTGTTTTTGACATGGGTGAATCGGTAAAAATTATCGATTTAGCTAAAAAAATGATTCAACTAAGCGGATTAGAAATCGGGAAAGATATTGAAATCAAAATAACAGGTTTAAGGCCTGGAGAGAAATTATATGAAGAACTTTTAGCCGCTGAGGAAAATACGTTACCAACCCATCATCCGCAAATTCTTAAGGCAAAAGTGAGAGTAGAAGAAACTAAAACCATACTTTTGATAGATGACTTGATTGGACTATTTGAAGGGCAACACAATGAAAATATTGTCTCCAAAATGAAAGAAATTGTGCCAGAATATATTAGTAATAATTCAGCTTTTGAATTACTAGATAAAAAATAAGGATTTCAATTAATTTAGAATTTGTAAAAACAGATGGAGCAGCCTATAAAAATTCAAGTTCGATTTTCCGATTTAGATACACTGGGTCATGTTAATAATGCTGTTTATTTAAGTTATTTTGAAATGGCAAGAATCGCATATTTTACTCCATTATTAGGAGAGAATTGGGATTGGAAAAAGTTTGGGATAATTTTAAGAAAAAATGAAGTAGAGTATTTTTCTCCCGTTTTATTGCATCAAATACCAGAAATCACGATTTTTACCATGGAAATTAGAACAAAAAGTTTTACTTTAGGATATGAATTAAGAGTAAATGGTGAAGTTTATACAACAGGATCTTCTGTTTTAGTAGGATACGATTCTGTTACTGAAAAGACGATCGAAATTCCAGAAAAAATGAAGATTGTCTTGGAGTCTTTAAAAAGGGAATAAATTTTGGTATGTTGGTCAATATTTATAAAAGAGAGGTATTACAAGCACATTTGCGAGTAAAAAGTGAAGCTAAACATAAATGAAAATAAAAAGGGATATTAGATATGTCTATTAAAAAAATAAATTATGTACCTATGAAAGCTAAAAATATTTATACAGCCATATTTATTATGGTATTTGCTACCATCGCTTCAGCACAATCTGAAAAATGTTATGCAAAATCCGACCTGCGAAAGAAAAATGTAAAGTATGCAGAATGGGAATGCGGAAAAAGAGCGGGTACGATTGATTGCAATGAAAAATTATCATATAATCAAGACAATAATACTTTTTTAGCTGGGATGGATGGTACTCCATACAATGGTAAATGCGAGACGTGTCATAACAATGGTATGCTGGAAAGAACGGTCTCTTTTGTGAATGGGAAAGAAGATGGTATAGATACAACCGTGTATGAATCTGGCTGTCCTCAAGTTATTCGATCCCACGTCCAAGGCATTAGAAACGGGACGTGGATTTATTATTACGATAGTACAAAAATGGTCGCTTGGGAAATGAACTATTTTACCGGAGAGCAGCATGGTCGAAGTATTTTTTTTACAAAAAAAGGAGATACCACTTTGTCTGAAAATTATAATCATGGCTTGATGCATGGTGTGCAGAAAACATATTTCACCATGTCAAGATTACAAAAAGAGGTGTATTATACCAATGGAATTTTTGATGGACCCTTTAAAATGTATAATGAAAAAGGGGTCATAATTCAGGATTTATTCTATAAAATGGGCAAAAAAAATGGTGAATTTAAATTTCTGTATGATGATGGGGTACTTCTTCGAACCGAGCATTGGAAAATGGATGTGAAGGATGGTGAATTTAAAACTTTTTATTATGAAGGTCAAATTCAAGATGTCGAAATTTATAAAAAAGGAATCAAAGAAGGAACCGCCCAAGAATTCTATCCCGACACTAAACTGAAACATAAAACAATTTATAAAAAGGGTAAAGTAATAGAAGAATATAAATACGATGAACATGGCCGCGAAACGTATTCTTTCGGTGCTCCCGAAGAAAAAGATGGGAAGGAAGATGATGCTGTGATGTCTGGTCAATCAGGAAAGAAGAAAAAAAAGAAGAAGTAATAAACTCAATAAGAACGGTTTTTTTAAGTTTCAACATTCTATAAAAATCTCAAAGTTGATTAATTTTTAATAATTTTTCAATTAGATTTATTGTTGAAAGGTATTTATTTTTACTTTTGATAAAAAAATATAATTTTATGTCTGACAATTTCTTCGAAGGTTCAACAGCTGCAATTGCTACTATTTACACAATCTTAGTATTAGGAATTGTTGCAAGTCTTATAATTTGGGGTTAATTCAACCTTTTTAAAGGCGAATAAAACTGAATCCTGTTCTTTTTGAGCAGGATTTTTTGTTTTGTTTCGTATATGTCATTTTTTTTACCCAACTTTATATAAGTATTAATTAATTCAAAGAAAAGTAAGGATGCCGTTCAATTCCATTTTTGCATGGATACTCAAAAAGCGAATTCATCAAATTGATTTGTTTCGTAAATATCCTTTGGAGGTACAAAAGGAAACGCTTGAAAAATTAGTACAAAAATCGGCTAAAACAGTGTGGGGAATACAAAATAATTTCTCAAATATTCACGACTATAATGCATATCGATTGTCGGTACCACTTCAAGAATACGAAGATGTGAAACCTTGGATTGATCGATTACTGAGCGGAGAACAAAATGTTTTATGGCCTACAGAAACAAAAAAATTCGCAAAATCATCTGGTACGACTTCAGAGAGAAGTAAATTAATACCAGTTTCTCCCGAAGCACTTGCAGATTGTCAAAAAAAAGCAGGGAAAGATTTATTAGCTTTATACTACAATAATCATCCTGGGGCAAAACTATATAAAGGAAAATATTTGGTACTAGGAGGTAGTACTGAAATTAACCCACTTTCAGAAGATTCCTATTGTGGAGATTTATCTGCGATCATAATGAAAACATTGCCTTGGTGGGCTGAAATTCGCAGAACTCCTTCGAAAGAAATCGCATTGATGACGGAATGGGATAAAAAAATCGAACAGATTGCTTTACATACGATCGATCAGGATGTGTGTATTCTTGTGGGCGTTCCAAGTTGGACAATGATCTTGGCTAATAAAGTTTTAGAGATTACGGGTAAGAAAAATTTAAAAGAAGTTTGGCCAAATCTGGAATTATTCATGCATGGAGGAGTCAGTTTTGAACCTTATAAAGAGGAGTTTCACAAATTAATTCCTGATCGTTCAATGAATTATGTTGAATCATATAATGCTTCAGAAGGTTTTTTTGGAATTCAAGATAATAAGGAATCCAAAGATTTATTATTAATGCTGGATTACGGAATATTTTACGAATTTATTCCAATGGATCAATTTGAAGGAAAGAATTCTAAGAAAGTAATTGATTTATCTGAGGTAGAAATAGATAAAAATTATGCGCTAGTTATTTCTACAAATGCTGGTTTGTGGAGATATATAATTGGCGATACAATAAAGTTTACTTCCACACATCCCTATCGAATTTTAGTGACAGGAAGAACAAAAAGCTTTATCAATGCTTTCGGAGAGGAGTTAATTGTTGAAAATACTGAAAAAGCGATAGCTGAAGCATGTTTAAAAACGAATTCTCAAATACGGGATTATACAGCCTGTCCCGTTTATATGGAAGATAAAGCAAGAGGTAAGCATGAATGGTTGATAGAATTTATTCAGCCGCCATCAAATATTGATGATTTTGGAATCGTTCTTGATAGGGCACTGAGAGCACTAAATTCAGATTATGATGCCAAGCGAACAAATAATATGGTGATTGAAGCTTTAAAAATTACAAGCGTTGAAAAGGGTACTTTTGATGAATGGTTGAAGTCAAAAGGGAAACTCGGAGGGCAAAACAAAGTGCCAAGGTTGTCTAACAATCGAGAATATTTAGAGCAAATTCTTCTTTTTAATAACGAACGATTTAATACTCAAACCAATTGAATATAAGATTTATCATAGTATCCTTCTTTTTATTTTTTGGCTTTGCAGTTATAGCGCAAGACTCAATTGTGTGGAAGGAAAAAGCAAAATTCACTATTGATACAACTGACATTTGGACGTCTGACGTCTTGGGGAATGTGTATGTCACGAAAAAGGAACTAATTCAGAAATATGATTCTACAGGTGTATTAAAATTTTCTCAAAGTCAGAAAGCAATAGGTAGATTATCATCCTTAGATCCAATTAATACGATGAAATTGATCTTTTTCTCCGAAGAACAGCAAATTTTTTGTTTTTTAGATAATACCTTAACGCCTTATGAATCTTGCATCGATTTAAGTGATTATGATATTGGAAATGCATCTTTAGTCACGATTTCTTCTCAGCCAAATAAATTTTGGGTATTTGATCAGTTAAATTCTCGCCTCCATTTGTTATCTCTCACGCAATCAGCACAATCGCAAGAAGTTGAAAATTTAAGAGGAGTTCTTAATTCAATTCAAATTTCATCCATGCTTGAACAAAATAATTTACTGTATTTAGTAGACACAACGAATGGTGTTTTTATATTAGATATGTATGGATCATTAGTGAATACGTATAGAAAATCAGGGGTGAAAGAAATACAAGCGGATAGTAAGTTTTTGTATTTATTGACAAATGATGGTATGATTTCTATTGTCGATTTAGCAACAAATGTCGAGAAATCAATCGCTTGTCCTCTTGAGAATACAATCGAATTTAGAAAAAATGGGAATTATTATTTTTTTAGGTCAAAAACAGAAATAAAAAAATACAAACTTCTTTTCGTTGAATAACTTGTAAAGTTATTCAATTTTAGTAATTTAGTAACCCTGTTTGCATAATGCACTCAGGCAGGCAAAAAAAAAGATTATGCATATTGCGATAGCAGGAAATATTGGTTCAGGTAAAACGACACTAACTAACTTATTAGCAAAACATTATAATTGGGATACACATCTTGAGGACGTAGAACAAAATCCCTATTTAAATGATTTTTATGAAGACATGCAGAGGTGGTCATTTAATCTTCAAATTTATTATTTGAACAGCAGGTTCACGCAAATTCAAGAAATAAAACAGACAGATAAAAGTGTCATTCAGGATCGTACGATTTATGAAGATGCATTTATTTTCGCTCCGAATTTACATTCAATGGGCTTGATGACCACGAGAGATTTTGAGAATTATTTTTCATTATTTAATTTGATGGATTCTTTTGTTTCTGCTCCAGATTTATTAATTTATTTGCGTGCAAGTGTACCAACCTTAGTTAGCCAAATACAGCAAAGGGGAAGAGAATATGAAGAAAGTATTCGTTTGGATTATTTGAAACGTTTAAATGAAAGATATGAAGCCTGGATTTCGACGTATGATAAAGGTAAATTATTAATTATCGATATTGACAATAATCGTTTCCCCGAAAGTCAAGAAGATTTAGGGAAAATTATCAATTCAATTGATGCTGAAATTAATGGCTTGTTTTAAATAATTACAGCAAGATGTGTGCTCGATTCACAATTGTAGTCTTACTCTAAATCTCTCAAAAAAATGATAATTGTAACTGGTGCTGCTGGGTTTATTGGCAGTTGTTTAGTAAGTAAATTAAACGCAGCTGGAATTAATGATATTGTGGTCGTTGATGATTTCTCTAAAACAGAAAAAGCTGAAAATTTAGAAGGTAAAACGCTAATTTCAAAAGTAGGTCGAAAGGATTTTATTTCTTGGTTGAAAGATTTTGGTCCAGAAGTAGATTTTATCTATCATCTTGGAGCAAGAACGGATACTACTGAGTTTGACAAAGCTATTTTCGATGATTTGAATCTTGGATATTCAAAACAAGTTTGGAATTTGTGTGTCGAATTTAATATTCCTTTAGTCTATGCTAGTTCAGGTGCTACTTATGGATTAGGAGAATTTGGCTATAAAGATGAGCATTCTTTGGTGGAAAAATTAAAACCATTAAATCCATATGGAGATTCTAAAAATGATTTCGATAAATGGGTGCTGAAACAAACAAAAGTCCCACCATTTTGGGCGGGATTAAAGTTTTTCAACGTGTATGGACCAAACGAATATCATAAGAGCAGAATGGCGAGTGTTATTTTTCATGCGGTTAATCAAATTAATGAAAAAGGGGAGATGAAATTATTTCGCTCTCATAATCCCGATTATACAGATGGAGGTCAATTACGTGATTTTGTATATGTAAAAGATGTGGTAGAAGTTTGTTTGTTTTTGATGACAGAAAAGCCGGAAAGTGGCATTTATAATTTGGGCACAGGCAAAGCTAGAACGTTTTTAGATTTAGTGAAGAATACGTTCAAAAGTATGGGGAAAGAGGAACAAATCTCATTTATTGACACGCCAATAGACATAAGAGATAAATACCAATATTTTACGGAAGCAGATATCACTAAATTATTAAATGCTGGTTATAAAGGTGGTTTCCATTCACTAGAAGAAGGAATTAAGGATTATGTGCAAAATTATTTACTTGAACATACGTTTTATTGATTTTCACAAGTGTTAACAAAATTTCTTTCAAATAGAAAGACAAAAAAAAACTCGACCATCAGTCGAGTTTTTTTTTAATATTCATCCTCATTAAAAAGGAAATCTTCCCTTGAAGGATAATCAGGCCAAATATCTTCAATACTTTCGTATGTGTCTCCTTCATCTTCTAAAGCTTGTAGGTTTTCTACAACTTCCAAAGGTGCTCCCGCTCGTATAGCGAAATCGATTAACTCATCTTTAGTAGCAGGCCATGGGGCGTCTTCAAGATAAGATGCAAGTTCTAATGTCCAGTACATTTTCTTAGTGTTTTATTATTTTTATTGGCGCAAAAGTAACTTTTTTTTCAAAGTTTACAAGTAATTCGTTGAAAACTTTACAATTATTTTTCTGAGCAGTAAAAATTACTTCAAAATATCATCAATTATCGCCAAGAATTTAAAGTCAAATACGATGTCACATTCTTGGTTTCCAGGGTTGTTCGGTGATGTTTAAGTCTTTGGATAACTTTCTAGATATTACAAAGAGATAATCACTCAATCGGTTGATGTATTTGAATACAATTTCTGAAACAAACTCATGCTCATGAAGAGAAATAATTACCCGTTCTGCTCTTCTACAAACGCAGCGCGCAATGTGGCAGTAGGAAACCGTTTGATGTCCGCCAGGTAGTACAAAAAATTTCATTTCAGGCAGTTCTTTATCCATATCATCCATACTTTGTTCAAGAAATTGAATGTCAGATTCTAATAGATCAGGTATTTTCATTTTTGATTTGTGAGGATCTGAAGCAAGACTAGACCCAATAGTAAAAAGTCGATCTTGAATTTCTATCAGCTGTAGCTTGTATCTTTCATCTATTTCTTGGTCTCTTATTAGTCCAATAAATGAGTTTAATTCATCTATCGTTCCGTATGATTCAAGTCGGAGTGAACTTTTAGATACTCTTGTTCCTCCAATTAATTGTGTTGTTCCAGTATCTCCATTTTTTGTATACACTTTCATTTCATTTTAATTTTTTCGAGACTCAATTTCGTCCTCGTAATTATATATTTTTTTTAGTTCTTGTATGCGTAGATTTTTCCCAAATAATCGAATATTTTTAGCTGTTTCAGTATAAAATACATGGACATTTTCTAAATAGTTGATTTGAAAACGAACCCAATCTTTATTCGTCATTACTGTACCATAATTTTCAAGTTCTATTCTCAATTTTTGAGCAACTGTATAATAATCAGCTCTACCGAAGTAATCGTGATCTGCATCGCACATGATTTTTTCTAGTAACGTTACTGGCAAACTATTACTGTGTTGCGTAGCTTTTATAATCTCAACTATTTGATCTATTTGTTCTGAATTAAAACCATATTTGGGAAGTGTTTTTATGGCTAGATTTACGGCGTATTTTTCATTCTCAATATTACTAATTATGTATCCTGCATCATGATATAACACAGCAGTTCTAAGAATGAGCGTTTCTTCTTCATTTAAACCTTCTAGTTTAGCTAATCGAAGAGCCGCTTTTTCTACATCTAGAGTATGCGAAAGATCGTGGTAAACAATTTCTTCTGGTAAGGATGCTTTCAGTTTGTTTAAAATCTCTTTCCTCATACGTGAAGAATCGACGTTAGAAAGCATACATAAATTTCGGAGCTCTCCATTTGCTATTTTCCCCTCATTGTATAAGCTGAATTCATTTTTTATTTGTCCAATAAGAAACATTTCAATATCTTCTCCACGATTTTTTATATCTATTTTCCCTAGGGAATGAATTTCAAAATAAGGAGCTAATTTTTCTGACATTGCTTCCGTTACATTAATTGAATTTGGAATTGCACTCAATTCTGCCCTTGATGCAATGTTGATAGTTTCGCCCCAAACATCAAAGCTGAATTTTTTCTCTCCAATAATTCCTGCAATTAGAGGTCCCTTATTGATTCCAATTCTAATTTCCCAGAAATCTACATTCATAGCTTCAGAAACTGCTTTTTCATTGTTCATGAAATTTCTAATCTCTAACGCCGCAAGACATGTTCTAATTGCGGGTTCGTCGTTTTTTTCAGTTACCCCGCCAATAGCCATATATGAATCGCCAATTGTTTTAATTTTTTCTAAATTATATCTTCCAATTATTTCATCAAAGTGAGTGAAATAATATTCAAGTTTTTTCAAAAGTTGTAGGGGGTCAATCTTTCGTGTTTTAGAAGAAAAATTAACAAAGTCGGTAAAAAGTACGACTCCATTTTCTATTTTTTTTGGTGAAAACTTCCCGTTTTTATTTAAGGTTTCTAAAACTGTTTCTGGAAAAATATTAGTAAGTAGTTGATTTATTCTTTGGTCTTTGTAAAATAAAGATTTATAGACTTCAATTTTCGCTTCTACTAAATTAGTAGTAAAAGGTTTTGTGATAAAATCAATGGCCCCTTCATTTAAACCTTTTACCATTTTTACTCCAGAATGAGAGTTATTGGTGATTGCGACAATATAAATATTTTTATTTGAACTTATTTCTTTGATTGTTTTGAAGGTTTCAAATCCCGGGAATGAAGATTGGTCGATATTAATCAATAAAATGCCTATTTCTTTTTTAGAAAGAATGGGTAGGGCTTCATTGATGCTATTTGCAATTAATGTATTGTTGCCTTTCCCTCTAAGAATTTGTCTTAATTCCCCTTGAGATTTTTGATCATCATCGATAATTAATAAATTGATGAATCTTTCCATTTTACTATTTTAACTTTTAAAGATAAAAGAATACCACGTAAAACAGTTCATTTCGTAAAATTGTTTTCGGTTTAGATCTACAATTTATTTTAGAAGGGCCTCTAATTTTCTAAACGACACCTGATTTTGAGCGCTCTTAAAGGCAATTTCTATTTTTTGTTTTTCGTTTTTCGTAAGATGCCATGAAAGAGAGATTCTATCTTGTTTATTTTCTCTCAGATTGAATGTGATGGTATTGATAGGGACTTTAAAATCTGTTAACCCTATTTTAATCAATTCTTCTTGGTCAAAATCTTGCGTTTTTGTAAAGTTTTTATACATATTTCCAAAGGGAAGCGTGATTTTATCAAGCATTGAAATTTTCTCATATGTTTCTTTATTTAATATTTTTTTCGTGTCTCTAATTTGCAGTATAACAACTCCAGAAGTATTTTTATCTATCCAGTCTTTCATAACGTAGAGAAATTCCATCATCGATTTCCCACCATAATTATCTCGTATTCCAGCATCCATTAATTGCACCCCAGGATTTGTTGGCATTGTGACCATTGGAAGGACAAAAGGAAATGTGGCCTGCGCACGAAGTACCGTTGAAAATCGAATGTCATTTGGTTTATTTGATTTGAAAAAACTTTGATAATCGATATTCTCATACACTTGTGTCATTGGACTAGCACCTTTAGATGAAGCGGACATGAAGTTCAATGATTGAGAAGAGATATAGAGTCTTCTGCCATCATTTACAATGGTAGGACTAAAAAGCATCACTGGTATTATCGCCTTTGCTTCGTAGGGCTTGTAATATCCAAGACTATGGTTTAGCATGTCGTCGGTGTTTTCATGCAGTTGTTGTTCAAAGGAATACCCACGATCTTTGGTGTATTGATAGCCATTGATCAACACATGTTGATATCTAAAGAGTAAATCATTAGATGCTGCCGAAAAGCACAATTTATTCAATAAATCTTTAGCAATTTTTTCTCTATATTCACCTGAATACATGTTTAATAATTGTCCTTTTTGATAGCTTAAGAGAATCTCCCTAAAATAAGCAGCTCCAATCATGCCGCCTGATGCTCCGGTCATTAAATGTAAATGTTTTGCTAATTGCCCCTTTAATAATTCGTCGGTTTTTTGAAGAACAGTAAAAGACCATAATGCGCTTCGAGAGCCACCGCCAGATGAGTTGGATATGATTAATTTTGGTTTTTCTTCACCTGTTTTTGCTTTCCATTCGTCGAGTATTTTTGTATACGCAATGATTGTTTCTTTTACATTTTTTTTTGATGATCGTTCAATTTCATTTATTGAATATTCATTCTTAGACTCGTTGTCGTAGGATAAGCCATATGCATAATTCTTAAAAGTAAAAAAATTAGAATTTATACTAAGGTAGTTCATAGAAAATATCACGATAAAAACGATCGGATAAGTCCATCGGTGAAACCACGATAGCATGGCGCTAAAAAGCATTAAAATAACGGTAAGCAATAACACAATACTCATTGCAGCTGGAATTTCAAAGAGAGTATATTCTCTAAATAATCCGACTGAAATATAGAAAATAATAGTAAGCACTTCAAAAACAGAAGTATTTACGCGGTTTGAATTGAAAATTTTTTCTTTTAAAGTTTCATCAAAATGGGTAATACTTCTACTGTTATACAACTTCAGTTGCTTTCCGATATATATGTAGTCTTTTTCCTTTACTTGATTAAAAAAACCAGACCATTTTTCTTTTTTGTTGATCAATGATACCTTTTTTTTTGAAAAACTTTCTTCGGAGTCCGTGTTGTTTAATGTATTTAAAATAGAATTTTTACGAGGAAAGAAATACAGCATTGATAAAAACATAAAAGTGCCAAATCCAATAATATATGATACTATATATATGAAAATGTCCATTTTAGAAGCAAATTCTTCCAAGATTTGAAAGGATGAGAATTTAACTATATACAACACACTGAAAATGATTGGTATGATTGAATTGTTCAAACAGAATTTTAAAAAGGGCTTCCTTACCACCAATAAAAATGGAAAATGTGTACCAATACGAATGTAGCTATACGTATTAAAACCCATTGTGAATCCTCCAATGGAGAACCCGATAAAGAAAAAGGAAAAACCACTTACTTCACCTAAATATTCTGGAGAATAGAATAAAAGCGGAATTCCGAATGAATATCCTAGACTATCTGTAATAATTAGAAAAAGAATAAACCAATAAAAAAGGGCTAATAAATTATATTTAACATGACTAATTAGAAGTTGAACAGGAAAAAAAGCCCTAAAAAACTGTCTTATCGAAATGCTTTGGCCTCTTGCTTCCATAGATTAAATGTTTTGTTGACAATTTTCGATACTACTTGGTACTATTTATTTTTATAAAATCAGCCACCAAATAGGAAATCGTTTTTCCGATAACTTTTTTTTCACTTTCAGATTGAGGAGCTCCCTCTGGTAAATGAAGATAGGCAATATTTTTTAAAGTTGCTACTTCTCTCATGTAATTTCTAGCTTCTTCGATGGAAAAACCACTCGGAGTGAAAGCGGATGAAGGCATCATCGAAATGCTATCTAAGTCTAATTCAATACCTAACGCCAATTCCGCGCTTCTTTTTGCAGAAATTGAATGAATATCGTCTCTCAAATTTCTTTTTTTGTCTAAATAATCTTCAAAAAATGTATACGTAAAATTATTTTTATCTAGATATGTGTAAATCTTTTCACTATTGTATTGTTGGTGCAAGCCAAGAACTGTGTAATGATTTAAAAATCCTCTTTCTTTCGCGTAGGAAAATGGATTACCACTGTGTCGACCTTCCAAGTCTCTGCAATCAGCATGAGGGTCAAGATTGATCACGTCAATTGATTTTTTTAATTCGGAAAAACATGATTTTATCAAAGCATATGCATTATTATGTCCACCTCCAATGACAATAGGTATTTTCCCTAAGGCAATAAATGGTTGAATAATTTCTTGAACAAATTCATCCAGCAGCTCAATTCTCTTTCGTCCTTCTTCGACAGAAATAAAAGGAGCTGATTGTACAATTTCTCCAAAAACACAGATTTCATCCCCCTCTAAAAAACGATTGGATTGTATATTAATAAAACGTGATAAAAAGGCATCGAAGGCAAATTTAGAACCTTTCAATCCAAGGTTTGCTTGTGGACCAATATCTTCTGAAATTCCTATAATGACATATTTGCATTCGGGAGAACTGTGATCATAGTTTAGTCTTTCACCAATTTTAGTTTCACCTTCTCTTGTTGAAAGATAGTTAGAAATAGCTTTACCAGTAAAAGGGATGAATTCAAAGAAATCTGATTTACTTTCCATGTTTCGTTAATAAAGTTAAAAATAAAGTCGGTGGAAGTATAGGTCTCATCGTTTCCTTTGAGACAAAAGCTAATGTTATTTTCGAAGTAGAAATTAGTCTTCCATCCGCATTTGTTATTTCATGTTCAAAATAGATACGTGAACCATTAATACCAACTATTTTAGATTTGATAAGAAGTTCATCATCATATTTTGCAGGAAATAAGTATTTCACTTGGAATTCTGACACGGGTAGCATTACGCCATCTGCTTCCATTTCCTTGTAGCTCATTCCTATATCTCGTAAAGCTTCAACTCTCCCTACTTCAAGGTATTGCGCGTAATTTCCATAGTAGCAATAGCCCATTTGATCCGTTTCTCCGTATCGAACCCTTAATTTTGTCACATGAGAAAATTCAACTTCCATATTATTGTCTAAATCTATCATTAAAATCCTGTATAAATATAGCAATTTGTTTGATGTACGTTATTCTTCAAGTGGGAACTTTTTATTAATTAAAATAAATTGAATTTTATTTTTTATTTATTTTTATTTAATTTAAAATGCTGATTAATAGTATTTTAAAATAAATTATTAAAGTTATTCTTCTTACACTGTAAAAGATATTTATAAACCAATACCTTTTTGATTTTTTTTTTAACTTTTTTATGTAAATATTTGTACACTGAAAAAAACTTATGAAAAAAATTAGAATTAGCAAAGGTTCTAGCTATTCATAAAGTTTTGAACATATAAAAGTAACAACTAATTACAATTAAAGTACAATAGAAATGGGGAGTAATCACAATGATGCATGGAACGCATGCTTGAAGGTAATAAAAGATAATATTTCTTTGCAAGCTTTTAAAACTTGGTTTGAGCCAATAATTCCGGTAAAATTGGAAGAAAATGTATTAACCATTCAAGTGCCGTCACATTTTTTTTATGAGTGGTTGGAAGAAAATTATATCACTTTATTAAAAAAAGTAATTCAAAAAGAGTTAGGCGTTGAAGGGCGACTGGAATATAGCATTGTGATGGAAAATAATACCACTAATTCTACTCCATATACGGTTCGACTTCCTGCATTAAATAGAAGAGAATTAAGAAATACTCCCGTTTCGATGCCTCTGAATTTGAATGAAAATCAAATTAGAAACCCTTTCATCATCCCAGGATTAAAAAAGGTGAATGTTGAATCTAATTTAAATCCTTCTTATTCTTTTGAGAACTTTGTTGAAGGTGATTGCAATCGTTTGGCTAGAGCTTCTGGTTTTGCAGTTGCAAATAAGCCTGGAGGGACCGCTTTTAACCCATTATTGATATACGGAGCAGTTGGTTTGGGTAAAACACATTTGGCGCAAGCAATTGGGATTTCAATTAAAAATCAATTCCCTAGTAAAACAGTACTTTATGTTGGTTCTGAGAAATTTGCGCACCAATTTATAGATGCAATTAAAAATCAATCGACGAATGATTTTATTCATTTTTATCAAATGATTGATGTGTTAATTATTGATGACGTTCAATTCTTCTCAGGGAAAGAAAAAACACAAGATGTATTTTTCCATGTTTTCAACCATTTACACCAAAATGGGAAGCAAATTATCTTAACATCTGATAAACCACCTGTAGAAATGCAAGGGATGGAACAACGCCTTCTTTCACGTTTTAAATGGGGATTGTCGGCTGATTTAAGTTCTCCAGAATTGGAAACTCGTATTGCTATTCTTGAAAAGAAAATGTATGGCAACGGTATTGAGTTGCCAAAAGATGTTGTGGAATATTTAGCGTACAGTATTAATACCAATGTACGTGAAATGGAAGGTGCTTTAAATACTCTTCTTGCTCAAGCTTCATTAAACAAAAAAGCGATTACAATTGAATTGGCTAAGCAAATGGTGGACAAATTTGTTAAAAACACTGCTCGTGAGGTTTCAATTGAATATATTCAAAAAGTGGTGTGCGATTATTTTGATCTGGCGCTTGAGATATTAAAATCTAAAACACGTAAACGAGAAGTTGTGCAAGCAAGACAAATTGCAATGTATTTTTCAAAACGTATGACAAAATCTTCTCTTGCGAACATTGGTGCTCACTGTGGAGGAAAAGACCATGCTACTGTATTGCATGCTTGTAGAACGGTCACAAATTTAGCTGAAACAGATAAGCAGTTTAAAGTTTATTTAGCTGACTTAGAAAAAAAGTTAACGATACAATAATTTCAAAGGGGCTGTCTCAAAAGGACAGCCCCTTATTTTTAAGCATTAATGTTTTATTCTTTAATTAAAATTTTAGAATCTTGCTTGTCTACATTCACAAAATACATTCCTTTTTGATTGTTTTCAATTGAAATTGATTGATTTGAATTTATATCTTGTTCCAAAACAATCTTTCCACTGATGTCTGCAATTACAATTGAATGACTTTCATTATCTGCGAATTTGAATGAATAAACGCCTGATGATGGATTAGGGTAAATAGTAAAATCCTCCTCTTTTTCTGGCTCTATAATACCTGTCATAGTTTCTCCACATCCCCATTGACTAAAATCTGAACTTGTCGTTTGCCAAGCTTGAAAAGCTGCGAAAGATTCACCTATTGTTGCCCATTGTAATTCAGAGTATGGAACACCTGCTAAACCATCAAGAACGTTTTGAAGTTTAGTGAAAAACGCTGATCCATAATCGCTTTGATTCGTCATGATTCTCATTACATAGAATTTATCAGCTGGCCATTTTCCAGTTTGAATACTATCAACCTGCCCAAGGATCAAGTCAATAATTTCTTGTTCATTAGTAGTATCAGTTAGCACAGGAGCACACCCTACTCCTATACACCATAAATTTTTAGATGGGTCATGAGTTGTAAAATCAGCTTCCGATTTTGGCTTAAAACATCCAAAATTATTATAATCATTATCATGTGGAGGATAACTTCCTGCTCCAGTAATCAAATCACATTGCCATGAATTCCCGTAAATATTCCCAATGATAGGAACTCTATACTCTTCCCAATCTAAGGGATGATTTGCAATATCTGTCGACGAATAAATACAACCACCTAAACTATGAGAAGGATTTGCTCCCAAGGAATCTAAAAGATACCACTGATCTGCAATGTTTCTTCCATTCATGTTTTTATATCTAGGATCGATCTGTATATTATCAACATAAGGAGCATTTGCTAGGGTTTTAAAAATGTTCGTACTTGTTGCCGCTTGATCTACAAGTGCTCCTAACACAAAACCATCAGAAGTTTGAACATTCCATTTTACATTGTATGTATTTACCATAGCAGCCATCGTTAACATATTCGCTTTAGCTATTGAATAATTTAAATTATACTGTAAATTATCTGCAGGTTCATTATGAGATACCAATTGGATGTATAGTTTTGGGATTTGACCAAATGAAATAGTTGTTATAAATAACAACGCGAAAAGAAGTGTAGTTTTCATAATTTCTATTTTTTAGTTTTACTAAAGATAACAAACACTCCTACAAAAAATAAAAAAATATAGGTAAATGATCAAAATCTATCGGTAAATGAATATTGTTGGACTTTTTTTTATCGAGCGGACTTAAAATACGAGAGGGCATCTAGTATTTTGAATAATGAACAAATCAAAAGAAATATAGAACGATTCCCTTAAAATTTTATGATCGATTCTGATTGCTTAAAAAAGGATTCAGAATTTATGTTTTTGAAATAAACAGCAGGGAAATAATATTGTGCTATCTGAAGGTAGTTATAGCCATATTTAGCCATTTTCATCGCTCCTTCCTGGCAAAGTCCTACGCCATGACCGAATCCTCTTCCGTCAATAACGACATCGTTTCCATCGGGATAACAACTAAAATACGTAGATTTTAAGTTAAATTCTTCTCGTATGTCTCTCAGAGGAATTCCAAGTATTGGACTTTGATAAAATGCTAATCGATCTGGTTGGTTGAAAGTGAAGATAAGTGCACCATAAACGCTATCTGTAAAAGGATAATTATATTTTGAAATTAGAAACTTTTGCCATTTGTATTGACTCACTCTTTTTTGCCATGTTGCTTGTTTGGTGTAGATGCAAAAAGTATCTCTAAATGAATTTAGATAGGGTATTGATTTATTCCAAACGATTTCCGGTTCACTAGTTTGGCCTCCACAATTGGCATGAAAATAAGCGTCTAATAGTTCATTGTTTTCATCCATCATTACGATCCCATTTGTTTGAATAACAGCAGAATCAATTATTGGTGTGTATTTCATCATGTTATGATATGCCTGGCAGTGGATGCGGTCACACAATTCAAATCCTTCTTTGGCATGTCTATTTTGATACTTGATGGCATACGTTCGGCTCATAAGTGCTTGAACTTTATAGTATTCCATCGCTCTTCCTGACCCGCCTTCTGATTCGAGTACGCCAGCCAGGTAATTATTGATATCTACTAAATTAACGACATTTAAACCATCAATCCCTGCTGTTATTTCAAAGTCATCTTTGTACTTGCGTTCTTTGGCTACGGGTGATTTAAGCGTTAAAGTTAGCGAAGTATTTACATAATTTTGAGTGATTAGCACCTTTGAAAATTTCCCCACTTCTGTAACGCCTTTTTTTAGAGTAACTTTCCCATTTGAAGCAGTGGAAACATCGACAAATTCATTCGGTAAAATAGAACCAAATGCAATAGAATCTCCGTAAATAGAATAGCTACCATTATTGTAAGCAAAAAGAATTCGTTGCGTTTTATAATCGCGAAAAATCCCAATATGCATTTGCTGTCCAAAAGAAGAATTGGAGATCAATAAGAGAAGTAGAAAAATATAAACTCTCATACTACAAAAATAATAGAAGCTAAAATTGATTTTAAGCTAATCTTGAATAGTTTTCAACAAGGATTGTGCAACTTTTTGACTTGCACCTCCTTCGCCTAATATTTTTCTCATTTTAGAATACTCAGCAAGCATTTTTTCTCTGTTTTCACCTCCTTTTAATAGAAGACTTAATTCATATCGAATTGAATCTGGATTGCATGCATGTTGAATAAGTTCCCTTACGACTTCTTTGTCCATGATAAGATTGACCAAAGAAATGTATTTAATTTTAATTAATCGCTTTGCAATAGCATAAGAAATTCCCGATGTTTTATAACATACTACCTGAGGAATATTTAGAATTGCTGCTTCTAGCGTTGCAGTTCCAGAAGTTACAATAGCCGCTTCTGAAGCACTTAATAAATCGTAGGTTTTACCATGGACAATGTGCACAGAATCGGATTGAATGAATTCAGAATAAAAGGAAGGATCTAAACTTGGAGCACCAGCAATTACAATTTGGTAGCCTGTCATATTTTTTACTGCTTGTAGCATCACAGGAAGTTTCAATCTAACTTCTTGTTTTCTGCTACCGGGTAAAATTGCGATGATAGGTTCGGATTTTAAGTTGTTTTTTTGAATGAACGTGTCTCTTGACAATTTGATTTTTTCGTATTGAAGAATTGCATCAATCAAAGGGTTGCCAACATATTCCACGGGGTAATCAAATCGTTTATAGAACTCTTTTTCAAAGGGAAGAATGACAAACATGTGATCAATAATCCGTTTTATTTTATGAACTCTGGATTGCTTCCAAGCCCAAATTTTTGGTGAAATATAGTAAATGGTTTTAATGCCTTTGCTTTTTGCCCATTCAGCCATTCGAATGTTAAAACCAGGATAATCAATCAATACTAGTGCATCAGGTTTGAATGCTTCAACATCTTTTTTACACTCTGAAATATTCCTAAAAATCGTACGTAAATTTTTAACAACTTCCAAGAAGCCCATAAAAGCTAACTCCCGAATATGTTTAACTGGTGGATGCCCTACTGCTTCAATCATTAAGTCACCTCCCCAAAAACGAATATCAATTTTAGTAGAATCTGTATTTTCAGAGTTCTGCTTAATAAGTTCTTTTACTAAATTACTGCCATGTAAATCACCCGAAGCTTCCCCTGTTATGATGTATATTCTTTTTGAAATTGACATGTAATTTTAGTATTTGAAATAAAGCATCACGATCATACTTAGAAAAGTGGAAAGTATAAGTCCCATGCAATAATCATATTTTTTATTTTTCATAAATAGATGGAAAGCAGGTAGATTTGCTATAGCAGCTAAGGAGATTATTCTACTTTTAGTATCATCTAAAAACCATAATTGCCGATTTCCGAACGCATTAAATAGCTGCAGTATAATTGGAATGAAAATTACGGTGGTAATAATTCCTAATAAAAGTCCCAATGTGTGTTCTTTTGACCAGTTTCTTAAATTCATTTTTTAATTCTTAACGTTAATCCAATTTCCACTTTTTGATTTCTTCGACAGCATTGTATGATGTCATGTCATATTGGGTAGGAACGATGCTAGCAAAGCCTTCCGAAATAGCAAATATGTCTGTATCTTCTCCGTGATCAAAATTCCCGAATTCGCCAGTTAACCAGTAATATGGTTTATTAAATTGATCCATTCTTTTTTCAAAACGATCTTCCCAAAAAGCATCAGCTTGACGAGCAATTTTGATTCCCTTCATATCTTTGATTGGAATTTTGGGTATATTGACATTTAAGCAAATATTGTTTGGAAAAGAATTTTTAAAGACTAATTCTATTGTTTTTTTTACAATTACTTTCGCTCCCTCAAAATCAGCATCAGCATCAAAATCGCATAAGGAAAAACCGATAGAAGGAATGTTTTCCATAGCCCCTTCCACAGCTGCTGACATTGTTCCAGAATACAAAACATTCGTAGAAATATTTCCTCCATGATTTATTCCTGAAACAAGCAGGTCAGGTTTTCGTTTCATTACCTCAGAAATTCCTAATTTCACGCAATCAACGGGAGTTCCTGTGCAAGTGTAGGATTCATGTTTTGAAAAAATTAAGTCTTTGTTCAATCTCAGAGGTTGATTTAACGTAATAGCATGTCCCATTCCTGATTGTGGTTTATCTGGAGCAATAATAACAATATCTCCAAATTTTTCTACCACTTCTACTAATGATTTTATTCCTTTTGAGAAAATTCCATCATCATTTGTTACAAAAATTAACGGTTTTTTTTCCACGTACTGTTTGAATATGTTTTTGAAAGTATTATCAAGATTCAAATGTAAGAGAAAGTAACGAATTATCATTCTTTCTTGGATTATTTGTCATCAAAATAGTAAGTTAATTGATCGTAAAAAAAGAAAAGTAGAATTTCTGCTTGTTTATCTTAAAATTCATTATAAATTTGAGAAGCATTAAATTTAAGCGCGTTCATGACTACAAAACAGCTCATAGAAGATATTAGAGCGATTACCCTGAAAAATTTAGAGATTATTCGTGAAACATTGGTTTCTTTGAATGAAAATCAGAAATCTTGGAAACAAAATGAGTCTTCTTGGAGTATCAATGAAATTTTCGCCCATGTAAATGAGTATGCTAAATTTTATCATGACGCTTTTAAGTTAAGAATTGAAAATACGCGTTTTACGGAACCTAAAATAACGTTTATTTCTTCTCCTTTAGGTAGGTCGGCTTGGCAATCTATGAAGTTAGGAAATGCTAGAAATATTAAAAGAAAATTCAATTCACCTAAAGCATATAATCCCACTGTAGATGTAAGTCTTTTAAATGGAAATGAACTTTCAGATTTTGAAAAAGGACAAGTTGAATTACTCGAAATTATTGAAAAGGCTGAAAAAGTAAATCTTAGAAAAGTTAAAATTCCGCTTTCAATTTCAAAAATCATTCGTTTTCGTTTAGGTGACGCATTGATGTATGTTATTTATCACAATGAAAGACACATGCAACAAGCATTGAACGTGCTGGCGAACCCTAATTTCCCAAAAAAATAATGGCTGATAAATTTGGCTTTTGCAAAGTTAGCATTGCTCCTGTTAGGGCTGAAAATAAAGATCAGTCGGAAATAGTAACTCAATTACTTTTTGGTGAAATAATTGAAATCCAAGAAATAGTGGGGTCTTGGAGTAAAATTACAACCTTCTCGGACAATTATGAAGGATGGATTGATTCCAAACATTTTTTGCCGCTGACTCATAAAGAAATGAATCGATGGAACAATGGATTGAGTTTTGAAAAATCAATTTGTAGAACCCTAGAAACACCGTGGGGGATGCAAAGAATTGTAAAAGGTTCCTTTGTCCCATTTGATTGTGAAGAAGAATTTAAAATTGCCAATGAAACCTTTCGATTTCTTGATCACTCTGTAAATACGGTTGCGTCATCGATTTTTGAAGTAGCAAAAGAATATCTAAATACACCTTATTTATGGGGAGGTAAATCTCCTTTTGGAATTGATTGTTCAGGGTTAACGCAAGTTGTTTTTCGCTTCTTTGATAAGAATTTACCAAGAGATGCTTCGCAGCAAATTGATCATGGTATGGATGTTGATTTTTCTGAAATACTTCCTGGTGACCTTGCATTTTTTCATAATAAAGAGGGTAAAATTATTCATGTCGGAATTTTAAATGGGGAAGGTTTAATTATTCATGCAAGTGGCTGTGTTCGCATAGACAAGTTCACAAAGGAAGGAATAATACATGCAGAAACTGGTTATTTGACGCATACATTGAATAGAATAAAGCGGGTTTAAATTGAAATATCAGTCGAACTTAGGTTACTAATATATTTTCAAGTTATTGTTAACAAAAAATCATATTATTAGTCGATTTGAAAATTGTATAACAAAGATATGGGATTATCTTTGCTACAGAATTGCATAAAATTAGAAGATACAAGAAAAAATAAGTGTTAGCATTATGAAAAGAGACCAAGAAATATTTGATTTAATTGGGGAGGAAAAAGAAAGACAACTTCATGGTATTGAGTTAATCGCTTCAGAAAATTTTGTGAGTGATGAGGTTATGAAGGCAATGGGCAGTGTTCTAACAAATAAATATGCTGAAGGCCTGCCTGGTAAAAGGTATTACGGTGGATGCGAAGTGGTTGATAAAGTGGAGCAATTAGCGATTGATCGTTTATGCAAATTATTTGGTGCGACATGGGCAAATGTTCAACCGCATTCTGGAGCTCAAGCAAATGCAGCTGTGTTTCTTGCTTGTTTAAATCCTGGAGATAAAATATTAGGATTTGATCTTTCGCATGGTGGACATTTAACACATGGTTCTCCAGTTAATTTTTCGGGAAAATTGTACGAACCACATTTTTATGGTGTCAATAAAGAAACTGGTCGGGTTGATTATGATCAATTAGAAGAAGTTGCGTTAAGGGTAAAACCTAAAATGATTATTTGTGGTGCATCTGCTTATAGTCGTGATTGGGATTATGCTCGTATTCGCAAAGTGGCTGACCAAATTGGAGCAGTCATTTTAGCAGATATTTCTCATCCAGCAGGATTGATTGCTGCTGGTTTACTTTCAGATCCTTTAGATCACTGTCATATTGTAACAACTACTACTCACAAAACTTTGCGTGGACCAAGAGGAGGTGTTATCATGATGCGAAATAATTTTGAAAATCCATGGGGAATAAAATGGAATAATGGTAATCTTCGTTCAATGGGAGCTTTGTTGGATGCAGCAGTTTTTCCAGGTATTCAAGGAGGCCCTTTAGAGCATGTTATTGCGGCTAAAGCGGTGGCATTTGGGGAAGCTTTATCGGATAATTATAAAGTATATATGAAGCAAGTGAAATTAAATGCTTCTGTGATGGCAAATGAATTTATCAATAAAGGATATAAAGTTATCTCTGGAGGAACAGATAATCACTCCATGTTAATTGATTTACGATCAAAAAATGTGACAGGAAAAGATGCTGAAAATACTTTAGTTTTGGCTGATATTACTGTAAATAAAAACATGGTTCCTTTCGATACAGAATCTCCTTTTGTTACGTCTGGGATTCGTGTTGGAACATCAGCATTAACTTCAAGAGGTGTAAAAGAAACTGAAATTTCTCGAATCGTAGATATGATTGATCGGGTTTTAAGTGATATTTCAAATGAGTCTACTATTGCATCCGTTCGAGCGGAAGTAAATGAAATGATGAGTAATCGTCCTTTGTTTCAATGGTAATCACAATTAATTACTATAGGAAATCTCCTTGCATTCAGTTGTAAGGAGATTTTTTTGTTCACGTTAAAAATTTTGAGAACTAAATACGATCTCTTATTCGTCGAAAAAGCGAATAGTGATTACGGAAAAATATACAATTACCTCTAGCTTAAATCAGCTTCGAAACTACAATATTCTATTGAGAATAATTTCAAATGAAAAAAGGGATTGCTTTTCCGTGAGAGGGATAATGGAATAGCTTAAGTCATTATTTGATTTCATTTTCATGGTTATAAAACCTAAGCCTGCGCCTCCTTTGTCAGAATAGATATCATTCGTTAATACTTTCATATAAAGCATTTTTATATCTTCAGTTGGTAACGAATTTAATTGGTCAATTTTAGAAATAATGGAAGATTTTTCGGTTTTATTTATAATATTTCCGAAGTTAAGTTTATAGGTTTCCTTCTCTTTCGCAATTACAATGAATCCTATTTGTTTCCCTTCCTCATCTTTTCCACCGTGAGCGCGAATGTTTTGCAAACCTTCAATTAAAATAGAAAAAACACGTTTTATTAGAACTTTTTTGTCCCCTACAGAACTCAATAATTCTTCATTTCCTTCTACTAAACTGTTTATTAAATCTTGAGAAAAAACACCACAGTGCGAAATTAAAATCACTCTATTTTCAACTGAGACGTAGCTTTCAATACAATTCGTGAAAAATTGTCGAATACGAAAAGCAATTAAATCGTCTTTAATTTCCATGTTTTAGCAGAGCCTATCTATAAACAGCTAAATTATTTCAAATTAATTAATTATCCTATAGATAGTAAAACTATTTTTTGCGTTATTGTTAACAATAAAAGAACTTTTTTAATCGTCTTTTATGGATGTTTTAATGTGATTTGTTCCATGATTTGAGCTACTGCAGGACAAATTTCAGAATTTTTCCCTGTCAAAATTAGTAATTGCGACATGTTTTTGCGATTTGTATGTGGGTATTCCCTACAAGCTAATGGTCGGTCTTCATAGATGTCACATTTATTGTCAGCGCCAAGAAATGAGCAGGGAGCAACTTTTAAAACGTAATCATTTTCTTCATCCATTCTCAAATACGTTGAAATAAATTGCATTTCACTTGTCCTAAATCTTTTAGAAATTCGCTTTATATCAACATCTCTAAATATAGGGCTAGTTGTTTTACAACAGTTGGCGCATTCTAAGCAGTCAATTTTACTGAATGCTTTCTCATGTAAGTCCGCAAAAAGATCGTCAACAAATTTTGGTTTTTTCTTTTTTAATCGTTGAAGAGTTTTTTCATTAATTTTTCTGTTTTCGATAGCTAACTTGAGATCTTCTTGATATTTCATTTGAGATTTAATAATTGTTTTTACTGTAAAAACCAATATCTTGAATAAAAGGTATTTATATTTGTTACAAATTTAATTAAAACATGGATAAGTTTGATTTAATTATTCTAGGAGGTGGCCCAGCAGGTTATGCTGCTGCTATGAGAGGAATTGATTTCGGTAAAAAAGTTTGCTTAATTGAAAGAAGTCGCATTGGTGGCACCGGTGTTTATAATGGTGCTCTTTCTTCGAAAACTCTCTGGGAATTGTCATCTCGCGTTGCCAATGTCAATAATATGATTGTTTCAAACGGGAGATCTAAATTTGAAATTCCATGGAAAGATGTTAAAAAAACGATTGATGAAGCTGTTTTTGAAAGGAAATTTCAATATTCTTGTCACATTAAATTATTACAAACAGAATCAATGCATAAACTTCTCCATTATGAAAGAGGTGATGGTATGTTTCTTTCTAAGAATGAAATAAAAATTACGCATGAAGGAACCGAAAAGGTAGTTTGGGGTGAAAATATTATTATTGCAACGGGAAGCAGGCCTAAAATGATTCCAAATATTATTGCTGATCATAAAACTATTTTAACGAGTGACACCATTGAGCACATAGATGATTATCCAAAAAGTTTAGTGATTGTAGGAGCTGGAGTTATTGGTTGTGAATATGCTACCATGTTTTCAAATTTCGGAAAAACGAAAGTATATATTATAGATCGCCAGGATAGAATTCTGCCATTTGAAGATGAGGATGTTTCTTCATTGGTAGCGTCTAATTTAGAAAATAAGGGAGTTACGATTCATCATAATGCCTCTTTGGAAAGAATGGTTTCAATCGATAATGAAGTCGAATATGAATTATCGTATCCAGATGGATCTCGAGAGGTTATTCGCGTTGAAAAAGCATTGCTTTCAATTGGTAGAATTCCCAATATCGAGAATTTAGGAATGGAAAATGCAGGCATTTTGATGTCAAAACGTGGTCTGCACATTGGTGATGAAGATACGCGAACGAATATTCCAAATATTTATGCAGTTGGTGATGTTTCAGGGAGAATTGCGCTTGTTAATGTGGGAGAAATAGAGGGGAGACATGCCGTAGAAAAAGCATTCAATGTCAATAAAGGCCCATTGAGCTATGATAATATTTGTACGATTATGTTTCTTCAGCCTGAAGTAGCTTCCGTTGGAATTAATGAACAATATTGTGAAGAAAACAATATACCTGTTAAAATAGTGAAAGTTGATTATTCTGTGATCGCTAGGGCAATTGCTATGCGTCAAACGCAAGGTTTTTTCAAAATTATTGTGACAAATGATGCTGAAATGAAAATTTTAGGAATGCGTGTGATTGGTGAACATGCTTCAACTGCTATTCAGGGGGTGGCATTGTTAATTAAATTGGGAGCTTCCATTGAGGCCTTGGCTGAATTAATTCATCCTCATCCATCCATTGTAGAAGGAATTCAAGAATGTGCTCGAATGCTTCTCAATAAATCAATTTTTAAGTCTTCTGTATTTAAAGATAAATTGTCGTGTTATTCATTAATTGATGGTGTGAAAACTCCGCTGGAAAGACTTTAAAATGATGTTGGATGTTGAATTTTTGATGATGAATTAATTAAACATTCAACATTAAAAATCAAACATCATTCTACTTCCCTTTTAACTCCATTGCCTTAAGTGTGTTTATCATCAAAGAAGCAATTGTCATTGGACCAACGCCACCAGGTACTGGGGAGATAAAGGAACATTTTGGAGCTACATTTACAAAATCCACGTCACCACTCAGATACCAACCTGCTGCTTTGGAAGGGTCAGGAACTCTTGTTGTGCCCACGTCAATCACGACTGCTCCCGTTTTTACCATTTCTTCTGTTACAAAGCCTGGTCTTCCAATTGCAGCAACTAAAATATCGGCTGTTAGGCAAATTTCTTTTAAATTTTTGGTATAACTATGTGCCAAAGTAACGGTGCAATTTCCTGGATCTGTATTTTTCGAAAGCAATATACTAAGGGGGTGCCCAACAATGTTACTTCGTCCAATAATTACACAATTTTTCCCTTTTGTTTCGATATTATTTCTTTTCAGTAATTCTACAATTCCCGCTGGAGTTGCAGGGAGAAAACTAGGGATGTTTAAAATCATATTTCCTAAATTAACAGGATGAAACCCATCAACATCTTTTTTAGGATCAATTGCTTGTGTTATATTTAATTCATTAATATGTTTAGGTAAAGGAAGTTGAACGATAAATCCGTCAATTGAATCATCTTCATTCAATTCTTTGATCTTAGCCAAAAGAATTTCTTCAGTGATTGAATTATCATATTTAATTAAAGAGCTTTCAAAACCAATTTCATCACATGCTTTTACTTTTGCATTTACATACGTCATCGATCCGCCATCATTCCCTACTAGGATTGCAGCTAGGTGAGGAATTTTTTTTCCGTTTTTTTTGCGGTCAAAAATGGCAAGCGATAATTCCTTTTTTATCTCCTCTGATGTAGCTTTCCCATCTAATAGTTGCATGTTTATGTAGTTTTACACAAATATACTGCGACATGATCGTAAAAAAAAATGAATTACTTATTATAATTGAATTCTAAGAGAATTTAGAAAGGTTCTAAATTTAATCTGTTTTTAATTTTTTTCAGTTAAAACTCACATCTATAGTTGATATTAGTACATTTGTCAAAAAAGTGAAAATGATAAAAAGAATAATTCTTTCAAGTATAGTTCTAATTCTTTCCTTTATTTCTAGTGAAAATGTTTACGCGCAAGGTACAACTGGATCTGAGCTTGGATTGGAAGGATATGTGGGCGCTTCAACGTTAGGCGGTAATTTTGGCTTAGGATTAAAATATGGATATCGAGTAAATGAAAATATCATAATTGGGCCATCCGTGCGAATAATGAAAGGGTGGTCAAGCACGAATGGGACAAATTATACATATTCTATTTATGGAGGAGGTGGATTTGCCCATGCTCGTTATGGAAATATGGTTTTTGGAGGTGTTGAATTAGAAATTTTACATTCACCTTTTAATCTAGGGGCATATTCTAAAGCTACAAATTGGGTGCCGACTTTGTTTGTAGGTGGCGGATTTTCAAGAGAGTTTAAAGAAATTATTCGGATCAATGCAGGTGTTTTTTATGACGTAATTAATAGTGTCAACAGTCCTTTTAGAACAAGTTATAAAATGACTAAAACAAATTCGTTAACAGGTCAAGTAAGCGGATTTATCCCTATTATTTATAGGATTAATTTCTTTATCAGGATAGGGAAAGGCAAAGAAATCAAAACTGCCGAAGAAGAGGAAGAGTTGTAGTTCATGGATGCTGATTTAGATCGATATTACAATAAAAAAGCTCCTAGAGGGAGCTTTTTTATTGTTTATTCTTAATATTGTTTATTCTTAATATTGTTGTTGTTGTTGTTGTTGTTGTTGTTGTTGTTGTTGAGGCGATGGAGGTTGAACTAAAGTTCCTGCTTTTCCAAAATCATGAAATTCAATGTAAAAGCACAAGGATTCAAAAGCTTGTTGTTCACCGTAAGCTAATTCACCAGGTACAAATAATTTATACTTTCCACCTTTTTTCAAAAGAGGAAAACCTTGTGTCCATCCTGGGATCACACTACCTAAATTAAATGCGGGAATCTCTTTCCCAGACTGCTTTTTGTATTGCAGGGAACTTTCTATCGTATCTCCTTGCGCGCTCGTTAACACATAATCTGCTTTCACGTCATCAGAAGAAGTTGGAGATCCACCTGTTCCTTCTTGCAATGTTTGAATAATCAAGCCGTTTTCTAATACTCTCACATTTGGCAGTTTTTTAGCTTGTTCCATCATTTTAGCTCCGCTTGCTTTGTTCAAATCAGTAACAAAATCATAAACAAGCTTTTGTCTTACCTCCATTTTGATAAGGGTATCTCTTTTTTCAAGAGAATGCTTAAAACCAATTTTCGCCATTGCTAAATCAATTTTATCTAAAACTCCTTTTTTCTTCCAACGGTCGTAAAAGACTGACCCTACTGTTTTACCAAGGCAAGTACAACCCGCTTTTAAATAAGTAGTATTGAAATCTTGGCCATAAGGTCCAAATAAATTTTGCAAAGTTGTTTGGCATTCGTTACTAAAAGCATCTTTGCTATTAAAACCTTTCTCAAAACCTTCAATGATCATTTTAAAATCTAATTTCCCCAAATTTGGGTCTCCAGATTCAAGAATCATTTTTCCTTGCTCTGCTCCTAAAGCATAGGATAATTTTTCTTTATAGGTGTTCAATTTAATATTGTCGGCAGCTCCTGTCCCTTCTTTTTTATTCCCACATGACAATAATAGTGCAATAGGTAAAACAAAATAATATATTTTTTTCATATCTTAAAGTACTTCTAAAAGTTCAACATCAAAAACTAATGCCATGAATGGTTTAATAGGACCTCCAGGTTGAGGGTGAGCACCATATGCTAAGTTTTCAGGGATAAATAAACGGTATTTAGAACCTGTAGACATTAATTGTAATGCTTCCGTCCATCCTGGAATTACTTGATGAACACCAAAACTTGCCGGACCACCTCTTTCAATTGAACTGTCAAATACCGTTCCGTCGATTAATGTTCCATGGTAATGCACTTTTACATGATCTTGCGCAGATGGTTTTTTACCTTCTCCTTCAACAATCACTTCATATTGTAAACCACTTTCAGTTGTTTTTACTTCAGGTTTTAACTTATTTTGAATTAAAAATGCTTCGCCTTCTTCTCTAATAGCACCGAATTTACTTTCTCCTATTTTAGTTAAATACGTTTGAATAATGTCATTTGCCTCTTGCGGTGTATATACTAATTTTGCACCTGAAAAAGAGTCTTTAATTGCTTCTGCTAAAATTTCCGGAGAAATTCCATCCAAATCTTGTTGTTTTAAACTATCTGCGATACTCAATCCGACGCAGTAACTTGCGGCTTTAATTTCTTCTGTCATTTTATTAATTTTTTCGCAAATGTACACAATAATTGGTTTTCAAATAACGGATTGTAAATTAACAGAATATAAAATGATTAATTATTGTTAATTTTAATCTGAAATTTGTAATCTTCAAATCTGAAATCCATTAACACAAAATCAACATATCGCACTTTACAAGCAAGTTCAGAAGGAATTTATAAGGAGAAAGGATCCAAATTTATTGGCTATAGTGTTCCGTGTTACTCTGAAGAAGAAGCTAAAATATTTTTGGAGACATGGAAGAAGGAAAATCATCAGGCGCGGCACTTATGTTATGCGTATCGCTTTGGGGTCAACCAAGATGTGTATAGATTCAATGATGATGGCGAACCAAATAATTCTGCGGGAGCTCCAATTTATGGCCAAATACAGTCGTATGATTTAAGTAATATTTTGATTGGGGTGGTTCGTTATTATGGGGGAACTAAATTAGGGGTAGGAGGTTTAATAAACGCATACAGAACTGCGGCAAAGGAGGCAATTGAACAGGGGGAAATTGTCGTTAAGGAAGTGTTTGAATGGGTTAACTTGAATTTTAATTATGTAGATATGCCATCCGTAATGAGTTTTGTCAAGAAACATAATTTACATAGTGAAAAACAAATTTTCGAATTAAATTGTGAATTGGTTTTAGCTTTACCGATGGATAAAAAAGAAAATTTGAAAGAGGAGTTAAGCAATTTGACTTCGATGAAAATAATAATGTTAGGAATTTATTAGAAAATGGATTTATTAGAAAAGTTAGTAGAAATACGAGGGACATCAGGAGACGAAAGCAGAGTGAGAGATTTTATTATTTCCTATATCGAAGAAAATAAAAGTAATTGGAAAGCGATACCACAATTATTTTATGGGAATCATTTTCAAGATGCTTTGATCGTTGTTTTTGGAAAACCAAGAACAGCCATTTTTGCGCATATGGATAGTATTGGGTTTACGGTTGGTTATGGAAAAAATCTCATTAAAATAGGTGGTCCCTGCACAGATGATGGAATTCAATTAGTTGGTTCGGATAGTCTGGGAGAAATTGAGACAGAACTGATGGTTATTGAAGATTCTGAGGGAAATATCGAACTTCAATATGTCTTTGAAAGAGAGATTGAACGAGGGACCATTTTAACCTATAAACCCAATTTTAAAATGACAGATGATTTTATCCAATCGCCTTACATGGACAATCGATTAGGAGTTTGGAGTGCACTAAAAGTTGCTGAGTCATTAGAAAATGGAGCAATCGTTTTTTCTACCTATGAAGAACATGGGGGGAATTCAGTTGGATTTTGTGGTCGATTTTTATTTGAAAAATATGGCGTAAATAAAGCGTTGATTTCAGATATTACATGGGTTACAGAAGGTGTTAGTCATGGAAAGGGGGTAGCTATTTCTATGCGAGATCATAGTGTTCCTCGAAGGGTGTATCTAAATCGGATTATTGAATTAGCAAAGGAATCAAACCTTAAATTTCAATTAGAAGTTGAATCTGCTGGCGGAAGTGATGGAAGTACGCTTCAAAAATCGGATTTGCCTTTCGATTGGTGTTTTATTGGAGCCCCAGAAGATAATGTGCATTCTCCCAATGAGATTGTTGCAAAGTATGATATTATGTGTATGGTCGAATTATATAAATATTTAATGATATATTTATAGAATACTTTATTTTCAAAAAAGATGACGGACGAAAAAAATACTAGTTGTCAAGTGTATAAATATGACAATGATTTTTTCTTAGTAACTAAAAATTCACCTGAGTATTTCGCGAAGGAATTTGTTTCAACTGAAATTCAAAAAGATCAGGTTGTTTGGCTCAATTTTCATGATATTTCAGATAGATTAAGTATCGAGAAATTGGGGGAATCGTTATCGATTGATAAACTTTCTATTGAGGATATATTTAAAGAAAAACATCGTCCAAAATTGGAGGAGTATCCAAATTATTTATTCTTTTCTATTCGATCGGCTTTACCTGATGAAAAAAATATTTTTATTTTAGAGCAAGAGCAAATTAGTTTTATTTTGGGTGAACATTACCTAATTTCTTTTCAAGCAAAAAAATCGGACCATTTTACAGATGTTAGAATGCGAATTGAAAAAAAACGAGGAAAAATAAGAGTAAAAGGCCCCGATTTTTTATTATTTAGAATGCTTGAGGCAATTATTGATAATTATTTTGAAGTATTGGAGCATATTACGGATACAATTGAAGATTTAGAACTGAGAATGTTGAACAATACGACAAGCGATACGCTCAAAATGATTGAGTTACAAAAACGAAAATTAAATGAGCTACGAAAAATAGTGATTCCTTTGAAAGAAGCGACTTCGCAGTTGGAGAAATCTCAAAGTCCACTGATTGATGCGGCCAACCATTATTATTTTACAGATTTAAGAGAAAATTGCTTATCAGTGCTAGATGAGATTGATAGTAATAAGCAAATTCTAGATGGAATGAATAATTTATATTACGCTATTCAAGGGCAACGTATGAATGAAATAATGAAGCTTCTAACCATTATTTCGGCGATTTTTATTCCATTGACATTTATTGCAGGGATCTATGGGATGAATTTCAAAAACATACCCGAATTAGAAACTCAAAATGGGTATTTTATAACCATTGGAGTGATGTTTCTCATTGCGATTTTATCTATATTTTACTTCAAAAAAAGAGGTTGGTTAGGAAATAAATGATTGGCTTCCAGGTAAAAATCCTGCAGGTCATACATATAAGTGATTGATTTGTATTTACATGCTTAGTTTCCTTTTTATGACGGACTAAAATAATTTCAAAATAGAGATGTATTAAAAAAATGTTTTTAAATTTAAGACGTTAAATATGCATTCATCATTTAAAATTAAAAAAATGAAAAAATTATTATTAGTTGCTGTAGCAGGAGTCTTTGTTTTAACATCTTGTGTAAAAGATTATACATGTACTTGCACGTATAGCGGAGTTTTTGCTGGTACGCCAGCAGTATCAACAACGATAAACGCTAAAAAAGCAGATGCTAAAACATCTTGTGAGAATGGAAGTAATTCAGTGTATGGTGTAAATTGCGCAATTCAATAATTGCTTTTAAATTGTTTTTAAAAGGAAGTTTAGGCTTCCTTTTTTTTAATAAAAAAAATATGAAAATCAAACTTTTTAGTATCGTCTTATTGACAACACTTTCCATTGTTTTTTTTGGAAAAATTGAACTACTTTTAATTAATACGGGCTTTTCTTGGACCTTCGCTAAAATATTCCCCTATGCGCTATTAATTCTTTTTGGAATTATTTTGTATCTTCTAAGTAGAAAAGCAATAGTTCGAAAATGGGTTAAATATTGTGTTGGATTTGTGGTTTTTGTGTTGCCGTTCGGCGTGGGGTTTATCTTCAATCCAATTTATGAAGGAGATTTTTCCAAACAAGGATCTTCAATGGTGAAAAATTCTTCTCCAACAGATTTTAAAAAAGATGGTCTTATGGTAATTACAATACCTGGCTGTCCATTCTGTTTTGGGTCAATTCAAAAGTTAAAATTGATAAAGAAAAGACAACCCGCTCTGGAAATAGATTTTGTGGTATGTACAAAAAATAAGGAATATATTAATAACTACCTGGAAGAAATTGATGGGTGTTTTCCTATTCGAATGGCAGACAATTCAGATTCATTGGTGTCAACGGCTAATTTTCGATTTCCTTCCTTTGTTTTGGTGAAAAATAATAAACCAAATTATGTCTGGTCAAATGATCAATTTGGTGTAAGAGCAATTGATGAATTAGAAAACACGGTTACACTGAAATAATTTTAGAATTTTTAGACATAAAAAAAGCGCAGAATTATAAATTATGCGCTTTTTTTATAGTAAGCTTTTTTAGTTTTTCGCTAATACCTTTGGAGCAGCAGCTAAAATATCTTGGCTAGTTTCCGAAGCATATTGATCAAAGTTTTTCACGAATTGTCCAGCTAAATTATTCGCTGTCTCATCATATGCACCTTTATCTGCCCATGTTCCTCTTGGGTTTAATATTTCAGAAGGAACACCTTCACATTCTGTTGGCATTGCTAAATCGAAAATTGGTAAAGTTTCGTATTTTACCGCATCTAATTTGCCTGTTAATGCTGCTGTGATCATAGCGCGCGTATAAGAAAGTTTCATTCTACTTCCAACACCGTATGAACCGCCTGACCAACCTGTGTTAATCAACCAAACTTTAATGTCTGTTCCTTCTAATTTTTCTCCTAATAATTTTGCATATTTTGCAGGGTGTAATGGTAGAAATGCTTTACCGAAACAAGCTGAGAAAGTCGTTGTAGGTTCAGTAATTCCCATTTCAGTTCCAGCTACTTTTGCTGTATATCCTGACATAAAATGATACATTGCTTGCTCTTTCGTTAATCTTGAAATTGGAGGCAACACACCAAAAGCATCTGCTGTCAAGAAGAAAATATTTTTTGGAGAAGTCCCTACAGAAGGAACAACGATATTATCAATATAATTAATTGGGTATGAAACACGCGTATTTTCAGTAATGGTATTGTCTTCATAATCTGGAGTAGAAGTTCCTTCTTCAAAAACAATATTTTCTAAAATTGCTCCAAATTTGATGGCATCAAAAATTTGCGGTTCTTTTTCTCTCGATAAGTCAATTGTTTTAGCATAACAACCACCTTCAAAATTAAATACTGAATTATCAGACCAACCATGCTCATCATCTCCGATTAATCGACGATTTGGGTCAGAAGATAAGGTTGTTTTTCCAGTTCCTGAAAGTCCAAAGAAAACAGCAGTATCACCTTCCGAGCCAATATTTGCAGAACAATGCATTGAAAGAACATTTTTCTCATGCGGTAGAATGTAATTTAAAACAGAGAAAATTCCTTTTTTGATTTCTCCAGTATACCCTGTTCCACCAATAATGATCATTTTTTTGGTGAAATTTAAAATTGCAAAGTTATGTTGACGTGTTCCATCTTCTGCTGCAACAGCCATAAAGTCAGGAGCACAAACGATATGCCATTCTGGTTCGAAAGTATCAATCTCAGCATCTGTTGGACGTAAAAACATGTTGTAAGCAAACATATTTGACCAAGGCGTTTCTGTAATTACTCGAATGTTTAAACGGAAATTTTGATCAGCACAAGCATAAGCATCGCGCACATATACATCTTTTCCTTTTAAATAGGTTTTCATTTTGCCATAAATAGCATCAAATTTTTCAGGTGTAAATTTGAAATTGACATCCCCCCACCAAACAGAAGTTTCTGTTTTCTCATCACACACTACAAAACGATCTTTTGGAGATCTCCCTGTAAACTCGCCTGTTTCAATTGCTAATGCTCCGTTATCCGTAAGCATCCCTTGACCATTAAGAATAGTATCTTCTACTAATTCAGCTGGTGATAGATTCCAAAATTCATTTTCTAACCCTTCTAAACCAATAGATTTATTCAAATCAGCATTTTTACCTTGTTTTCCAAAAATGTTCATACCTTAATATTTTGAAGCTTTCGCTTTGATTTTAAGGTGCAAAAGTACATCTTTTGAGATGAAGAAGCACGAATTAACGCAGATATTTACTCACAATTTGACTATCAAAATTGTTAATATATTAGCAAAAATAAAATTTATAAACAGTTAACTACTTAATTTTTAAAAGATTGTTTTTATTTATATGTAAATTCTATATTAAATCTTTAAGTGCTTCGATTGCGGTTTTTATGTTGTTTCGAACCTCTAAAATAGAAGCATTCATCATATAGCATGGAGCAGTGATAATATTATTTTTTTTGTCAATTTCGATCTCTCGAATGTTTTTCATCTCGCAATGAACGCCAATTTTTGAAAGTTCATCTGAAAAAGATTGTATGTCGTAAGGAGATGGTTCTTGTGTTGTTCCCATGGTCATTTTGACTTTGATAGCAGATCCTTGCAGCGCTTTAGCCACAACAATTGGACTAACACACAAAGCAACAATTGGTTTTCCTATGTTAATTAAATTTACAAGTAATAATTTTACTTCGGGTAGGATTGCTCCATCTGCTCCATTAAATGCCCACTTTGTTAAATTTTTAGCATTTCCGAACCCACCAGGAATTACTAAAGCATCTAAATCAACAGGTTGAACATTTTTTATGTCTACTATTTCTCCTCTAGAAATGCGAGAAGCTTCTGTTAACATATTTCGGGATTCATTCATTTCTTCGCCAGTTGTGTGGTTGATTACATGGTGCTGATTGGCGTTCACACCTATACAAAAATAGTCAAATCCTGCTTCTTCGATAGCCAACATTGTTAATACCGTTTCTTGGATTTCTGACCCGTCAAAAACGCCACAGCCTGAAAGTAATATTCCGATTTTCATATTTTTTATTTTTTTAATAGACCAAATTAATTATTCTTAAGTGATTATGAAAATCAAATTGCTTGTATTTAAAAATTAATTTTATCATTGGATGCATATTAATTGATTTTGGGTAATTTTGTCAAAATTTATTTATCAAAAAAATGAAAAATACAGTTATTCTATTGTTAAGTGCGCTTGTGATTGCAGGTAGTTTTAGTGGATGTAAAAAAGGGGAAAATGACCCATTTTTATCACTTCGCAGCAGAAAATCTAGATTAGAAGGTAATTGGGTTATCGTAAAAGAAGAAGTGTCAGAAACGAATATAAATGGATCTACCACAGAAATTATGCAATCTGTTTATGATGGTAAAATGAAAGTTACTACTACAACAACCACTGTTGGAGCTCTTTCAACAACGGTGATTGATACCGTTAAATACACTGTTAATTTTGATATTAAAAAAGACGGAAATTATAAAATAATCGCAGCAAATGAGAATAAAATTGATATTGTCACAACGGAAGGTACATGGCTATTTCTTGGAAAAAGTAAGTTGAATGACTTGAAGAATAAGGAGGCAATTTTACTAACAACTACTAAACAGGTAGTTTCTTCTAATCCTGTCGCAAATTCAGTGAATTATGAGAATTTAAATGGGTTAACGATTGTAATTGATGCATTGAAAAATAAAGAAATGATGACAATTGTGGAAGAAAATAGCAGCAATGAAGACGGTTTAACATCTTCTAAAAAGCTCACCAAAACAACGTATAGCCATCCTTAAACTATTAATTTAAAAATAAGTAAGTAAACCGAATTTAGAAATGAGTTCGGTTTTTTTATTCAAAAATATATTTAATTTTTTCAGGCCAACCTGCTAGCGCTAAATAAATCTCACTTCCTTTGGTCTTTTGAAGGGAAAGATCAGAAATATCAATGGTGATTGTTTCAAGTATTATTTTTTTACAATCATCATTGGTTGTTGTATCGATTAATTCAATGGATCGAATAGGTGGCATTGACTTAGCTATTGAAGCACTTCCGATCATTTGAAAATCGTGACCGATGCATCCACCAGTATATTTGATATCTAGTGTTAGTATATTGGCAGATAGTTTCACAGACATAATTTGGATCGGATTTGAAATTGTCGTTGATCTCCCGATTTTTGCTAGAATATTTTTTTTTTGAGTAATACTTGTACTCTCGTTTTGTATTCTCGCTTCAGATATTTGTTGTTTCTCAGACGCGCAACTGGCAGCTATGAAAAGGAAAACATATAGTTTTTTCATCTGTCGATTATTTGTTTTTTATAGTCACATTAATACGCACATTATTTCCCATTTCATCAAATGAACTAAATTATTTATAAATCAAATATAATGCCATTCAGTGATAATTAAACCATATTTATGCATGAATTATCCGATTTATTTTGAGTGGACGATGTATCAATTTCTAGGATGTCAATTTACTATCCTATTTATTTAATTAACTTTGCACCATGAAAACAAAGACGCTAAAAAAGAATAAAGTAAATGTCATCACTTTAGGTTGCTCTAAAAACACATTCGATTCTGAAGTGTTAATGGCTCAATTGAATGCGAATAAATTTGACGTAGAGCATGAGTCAACATCTGATGATGCCGAAATTGTGATCATCAACACCTGCGGTTTTATTGATAATGCGAAGCAGGAATCAATCGACATGATTATTCAATATGTGGATGCCAAAGCGGAGGGTTTAGTTGAAAAAGTTTTTGTTACGGGTTGTTTATCTGAAAGATATAGAGCCGATTTAGAAGGAGAATTTCCAGAAGTTGATGCTTTTTTTGGTACGCGTGAATTACCTCGTTTACTAAAAACATTAAAAGCAGATTATAAGCATGAGCTTGTGGGAGAGCGATTACTTACAACGCCTTCTCATTATGCTTATTTTAAAATTGCTGAAGGATGTGATCGTCCTTGTTCATTTTGTGCGATTCCTATTATGCGTGGAAAACATATTTCTACGCCAATAGAAGATTTAATTACTAGCGCTAAAAGTCTTGCCGCAAAAGGGGTGAAAGAACTGATGCTTATTGCGCAAGATTTGACGTATTATGGTTTAGATATTTATAAAAAAAGAAACTTAGCTGAATTAGTTGAACGTTTATCAGAGGTGGAAGGAATTGATTGGATTCGCTTGCATTATGCGTTTCCAGCAGGTTTTCCAATGGATGTTTTAGAGGTGATGAATGCTAAAGTGAACGTCTGTAATTATTTAGATATTCCATTGCAACATGGTTCTACAAAAATTTTGCAAGCGATGCGTCGAGGTATTACGCGAGAAAAGACGGAAGAATTAGTAGCGAACATACGTGAAAAGGTTCCAGGTATTACATTACGAACAACTTTGATTGCTGGATATCCAGGTGAAACAGAAGAAGATTTTCAGGAAATGTACGATTTTGTTGAACGAAGTCGATTTGATCGTTTAGGAATATTTACCTATTCTCATGAAGAAAATACACATGCGCATGAATTTGAAGATGACGTTCCTGCAAAAGTAAAACAAGAAAGAGCGGATAAAATAATGGAGTTGCAGTCTGGAATTAGTTTTGAACTCAATCAATTAAAAATTGGCAAAGAATATAAAGTTCTATTTGATCGAATAGAAGGTGAATATTTTATTGGAAGAACAGAATTCGATTCACCAGATGTAGACAACGAAGTATTGGTTTTGAAATCTAGCGGATATGTTAGAATCGGTGACTTTGCTAACGTGTTAATTACCAGTGCTGATCATTATGATTTGTTTGGTGAAATAGTTGGGTAAGACAGAATAAATCGCTCCGATAAAAGATAAAAGAATCAAGACTGTGGTAATTTGTGCTACTTTTTTTAATAGGTTTTATTCTTGAAATAGTTTATCTTTTAGTCTACAGAAAATCACTTTATATTTCTTGGATGAAATGAAATAATGGCATCTCTCAAAAAACGTTGATCCAAATGCGTGTATATTTCCGTTGTAGTAATGGATTCGTGCCCCAACATTTCTTGCACTGCTCTCAAATTTGCTCCTCCTTCAATCATATGTGTGGCAAACGAATGCCTAAAAGTATGCGGGGAAACAGATTTTGTTAGCTGAATAGCTTTTGCTAACTCTTTGATAATTGTAAAAATCATCACACGCGTCAATTGAGCACCTCTTCGATTGAGAAATACGATGTTTTCGTTTCCTGGCTTGATACTTTGGTGGCGACGCACGTGGTCATTGTAAATTCCAATTTCATGTTCAACACTCTCACTGACAGGTACCAATCTTTCTTTATTTCCTTTCCCGATCACGCGTATAAATCCTTCTTCAAAATACAATTGAGAAAATTTTAAGTTAATTAACTCAGATACACGCAGTCCGCAGCTATATAAAGTTTCAATGATTGCTTTGTTTCGATGTGCCTCCAATTTACTCATATCGATTGCTGCGATCAATTCATCGATTTCTTCAATGGATAATACTTGAGGTAGTTTTCGCCCGAGTCTGGGCATTTCTAATAATTCACTTGGATCATCCAGAATGATATTTTCGAGCATCAAAAATCCAAAAAATTGTTTAACACCACTAATAATGCGAGCTTGACTTCGGGCACTTAATCCCAAATCATACAAATCAGTGATAAATCCTTTTAAATGATCAAATGTTAAATCAGTTACTTCTAAATTTTGTCCTATTGAAAAATCAGATAATTTGGCCACATCGTTTTGATATGCGAAAATAGAATTTTCAGCTAATCCCTTTTCAATTTTTAAAAATGAAACAAAATGCTTAATATAGCGCTCCCAAGTAGACATGAATATGAAAATTTTAATAATTAACGGCCCAAATTTAAACTTGCTAGGCAAACGTGATCCACAAATATATGGTAATGAATCATTCGAAATATATTTAGAGGAATTAAAATTGAGAACTTCTGTTCATTTAGATTATTTTCAATCCAATACTGAAGGCGAAATCATCAATTGCCTTCAAGATTCTGCACATGACGGAATTATTTTAAATGCTGGAGGATACACACATACAAGTGTAGCAATTAGAGATTGTATTGATGCAATTCAGGTACCTGTGGTTGAAGTGCATATTTCCAATATTTCTGCGAGAGAAGAATTTCGTCATACGTCATTGATTTCACCAGTCGCTGCAGGTTGTATTTTTGGCTTCGGAATGAAAAGTTATGAACTAGCTGTTCGATTTTTTGAGGACAAATAATTTTCATGTAGAAGATATCCGCGGTCTATTTAATTCAACTTACACGTGATACTACTTTCAATTTAGTCAAAAAATCGCTGGTTTAAATCTTTAAATTTATTAATTCCTTTAAAGTAATACGCCCAAAGTATATTTGCTTTATATAAACCTGTGGAATTAAATTTTGTACTTTTCCCTTTTATTTCTTTTCGCTGGTTTAACAAAATTCGCATTCGATAATACATCGCCATATGGGCATTAAAGACACTTGAAAAATTTCTAAATTCTCCTCTAACTAAAAAACGTACGGCAGCTAATCCATCTAAAAACAATCGATTTAGAAGTTTAAAAACAACGATTCCTTCATGATTTTTCACAATCATAAAAAGACTATTTCTAAAATTGAGATATAATTTTTTAGGAGAAGAGTAGGAGAGGGTTCCTCCACCTACATGGAATAATTGAGATTTTGGCACCACGACAAATCGATATCCTTGCTTTTTTAATCGCCAGCACAAATCAATTTCCTCCATATGCGCAAAGAAATATTCGTCTAATCCGCCACTTTCATGGTATAACTTTGATCGAATTAATAAAGCAGCTCCTGTCGCCCAAAATATTTCTGTTTCACCATCATATTGGCCAGAATCTGTTTCAAATTGATCAAAAATTCTTCCTCTGCAAAATGGGAAATAGTTTTTGTCTAAATATCCCCCTGAAGCACCTGCATGTTCAAATAATTCCTTATTTTGATAGGACAGAATTTTAGGTTGACATCCAGCGATGGTTGGATCTTTCATTACTTCGAACAAAGGTTCAACCCAATTCGGGGTCACTTCAATGTCACTATTTAATAGTATATAAAATTCAGCTTCAACAAATTTTAGAGCATCATTATACCCTTTCGCAAATCCTCCATTTTCTTCATTTTCTATAATCTCAACCGAAGGAAAGTTCTTTCGAACGTATTCTATAGAATCATCAGTTGAAGCGTTGTCAGCCAAAATAATTCGACAGTTTCCAGAATATAAAACTACTTTTTCAAGAAAATTTTCTAGATGACTTTTCCCATTCCAATTTAAAATTACTATCGCTACGTTGTTCAAAAGTTTGAAAATAAGTTAAGCAATAAAAACACATGTTTTGCGATGTATTTTCATTTATTAATATTGTTTGAAATTACTATTACTGTTTCCACCAAATGTGGACTGAACATTTTGATTTGGGTCATCAATCGTCCCATTATTTGTATTTCTCTTGTTTAGCACCAATTGCCAAGAAGGATTTTTTAACTCTCCAATCATATCCGAATGCAGTAAACGGTAGCCATTGTTCACTAAATCAGGGTTATAAAAAATAAATCGTTTATTACTAAATTTCCCAATTTTATTGTATTGCCATATTTCATACGGGTATTCATTCGATGAAACATCTTTTTGAATTGCCGTTGTTGGCGCTCCATATTGCAGATAAACCCTTCCTCTATCTGTTTCGTAGCCCGCTTGAAAATTATTTGAATATAACTCTTCAACTACGTGAACTTGATTTTTGTATTTCATCCACGCCTCATAATAACCCGACCCAGCTGTAATAATCCAATATCCTTGAATGTGTTTTCTTGCCAGTTCTTTGTCTTTCGATTTTAAGAGGGTGAGGATGCTTTTTATTTCAACGGATCGTGAAATAGGAATTAAACTAGCCAAATAATAAGCGAGACTATCATCTGTGATCGAAGCTTGGAAGGCAGGATCGACAAGCAAAGTGCTTTGATCTGCAGAAAGTTGAGCATCATTACTGCGTTCAAATTCATATGTTTTTTTTGTTAATTCATTCAAATCTCGCGAAAGTACAGCGATGTCTAATGTATATTTACCTGTATATAAATCGGTAATATCAATCGCTCTGATAATTGGAACGACTTCATTTGATTTATGACGAGTTGACTGCGTAAAGTCTGTCATTTCTTTCCCTGTCATTACATTTGTAATCGTCTGTTTTATAGCAAAAACACTGTCTTTCAGTTGCAGAGAATTATAAATTTCAAAATAAACAGGTAGAGTAGAAATCTCTGTTGGATAAAAAGTTGAAATTCTTGGAATGATGTTATAGCCTGATTTAAAAAACACAGAACTATTATCTCCCTTTGTAACAGACTCAGCAATTTGAATATCAGAAATATAAATATTTTTCGAATTGTTTTCTACCACAATTGGTTTTGAAGCTTTTACACTTTCACCAACTGCGTTTAAATCATCTAATTCAATTTCCAAAGAATACACCCCAGGGTTTAAAACAAATCGCCGTAGGTCATAAAAATCCTCTATTATACTGTCTTTCATCAAAGGACTTTGCAGTCTGTATGCATCGGTAGCTACAATTGAATCTCCTTTTTTTATTGCCATTCGCACAGCAACTTCACTAATCAACCCATTATCTTGCCCTTTGTATTTTATAGAATAACCAACAAATTGAAGTTGTATTTCCACATAATCACCTATTCCAGGGGCGTAAAATTGTTTATCATCCAGATAAGCACGAATTTTTTGAGTCTGTCCAAAACTAATTAGCGAACAAAACAAAGTGATTATAATGAGAATTTTATTCATTTCTATCTTTTTTGAAATGTAAAGTTACAAAACCAATTTACGCAAATGACATTTTTATGAATATTTGACAAATAGGCGCTATTTAGATTTAAACGAGCTGGAAATGAGAATAAATTGTTTATCATAGAAGCTTCTAAAAATAAAATTATTTTTTTTCATCAAAACACTTGCTAATACTTAAAGATTTACTAATTTTGCACTTCCGGAGAGATGGCAGAGCGGTTGAATGCACCGGTCTTGAAAACCGGCGTACTGTGAGGTATCGGGGGTTCGAATCCCTCTCTCTCCGCTGAAAAGGTTTGAAGTTTACTTCAAACCTTTTTTATTTTAGAGCAATTATTTTGAAAATTCTTTAAATGCATTGTATTTAGGTGTGGTGCTAAAAAAAACGTATCTACATTCGGATATTTTATTTGTTTGAATTGGATATCTTTTCGTATATTTACGAATAAATACGGATATTTTATGAGTTTACTAATACATACATTGAAACTTGATTTGGGCATGAAACTCATGACTGAATTAAGTAAAATAGACAGATTTGATGCTTCCTGGGCAACTATTGAAAAGCGTGAAGGCGCTTCTTTGAAACAATTAAAATCCATTGCCACGGTAAGAAGTGTAGGGGCTTCAACCAGGATTGAGGGTTCAAAGATGACGGATGATGAAGTAGCCGTTTTGATTGAAAAATTGTCTATTTCCAAATTAGAAGAAAGAGACGAGCAAGAAGTAATCGGTTATTTTGAAGCCATAGATACGATCGCTGAAAACTATGAATCCATCAGTATTTCTGAAAGCCAAATAAAAAACGTACATAAGATATTGATGCTGCATGGTGATAAAGATGCCTGGCATAGAGGAAACTACAAACAAGTAAGTAATGCCGTAGAAGCTAATTTGGTTGATGGTACGAAGCAAATTGTATTTAGAACTGCAGAACCAGGATTAGAAACACAGGATACCATGATGCAATTGTTTGAATGGTATCATTCAGATAAGGAAACAATTCCTTTGGTTAAGGCAGCTTTGTTTGTTTACGAATTTTTAAGTATCCATCCATTTCAAGATGGCAATGGAAGATTAAGCAGATTACTTGGTAGTTTACTGCTCTTGAAAAATGGGTATTCATGGATTCAATATGTCAGTTTTGAGCATGAAATTGAAAGTAGAAAATCGGAGTATTACAAAGTGCTCATGCAAACGCAGCGAAACAGGCCAGGTGAAAATGTTACGGACTGGCTAACTTTTTTTATCAGTTGTTTGATAAATATTCAGGAGCAGTTGCTGGTTAAATTAGAAGAAAGCAGAACAGAACAGCCCGTTTCACAGCGAGAGAAGCGCATCTTATTCTTTATACAAAACCACGCAGGATGCGGGTCTAGTGACATAGCTAAGAAACTTGACATGGCTTTGCCAACCGTAAAGAAATCTTTGGCTGAATTAGTTTTAAAAGGAATCATAACCAAAGAAGGACAGGGTAAATCGACAGGGTATTTTGTAGTTTGATAAGATAGATTTTAATTGAAGTTTTTTGAAATGAAAATAAATCAAAAATTTGTTGTTTAGGTTCGGGATTCTTTGTGAATTTAAATCTTTGCAAGAGGGAATTTGGCATTAACGGTCGCCCTGCCTAAAACCATTTTGCAGCTTGTGACGTTGACGCGACACGAACAATTATAAATAATTGATAATCAGTAAAATAGTATATTCGGTATGAGAGCCTCTCTCTCCGCTGAAAAGGTTTGAAGTAAACTTCAAACCTTTTATATTTTAGAGCAATTATTTTGAAAATTCTGGGGATTTAATCTATTCAAATAAGTTTTAGCTTTCTGCTGCGCTGCTTAATCTATTTTATCCTTACATTTGTTTAGAATTATTCTACATAAAATGAATCAAGAGAAAGTAGATGCTTTTTTAAAAACAAAAATTCTTGAGAGGGAGGTCAACTGCCAATCAAAGAAAAAATGTTGTAAGAAATTTAAAAAGAATGGTGTTTATTGTAAAAAATGCCCGAAAGTATAGAAACTCTATAAAATCAAAATCGTTTAAAAATAGTTTCTCTATTTTTGTGTGAAAATATACCAATCTATTATGGCAAAGAACGAAAGAATCAACGTTGTATATTCTACCAATCCGAATTTCAATTACCAAAACGATGAAGAGGAAACTGTTTCGACATTGCCTAAGAATCAGCAAAAAATGTATGTATCAATTGATCGAAAACAACGCGCAGGAAAGGAAGTGACGCTCATAGAAGGTTTTATTGGTTCAGATGATGATTTAAAGGATTTAGGGAAATTACTTAAAACCAAATGTGGAGGGGGAGGAACTGCAAAAGATGGAGAGATTATCGTTCAAGGAAATTTTAAAGATAAGATTTTCGATTTATTAGTGAAAGAAGGATATACATCGACCAAGAAAAAAGGAGGGAATTGATTTGTTTGGATTATAGATTACAAATTGCAGATTGCAGATTTCAAATTTCAAATTGCAGATTATAGATTCTCAAAAAAAAAGAGGCTCCTGTAGAAAGCCTCTTTAAATAATCATTAACCTGTAGATGTTAATTTTGATTCTTTATTTGTGAACGAAAGATTAAATAAAAGGTTACATGTTTTGATGTATTTATTGAATTTGTAGAGGGGAAGACCAATCTGGTAATTACTAGTAAAAGGTAGTTTAAGTCTACTAACGTATTGATCCATTCTCTACTAGTGAAATATCTGGTTATAGAGCGATTCTACCGTCTATTTTAGTTCGTATTTATTGATAACCAGATCATCAACAAGGATTCGCTTTTTTCCTCGGTGCCATACGTACACTTTCAAATTATCATCCGTTGTTCTAACTTCGGGCGTTAAATAATCAAATTGAATCGTATTCCATGTATTAAAATTTAGTTGATCTTTTTTTAATTCGCAGGTAAAATATTTATACGTCAGTCCTTTGTAGTGAAAGGTAGCAACCATAAGTGGCAGTTCTTCATCGTACTCTTTTGGAATAAAAATCCTTGCTGAAATTTTTATCCAAGCATGATCTTTTTTAGTAATTTGGGAATATTTTAAATCTGGACCTGGAGAGAAAGTGTTTTTTTCATCTAATACAAATGCTTTTGTGTCAGTAATTGTGTCAAATGAGTTTTTGTATATGATTGTTGAACGATAGTCTTTTTCATTCATTAATTTTTCAAATCCATCTGCACTTCGATCGACCAAAAGTAATTTTTCATTTTTTTGGTCTTTTTTTATTTGTCCAAATATCGCAAAATAATATGCTTTGGTCATTCTTTCTTTGCTGATGATACCATTTTCAAATTGCCATGTTTGAAACAAATTAAGAAGTAGCAAAAATCCTAAAATTGGGTAAATTATTCTTTTTCTCTTTTTTGATAGACGTATTCTTTCAATCAGAAAACCCAAAGGAATTGCAAGCAGGGAATAAATTGGAACCAAAGAACGTGAGCTAAAACTTCCACCAGCATACCACCAGTTTGACCAGCTGGAGCAGATGTAAATATCGAGCACAACGAATGAAAAAATGAGGAGCGAAAGAACTTTATTTTTTAGGGATAAATAGTACATTCCTAGGAAAGAAAAAAGCATTAATGGCGTATAAATAAACCAACCTTTTCGAAAACTACATAGGAATTCATAGGTGTGAGGAAAGAAAAAATCAAAACCTTCACCTGGGTTGGTGTATGAATAAAACAGATAATTCCCTGAAACCGATTTCCAATAGAGAAGCTGTGGAAGTAGCAGTAGCAAGAAGCAAAATGAGGCAAGAATAATAGGAAGAATATGCATTTTCAGCAGCTTGATTTTGGATGTAAAATAATTTTCACTTGAATTGCTCCAGAATAGTGGAATTAGAATACAAATCACTTCTGACGGTCTAACTAAGGTGATTAGTCCAGCTATTAGTCCAATGATAATACTATTTTTTAGATGAAAATCGTGGTACCATTTGATCGTAAAATAAATCAAAATGGAATACAACATAAAAAGAAAGTTATGTGACAAAAGTGTTCCGTCAAAGATGGTTAATTGAAAATAATTTGTCCCGAAGAATATCAGAATCAGCACAATACTCGTAGTTCTTTGATCGAAAAAATGCTTTAAAATCCTAGAAAAATAGATTAATCCAATGATTGCATAGATTAATCCTCCTATGGTAATGGCATATTGATAAGGAAGCGAAAGTCCGTCTGCTGGAAATCCCAATGGTTCTGCCATAAAATGAGCGACAAAGAAAAAAGGAGCATATAAAAAGGACATTCCCATACTATATTTCATGACCCAATTTCCATTTTCAATTTGTATTGCTTGATACAAGGTTGATGTTGGTTCGTATTTGTCTAACAGATGTGTCAGCCATTCTTGGTGTTGCAGTGCAATATCATGGTGAATAAAGTAGGAGGGAAGATACAGATAATAACCAAAAACATCCCACGTGAGCATGTTTGTTGGTGGAATTGTAAATCGAAATAGGAGTAGCACACAGCAAAGGAAAAATAAAAGATGCTTGTATGAATATGTGTATTTCATTTATTTACTTGCTATTTGGTATTGTCAATGCTATAAAAGTACTAATAATTGTAGAAAATGGAAGGAGTCACCGATTTTCAAGTTAAAAAACATTTTTCCACTTAAATAGATAACAAACAGTTTGAATTTATTGAATTTTGTAATGATTTTTCTAATTAACAATCTCATCTGAAAAAGTATTTTTATTAAATAAAAAACCAAAACAATCCTGTCTTATTTTTGCTTCATGGTAAACTTTGAATCCATACGAGCTTTAATAAATTTGATGGATGATCCAGATGAGAATATTTATTCGCATGTGCATGATCGTTTGTTGAGTTATGGGGCCGATGCAATTCCTTTTTTAGAAAATTCTTGGGAAGATCAAGATTTTGGCTTATTATTTCAAAGTAGAATTGAAACCATTATTCATGAAATTCAATTCGAGGAAATTAGGCGAAAATTGACCAATTGGATTGCTTCCTCCGATAAAGATTTACTGACAGGTTCAATTATTATTGCAAAATATCAATACCCAGGTTTAGATGAATCTGCTATCCGCAGCCAAATTGAAACTATTCAAAAAGATGTTTGGCTCGAGATTAACCAGAAACAAACCGCTTTAGAGAAAGTACGTATCATCAATAAAGTTTTTTTTGGACTACATCATTTTCAAGGAAATGCCAAAACATTTCATTCTCCTTTAAATTCTTACATCAATACCGTACTTGAAACGAAAAAAGGAAACCCTTTAAGTTTGAGTATTATCTACAGTATTATCGCTCAAAATTTAGGGATGCCTATTTATGGAATTAATCTACCCAATCATTTCATATTAGCTTATATGGATGAATTTGCGGTGAATCAATATATTCCTGATTCAAATACGCACGGGGTTTTGTTTTATATTAATGCTTTTTCAAAAGGCAGTATTTTCGACCAAGATGAAATAAAAGAATTTTTAGATGGGATAAATCAACCTTATTTAAGAGATTATTTTGAACCTTGCTCGAACACAGCAATTATCAACAGAATGATAACGAATTTAATATCTTCTTTTCAAGAAGTAGGGAATTCTGAAAAAGTCAATGAATTAATTGAATTACGAGGGTTGTTTTGAGTTTTTAACCACCGAGTATACAGAGTTCAAAATAGGGAGTTTCACAGATTTCTTTATTTGTACTAAAAAAAAACTCTGTGGCACTTTGTGACAAAAACTCTCTGTACTCTGTGGTTAAGAAAAAAATCACTTAATCTCAAATTCCAAATCAAATTTCTTTAATTCCTTAAATAATTGATCGCTTGGATCTACATAGATGGTTTTTGAAGGCATTTTTATTTCCAGATCATTCAAACCATCGAAAACAGTGAAATGCAAAGAACATTTTCCTTCATGCTCTAAGAACAATTTGTTTAAATCAGAAATTAAAATTTGGTCAATGACCTTGGTATTTATTTTAATGTGAATACTTTTAGCTCTTTGCTCTCTCAGGTTTTGCAACATGTCGATCGCACCTATGTTAAACTCTAATTCATATCTTTTATGAGGTATTTCTATGCGGCCTTTTATAGCGATGAAAGCACCTGGCGTTAAAAAGTGTTTATATTTCAAATAATTTTCCCTCCAAAGAAAAATTTTGTATGAATCCGTATAATCTTCGATCGTAAGCGTCCCGTATGCTTCTCCTTTTTTTGTGAATTTATGTTCGGCATCTGATACGGTAGCAGCGATCAATAAATCTTTATTTTTATGTGCCTCAAGGTCCGCAAGCATTGCTACATTTCCATTACAAAAGGAATCTATTTCCACTCTAAAATCATCTAATGGATGACCAGAAATAAAAATTCCGATGACCTCCTTTTCACGATTGAGTTTATAGACACTTCCCCATTCTTCTGCTTTTGGAATTTCTGGCTCAGGCATTTTAGTTCCTGTTGAATCCCCAAAAAGAATTCCTTGGGATGAGTTTTCACTTTCTTGGAAACTAGCTCCAAATTTGATCACATTTTCAAGGAAAAGTCGGCCGTTGTTATCTTCTTTAAAATATTGAGCACGGTGAATAGTATTGAATGAGTCAAAACCGCCACTATAGGCTAAACTCTCAAACGTTTTTTTTGTACAGAGACGAAGATTGCTTCTTTTTGCAAAATCAAAAACAGAGGTGTATTGTCCGTTTTCTTTTCTTTCATTAATTACAGCATCAACAGGCGCGCTTCCCATGCCTTTTATCGCGCCTAAACCAAAACGAATCGCTCCTTCCTTATTTACAGTGAATTGGTAGTTTGACTCGTTCACATCTGGACCAAGAACGGGAACTCCCATACGTTTACATTCTTCCATGAAAAATGAAACTTGCTTGATGTCATTCATGTTGTTACTCAGCACAGAAGCCATATATTCAGCCGGATGATTTGCTTTTAGATAGGCTGTTTGATAGGCAATCCAAGCATAACATGTCGAATGAGATTTGTTAAATGCATACGAAGCAAATGCTTCCCAATCTTTCCAAATTTTCTCTAATTTTTCAGCAGAATGACCTTTTTCACCTCCTTTTAGAATAAAAGCAGGTTTCATTTTATCAAGAATATCGATCTGCTTTTTCCCCATTGCTTTCCGCAAGGTATCAGCATCACCTTTTGAAAATCCTGCTAATTTTTGAGAGAGCAACATTACTTGCTCTTGATACACAGTAATACCGTATGTTTCTTTCAAGTATACCTCGCAATCATCTAAATCGTAGATAATTGGTTCGGTTCCATGTTTACGTTTTATGAAAGAGGGGATGTAAGCAATTGGACCTGGACGGTACAAGGCATTCATGGCTATTAAATCGGCAAAAACGGTCGGCTTTAATTCACGCAAGTATTTTTGCATCCCAGGAGATTCATATTGGAAGATACCAACGGTTTCACCTTTTTGGAAAAGTTCATAGGTTTTTTCATCGTCAACGGGGAAATTGTCAGGATCTAATTCGATTCCAACTCTTTCTCTTACATTATTAACGGCATGTTTTATTAAGGTCAACGTTTTCAACCCCAAGAAATCCATTTTTAGTAAACCGGCAGATTCAGCAACAGAATTGTCATATTGCGTACAATACATATCTGAATCTTTTGCCAAAGCAACGGGTACATAATTGGTTATATCTCCAGGGGTAATGATGACGCCACAAGCATGAATACCAGTATTTCTGACACTTCCTTCAATTTTTCGAGCTTGATTTAAAACTCTACTGACGAGGTCGTTTCCTTTCGAAATAGCTTTTAATTCATTGACTTTATTAATTTCTTCTTGGTTGTTGTTGAAGCGCTCTGCAATTTCGAGATCTGAAGATTTGAACAATTTTGCCAATGAAATGTCGGGCACTAATTTCGCTAATCGATCTGCTTCTGATAAAGGTAAATCCATCACCCGTGAAGCATCTCTAATCGCCGATTTTGCAGCCATTGTGCCATAGGTAATAATTTGAGCAACCTGATTCGCCCCATATTTATTTATGACCCATTCGATTACACGCCCACGACCCTCGTCATCAAAATCGATATCGATATCTGGCATGGAAACACGGTCGGGATTCAAGAAACGCTCAAAAAGTAGATCGTACCGAATGGGATCAACATTGGTAATTCCTGTACAATATGCTACGACAGAACCCGCTGCAGAACCCCTTCCTGGTCCAACGGAAACACCCATATCTCTAGCAGCTTGACAAAAATCTTGTACAATTAAGAAGTATCCCGGATAACCAGTTTTGACAACGGTTGCTAATTCAAATTCAATTCTGTCACGTATTTCTTCCGTTATTTCAGGATATCGTTTCGCTGCACCCTCGTATGTTAAATGTCTTAAATAACTATTTTCACCTCTTTTTCCGCCATCTTCCGCATCTTCTGGCTCAATAAATTCTTCCGGAATATCATAAGCAGGTAAAAGTACTTCACGTGCTAAAGGATAATGCTTACATTTGTTTATTATTTCTTGTGTGGTTTCAATCGCCTCCGGAAGATCAAGAAAAACCTCCTTCATTTCATCACTTGATTTGAAGTAATATTCTTGATTGCTTAACCCATATCTAAATCCACGACCACGTCCTTTAGGTGTAGAAACAAGTTCATTGTCTTTTACGCACAAGAGAATATCATGTGATTCAGAATCTGATTTTTCAGCGTAATACGTATTATTTGAAGCGACTATTTTAACATCGTTTTTCGCAGCTAATTTGACCAACGTTTCGTTCACACGATCTTCATCTTCTTGCCCGTGCCGCATTACCTCAATGTAAAAGTCTTCACCAAACAGCGCCTTCCAACCTTTCAAAGCATCTTCCGCCTGATTTTCTCCCACATTTAGAATTAAATTCGGAATTTCACCGTATAAATTTCCAGAGAGACAAATTAAATCAGACTTATATTTTTCAATTGCTGCCTTATCAATGCGAGGGACATAGTAAAAACCATCGGTAAAAGCCAATGAAGAAAGTTTTACCAAATTGTGATAGCCTACTTTATTTTTTGCTAATAACACAACTTGATACCCGTTGTCTTTTTGAGTTTTATCTGTTAAATCTCTGCATACATTAAATTCGCACCCAATGATAGGCAAAAGCTCTTTTTTTGTAAATATTTCTCCCGCAGCTTCTGCTTTTTCACGTTCTTTTTTTAAATCATTATTGTACGACGTGACCATTTTCTCAAAATGAAATGCGGCGTACATATTTCCTGTATCCGTTAAAGCGACCGCCGGCATTCCCATGCTGGCTGCTTTTTGAACTAAGCTAGCGACATTAATAGTCGATTGTAAAATTGAAAAAGAGGTGTGATTATGCAAGTGAGAAAAAGTAACAGAATCCAAGCGAGATCTCGATTTATTAATATCCGCCGTTGTAATTTCTGGTTGAGCAGTCTCTTTTACTTTTAATTTTTCACTTGCTTCTTTGAGATTCGTATGAACTAGACCAATCGTTGTAAAAGGAACTGGATTGAAAGCTTTAAAGTCTTCAATGTATTGGCTGTCTTGCTCCAATTTTGTAAGACTAAATGATTCAATTCGAATTAATTCGAAGAAGCATCGAGTCGTAGCTTCCACATCGGCAGTTGCATTATGCGCTTCACCGAACGGTTCACCGAATAAATGTTGGTGTAATTCTGTTAAGGTAGGAAGTTTAAATTTACCAAAACGACCACCAGGAAGCTGACACATCGAAGCTGTAACCTCTGTACACGTATCTAAAACAGACATCGAAGCCATGGGAGAATCTAATCCTTTTCGGATAAATTCACACCCTAAAATGTTTACATCAAATCCAACGTTTTGTCCGACAACAAACTTCGCTTTTGTAAGAGCAATGTTGAATTCTTTTAAAACCATTTCAAGGTCATCACCAAGCTCTTGGGCCAATGCGGTAGAAATTCCGTGAATACGTTCTGCATCATATGGAATATCGTAGCCTTCAGGTTTAATAAGATAATCTTTCTGTTCTAAAAGAACACCCATATCATCATGAAGCTGCCAAGCAATTTGAACCGCTCGAGGCCAATTATCCGTATCCGTTATCGGCGCCTGCCAATTCCGAGGTAATCCGGTTGTTTCGGTATCAAATATTATGTACATGGGAAATTAATGTTTGATTGTGAATTGTTTATATTTAATGTTTTTTGTTTTTTTATTTTTTTTTGTAGGTATAGGGCATGCCCTATACC
>CANFRV010000003.1 GCA_947449575.1 Flavobacteriales bacterium
AAGCATTTAGAAGTCAATTTAGAGGTGTGAAAAACATAGAATTTTTCCTTTTTAGACTTACAAATATTTATGCTTAAATTTTAGCTCCCCACAACAATTCGACTTGATCCATTTTCTCTTCATCAAGGAAAAGTGTGAGAATTATAATCGAAGCAAAATCGATAGTCTTTTTTATAATTTATAATGGAATAATATTTTTAATTTGTCCACAACATTCGGGTTTGATCCATCACAAGTAGAAAATTGATTATAATTAAAAAAGAGCAACTACTTTCGCACGTTACTCTTTCTTTTTTTTGGGGGAGGCTAGTGGGGATCGAACCCACGACCTACGGTACCACAAACCGTCGCTCTAACCGACTGAGCTATAGCCTCCATTTTGAAGAGTGCAAATATAGTATTTCCAAATTTTATTTACGCATTAAATTCGATTTTATTTTAAATATTTTACGAAATGAAATAAAATCCCTCATAATGAGCTCTCAATATTTGGTTGGATAAACAAAAATAATCCAGACTTTAGCGTTAAATAGAAATATGTTAATCGACTTATTTAGTTTTGGTTGTTAATAAAAACTGAAGTAGCTCCATCGCACAAGGAGTTCAGTGACTTATTTTTGTAAAAAAAAGAAACTGATGCTTAAAATTGGTGTATTAGGAGCTAGTGGTTTGGCGAAAATCCACATTCGTTTGCTTATTGAACTGAATGATCAATTTGAATTAGTCGGATTTTATGAGCCAGATGATCAAAAAGCGCAACAAATATCTGACCTATATGCAGTTAAAAGATTTCAATCTTACGATGATTTACTAGAAAAAGTGGATTGTGTTGATATAGTATCTTCCACTTTAAAACACTATGAATTAGCAACTATGGCCTTAAGGAAAAGTAAACATATTTTTCTCGAGAAACCTATTACACAAACAATTGAAGAAGCAAAGTCATTAATTAATCTTTCCAGAGAAGCAAGTGTGAAATTTCAAGTAGGTTCCACAAATCGCTTTAATCCTGCTTTTTTAGCAAGTATTTCTGGAATTAAAAAACCAAAATTAATTGATGCTCAAAATCATCTACAATACAATGCGGAATCTAGCGAAATTTCATTGGTGTTGGATCTCATGATGAGTGATATTGATATTGCCTTGAGTATCGTTAAGTCTGGAATACGAAAAATTTCAGCTACTGGAATTTCTGTTTTTAGTAAGGAAAATGATATTGTAAATGTAAAATTAGAATTTGATAATGGCTGTGTTGCCAATTTATCAGCCAGTAGACTTTCTAAAGTTTACCGAAATGAAACGCAGTTTTTTCAAAAAGAAAAATGTGTTACGGTTAATTTTTTAACCAATGAACTGGAAGAAGTTGACCTAAAAAACACCACTGATTCTAAATTAATCGTTTCTACTTTACCTGAGATTGAAGCACTTAATCCAATTAAGTATGAATTTAAATCTTTTTATGATGTAATAGTAAACGATAAAGAACCAATAGTCTCATTAGAAGATGGTTATAACTCATTAATTGTTGCTCATAAAATTTTAGATATTCTAAATCATTCAAATGTTCCTGCCGTTGACAATAATTATTGAAAATTTGCGTTAAATTTGGGCTATGTACTTTATGAGAACTATATTTTCATTGCTTTTAGTTGGTTTTTTGTTTTCTTCTTGCTTGAAAAACAATCCGGACCCTTCCTGGCTGGAAGTCAATGCTTGGACTTTGGAAGCGAACTCATCGGCATCCATGTATCAAGGGGAATTAACACATAATTTTACCGATGCCTGGGTGTACATTGATGACGAAATAATTGGTGTTTTTGAAGTACCATTTAAAATTCCGCTATTGCTGAAGGGAAATGTAAATATCAAAATTTATCCTGCAATTAAAAATAATGGTATTTCAGCTACCAAGAAATTATTTCCATTTACTGAAGTGTATGAAGTGAATACGGAGTTAGTTCAAAATAAAACAGTTACCCTAAATCCAGTCACGCGCTATTATTCATGGACAAAATTTTGGATCGAGGATTTTGAAGATGCTGCAATGCAAATTGAGAATGATCCTAATTCCTTGACGCAAATTACGTCGGCTAATGATCCACTCATTTTGAAATATGGAAATTATTATGGTCACGTTACTCTAACGCCTGCAGATTCAAGTTGGATTGCCTATACTACAGAACATTTGGTTTTGCCAAAAGGGGGGAAGGAAGTGTATTTAGAAATAGATTATTATAACACGAATTCTTTAACTACCGGCGTTTTAGCGATTTCTCCAACGGATGTGAAGCCTAATCAAAATATCCAATTAAACAAACAAGAAACGTCTTCAATCAAGTGGAAGAAAATTTATATTGACATCAAAGAAATTGTGTCGTTCTACACTACTGCTTCCTACTATCAGATGAGTTTTCAGGCTTATTTAGAGGCCGGTTTAGGTACTGGCGAAATTTGTATTGACAATATTAAAGTAGTTTATTTCTAATTTATGTTTCGAAGTTTATTAACGATTATTTTTATTTTAATAGATTGGTTGTCAGCTTCTTTTTCTTGGGGTGTTTTTTATTATTGTCGAAAAACGTACATCGAAAATCAAGAATTCACTGTCGATTCTACTTTTTATAGCGGTATTTTCTTTGTGCCATTTATTTGGACAGCAATCTATCTTTTACAAGGTACATATTATGATGTTAGAAGATTATACCGGCTAAAAATTTTCAGCTACACTTTTTTCAGTTCAATCGTTGGAACGATAATACTCTTTTTCTTCTTTCTTTTAGATGATAATGTGAAGGATTATCAACTGTATTATAAATCGATTCTAATCTTATTTTCAATTTATTTCAGTTTTTCTTTTATTCCTCGTATTTTTTTAATCAGCTTTATTGTGAAAAAAGTACATCATAATAAAAGTGGTTTTAGAACCTTGTTAATCGGTGGAAGTGAAAAAGCGGTGGCTATCTACAATGAAATACTAAACTTACCCAAAGGTATTGGTAATCAATTTGTCGGTTTTGTTAATTTAAACGGGGTAGATAAGGCGCTTGAATCCCAGCTGACCTATTTGGGGCACGTGAATAATCTGGATCTTATCTTGCGAGAAAATAAAATTGAAGAGGTGATTATTGCGCTAGAAATTAGTGATCATGCTCGCCTAAGAAATATTATATCTAGGATTGAAGGAGGAAATATTAAAATAAAAATATCACCAGATATGTATGATCTTTTATTAGGATCGGTGAAGATGAATAATCTTTTTGGAGCTTTACTTTTTGAGGTAAATTCAGATTCGATGCCTGTCGGTCAGCAGATTGTAAAACGGATTTTAGATTTTGTGATTTCTGCTGTTTCAATCATTCTTTTATTGCCTTTTTATGTGATAATGGCGATCGCTGTGAAAACATCTTCAAAGGGCCCTATATTTTTCAAGCAAGAACGGGTAGGACTAAATGGTATTCCTTTCAATATCATTAAATTTAGAACAATGTACACTGATGCTGAAAATGCTGGACCACAGTTGTCATTTGAAAATGATCCTAGAATTACAAAAGTAGGACGATATATGCGGAAATTGAGATTTGATGAATTTCCTCAATTTTATAATGTTTTAAAGGGAGAAATGTCGCTCGTAGGTCCGAGACCAGAACGCCAATTTTATATCGATCAAATTATAGAAGTGGAGCCACAATTTTTGCAATTAACCAACGTTAGACCGGGAATTACATCCTGGGGTCAAGTAAAATATGGCTACGCTGAAAATACACAAGAAATGCTAAAAAGGATGAAATTTGATCTCCTCTACATTAAAAACCGAACGCTCGCATTAGATTTTAAAATCATGCTATACACCATTTTAATTGTCATTAAGGCAAAGGGGAAATGAGCACTGATGGTTTATTTAATATGAACATCAAACATTTTTCTATCCTCAATAAATCCTGTTAATTTATCACCAATTTTTACGGGGCCCACACCAGATGGTGTTCCTGTATAAATTAAATCACCCGTTTTTAAGGTCATAAATTGAGATAGATATACAATTAATTGATCGATCGAGAAAATCATATCTTTCACATGTCCAATTTGAACAACTTCTTCATTTTTTTGTAGAGAAAATTGAAGGTTTTCCCAATCTAGATCCGCTTTTTTTATGAAGTCTTTTGAAATGGGAGCGCTGTGCTCAAAAGATTTTGCTATTTCCCAGGGATGCCCTTTTGATTTGCAGATCTCTTGTAAATCTCTTGCTGTAAAGTCGATTCCTAAGCCAATCTCACTGTAATAATTATGTGCAAATTTCTCTGAAATATTTTTCCCTACTTTACATATTTTCACAACAAGTTCACATTCATAATGCAGATCTTTGGTAAATGAAGGATAGAAAAAAGGATTTCCTGGCTTTAAATAAGCAGTATCGGGCTTCATAAAGAACATAGGAGTAGTTGGAATCTCTGATTTCATTTCTTTTGCATGATCTGCATAATTTCTTCCAATACAAATTATTTTCATTCCCTCGATTTTATTTAAATTTATTCTTTAAGGCAGCTAATTTATCTTCTAGCGATTCAGTTGATTCTTGCTTAATAATAATTGGCTCTTCTCTTAATTTTTTTCTAACTTTTTCGACTGGTTCTATCGCTGCAGCTGGAATAGTTTTTTTTATTTTTTCCATCTCATTTCGCAAACATTGTTTTGTATACAAAGGGAAATCAGCATTTAGCATCCATCCATAATAACCAGGCTCGGAAATTGAAATTTCTTTGATTGTTTTCCCTTTATTTTTCCCAAAATTATATACCGCTTCTCCATCATCATTGATGGCTAATCTTCCGGCAAAGTCAAGTAGATTAAAGTTTCCTGCTTTGGAGAATTCAGATAGAAAATCAATGTTATTTTCTATCGATTCATATTTCTCAACTTGCGCTTTTAGCACTTCCCACGTTGCGGATGTATCTGCTAAAGCATTGTGGGCATTTTCTATATTCTTTTTGCAATAAAATAAATAGGCTGCAGCTAATGTCCGCTGTTCCATTTTATGAAAAATATTTTGTACATCAACAAACTTTCTATTCGAAACATCAAAGTTATTTCCAACTCTCAATAGTTCTTCTGACAAAACAGGAATATCAAATTTATTAGAATTATAACCTGCTAAATCTGCGTCTCCAATAAAATCAACCAACTCATCGGCGATTTCAGAAAATGTTGGTTCGTTGACAATGTCTTGGTCATATATTCCATGAATTAAACTTGTTTCGTTAGGGATAGCCATTTCTGGATTGATCCTTCTATGAAAATGTTCTTCACTGCCATCTGGGTTTGCTTTTATTACAGCAATTTCTACTATTCTATCTTGGGTAATATTTAAACCTGTTGTTTCAAGATCAAAAATAGCCAAAGGTCTTTTTAAAGATAAATTCATACGATTATATAATTCTGTTACAAATATAAAATTAATGTAGCGATGATAAAGTGAAAAATGTAAAAAGACAAGTTTTAAGCCTGTAATAAGTAAAAAAAAGCCTCTTTCATTGAAAGAGGCTTTTCAGTTTTATTTAAATTTTTTGATCACAAACTCTGTTCGCCTATTCAATTGATGCTCTTCTTCTGTACAAGTTGAAACGACGGTTCCTTCGCATGCACAACCATTTTTCAACATTGATTCTCCGTATCCTTTTCCATAAATACGGGAACTTCCAACGATCCTTTTCTTAATATAAGAGGCTGAGGCTTTTGCTCTTCGGTCAGATAATTTCATATTATATGATTTTGATGCTCTACAATCCGTATGAGATCCTAATTCAATGACCATAGTAGGATTTTGATTCATGATTTTAATAATCTTGTCCAATTCAATCATTGCGTCAGGTCTGATAGCTGATTTATCTAAGTCAAAATAAATAGGATTGATTTCAATTAAAGTGGACAAGTCTGTTCCAACTGAAACATTAACAGTTTCTGTTTCTGAAATTTTCACATCAGCAGAAAGTGACTCGCTCTTCATAAAGGCATCATAGCTTTTTCCTATCGTGTCTTCTATTTGTACAAATTTCATATTTTCTACATCTAATAGAAGCTCTCTGTAGACTTCAGTGTATTCTGAAAGACAATCGGTGCTAAATTTTTCAGAGAAAAATTCTTGCGAATCATGTAAATAAGAAACTTCGTATTCCTTACATTTCACCAAAGGATCAAAAAACGAACCATCTCTTAATCGAGGAAAAATTTCTGCTACGTCACTATTATCGCAATTCGTACATTTTACCTTCAATGAAATTCCAGTTGGTAATGGTTTATTGTATGCTGTATTAATGACGCCTCTTAAAGCGGATACACTTTTAATACCCAATTCATCATTTTCAATTTCATAGATGTCTTTTTCACCTACTCCACCTCTTCTAAACGATGTGAAATAACCTTTTGTTCCATCAACGGTAGTGGTGTAAAATAAATCATCTCCCGTTCCGTTAATAGGATAACCAAGATTTTTTGGTAAAGACCAATTATTAGATTCATCTCTTAGAGAGTAAAATATATCAAATCCACCCATGCTCTCAGCGCCATTGCTCGAATAGTAAAGTGTTTTATTATCTGCTCCAATAAATGGAGAATCTTCATCAAAAGGGCTGTTGATGGTTGGTCCAAGGTTTTTTGGCATACTCCAACTTCCATCTGGTAATCTTACAATTCGATATATGTCACGACCTCCTAATCCTCCAGGTCTATCAGAAACGAAATAGATGTTTAATCCATCTGTCGTCACAGTACAATGTGTTTCCCAAGATTTAGTGTTTACATTCTTAATATCTAAGGGTTGTACTTGCTGAAATGCAGTTGTTTTAAAATCAGAATAGAAAATATCACCTCCTCCTGTATTATCTTGATACACATAGATTCTTCTTTCGTCAGGACTGATAGCAATGGTAGCTTCGTTTCTTTTTCCTTCACAGAAATCAAGTTTCATCGGCGGATTCCAGAAAAATTCGTTTGTTTTTGGATCACGATCTTTGTAACTGATATAAATATCTTCAGGATAGTTATGTAAATATGGATCTCTGTATTGCTTCGTTGATCCGTCTTCCCAAGGTCTTCTCGAGGTGAAATACAAAGCTTGACCATCTAAGGAAATGACGGGTGAATACTCAGGATATTCAGTATTAATGGCGCTTCCAATATTATTTATTTTCGACTTTTTAGGCGTCGACATCAAATTTTCAGCAACATCACATTGAATTAAATTTAAATTTGCTTGCACAAGTAATGCATTGCTACTTTCACTCAAATTAGAAAATTTAGTGTATAATTCTTTTGCTTTCTCTAGTTGCTCGTCCAAATGGTAACAATTACCTAAATAATAATAGATATCAATTGGACAAGTAGTGTCAGTGATTGAAAATAAATCATAATCTGAATTTGCCGTTGGAAGCGCAAGATTAAAGTGTTTCATCGCGCCGAGGTAATCAAATTTTGAAGTTAATAGCAAATACCCTTTTCTATAGTTATAATTGGCACTTAAGGAATCAAATTGCAGTAATCGATCAACAAGTATGGATGCATAAAATAATTGTCCTTCTTGAACAAAACTTGAACTTTCAATGATTAATTGAGGTTCAGGTGCTTCTTTGGCCATTAACCGCACTTGCTTTTCTGTTATCTGCGAGAAAATAGTTACTGGAAGAGAAAATAGAATTAATAATACAATGTTTTTCATATTTACTTTTTTGTTTATTAAAAAAATAAGACCCTCAATAGCAATGATAAAGAGGGTCTTACGAAATTAGTATTTTTTTCTTACAATTCTCTATTTATATCAAATTGTTCTAGATAATCAGCTACTCTTCTTACAAATTTACCTCCTAAGGCACCATCAACTACTCGATGATCGTAAGAATGTGATAAGAACATTTTTTGTCGTATTCCAATAAAATCTCCTTCAGGTGTTTCAATAACAGCTGGAACTTTTCGAATTGCTCCCAAAGCTAAAATCGCAACTTGTGGTTGATTAATAATTGGAGTTCCCATAATATTCCCAAATGTTCCAACATTCGTCACTGTGAATGTTCCTCCTTGAATATCTTCCGGTTTCAATTTATTTGATCTCGCTTTATTAGCTAAATTATTTACTTCTTTCGTTAAACCAACTAAGTTCAGTCTATCTGCATTTTTGATGACAGGAACAATTAAATTACCCGTTGGAAGTGCTGCAGCCATTCCAATATTGATGTTTTTTCTGATAATGATGCTCGTACCACTAACTGAAACATTGATGAGAGGGAAATCTTTGATTGCTTTCACAATCGCCTCCATGAAAATAGGAGTGAAGGTAATATTTTCATTCTCTCTTTTTTCGAAGTCTTTCTTCACTTTATTTCTCCAATTCACAATATTCGTAACATCTGCTTCAACATATGACGTAACGTGCGCAGAAGTGTGAACCGACATAACCATATGATCAGAAATCAATTTTCTCATACGATCCATTTCAACGATTTCATCTCCTTCATTGATTGTTACTACAGGCTCTTTATGCGCTGCAACGGCTCCTCCTCCCAATTGAGCAGGGGCTATAACTTCACTTTTATTTACTGGTGCAGCAACTGAATTAGCAGTTCCTCTGTTTTGTAAATAATCTAATATATCTTTTTTAGTAACTCTACCATCTTGACCAGTACCTAGAAGTGTTTCCAATTCCTGCATCGAAATGTTTTCTTTTTCAGCAATACTTCTTACTAATGGAGAATAGAATTTTCCAGATGGACCATTTTTTTCAATACCATCTGCTGTTTTATTAGTTAAAACAACTACTTCATCATTTGTTTTAATTATTTCTTGAGCAGAAACTGTGGTAGTAGAAACTTCTTTTTCAGGTTCAGTAGATGCTGACCCACTATCACCATCTGTTGAAATAATGGCAATTACATCTCCAACTTGAACAACTTGATCTTTTTCAAATAATCGTTTAATCAAAATACCTGCTGCTTCAGAAGGAAGTTCATTATCAACTTTATCGGTTGCAACTTCAACTAAAGGTTCATCCATACTGACCGTTTCACCGATTTCTTTTAACCAATTTGTAATGGTTGCTTCCGTTACACTTTCTCCCATTTTAGGAAGTCTTATTTCAATTTGCGCCATAGCTATTAATGGTATCAATATTTATTATTTGCAAAAATACTGTAATATTCGTTTAATACAACAAGATAAACAGTGGAAATGTTATTTAATAATCAAAAAGTTTATTAAAAGGTGAGATTTTGATTTCTTTTTTGATTTTCTGAAGGTTTGGAAATCATTTAAGCTCAAAGAGTGGTTTTTTCTCTTGAAAATTAAAAAATAATTTTAACGATCCAATTTTTTCCACGCTTTCTTTAAAATGGAAAAATCTTTGGTTATACTATAATCTCTGGCGTAAATAAGGTTTAATTTGTCAACTAAAACTTCTTCGAAAACGGGAACTTTATCAGCAGGTGAAAGAATTCCTAATTTTATTTTGGGTAAATTATTATCCGCAGAATATTGAATTGAATGGTAACCAACGATGGACCGTTTGCCAAAAAGAACAAAAAGTATATTTTTCAGAAATCGTTTTTTATTTCTATAGATCCAGATAAGCAGTGGTGATAGAATAAATAAACAGAAAGCAGCTAAAAAGTCAAAGGTGCGCTTATTACGTATATTTGCTTTTGTAGTTATTGAATTGATATTAAGAATGTATAAATCACCTGCTGTATCTATAGAATTACTTCCTATTAAGTAGAGACTTTCTGGCTGAGCAATTTTAAAATCAATAGTGTCAGAATCAATAGTTGACATCCAATGTATGATGGTTTGAGCCGATGTGTCTTTCGCACAAAAAATAATTTCATCTATTGAATGAATGTGCACCACTTGATCTAGTTGATTAATTGAACCAATATACCCTACTTCTTTCATTTCATTGGGTGACACAAAATCAATAAGTTCAATTCGATCATTTGTTTGTTTAATAATCTGACTCACTCGTTCGGCTTCGGTCTTGGTTCCTACCACAACGAATTTCTTGTTTTTACTCGTAGAAATAGTAAATCTTTTCTGAAGTGCGAAATGAAGAAATATTCTAGAAATCAAAAAATAGATCGTTACCCAGGCAGAACCTAAAAGAATATATAATCGTGAGAATTGCCATTCTTTTGGAAGTAAAGCATAGATTATCAGGATAATTAAAGTGCCTAAAAGGGTGCCTTTTAAAAAGCGAAATAACTTTATTGGCGTGTCATAGCCAGATGAAAAGAAGATACTTAACATCCAAATTATTGCATATCCTGGTATGGAGTATTTTAAAACAGATGGAGGGAATTCAATATTAACTTTTTTCCAATAGGTAGTCAAGGCAAGTAATCCACCAAAAATGTAAGCGTAATCCACCAATGGCACGATCGTTTTTTTTATAAATCGAAGGGATAAGGCTAGAAATGCTCTGAAATATATGGCGCAATTAATGAGAAAAGAAAATAATTTTGCATTCTTTTGAGAAAAATGCTTTTGGGCAAAAATAACCATGGCTCGATAAAAAACGAAAACGTAGTTGACGGAACTTTTTTTGGTACTTTCTCCTTTGTAATGAATGATTCTGGTATCTGCAAAATAATAGTTTTTAAATCCACCCTTTTGAATTCTATAGGATAAATCAATATCTTCGCCATACATGAAAAAGGATTCGTCTAACAATCCAACTTTGTCTAAAGCCGTTTTTCGCATCAACATAAATGCACCACTTAAAATATCGATTTCATGGGTTTCAAATTCACTAAGATGTCCAGCATGATACTGTCCGAATCGTTTTGATTTTGGAAATAATTTAGACAATCCAAAAATTTTATAAAAAGCGACAGATGGAGTAGGTAGTCCTCTTTTTGATTCAGGTAAAAATTTCCCTCGCCCATCTATCATTCGAACGCCTAAACCGCCCGCATTTGGATGGCTATCCATAAACGAAATTACTTTTAGAAAAGTATCTTCTTCAACGACAGTGTCTGGATTTAAAAGTAAAACGTATTCCCCTGAAGAAATTTCTATGGCCTGATTATTGGCTTTCGAGAATCCTCGGTTGTCCTTATTTGCTATAAGATGTATTTCAGGGAATTTCAATTGAACCATTTCAACGGAACCGTCGATGGAATTATTGTCAACCACAAAAACTTCCCCTGAAACTTTTTCCAACGCTTTTTTCACTGAATTTAAACATTGTTCCAAGAAGAATTCAACATTGTAATTGACAATGATCACACTAATCTTATATGTATATTCAGTAGACAATTTCTAAAACCTTACTCTTACTCTTACTCTTACCCTTAATCTCAACCTCAACCTCAACCTCAACCTCAACCTCAACCTATATTCTACAACACCTAACACCCAACACCTACCCCCTAATCCCTAATCGCAATACAAGAAATTTCAATCGGAACATCCAAAGGAAGTTTTGACACCTGAACAGTTTCTCTAGCTGGAGGATTAGTAGAAAAGTACGAACCATACGCTTCATTTACTTTAGCGAAATCATTCAGATCTTTTAAGAAAATACTGCATTTTACAATGTTTTCTGCATCCATCTCTGCCTCTTTTAACAAAGATAAAATATTTTTCATTACCTGATGCGTTGAATTTTCTATAGTATCCAGCACTAAATCGCCACTTAACGGGTTTAATGGAATTTGACCACTTACATAAAGTGTTTTATCTACTAATATCGCTGGACTGTATGGTCCAATTGGTGCTGGTGCTCCTGGAGTTTGAATCGTTTTTTTCATTTCTTTCATTAACTTTGTGCAAGTTTACTAAAATTAACGCACAATTCATTGAAAGTACTATTAGTTGATAATTATGATTCTTTTACTTTTAACCTTTTTCACTTAGTGGATGGTTTAGGAGCGGAGGTTGTTGTGAAAAGAAATGATGATATAAATCTCAATGAAATAGCCCAATTTGATAAGATAATTCTTTCTCCTGGTCCCGGTCTTCCACAAGAAAGTGAGGGAATGATGCAGCTAATTCGTCATTGGATAGATCAGCGACCCATTTTAGGTGTTTGTTTAGGAATGCAGGCATTAGCGGTTCATTTTGGTGATGATTTAATTAATCTGAAAGAAGTGAAACATGGTGTGCAAACGATCGCTTGTCAAGTGAATGAGTCAAAATTATTAACCAACATTGATAGCAATTTTAAAGTTGGATTATACCACAGTTGGGCCATTGAATGTAAAGCGAATTCACCTTTGATCGTCACTTCTAGGTCTGAAAGTGGGATAATAATGTCAGTAGAACATAAAATGTTACCTGTATATGGTGTTCAATTTCATCCGGAATCGATTTTAACAGAAAATGGAAGAGAAATTTTAAATAATTTTTTAGAAATCTAAAGGATCTTTTTCGGATTATTTAAATAATTTTTTCACGGATTTATTTGAATTATTTTTTTTCCTTCTATGATGATCGCTTTTATTCTCGTTTCACTAATCCCCAGTTTTCGCAATAATTTTTCATTCTCAATGACTTCTGATACCAATACCAATCCAATAGTGAGAAACTTTTTTTTCTCAATGATAGTAAGGGATGAAAGGCAAGTCAAAGGATATAATCCAGTTCTTCCGATTTGGTCTTTTAATGAATTTCCGTAGGGGACATCCCAACCCAAAAGTTCAATTTTTTGACATTCCGCATAACAACTAGCATCTTCTGTAAAGCGCGAATTTGTTGCAATCCAACCTTTAAATCTTTTGAGAGGTGGAACTAATAAGTGATTATCTAAAAGGTCTTGAAAGCGAGAATGAATGTAAAGTGGGACTTTGACATCGACAGAAGATCCACCAATATTTTTGTATTTGCATTCAACTAACATGATTAAATCATCTTTTTTACAAATGACGTCAATTTCATGGGTAACACATTTTCCTTGCAAAATTCTACCCGTTTCGGTTGAAAATCCTTGTGTCATAAATAATTCACTAATAAATTTTTCAAAAGCAAAACCAGAAGGACCTAGCTCCATAATTCCTTGTTTTAAATGATAGCGTGAAGCATTTGTCGACGAACTCTTTTTCAGTAGGCGAAATGCCATACTATATATCTTTTTTGTACTAATTCCTTGAAATAACTGTGGTTTTAAAATTTCAATTAATCTATTTGCTTCATCTTCAGTTGAATTTGAGTTGATTAAAGAGTTTTTTAATTTTTGGAATGAAAAATATTCCTCTTTACCGGATGCTTTTCGAATAATTATTTTTTCATGTTCGTTCATTTGAAATTGGTTCATACAATCAAATTAATTCGATTTCTTCATTTAATGTTGGAATGATGCATTGAATTCCTACTTCATCTTTGATCTTCACTCTCCACGTATTTTGAGCTTGAGGTTCACCATGAACGAGAAATATTTGCTTTGGTTTTCTTGTAAAGCCTTTTAGCCAGGTCAACATTTCTTGCTGGTCAGCGTGACCGGACATGGTTTCTATTGTAAGGATTTCACAATCAATTTGGTAATATTTCCCATGAAGTTTAACTTCTCGAATTCCCTCTTTTAAGGATCTGCCTCTTGTTCCTTCACCTTGATATCCTACCAAAAGGATGGTGTTTTTAGGTTCAGTTGAATATTCTTTTAAATAGCCTAAAACTCTCCCTCCAGTTAACATTCCGCTAGCAGCAATAACTATTTTTGACCGATTTTCTTTCATAATTTTTAGGGAATCGCCATAATCTCGAATGATATTTATATCTCTATAGATTAAATGTGTATCTGCTGTTGAAAGTTTGTGCCAAGAAGGATGATTCAAAAACACGTCAGTTGCATTTGCTCCCATGGGACTATCCAGGTAAACGGGGATGTTTTTAAGGATTCGCTTTTCTTCTTTCAAACGGTTTATTAAAAACATAATTTCCTGAGCTCTTTCAACTGCGAAACTAGGAATTAGTAGATTTCCTCCTTTTTCAATTGTATGAAGAATAGCGGTTTCTAACGCATCAATCGCAGAGGTGCTAGGATGGATTCGGTCTCCATATGTGCTTTCCATGACTAAATAATCTGCCTCTTCAATGGTCGTTGGATTACCCATTAAATCATTATTGTAACGTCCGATGTCACCTGAAAAAACAATCTTTTTACCATAGCAATCCAATTCAATAAATGCAGAACCAAGGATATGTCCATTTTTCAAAAAACGAAATGAAACATTATCTGAAATTTTTACCCATTTTAAATCAAGTCTTGTTTCAAATTGTTTCAAGCATTTTTCCACATCTTTTACTGTGTAAATGGGGGTTGCAGGTTGATGAATTGTATAGCCTTCTTCATTTGCTTTTCTCGCATCTTCTTCTTGAATTTTAGCGCTATCCATCAAGATTATTTCTACTAATTCTCTGGTTGGAGGCGTCATTAATATTTTGCCTTTGAACCCATTTTTCACTAAAACAGGTATATATCCACAGTGATCTAAATGGGCGTGTGTTATCAATAGTAAATCAATCGATTTTTCATCAATAGGTAATTTCTCTCTATTTTTTAATCGAAGAGCTTTCAAACCTTGATACATGCCGCAATCGACTAAAATAGTTACTTCTGGTGTTTTCAGCAGGTGTTTTGATCCTGTCACTGTTTCTGCTGCTCCAAGAAATTGGATTGATATTTTTTCTACTTTCATTTTCGATTCTTTGGTGTAAAGAAAGTGATTGTTAGATCAGATAAAAATGATGAGTGTCATGTAAAAAAGATATACAAAAAAAAGAGGATGTCTCAAAAGCTGTAATTTATCTAAAAATTAACAATGTAAGTATATATGAAAAAGTAAACAAATCATTTTTGTTGTTGATTTACAATTTGTTACTTTAATTTATCAAAAAAACTTATATGTCCTTATAATCCTTCCCTTCGGTCTTCGAAAGTATACTCTCTCTTATCGTTCAAAAAAAATAAAGGCTGTCCTTTTGAGACAGCCCATTTTAAATTAGAAAAAAGCAATTAGAAATTTCCTCTCAAAGTGATAATGAAGTTTCTACCTGGTGCTGAAATATTAGAAGCATACTGTCTGTAATTTTGATCAAAAATATTTTCACATGCTGCCTGTACACTAGCGTATTTGTTGATTTGGTAAGTCAAACGTATGTTGGCAGTATACCAAGCTGGCATTCCATTAATGGTTGCATTAGCCTCGTTATCTTCACCACTTAAAAGATTGTAATCTTTCATTTTTTTCCAACCACTATAGTTCACGAAAGCTTCTGCTCTAAACTTTTTCACATGAACATTAAAACTTACTTTTCCAAAAATAGGGGCAATGTGATCCAATGGGTAATCCGTCGTGTCAGTTACGATTCTTCCATACGTGTAATTAAAGGTTCCTAAAACAGAAAGATATTCATTTAAATTCCCACTAATACCGCCTTCAAGTCCGTATATATATGCTTTACTTGAATTAACCGTAGAGGTAACTTTACTCATAGCTCCATCATACATTATTGAATCTTGACCATTGAAAGTACTATTTTGAACGTTTAAACCATTGATATAATTCGTATAGTAACCATTCACAGAAACGTTTACTCTTTTATGAATTGTTTGTGTTATTCCAAGTTCATAGGTGTAGGTATACTCTGGTTTTAAATTTGGATTTGGAACAACTAGATTTCCAGAGGTAGATTCAAAAACTTTACTCATATCATCAACGTTTGGCGCTCTAAAACCGGTTGAAATCCCTCCGTTAATTCTGAAAGAAGAACAAGGCATGTAGATCAATCCAATATTTCCATTTAATGCTTTGTTGTTTTGTGTAACACTAGAAAATGGGAATGGGAAAAATTGTTGATTCGTAAAATTTGAGTTTAAGTTCACGTTCGAAAAACGAACACCATCATTCAAGATTAATTTTTTATTTATTTCCCATGTGTGCGTCAAATACGCTGCAACTGAATACATCTTAGAGCCTCCGTCAGGGTAACGTGTATCAAGAGCACCCGTTGTGTCAGCTAGAATGTCTTTCACAAAAGCAGAAGAATTTACGTTATTGTAGTAAGCATCTATTCCGTAGCGAAGTTCTTGTTCTCCTAATTTTTTATCAAAATCCGCGTTGAAAGTGTAAATGTCTAATTTTTCAATTCGATGGTTTTCATATACCTTTTGAAATTTTCTGTCTATTCTGCTCTCTTCAATATTTTGATAACCTGCAATTATTCGCGCATGATCATACAAGATATTTGAATTAGATAAATTTAAAGTGTAGGACGCAAATACTCTTTTTTGAGGCCCATAATGCCAATCTGCATATTTTGGATTCCCTCCTGAAGTTTGTGTTAATCTATCGTAGCGATCAACATTGGATGAATTGGAAAGTTGAAAATTTAATACGTGATTTACCTTTTCGGATTGCTTAAATAGAAATTTTTGTAAAATATCGTATTGAGAATATCCTGATCCAACTTGCAGGTTTGTGTCCCTATTTACAACTTTCGTGTCGATATTATTCGTTGTGCTTACATACCAAAGACGAGATCCTAAATTTCCGTAAAATGGATTTCTTTGCGCTCCTTGTTTTAAATCACCATAATTGGAGAATGTAAAAGAGGTCAAAGATCCAAATCGTTTTCCTCCAATGGAAATGTCGGCATGCGCTGCATATCCAGAATTTGCTGAAGTTGATCTTGTATATGCATTGGCTTTTATTTTACTTTTACCAGAAGTAGAAAGTAATGGGTTTTTGGTGTAAAAATGCATTACTCCGCCCAACGCATCACTTCCGTAAACGACAGAACCAGGACCGTAAACAATCTCCACTTTATCCATGATTGCATTGTCCAACGTGATAATGTTCTGAATATGTCCTCCTCTGTAAATAGCATTGTTCATTCGCACTCCATCAACCACCATCAACACTTTGTTCGTTTCAAAACCACGTATTATTGGACTTCCTCCACCTTGTTGGCTTTTTTGTACGAGTACATTTCCTGAATTAGAAATCACATCTGCCATAGATGTTTGATTCATGTTTTGAAGATCAGAATTTCTAATTACTTGAATTTTCTGAACAACGTCTTTTCTCTTTTCTTCAAATTTACTCGCTGAAACAACGACCTCCTCCATCGAGTTTGTGTTTTCGTTAAGAGTTATTTTAAAATTCAACTTAATTAGCTGCTCTTGCGAGAAAATGGTTGTTTCATAAAACGTATTGCGGCATACGATATCGCCGCTTGCAATAAGAGAAGTGATATCCACGACTCCAGATTCATTCGTTGTTAGAATAATGGAGGGGTTGCTTTTCGAGAAAACCTCCACATTTTGTATTGGCTGCAATAGGTTTCGATCGAGAATTTCTAAAGATTGAGCATTTACTTTTGCAAAGCATAAAAAAGTAAAAAATAGTATACTAAAATTTTTCATATGTATTTTATTGTTTTTGATGATCATTTTTAATCGTCACTTCAAAATTCATCACTCTTTGTGACGTTTTTCGCTCATGACATATTTAAAAATGAATTCTTTTATTTACTTAAAAATAAAATAACAAGCACCCTCAGTAATTTACTAAAGCACATACATTGTTCTTGAATTTTTAAAATAGATACGTTTATATTCCAACTGTAAATAGAAGGAAACGTGTAGAAGATATTTAAACGCTCTGAATTGGAGGTTTAAACGATGTGTCTAAGGAAACTAAATAGTTTTTTGTTGTATATATAAAAAACTGTTTTTCTTTTAATTCCTGAGGAAATAATAGTGAAATTTTTACTGCTTCTAGGTTTGATATAAATGGTGTTTGAATAATTTTTAATAGAATTGTTTGACTGTTTTTCTCATTATTTTTTGAAGTAGCTAACCCGAAAACATCTTGCTGAACTTGTAATAATTTATTTTCTTTTGTATCTAAATAACAGGTAATAACTGTTTTTTTAGTAGTTCGATGTATCTTTTTTACGTCATATAAATTAGATTGATATCTAAATTCTTTATTATCAATCCATACAATCTTTTTGTATTCATTTGGCGTGAATGCTAATGTTTGTATTTTCTTCTTATTGTTTTTGGATAGGGCTAATTGCGCTTCTTGTTTAACACGAAAAGTACTAACTCCAAAATAAATAAATACACCAATTAATTGCCAAGCAAATAAGAGAATAATTGATATGTTTACTATTTTTTTCATTCAAAAAAAAAGCGGCTCTCAAGGTATTAAGAGCCGCTAATATAGTTGTATTAATTTAATAAATAATTACTTTTTCCATTTGATTTTTCTTAGAATCTGTAATTCGTAAGAAATATTCTCCTTTTCCATATTCTGTGATATCAAAATCTTTTGAATAGGCTCCATTGAAATCTTTTATGTCTTCAAAATATACAATCTGTCCTATTGAATTATGAAGTTCAATTTTGTATTTCAAAAGCTCAGTAGAGGTGAACACGACAGTGAATTTACCGCTGCTTGGATTAGGGTAAATGATGAAGTGAGATCCTACATTTACCACATCATAAAGTCCTGCAGAAGATTCTAAGAAGTTTGCCGATGAAAGTGATGGACAACCTGAACCAGTTACTATCACCGTGTAATTACCGTTGGACGTTGCTGTATAATTTTGACTTGTTGCACCTGCGATAATCCCTCCGTTTAAATACCATTGGTTTCCTGTAGGTGAACTAGACGTTAAAATCATACCACCACTTGAAGTAATTGTTGGTGTTGCAGGTATTGGGTTAACAATCATCGTAGTTGGTGAAGATGTAGCTCCTGAAGTTGTTAAACAGCCCGCATTTGATATCAAAACACATACCACCACATCACCGTTGTTAAGCGCTGTAGAAGAATATGTTGAACTATTAATTCCTACATTGACTCCATTTACTTGCCATTGATAAAGAGGTGCCGTTCCTCCATTTGTTGCACTCGCTGTAAAACCAACGTTCGTGCCTTGACATGATGGATTTGATCCTGTTGAAACAGCTATCGAAATAGCAGGAGTAACAGGAGAAGAAATCGATATTGTGATTCCGTTTGAATTTGCAGTAGGTGTCGTTAAACAACTTGCATTTGATGTTAATACACACGTTACAACATCCAGATTTGATAAAGTTGAACTTGTATACGTTGTACCTGTGCCAACTGAAGTTCCATTCACTTTCCAGGAATATACGGGTGAAGTTCCTCCATTTGATATAACAGAATTAAAAGTGATAGCTGTTCCTGTGCACGCTGATGCAGTGGTAGTGCTAATAGCAATCGCTGGAACAATTGTTCCTACTAAAGACATGGTAATTGAATTAGATGTTACAGTAGTAGTTGTCGCACAAGTTGCATTTGATGTTAAAACACATGAAACAACATCTAGATTTGATAATGTTGAACTTGTATACGTTGTACCTGTGCCAACTGAAGTTCCATTTACTTTCCATTGATATGCCGGTGATGTGCCGCCGTTTACTGCAGATGCCGTAAAAGTTTGTGTTGTACCTGGGCAATCAGGGTTCGATCCTGCAGTGATAGCAATAGTTAAACTTGGTGTCACAGATGTAGTAATGACCATTGTTATTGCATTTGACGTTGCAGTTGCAGGACTTGCACACAAAGAACTAGAAGTCATAACACAGGTTATAATTGATCCAGTAGCTAGTGTTGAACTTGAATATGTTGCTCCTGTTCCAACGTTTGTTCCATTTACTTTCCATTGGTAGGTTGGTGTTGTTCCTCCATTCGTTGGCGTAGCTGTAAATGTTTCAGTTATCCCAGAGCAAGCAGGGTTTGTTCCAGTAGTTAAGGCAATGGAAACACTAGGCACAACGATGGCAGAAATACTTACCGTTATTGCATTGGATGTTGCTGTAGTTGGAATAGCACATGGCGAACTTGATGTCATCACGCAGGTCACGATATTTCCTGTTACTAATGTTGAACTTGAATAGGTAGTACCAGTTCCAACATTTGTACCATTTACTTTCCATTGATATGTTGGTGTTGTCCCTCCATTTGTCGGAGCAGCCGTATACGTTACTGTTGATCCTGTGCATGATGGATTTGCACTTGCTGTAATTACCACGGCAGGAGTTACTGAAGTTGTAACAACCATCGTTATTGCATTAGAAGTAGCTGTAGGTGCGCTAGGACATGTAACATTTGTTGTCATGATACAAGTGATGATTGCACCGTTAGCAATGGTTGCAGGAGTATAACTCACACCCGTTGCTGCATTCACACCATTTACTTGCCATTGATACGTAGGTATTGTACCTCCATTCGTAGGCGATGCAGTAAAAGTAACTGATTGAGAAGCACACGTAGGATTGCCACCTGCTGTAATTGCATTAACAACACTTGGAATAACTGTTGAATTAATAACAACTGTGCTAGTTCCCGCAACACTTGAACATCCTCCAACTGTAACAATTAAGTTATATGCTCCTGCATTAAGAGAGGTAGCACCCGTAATCGTAGGGTTTTGTGTTGAATTTGTGTATGAATTTACACCTGTCCATGCATAGGTAGCTCCTGATACTGTTGGAGTAGTTAAATTTATAGATGATCCTGAACAAACAGGTGAATTAGTAGTTACCACTGGAGTCGTAGGAATAGCATTAACAGTAGTTGTAATTGCATTTGATGTCGCTGGACTTCCAGAAACTCCAACTAAAGTTGAGGACATTACACACGTAACAATTTGACCCGTTGTTAAAGTGCTGGTGGTAAAAGTCGGTGAATTTGTTCCAGCATTTACACCATTAACTTTCCATTGATAAGAAGGTGTTGTTCCTCCATTTGTGGGTGTAGCTGTGAAAGTGACAGAGCTTCCAGCACAAATAATATTATCTGCATCACTAGAAGTAATCGCAACTGAAGCAACTGAAGCAGCACTGTTAATATTGATGTCATCCAGATACAATGTGTTACCATATCTGTTCCCAAAAGAAAATTTAACTTTTATTGTTTGACCTATATAGGAAGTTAAATTGACAGTATCAATATCCCAATCAGCTGTTACTCCCGGAGTGAAAGAAGTATTTAATGTTCCGTTTGTTGCTAATTGTGCACCTTTTTTAAAGTAAACAGCAGATCCCCATGTTGCTCCACAGTCTGAAGAAATAAATACTTTTAATTCATCTCTGTAAAATAAAGGTGCCGTTGCGCTAACATACGTTTTATAGGCTCTTTTAAAAGTCAACTTAGGAGACGATGTGCCAACTAAACTTAATGGAATAGTAATTAAATCGTCCACTTGATTTGTATCTGAATAATTAAAACAATCAAGTCCGACAGATCCAACAGTAGAACCTGTATTCCCCAATGCGGCTCTTTTCTCTAATCCCTTTGCACCAGCAGTTCCCCATGCAATTGAGGGAGAATCAGGATTATTGATTGTCCAACCTGTAGGAGGGAAAGTGGTTCCTTCAAAATTTTCAACGAGTGGTAAAGCAGCTCCTGATAATGGAGTAATGTAACTCGTTTTTGTATTTGTATTATTTCCATACGCATTTGTAGCTGTTAGCGCTACTGTGTATGGTCCAGCTGCGTTAAATTGCACTTGTGGATTTTGAGATGTTGCACTTGTACCACCAACGTAAGTGACAGTTGTTGGACTAAAAGTCCACGCCCATCCAGTTGGTGTATTGGTAGATAAATCTGTAAATGTGACAGTTGAACCAATACATGGTGTGGTTGTGCTGGCTACAAAATCAGCAACGGGTGGCGAGCTGGTTGCTGGCATTGGTAATTGAAAGGAATAAACACGCGTTGTTGTTCCACCCGTGATCGTATATTCTCCCGTATGCCAAAAGGTGACTCCATCAGGATCCAACGACGTTTGAGAATAATCACCAAATCGATTTCCAGATGTTTCTGCTGCTGTTCCTGCAGCGGCTAACGTTTCAGCAAAACTCATGGTTCCTAATGGATCAGTTGCTAGTCTTCCGGTATAACATAAACTAGGATAAACACTTGTACTTGATTTTGCATAACAAAGGGCAATACTTCCATTGTTGTCCATAGCAATTGACCCTAACCAACGCGTGTGGGCATCTGGAGTATAAGTTCCTTCTTGATACAGTGACCAAGTCCCAGTTGTTTGATTTTGACGTAATTCAACCCATTTTATACTTCTTTGTGTTGCACTAAGGTAAACACCCCAATTCATCACCACAGAATTGTATCCTGTCCATTTTCTCCATTGCGCTCTATAGGTAGGCACACCTCCAATTCCATCGAGTTTTTGACTTGTGCCTGGTTGAGATACATCATTCCAACTTGCATTGTATGAAGCATCAAATGCTGCAGTAGGAACTGTCGTTTTTAAAGTAATTGTAGCTGCGGGTGTTGTTCCCCATGTTACGGTCATATCCCAAATTTTTACTCCATCAACAGCTCCTGATCCCCAAGCATTATCTGTATAAGTGAAGAAAGGACAAGGTGTTCCAGCGGCTGGTAAACCTCCTTCAGCATCAGCAGGAAGGGGTACAAAGAATCCACTTGTTGCACCTGTTGTAAAAGTTTGAGAAATAGCTCTTGCTGACGCATTTCCTGCTAACATTTGATCTCTCTCAAAACAAAAAACTTTATCGGTAGCTTGGTTAGATGTCATATAATAGCCATTTTCCCATATCCCAAATTTAAGGTAATCTGGAAATTCTGGAGAGGTAAAAGAATAGGTATAATAAGCTCCTGTTGGATCTGCAGTTTTAGAAACAGCCATGTATATTTTATTACCAGTTTGTCCAAATTGAGTTATTAGCCACCTATCCGCGTATTTATCATAAAGTATAACTGGATCTCCGTCGTTAGGTGTTGCCGGTGACCATAATGTTCCAATGTTAGCAGTTAACATATTGGCACCTGTTGTCTTATTAAACACTTTGAAAGGTGTTCCGTTTATTGCTTGAATGTAGTGGTTTGGTCCAGCTGCTCCAGAAGGATCTAATGGCCTAAAACCTGTTGCCGATTGTCCTGGCCAGTTTTTTATGGGAGCTTTGCTGGTGTTTGTATTTGTTCCCATTTCAGTTTGAATTGAAGTAGGATCATTTCCATATAGAATTGGGTTTTCTGCTGCAGTGTGCTCGAAAGTTTGAGGAGAACGATTCTCTCTGTCTTTTGACTCTTTGTACTGCTCCCATTTTTCAGGTTTTGAATGATAGGGATTTTCCTTCGATAACTCAGATAGTGGTTTAGTTATGTGGAAATCACTGCAGGTGATAACAACTGCTGGGCTATTATTTACAGTTACTGGTTTTTGAGAAAAAACGAAGTAGCTGGTAAATAACGTGCACAATAAAAGGCTGTACTTTTTAATCATATTCATAGTTTTAATTTATTTTTTAGCATTGCTAAAGTATGCGTTATTATTTTAACAACAAGAGTAATTAATATATATTTTATTAACAATAAATATTTCAGTTGTTGAAAACTGTTCAAAGACCTGTTTTAGAGTCTAATTATACTGTTTTAAAGATAATTAACAGCGCAAAATACGTATCATTCAATCTGTTTCATTTCTATTTATTTTCAAGAGTTTCTTTTAGTTTTTTGAGGTCTTTTTTATTTCTTTGCTTCATTATAGCTGAAGCAAAAGGCGATAAAATAGTAGAAAACATTTTTGGTTTACCAATCGTCGTTATGGTCATAATTGTTGTGTTTTCATCAATAGAGTTCCAAGCGAAAGTGGTCGATAATGGCAATAACCCTTCTTTTATTTTTAGCATTAATTTCTTATTCTCTTCAAAAAAAACGACTTCATACGTATAGGAAATCAGTTGACCCAAAAATTTAGATTTGTAGGCAATTTTTGAGTTTAATTGAATGGGTTTAGCTGTTTTCCATTGAATAGAAATGACTTTTTTGCACCATTTTGTTGAATTATTAGGGTCAGCTGCATAGTTTGAGACCTCCAAAATGGGTTTATTTATTTCTATTTCATTTCTAATACTAATCATAAATTTTGCAAAATAATAGGAGCTAAATATATGAATTTTTCAATAGAAAATTGAAAGAATGAGAAAATAATAATTCATATATTTTTTAAAACTATTGATTTTAAAAATTTAAAACCAGTCAGATTTTTGGTATGAATTAGCCTGAATAAAAAAAAACATGCAAAGAATGTAATAATTGTTAAAATTAAACGTATTAACATTAAATCATTGACGATATGGCATAAATTTACTTTTATACAACTTAAAATAATTAAATTATAAAGTTTTACTCATTCTTATAGTTAAATTATTATTTTCTTTCTTGTGTAACTTAAATTTATAACTATGAAACGTCTACCTCTCTTATTCTTGCTCGTTCTTGCAATGAGCGCGTCTTTACCTATCCAAAAATTGGTTTTAAAAACAACACTTAAACAACATTGGAAAACTAAAATTGGTTGCACTAGTTACCGCACAATTCCATTATTGCTAGATGGTAAAATCGTAATTGGCTCAAATGGTAGCTATTTTCGAGATTATGCGATGGATTCTGGAAATGGAGTCTATATTTTAAATTCTAAAAATGGCAAAGTCATTAATAATTTTGAAAATCAACAATTTGGCGACATGGATGTCAATGGTGTATTGAATTTAAATGGTTTGATCTACTTTGGAAACGATAATGAAGAATTTCTTTGTATAGATCAAAAAGGCAATACTAAATGGAGAATTGCAGCGTCAGGCGATATTGAACATCGACCAATTTTATTGCAAAATAATGGGAAACCAATGATTGTTTTCGCGACTGAAACGGGTCAAATTCAAGCTCTTGATCCAAAAACAGGGAAGGAAATATGGAATTTTTACGATAAAAAATTCTCAGGATGGAAAATGGGTGAAAACCGATCTTTGTTTAAAATCAAGATGTATTTTTCGGAGGATTGTATATTTTTTAATGAACCTAGCTTGGCAGATTTAAATGGGGATGGTGTATCTGATCTGATCTACAACTCGAAAGTGGGTGATTTTACTGCAATTAATGGTAAAACAGGGAAATTATTGTGGGAAATCAATCAAGCAGATAACGATAATTGTTATACAAATATGGGTAGAGAAAAACCTATGATTATTGGCAAAGGCGAAAAAAGTCAAATCATGGTTTTACTGCAAGAAAAAAATACGGATAAGGAATTCATCGCCTTGTATAATGCAAAAGGAAAATTAATTAAAAGGATTACCTCCTCCATTTCTCTAGGAACGCCATTACTAAGTCAAACTTCTGGTGTTTTCATGACAGATAAGGTGATAATAATTCCGTCAGAAGTTCCGAATGAAATGAAAGTAATTCCAATTGAATTTCCTGCTTTCGAAAATGAAAAAGGAGTAAATGTTGTCAAATATTATTACCAAGGTCAGGTGGCGGCAAATAAAGTTATTTTTAATGATGAACCTTGCGCTTTAGTTGTCTTGCAAAGTAATGTAGCTTCTGAAATGATGTTAGTCGGATTGAATTCCGGTAAAGTATGTTACCATACAAACTTGCCAGGAAGCAGCGAATTCCCTCCATATGTAGAAGATGTTACGAACGATGGAAAATTGGATTTCATCTTCGGTTGTTACGATGAAAATTTATACTGCTTCGATTTAGATATTGATAATAGTCATTTAATCACCAAATAAAAATAAAGCTATGAAAACGTCCATGCAAAAACAAACAAAGAAAAGAATTGTATTTTCTTCTCTTCTAGTAGTAGTACTTTCAACGGTAGCTGTTAGTTATTATAATTATTTATCTAGATACGATGAAGGAATTATACCTCCATTGCAAAAAAGCACCCCATTTATTTCTCAATCTTTTGATGCTGAAAATGGGATTGTTTTTCACCAACCTACGGGAACCCATATTGTAATTCCAAAAAATGCACTTGTAGATGAGAACGGGAAAAAAGTGACAGGCAAAGTGACTCTCAAGTTCCGAGAATTTCAAAATGCGCGTGAAATATTTTTATCTGGTATTCCTATGCAAGTAGGAGAAGATCGCACAGGCTATTTTTCTTCTGGAGGAATGATGGAATTGAGAGTATTTCAAAATAAGAAACCTTTAAAATTGAGGAAGGATAAAAGTGTCCATGTGGAACTAGCTTCAGCAATTACGCCTACAAAAGAGTATAAATTATATCAATTAAAAAATAATGTGACATGGGACAAAGGAATTGAATTTAAAACTACTAAAAATGATCGGAGAGATTCTGCTTTGTTGGCCTTGCCTGCTCGCCCAAATCGACCAGTAGATCCATTATCCGACACGGCAAAATTTGTTTTTGAATTAATTTCAGATCTCAATCGTATGCCTCATCTGAAAATATGGGAAAATGTTAAATGGAAGTTCGTGAAATCAAAAGATGAACTTTTACCTCAAGAAGCTTTAAGAATAAGTTGGGATAAAATAACAATTGAACCGTTGAATGACGAAAATAATAATTTCAAATTGAGCTTCACTGCGTCCTTGTTTGATTACACACACAAAATAATTAAACACAGCTACACTATGATTGCTTCTCCTGTTCTAACAGCAAAGGAGTTAGCTAAAGCCAGGAAAAGATATGAAAAAGATTTAGCGGATTACAAAATTGAATTTGCTGAAATAGACAAAGAAGAAGATAGACTGATTTTAGAAGCGGGCGTATTAAATATCTTTCAAATGAATGAATTTGGAATATTTAACATCGATTGTCTTACCAATACTTCTATTTTAGCGAAAGTGGATCTTCAATTTGATTTTGAAAAGGATTTAAACCCAGAACTAAATAAAGTTATGCTCTATGTAGTTCTTGAGAAAAAAAGGTCAGTGATTAAATTCAATGCTTTTGATTGGGATGAAATTCCTTTAACTGATTCTCCTTGTGAATTAATTGCAGTGCTTCCCAATGGAAAAGTCGCTTACGTTTCAAAAGAAGAGTTTAGAAAAACAATTAATCCATCGGAATTAAAACGCGGAAATTCTTTTTTCTTTAAAACGATCAAAAAAGACTTTGACGATATGGCTAGCATCTTGTCGTCACCTGCTAACAAATCGCGCTTCAACTAGTCGGAAAGCCCGATTATATATGATAATTTAACTCTTTATATTATGGAAAAGATAAAATCTCTTATCATTGCTATTAGCATTTCAACGTCAGCTTTACTAGCAAATGACAATCAATGGAAATCTATACATTCTGAGTTAAAACAGGTGTTTATTCCAAATAAGACAGCAAATAAAATAGAAATTATTCGATTATACAAAGATAATTCGTTTGAACATCTACTGTATACACCAGATAGAATCTATTCAAAAAGTAAGGAGAAATTGAATTTAGTGCATAAAAGCAAGGTGCAACGAAATACGGGTGTTTTTACCTCAACAGCCGGGAAAATTATCTTCAATTGTACTAATAAATCTTTCCCTTCAGTGGTCTATGAAAAATCGTATGCTTTTGTCGATAATAAAATTTACAAGAATAAATTACAAAGCAAAACGCATAAGAATGATTTTTTATTTAAAACTACCAGCGAAAAGAAATATGATATGCCTTTTTATTTAGATCCTATTTCAAATCTTGTGGTGACAAATCCAGAAGCATATGAGAAGATTGATCTCGCTGATTTAGTAGGGTATTTAACGAAGAGTCAAACTTCAGATATTGCTAAATTTCAAGCAATTCGAGATTATTTGAACAAGGATGTGCTGTACGATGAAGATTTTAACCTTGCAAATTATCAAACAGCGAATGAGCAAATCGTGAGAAATATTTTGAGCGGGCGACAAAGAACCGTTAATAGTAAGTCACTTGCGAACTCAATTGAAATACTGGGCGGTTTAGTAGGTCTTAAGATTAGAACAATTGGAGGATTCCTAAAAAAACAAAAAGGGTTTGGGTATCAAAAAGTAGATCATTCTTGGAATGAATTGACATCTGTTAATGATCATTTTCTGTGCGATATTGCATTAGGTGATTCATGGATGAAAGTGGATCCTGAAATCATGATTTATTCACATTTCCCGATTAATGAAGCCGATCAATTACTCAAAACACCGATATCTTTGGCAGCTTTTGAGTCTTTAGTATATATGGAACCAAAAAATAGTGGTGCTAAATTCAGTTCATTTTTACCATTAAAAAACACATTGAATGCAAAGAATAAAATTAATCTACTCTTTGATCAACAGCTAAACTATGTAACAGTTGAGTTTTTTAATTTTGATCCAATAACTAATACTTGTAGTGAGAAGTCAACAAATATTGTAGATTTCAAGAAAGAACGACTTGAATCAAAAACATTGTTAACGATTCCTATTACTTCTAAAAGTGGACGATTGTTGATTACGTCATCTAATGGTTTGAAAATTAGTTATTTTATTACAAACAACGGTATTGAAGAAGATGAGGTAGCAGCATTTGTTAAAAATATCACGAATAAAAACATTTCCAATAATGTGATGAGGCCTATAAAGACTGGCCGTGAATTATCAAAAGTAGACGTTACTAAAATTGTATCTTGGGCAAACTCAACGGAACCTTTTTTAAACGACCTTGCTTCACTTGAAGTAGCAGATAATGCTATTTTGCAGATGCCTTTGATAGCAGAGGCGCGAAAATTATATGGAGTGAAAGAAATCGTAGGGAAAGTGAATAACCCTATCATCGTGAAGTTTTTCAAAGAAACCGGGAATAGTAAAATGAAAACGGATGAAGATGCTTGGTGTAGTGTTTTTGTGGGGTATTGCGCTAAAAAAGCTGGATTTAATTATAAAATAAAACCATTGGCAAAATCATGGTTAGAGTTAGGAAAAAAGGTGCAAGAACCGCAACCTGGCGATGTGGTTATCTTTTGGAGAGAAGATCCCTCTTCGTGGAAAGGCCATGTTTCTATATTTATTGGAAAAGATACAGAAACAAATGAAATCATCTGCTTGGGAGGAAACCAAGACGATCAAGTTTGTTTTAGACGCTATTCTGCTGCTTCAGTGGTAGGTTATAGAAGGCTGGTGAAATAAGGGGGGGGCTTAGGCAATAATAAAGTTAATTTTTTATTACCTATTTATAAATAAATTCAAAATCAACTCTTCGGTTGTGTTTTTTTCCGTCTTTGGTTTTGTTGGTGTCTATTGGATTTTTTTCACCTTTAAATTCAATGCTTAGCTTGTCTACTTTAATTCCATTTTTAACAAAAAAATCGATGATGGCTTGTGACCTTCTTTTTGAAAGATCTTCATTGTAGATGTCCGATCCGTCAGAATCTGTATGACCAGTTATTTGTACTCTCAAATCGGAATGCCCGTTCACAATGCGAATCATTTTTAAGAGGTAAGGTTCGTATTCAGGTTTTATTATAGCCTGATCTACGTCGAAATAAATAGGTTCAAAAACAAATTCACTTCTTTCTTTAATTCGTATTTCAGGAGCATTTAAGCCCAGTTTAAGATCGTTTTTAAACGTTTCAATCCAGTTTTGGGTCAGTACAGCTGATTCATTTGCTGAAAATTTAGCATTCGACCTATAAAAGATCATTTTTCCCGTATTTCTGCGGCAATCAGTGCTAGAAAATTTACCTTCCAAGTAACCTGTGCTGTCATTATAGTGTAAGGTAGATTCAAATAAACACCAGGTGATCGAACTCGCAGTTTTCTTTTTTTCGATGGCAAGTTGCTTGAATTTAATTTCATTATTTGTGACTTCTCCTTTTATTTTTTTAACCGCATACAAGTCCGTATTGTAGACTTCTTCTCTTGTTTTTCCCTCTATGTTTTTTCCTGTTACAGCGAAGTTTGCAAAAATAATTTTCCCTTGCTCCAATTTTTGACCATCAAGGATGAGGATTCCTTGCCATAATCCATTGAAAACAACTTGAGAATAGGAGTAAAAAGTGCAGAATACTAAAGCTATTAAGAGAATTTTCTTCATCATAATTTTATGTATTCGTAAAATAACAAAAAATGTTCCGAAATATGAAAGAAAGATGGTTGAGCGGTATTTATATTTATATTTTTTTAGTTTATATTTGAACAATTAAAAATAAAAATTATGACAAAAATTATTTTAGGAGCACTTGCGGCGATTACTTTTTCGTGTATTTCCTCAGAAACAACAATTCCCTCGATTCATGTATTTAAAGTGAAAACATTAGAAGGTGAGGTTTTCGATTTTGCCTCCTTAAAAGGAAAGAAAATAATGATCGTCAATACCGCTTCGAAGTGCGGTTTAACTCCCCAATACGAGCAATTAGAAGCATTGTACAAAAAGTACAAAGACCAAAATTTCATCATTATTGGTTTTCCGGCAAATGATTTTGCAAAGCAAGAACCAGGTACCAATGCAGAGATCGGTGAGTTTTGCAAAAAGAACTACGGTGTTACTTTTCCTATGATGGATAAGGTGACTGTGAAAGGAAAAAAGATGTGTGATATCTATAAGTTTCTGACAAGTAAAGCTGAAAATGGAGTAGAAGATAGTAAAGTTCAGTGGAATTTTCAAAAATATTTATTAAATGAAAAAGGTGAATTAGTGAGCGTTATTTCACCGATGAAGTTACCAAATGATCCTGCCATTGTTGATTGGATAGAGAATAAATAAAATAAATTGGGGTACCTTCAGTACGTTTTTTTTAATAAATAAGTATCAAATTTCTATCTTTTCATCCATTGAAATATCATATTTTAGAAGTACGAAATGGCGACATAGATGCTTATGAAATTAAGTACAATCCAAATCAAAAGGTACGTTTTACGAAGTCATTTACGGGTAAATATCAACCTAAATCCACGCAAGTTATTCATAAGGAGAATTTTTGGAACTTTCTAATCTAAGGCTATCAACAAATGTGTTACTAGATTGTTAATAAATAGCTATTTCTTTTAAGTTTTTCAGTATGAAATGCGCCTTTAGTTGTCTATTTTTGCGAGTTGAACGATTAATACTATTTCCAAAAGGAGACATTATATGAGTGAAGAATTAAAGAATCAAGATTATTCAGCGGATAACATTCAAATCCTAGAAGGATTAGAGGCTGTTCGTAAGAGACCAGCAATGTATATAGGCGATGTTGGCTTAAAAGGATTGCATCATTTAGTGTATGAAGTTGTTGACAACTCGATAGATGAGGCAATGGGTGGTCATTGTGATACAATCGATGTTTTTATTAACGAAGATGAATCCATTACAGTAAAAGATAACGGACGTGGTATTCCAACAGGGATGCATACAAAAGAGAAGAAATCATCACTAGAAATAGTAATGACCGTGCTTCATGCTGGAGGTAAATTCGACAAGGATACTTACAAAGTATCAGGAGGATTGCATGGTGTTGGGGTTTCTTGTGTGAATGCTTTGTCGATTCATTTGTCTGCAATTGTTCATAGAGAGGGAAAGATTTTCCAGCAAGAGTATAGTACTGGAAAGCCATTGTATGACGTGAAAGAAATTGGTGTTTCAGATTTGACTGGAACGCACGTAACTTTTAAACCTGATGCTACTATTTTTGATGATACAATTTATAATTATGATACGTTAGCGGCTCGTATGCGTGAATTGGCTTTCTTGAATAAGGGAATTCATATTTCATTAACCGATTTAAGAAATGTAGATGATAATGGTAAAGCCATGACAACTATGTTTCATTCGGAAGGTGGATTAAGAGAATTTGCTCAATATTTAGATAGAAACAGAGAAGCAATTATTTCTGATGTTATCTATTTTGAAGGTGAAAGAGATGGTATTCCGGTAGAAGTTGCTTTAACCTACAACAATTCGTACACTGAAAATATTCATGCGTATGTTAATAATATCAATACCCATGAAGGAGGGACGCATCTTTCAGGATTTAGACGTGGTTTAACAAGTACTTTGAAAAAATACGCGACTGATTCTGGCATGTTAGCAAGAGAAAAAATTGAGATTGACGGTGATGATTTCCGCGAAGGATTGACAGCAGTTGTTTCAGTGAAAGTCGCAGAGCCTCAATTTGAAGGGCAAACAAAAACGAAATTAGGAAACAGAGAAGTAACTGCTCCGGTAAGTCAGGCGGTGTCAGAAATGTTAACTGTATACTTGGAAGAGCATCCTGCTGAAGCTCGTTTGATCGTTGAAAAAGTAATACTTGCTGCTCGTGCTCGTCACGCGGCTCGTAAAGCTCGTGAGATGGTTCAACGGAAAAATGTATTAACGGGTAGCGGATTACCTGGAAAATTAGCAGATTGCACAGAAAAAGATCCAGCTTTGTGTGAAGTATACTTTGTCGAAGGGGATTCTGCGGGAGGAACGGCTAAACAAGGTCGTGATCGTATGTTTCAAGCAATTATGCCACTTCGTGGTAAGATATTGAACGTTGAAAAAGCAATGCATCACAAGATTTTCGAAAACGAAGAGATAAAAAATATTTATACGGCATTAGGTGTTCGTATAGGAACTGAAGAAGATTCGAAAGCATTGAACCTTGAGAAATTACGATATCACAAAGTAATTATCATGTGTGATGCTGATGTCGATGGTTCTCATATCGAAACGTTAATTTTGACCTTCTTTTTCCGTTTCATGAAAGAAATGATTGAAAATGGATATATTTATATTGCTACACCTCCTTTGTACCTTGTTAAAAAAGGGGCAAAATCAAGTTATGCATGGACAGATATTCAACGTGATCGTTTGATTCAAGAATTGAAAGGATCTGGAACTGAATCTTCTGTAAATGTTCAACGTTACAAAGGTCTTGGAGAGATGAATGCTGAGCAATTATGGGATACAACAATGAATCCTGAGTTCAGAACGCTTCGTCAAGTAACGATTGAAAATGCAGCAGAATGTGATCAAATTTTCTCTATGTTAATGGGGGACGATGTACCGCCAAGACGTGAGTTTATTGAGAAAAATGCAAAATACGCTAAGATTGATTTGTAATTTTAGTTTGAAATAATTAAAAAACGTTCTTCATTTCGAAGAACGTTTTTTGTTTGTATTAATTTATGTCACTCATGAAAGTATTGGGTCAATACCAAAAATTAGGGCACTACTATAAAATATAAAAAAATAAGTCACTAATTAAATGAATTTCGAAGTGAAGTTGAAATGGTCTTTCCACAGAATTAGTTGTAAATTTTCCGTAATCGCGTTTCGCTTTTTCGCGAAATATAGCGTGAAGGAAAGTATTTACGTACGGTTTTACGAAATGGAATGAAGTAAAAAATTCCTTGGAAAGATCCTTGATTTTTGCTTACCTCCGGCGCTACCGCTTGTCTTCGAAAATTACATTTTCTCTTCATCAAGGAAAAGTGAGAAAATAATAACAGAAGTAGATTTGAAGGTTAGATGAGAAAAGCTGATTTGAAAGATACATTTTTATATACACAATAAAACGACTTGATTCTCTAATGAACCCACTCTTATACAACGATATCAAAGTAATTGAAATTATTTACGAAGATGATTACTGCATTGTTGTCAACAAACCTAATAACTTATTGGTTCATCATTCATACTATTCAAGAAATATAGATGAAGATTCGTTGGTGCAGTTATTGAAATTACAAGGGTATGAATCTCCGATTCCTGTTCATCGATTGGATCGAAAAACTTCAGGAATACTTTTGCTAGCGAAGAATAAGGAGTTTGTTCAACCATTTCAAGAATTATTTGAATCAAAAGAAATTTCAAAAAGATACATTGCTTTGGTACGCGGTCATATACTTGAATCTGGAATAATAGATTCTCCTGTAAAAAATGAGCGAGGTAATTACAAAGAAGCGCTAACGAATTATAAATGTGTGGAACATTTAGAACTATCTATTCCAGTGGAACCCTACGAAACTTCTCGTTATAGTTATGTTGAATTCGAACCAGTAACGGGCAGAATGCACCAATTAAGAATACATGCAAATAAAATAAGTCACCCTATTATTGGAGATCATAAATACGGAAATCGGCATCATAATCGAATGTTTGAAGAGCAATTGGGATTGCCAAATTTATTTTTACATGCTTTTTTCTTAAAATTCAATCATCCTTTTCTTGACATAGAAATACAATTAGAAGCGGGTAAGCCAAATTTTTGGATACGATTTAGGGAGATTGTATGAAATAATCATACAAAAAAAAGACCATCTATAGAGATGGCCTTTTCGTTATTTTCCTTTAAATATTATTTTAATTTTTTAGAATTCTGTGTGTACTTGTGCCTTTTTCATTCGTCACTTTAAAAGTATACATTCCAGATTGAACACTGTCTAATGAAATGCTATCGCCAGAAGTAACTTCCTTCAATGAAAGAATTACCTTCCCTTGAATGTCAAATACATCAACCGAAGCACTCATTGATCCAGCTAAAGTAATTAAAACTTTCCCAGATGTAGGATTTGGTGAAAGTTGAACGTTATATTCAGAAGTCATTGAATTTAAGCCGACTGAATTAACGGTGACACAAGCAGAAGTATCCATGCAGATACCGTTATCAGCAATAACTGAGTACATTCCATTTACCAATACTTCATACGTTGAAGAGGTTGCTCCAGGAATTATTGTATTACCCGTGGAACAATTCAACCATTGATATGTAGGAGATGCTCCTTCATATGTAGCGGTTAAACTTGTGCCACCGACAATTGAAATGCTAGGAATCTCAACCATAGTTAAATCAATAATTACTGTACTATCGCAATCGGCAGTTGTGCTAGGTATTACGTGATAATACAATCCTGTTGTGTCATATACATCGCCAAAAGGAGAAGTGTAACTTGTTTCACACGTATAGGCAGCAATTGTTCTATTCGGACTATTTAAAGTCACGGTAACTATTCCACGAGTAGCACTTGTACATCCTACATTTTCTCCTTGAGCGTAAAAGTTATAAACTCCTAATATTGAAGATGTCGGCAATACAGATGTACCAATTGTTTCTAAGGTAGAACCAGTTCCAATTTGTGATCCACCTGTTGGCGCTGTCCACCAAGTTACTGAAGCTGGAGTTGGATAATCATATGTAATCGTTAAAGTAGCAACGGCTGTTCCAGTAGCAAAAGTGCATTCATCACCTGCGTTATCGTTCCAACTATCCCAATAAAATAAATTAATAGGTCCTCCAATAATATCTAAAGAGTCTACATTCAGTGAATCAATAAATTCAAAATTACTCGCTCCAAATGGTGTTCCAATTCCGGATTCAGCACTGTGATGTAAAGCGCCAGTGTATCCAATCTGTACATCGGAGGCCCATGAAGATCCTAATGATGTTAAATTAGGATATGAAAAAGCAACGTTCGTCACAATTGAACCGGGAGGTAAAGCACTCATTGTTGCCGTAGAAAATTGAGTTCCAGGAGAACTATTCAATTCAACAGGTTGAGCGGACACGTCAAATGTAATAACTTGGGTACCTTCAGTATAGGTAGAAAGAGTTGATTGGGCACTTAACAAAGCAGATAGTGTATTAATACAAGTAGAAGTGTCAATTCCAATTGGAGTAGAAATTACAATGGATGGCTGAGTAATTAATATCGAAATAGGCGCACTTTGAGGTGAACCGACACCTGTTCCTTGAACAATTACAGAATGCGTCCCAAGGGATAGATTTGTAGGAATTGAACCAAAAGCTCCACCATCCACTGAATATGTAAATGGAGCTGTGCCGCAGTTTACAGTTCCCAGGGTGAAAGTTCCGTCGTCGGCTCCGTTGCAGGAAGTGCTGACAGGATTCAAGACAACATTTACTGGGTCAATAGTAATATTTACTTGCGTTCTCGGGCTTTCAGGGCAGGATCCAATTGTTTCTGATACCCAATAAGAAGTGTTTGTTGTTAGTAAAGGAGTGGTGTATGTTGAAGTTGTAGCAAGTACGGTACCTCCAGTTGCTGCAGAGTACCACGTTAAGCTACTTCCAACATACGTGGTGTTTGCAATGGCTGTAGAAGAATTACCTAAGCAAATGGAAACATTTGGCGCCACTGGACCAGTCATTGTAGGGCATATTATATTTACCATGTAATCTTCCACTTCGCCATATCCGAATGTGCCACAAACTGGTTCTGAGGCACTGCCAAATTCGTGTAGCGAAATTCTCATTCTTGTTTGACCGGTCAGAGCTGTTGAAGGCACAAGAATGTTACTAGTTTGGGAAGGTGCAGTTGCATCTGTTAAAATAGTAGATGTAAAAACTTGTTCAGCAGGAACGTCAAAAGTCCCATTGTGATTAAAGTCAATATAAACATTAAACCATGCTTCATAAAAAGAGGTAGAAGATGTGATTTGACTCAAGCTAATAGGAATTGGTACTCCAATCTCTAGTTCCGTAGCTGGTAAAGCTGTATAATCATTATACAATCCGTTTGCTAATGGATTGCTTAATATTGGTGTAGCAACTCCATTGTTAAGTGTTCCAATGGTTACATTTCCTATATCCGTATCGCCCCCACTAGTTGCTGAAAGTGAACAGTAGCAATCATAAAAATTATTTAAACCTACTTGCACTGAAGTAGATGTTGTTGATAAAGAGGAACAAGTAACAGCGCATTTATAATAGGTAGCAGAAGTTTGAGAGATGCTTAATGTAGAAAAAATCGCACCTGGTATATTTGTAAAAGTTACATTATCATTGGAAGATTTCCATTGGTAGGTTACACCACCTCCAATTGTATTGTTTTGGAGAGATAAATTGAATGGAGTATCTGGGCAAATACTTACTTCAGATGAGATGGTGTTGCCCGGAGCAGGAGAACCAGCACAAGCTGCAGGGAATGAAGTCCAAGTAAGATCATCAATAAAAATATTATTACCATAATCACTTGTACCTTGAAGAATCAAATAATTAGATGTTCCAATAAAGGTATTTGGGATATTAAAAGAATATTGATGCCAACCGATTACCGTTTCAATTGGTTCCATTGCGTTATTTCGAAAAATTGTACCTAATAAAGTTGCTCCAGTTAAATTAGCAGCTGAATTAATAAACAAATCAAGTTTGTCTGTGGCGGTCGAATATCCATCATCTCTATACATCCATACACTTACAACAGCTGTGCTGGTCCCAATGAAGGACAAGTCGAATTGAGGAGTAATTAATGCTTGTACTGCTCCAGATAAAGCACTGTAGGAGTTGAATTTTGCTTCAGCAGCACCCGAATGAGGAGTTTGAGTGGGTGAGGTTCCACTTGTTTCACGTGTCCATGCAGAAGTACCTGACACATTGAGGTTTACCCATCCGCTTGGAATAAAAGTTGTTCCATCAAAACTTTCATTGTTTATCACTTGAGAATTGAGTGTAGTAGGTAGCATGAAAGCTACTCCTAAAAATAGGGATATTATCCCTGTCATAGTATTTTTTTTCTTCATAATGAAAGTAGTAAGTTTATTTAATAGTACATAAATGTAGCAATTTTATTTGAATATTTTGAAATAATTTTTTTCTTCATTATATCGGCATAATTTAATAGGGTGTATAATTCGCATGAGTTATTTCTGATAGATGTTTTCTGAAAAAAAAAACGTCCACCTGTGCAGATGGACGTTTCGTTATGTTCTCTAAAAGATATTTTAATTTTTTAGAATTCTATGTGTACTGGTGCCCTCTTCATTTGTCACTTTAAAAGTGTACATTCCAGGTTGAACAGTTTCCAAAGAAATGCTATCACCAGAAGAAACGTCCTTCAATGAAAGAATAATTTTTCCTTGGTTATCAAATACATCAACAGAAGTATTTATTGACTTTTCTAATGTAATTAATACTTTTCCAGATGTTGGATTAGGTGAAAGTTGGTGCGTATAATTAGAATTTATTTCATTTAAACCTACTGAATTAACAGTTATACACGCAGAAGTATCCATGCAAGTACCGTTATCAGCAATTACTGAATACATTCCATTTGCCACGGCTTCATAGGTTGAAGAAGTTGCTCCAGAAATAATACTGTTACCAGTGGAACAATCCAACCATTGATAAGTTACAGTGGTTCCTGCATATGCAGCAGTTAAGCTAGTACCACCCGCCATTGAAATTGTAGGAACGGGAGAACCAGAACACGCTGTTGGAAAAGAAGTCCATGAAACATCATCAATAAAAATATTATACCCAAAATTACTTATCCCTTTTATTATCATGTAATTAGAAGCTCCGGTAAAAGTACTTGGAATATTAAAAGTATATTCGTGCCACCCGACTACAGATTCAATTGGTGCCATTGAAGTAGTTCTAAAAATTGTCCCAATTAGCGTTGCTCCTGTTAAATCAGCTGCTGAATTTATGAATAGTTCTACTTTATCAGCTTTTGTTGAAGCGCCATCATCTCTGTACATCCAAAGACTAACTGTTGCCGTATTTGACCCAATATATGTTAGATCTATTGCAGGTGTAACTAGTGCTTGAGAAGCTAAAGAGATAGCATTGAAAGAATTAAATTTTGCTTCTCCAAGACCTGAGTGAGGAGCTTGCGTCGGAAATGTGCCAGCAGTTTGTCTTGTCCATGTTGAACTTCCAGAAACAAATAAGTTGATCCATCCGCTTGGAACAAAAGTTGATCCATCAAAACTTTCGGTATTTATTACCTGAGAGTTTAGTCTTGTAGGTAGGATAAAAACGAATCCTAAAAGAAGGAAAATAATTCTTTTTGTAAGTTGTTTTTTATTCATAATTTAATGTATGAGATGATTTAATTGTATGTACTTATAAACAATAGAGAAATATAGATATTTTTTATTAATTTAACATGAATTAGGTTATTAGTTGTTTTTTTTATCTGGGACTTATTATCTTGTTTTATCCATGGTTATTGTATGTATATGTTAATAATTAAGGCTATCTAAGTTGATTACTTAATTCATAATTCTAGAATCTTTCATTTTTTTGTCTAGGACTTAATCCTTATTTTTATCCATAATAATGATATATACATGGTTATGATGGAGGTTGTCTATATTTATTCCGAAATTCATTGTTCTAGAATCTTGTAAATACACTAAGTCATTATGATTTGAATCACCATATGTAAACAAAAAGAAACTTTTATCTCCCACATGATCTAAAATAGTAGACATTAATTGAAAATCATTTTCTTTTATTTCAGATCGTCTTTGTTTAAATAAACTAAAAGGTATGTGATATTCTTTTTCAAAGATTTCTTTAATTGCCCCATTTCCCTCGAAAAATGCGTCTATATTTTTTACTTCCCAGATTTCGAAATTCGAATAGTGAGTCACTGTGTTTTTAAAATCTTGAACGATCATTTGGTATTTATTTGATTACAAAAGTAAAGGTTTAATGATGAAACTTTTTAATGATAGATATCACTATTTATCTTCTTAAAAAGCTTGAAAAGTGATGCTAATCATTTCAAATAATTTGTAAAATATCTTTCTTTGCGTTATATTTATCTAAACATAGCGAATTTCATGAATTTTAAAAGTAGCTTAATTGGTGTATTGTTGTTTATTGCTGCCTGCAGTTCTTCCAAAAAAACAGTAAAAATTGCGGTGGCGTCAAATATGGAAACAGCATTACAAGAAATTTTAATTCATTTTGCAAAGGAAGAACTATCCGTAAAAGTAGATGTTATTGCTTCTTCGTCAGGTAAATTATTTGCGCAAATTGCCAATGGAGCTCCTTTCGACGTTTTTATTTCTGCTGACCTAGAGTATCCTCATAAATTAATAAAAGAAAAAAAGGTACAAGGAAAAGTGATTGAATATGCACAAGGGACCCTTATTATTTGGTCGAAAAAAAACATCAATCTTTCTGCCATTGATTTTCTTGATTCAAAGTATGAGAAAATCGCAATCGCCAATCCTGAAACGGCACCTTATGGGAAAGCAGCAGTCGAATATCTAAAAAAGACAGGTGTTTATGAAAAAATAAAGAGTAAACTTGTCTTTGCTGAGAGCATAGGTCAAGTCAATCATTTTATCGAGTCTCAAGTAGTAGATTTTGGTTTCACAACTTCTTCCGTTGTTGCAGGTAAAAAAGAAAATTGGATGGAGGTTGATCAAAAGTACTATTCGCCCATTAGACAAGGGATGTGTCAGCTTATCAATGCTAAAAATGATGAGGTTTCGGAAAGATTAATAAAATTTATTCAATCAGATAATGCTAAAAAAATACTTACCAAATATGGTTACAAAGTAAATTAAAATGGATTTTGAGGTGATTTTCTTGACATTAAAATTGGCGTTGATTACGACGTTTATTCTCTTGTGTATTGGAATTCCTTTAGCATATTGGTTAAATTACAGCTCTAGAAAATGGAAAGTATGGGTGGAGACAATAGTGAGTTTACCAATTGTTTTGCCTCCCACCGTACTTGGATTTTATTTACTTTTCTTTTTTAGTCCTGAAAATTGGTTGGGAAAATTCTTAGATCAATATTTGGGTATTCGCTTAGTTTTCACATTTACTGGACTTGTTATTGGATCCATTATTTACAGTTTTCCTTTTATGATTCAATCGATTCGCACAGGTTTTTCTCAAATCCCAAAATCATATATGCATGAAGCGTTGGTTCTTGGTAAATCTAAATGGGTGATTATTCGAAGGATATTATTGCCTTCAATGAAAAACTCACTGTTGACAGGCTGTGTTTTGACTTTTTCTCATACAATTGGTGAATTTGGTGTGATATTAATGATTGGAGGAAATATTCCAGGTGAAACACGTGTAATTTCAATTGCTTTATTTGATGAGGTTGAAAAATTGAATTATCACACAGCGCATATGTATTCTGCTTCCTTATTGTTAGTGAGTTTTATTGTTCTTTTTATCGTGTATTCAAAAAGAAATAATCCATTTAGAAAAAAATGATAAAAATTCAGATCTATAAGGAATTCTTTAAAAGTGCGAATCAATTTTATATTGATGTTGATTTTTCTTTAAAAAAAGGAAGTTTTAATGCTTTATTTGGTGATTCAGGTTCTGGTAAAACCACGATTTTAAATGTTATCGCAGGAATTAAATATGCGGATAGAGGCAAGATTTCAGTTTTAGATAATGTTTGGTTGGATACCGCTGCACAGATTAATCTTGCCATTAATAAACGTAAAATAGGGGTTGTTTTTCAAAATAGTATTTTGTTTCCGCATTTAACAGTCTATGAAAATTTAGTTTTTTCAAAAGAAAAAAATGATGCTTTGGAGTTAATGAATGAGCTTATTCAACTATTTTCCATTTCAGATTTGTTGAAACAATTTCCCGAAAATCTATCTGGCGGCGAAAAACAAAAGGTTGCTATTGTGCGATCACTTATTCGAAACCCTGATTTATTGCTCTTAGATGAACCTTTTTCAGCGGTTGATTTTCAGCAAAGAAAAGAACTTCAAGATGCTTTGTTGCAGGTCCATCAAAAGTTAAAATTTACTGCTTTAGTTATTAGTCATGATATTGAAGAAGTGGTGAGACTTTCAGATAATATTTTCATGCTCGAAAAAGGGAAAGTTATAAAAAATGGTCCTGCACTTGCATTATTTGAAAATAAAGAGGAGGATACTACTATTTCGTTGACTGGAATTGTCGTTTCTGTTGAGCAACTTGGGAGAAATCAGAAAATCAGAATCTTAGTGGGGAATGAAATTCATGCGATTGAAAAAGATAATTCAATGCATCAAATTGGTGATCGGATTATAGTGGAGATGAAAAAGAAGTGAAATTTTAGTATTCATTATTTTTCGTAAAATCTATAGTTTGGCGTATTGTAAACCATAAAATATTTGTGAAGTTATACGTTTTACTTTCTGCTAGCAGTTTATTAAATTGCGCATTATAAGAGAGTTGGAATGACAGGTTTTTGTTCAAATGAAATGAACCGCCTATAATTAATCGGAGTTGATCTAAATAACTCGAATTTGATTTGGTATCATTGGTATAGAATAATTCTGTCGTTTCAAAAACCGAAAGCTTTCTATCACTTTCTTTATGTCTCCAAATTTCTTTCGTGAAGGAAAGGTTATAACGCAATCGTATTTCCGTGTATTGGTCTGCTGGCGTCTTGAAAAAACGTCCCTCTATTCTAAATCTATTATCAAGTTTAATGGATTTAAAACTAAATTTATAAGAATATTCGAAGTAAAGTCTATTCTCGTCTTTCGATTCTTTTTTATTGTAGAAATAGTCAAAATTAGCATAGCCAAGACCCATTTTTGAAATTGGAGAGAAGGAATAATACAAACCACTTCGGATCAATGCCACTTTAATATTCGCGATAGATTGGTTGCACCGATATCCTATATCAGATTGGAGAGTGAATTTTTTACTTATTTGTGCGGTATTGTAATATTGAATCCACTGCTGATTTGAGCGCGTAGGAATAATTTTCACTTGGCTAAAAGCTATATGCATTGTAAGCATGACTAAAGTGAAAATGTACTTCATTTTTATTCCGTTATATTTTTGCGTAAATATCGCTTTAATTAAAAAAATAACGATTAAAGATGAATATGATTTATATCCTTTTATTAAGTGATATCCATCACTAAAATATCTTATCTATTTTATCAACTAGTTAAGGCTTTGATTTCTTCTTATAAAACACTATAGATTTCTGATCTGTTGTAGTGGGAGTATTTCATCCTTTTACTATGATATAAAATAAGAATTTGTGTGGTAAATACTATATTTAGAGAATAGATTTCTACTATTGATGTTTATTACTTTATTTTACTAAATATTTGATTTTTAGAGTTTTTTATGAAAGAAGTGTAAAAATCAAATAGTACCTTCTTTTCCCATGAATAATGACAAAAAACTACCCTATTTTATTTCTTAATTTATTTAAAATCATTGATTTATATTATATTTAATCGAAATGTTGGAAGTGTATTTTATCAGATTTAATGAATGAAATATAGTTTATTTTGTTTTTTTTCATAGTATGATACTAATCATTTTCTAGGGTATTCCTGCACTCTACATTTGTCCTGTAATTAACACAATAGATTATGGGAAGTTTTAAAACATTTTTGAAATCGGGGCATCCGCCGACATTGTTTGCTGCATTTATTTATTTTGATTTTTGTTTTGCAATTTGGGTTTTAAATGGCGCAATGGCGCCATTTATTAGCGAGGAGTTTCATTTAACTGCAGGTCAAAAAGGGTTTATGATTTCTGTTCCAATTTTAGCTGGTGCTATTATGAGATTTCCTTTAGGAGTGTTAGCACAGTATATTGGTAGAAAGTATGCTGCAATGACAGAAATGTCATTAATAATTGTGGCGCTTCTCTATGGGTATTTTGGTGTGCATACATACAATGATGTCCTAATAATGGGGGTTTTATTAGGTATTGCAGGGGCTAGTTTTGGTGTTGCTCTCTCGCTAGGATCAGGCTGGTTTCCTCCAAAATATAAAGGGTTAGCAATGGGTATTGCAGGTGCAGGAAATAGCGGAACAGTGTTAGCTGTATTGTTAGCACCACCTTTAGCAATGCATTATGGTTTTAGATCTGTGTATGGATTTGCAGCTTTATTTATGCTGATTCCAATGATTGTCATGTTGATTTTTGCTAAAGAACCACCAGACAAAGAGCATCAAACACTAAAGCAACATTTAAGCTGTTTATTTGATCGCGATGGGTGGGTTTTTAATTTAGTGTATATCATAACCTTTGGAGGATTTATAGGATTAAGTAATTTTTTGCCTACTTATTTTACAGATCAATTTGGGGTAACCAAGGTTGAAGCTGGTCAATTAACCATGTTGGCGGCTTTAATGGGCAGTGGAATTCGTGTCCTGGGAGGTTGGGCCTCTGATAAGTTAGGAGGATTAAAAATGTTGTCAATTGTTTTTGTGTTAATAATCATCTTGATGACTTTAACAGGTTTGCAAACATCACTTTTCATGACCACAGTTTTCTTTATTTTATGTTTTGCTGCTTTAGGTTTGGGGAATGGTTCTTTATTTCAATTAGTGCCTTTGAGATGGCCGACAACTACCGCTGTAGCAGGCTCTATGATTGGTGAAATTGGTGCAATAGGGGGTAGTGTTATCCCAAATTTAATGGGGTATTCTAAAGGTCACACGGGCAGTTATTCATCTGGATTTTTCATTTTTTCGGGTATTGCCACCGTTGCTTTTCTGGTTTTGATGATTGCTTCAAGAAAATGGACAAAAACGTGGGTGGGAAAAGGAGGAAAAGCTTTGCCAATTAAGGCGATTGAGAATATTGTTGAGGGCGTTTCTGAAATGGGAACATTAGTTATCTCCTCATTAGCAAAAACGAAAGATTATTTGAAAAGAATTGTTTATCCCGTTGGAAATTCAGAATTAGCAGAAAAAGCAGCAGAAAATGTAGCGAAGATTTGTTCAGGAAAGGATACAAAAGTAGTTGTTCTATACGTGGAAGAGCGATGGAGTTCGGCTGGTGCTGAAAACTCTGATTCTACCGACTGGAAGCAAGTAAGAGAGCAATGGGTGGAGGAAGGAAAAGCGATTTTACAAACCGAAAAATTGCGACTCAATAAATTAGGTGTTGAAAATATTGAAATTGAAATGAGACACGGAGATATAGCCTATGAGATCGTTGAGTCAGCAAACGTTCATGAAGCTGATTTAATTGTATTGGCGAGTCATCAATCTTCTCCTGTAGGACAATTGTTGATGGGAAGCAGAACGTACAGCGTGTTTAAAAAAGCGGCTTGTCCAATTTTAAGGATCATTCGATAAGTTATTATAGAATTTTAGTAGTAATTAAAAACAAAAGAATATGGCAACATGGTTAGAAAAATGGGATCCAGAAAATGAACAATTATGGAACTCGGGCGGCAGCAAAAGAGCATGGAAAACATTATGGATCACAACCGGAGCATTAACGTTTTCATTCTCGACATGGTTTATAATGAGTGCTTTGGTGGTTAAATTACCGGGGATTGGTTTTAAATTTGATCAAGATCAACTGTTTTGGCTCGCAGCAATGCCGGGATTAGCAGGAGGGATTTTGAGAATTATTCATACTTTTTTGCTTCCGATTTATGGCACAAGGCATGTGGTTTCGATTTCAACGCTATTGAAAATTATTCCGTGTGTTGGAATTGGATTAGCTGTGATGGATCTATCGACGCCTTTTTGGATGTTTATGGTTCTTGCCTTCTTGACGGGGTTTGGTGGAGGTGATTTCTCTTCTTATATGCCTAGTACAAACTTATTTTTTCCGAAAAGATTAAAAGGAACTGCTTTAGGAATTCAAGCTGGGATTGGTAATTTTGGTGTCAGCTTAGTTCAGTTTTTAACTCCAGTTATGATTGGCATTGGAGTATATGGAGCCAGCATGGTGTTTACAAAAGTTGAACCGAAGGAAGTTACTGCGGTGTTTGAGAAAATAGATAATTCCAAAAGAGTTGAAATTTTTTCTTCCTTAGAAGTGAAAGTTCAAAAAGCAATTATTGGTAAAGTAAACAAAAAAGCACTGACTGATTTATTGAAAGGCACATCTCTCAAAGAAACAGATAATGTTGCTGTATTTGAATTGATGCCTATTCCTTTGCAGGCTAAAGCAATTAGTAATATTCCTCCTAAGGTAGCGGAAAAAGTATTGGCGAAATATCAAGAAAAGGATAATGGTGTTCATAATAAACCTATTTTCCTTCAAACAGCAGCATTTTGGTACATCCCTTTCTTGATTCTCTTTGGTGTTTTGAGTTGGATTCAATTAAAAAGTGTACCAGTTGTCGCTTCTTTTAAAGAACAGTTGGATATTTTTTCGGATAAACATACATGGTATTGCACGATTACGTATTTAATGACATTTGGAGGTTTTGCTGGATTAGCTGCAGCTTTTCCCATGTTGATAAAAACGGTTTATGGTAATTTTCCAAATGCGCCCGATCCTTTAGTGTATGCTTTTTATGGACCATTAATTGGCTCTGCAAGTAGAGTTCTATTTGGATTTATTGCTGATAAAACGGGCGGTGGTGTGTTGACAACAATTAGTGGTATTGGTTTAATTATTGGAAGCACTTTGTTGGTAACTTTAGGACTAGTAGCTCCTACAAGTATGGAACAATTTCCTATGTTTGTTGGGGTGATGTTAATGTTGTTCTTCTTTACGGGGATTGGTAATGCTGCAACATTCAGACAGTTTCCAATTGTTTTTGGACACAATCCTCGTCAAGCTGCTGGGGTAATTGGTTGGACTGCAGCAATCGCCGCTTTTGGACCATTTATTTTTGCTATGTCTATTGCTGCCATTATTAAAGCTACTGGGACACCGAATGCGTTCTTTATGGGTTTGACGGTTTATGCTGTCTTAGCCACATTTGTTAACTGGTATTTTTATCACAGAAAGGGTTGTGAAAGACCTTGCTAATTATAAAATCATAGTAATCAAATGAACCTAATCACCTAATTTTATTAATTAAAATAGATAATATGAAAGCGAAAAAAATAAAATCAATTGCTCTAGGGTTAGCTACTTTAGCTTTTGGCAGTGTAAATGCTCAAATGACATTCAATGCTCAGTACATGAGCAGAGGAGAAATGAGGCATGGTTATGGAACAATGGCAACGAAAGGAATGGCTCCAGGAATGTTTATTTCTCAAAGAGCGAGAGTTGGAGGAATGTATACGAGTGAAAAATTTAAAATTAATTTTTCTGTTCAAGATGTAAGAACTTGGGGTTCTGTTGCTAATAGCGCGATTGATACTAAAAGTTTACTATCGGTGTATGAAGCAAATGTTGAATTGTTCGTGAGCAAAAAACTTACAGTGAAAATTGGTCGTCAAGCAATTGCCTATGATGATGAACGTATTTTAGGTGGTTTGGATTGGGCAATGCAAGGTAGAAGGCATGATGCTGTGGTGATTAAATATCAGGCAGATAGCACTTTAACATTTCATGCTGGATTAGCGTATAATCAATCCTCGGAATCGAATAAATATTCGCAGTATACAGTAACTAGTAATTATCAAAATTTCCAATATGCATGGGTTAATAAATTATATAAAAAAAATAATTTTAGTTTTCTTGCCTTAAACAATGGGGTAAGTTATTATAAAATCCCAACTGGCAGCGCTACCACAATCGATTCGTTAGCGGTTGCTTTTTCTCAAACGATTGGACTAAGGTCAGAGTATAAAGCAGAAAAATTTAATTTCTTGGCGTATGGCTATTATCAAATGGGACAAGTTGTAGATAATAAGGTACTTACTTCTCAATCGGCTAAATTTGCGAATGCCTTTGATGTATGTGCGGAAGTTGGATATAAACCAGTGAAAGGATTGTTGATTACATTAGGTGCCGAAATTTTATCTGGCACAAGTCAATATACTTCAGGAAGTGCAAATAAAACCAATTCATTTAATCCATTGTACGGAACAAATCACAGATTTAACGGATATATGGATTATTTTTATGTAGGAAATCATAACGCTTCGGTAGGATTATGGGATAATTATTTACGTGTAAGTTATGCCAAAGGGAAATCAATTTATTCAATAAATGGACATTGTTTCAATACGGCAACGGATGTAAAAAACGGATATGAAGGACCTAAAATGGATGTGAATTTAGGTAGTGAAATTGATTTTACGCATTTGTTTAATTATTCTGATGGAGTAACAATTCAGACAGGTTACTCTCAGTTTTTTGGCACTTCGACTTTGCAAGCATTAAGACCTGGTACAAGTTTTAAAGAGATAAATAATTATTTTTATGTTATGCTAATTGTGCGACCAGGATCAGTTAAATTTCCCAAAACAGGATTGAAAATGTAAGAAATTCATTGACATAAGAAAATTGTACCACTATAGGTTAAAAAAAAACTCTAGCATGAAAATGTTAGAGTTTTTTTTGATTTCATAAGTGTCATGCCAAAGGAAAAATATTTATGATGTAAATCATTTTTATTTTACAGGAAAATACCGTACTTTACACAAAGATATAACGTATTCATTTTTGCAGCATTAAAATAAGAAAGTAGAATGAAAATAATAGATAATGAAACTGGAAAGAGAGTAGGTGCAAAGGATGTTGACGTGAAAGCACATTCTAGGAAATTAAAAGAGGAAGACCCGATTTTAAGAAATGCAAATAAATCTGAAGAGTCTGAAGAATTATCTGAAGAATATTCTGCTATGGAACCACCAGATGCATATGATAAAGTGAGGGCGATTGGAGCAGATTACGATGCTATGGATTCTTTTATTCAGGAATTAATGGATGAACATAAGGAAGTTATCCTAAAGACGAATGAATTTGATGCTGCATTGTTGAAATTTAAGTCAGATTCTTACGTGTTTGATGAGGAGATAAATAATGCGTTCAATGACTTTTTTGTCTATTTCGATAATCATATTTTACCACATAATCGCAAGGAAGAAAGACATTATTTTCGATTATTGCATGATCGCTTAATTGAGTCTGGAGAGCATGGAAATGGCGAGAATCCAAGTACTGCGGTTGATTTAATGGAAGATGATCATGTCAAATTTATACAATTAGGTTCGCTGGTTTTTAATTTATTAGGTTTAGGTATTCGATTGAGAGACACTGAATCAAAAATTGTAACCTTTGATTTGGCTTTTAATACCGGTAGAGAATTAGCTGAATTATTACGCTTACATATTTTTAGAGAAGATGAAACTTTATTTCCTTTGTCTCAGCAATTATTAACGATAGAAGATTTTTTAATTATCCATGAGTAAGCCGAAGAATATTGTTGACACGTTTGGAAGAGTGCATGACTATCTTAGAATTTCATTGACGGAACGCTGCAATTTACGCTGTTTTTATTGTATGCCCGAAGATGGTATTCAGTTGCGCGATAAGGCTGAATTTATGACCACGGAAGAACTTATTTTTATTGCTAAAAAGTTCGTTGATTTAGGTGTTAAGAAAATTCGTCTAACGGGCGGTGAGCCATTGGTTAGAAGGGATTTTGGAACCATCATCCGACAATTAGGAGAACTCCCCGTTGAATTAGCAATCACAACAAATGCAGTTTTGATTGATAAATATATCGATGATATAAAAAGTGCAGGTGTAAAATCCATAAATGTGAGTCTGGATTCACTGAAAGAGGAGCGTTTTAATATGATCTCTCGAAGAAGTTATTATACCAAAATCAGAGATAATATAGATTTATTGATAAAAAATGATTTTCATGTTAAAATCAATATTGTCTTAATTAAAGGAACGAATGACGATGAAATAATTGATTTTGTTAACTGGACGGTCAATGAAAAAATTCAAATCCGTTTTATTGAATTCATGCCTTTTGATGGTAATAATTGGAATTGGGAAAAGAAAATCTCTTTCAAGGAAATTTTAGACAAAGTGGACGCTTTTTTTGGGAAGAAATTAGTTGAAAAACTGATAGATGGACCAAATGATACCACAAGAAATTATAAAATTACAGGTGGGCTAGGTTCCTTCGGGATTATTAGTTCAGTTACAAATCCATTTTGTGATACGTGTAATCGTATTCGTTTAACAGCAGATGGGAAAATTAAAAATTGCCTTTTTTCACAATCTGAATTAGATTTGTTAACCGCTCTTCGAAATGGAGTAGAAATTGAAGAAATGATTATTGAGAATATTAAAGGGAAAGAAAAAGAACGCGGAGGAAATAAATCTTTTGAGAAATTAGAGGTTTCAAAAATAAAAAACCGAACAATGATTTCTATAGGTGGTTAATTAGTAGTATTATAGTATGAATGAAATTATTAAAAAGTATTGTACTGAAGAATGGAGTGAATTTATAGCCTTTCATAGTGACAATGTGAAAGTGGAAGCTGGTGATTATATTTTTAAGGCTGGAGAAGACACCCTAGGGCTTTATATTATTGAATCAGGAAAAGTAAAAGTGGTCATTAATAATAATGACCAATCCGAACGTATTATTCGGTTAATTTCTACCAAAGATGTGCTAGGTCATAGAGGTTTTGGAGGCGATTGGAAATATTCTGTATCTGCAATCGCTTTAGAAGATTCTGTCTTAACGTTTATTCCTCTAAAAATATTTAATTATGTCGTCAAAGCTAATCCAGAATTTGGATATTATATGATGATGTTTTTTGCAGAAGAACTTAGGGAGTCTGAAAGGTTGGCGACTAATTTACCGATCAGGAACGTGATTGCCTCTGTGATATACAATATTTATAAGGTTTTTGGCCTAGAAAAAGGAAGTGAAACTAAACTTAGTTTTACACTATCAAGAAAGGATATTGCAAATCAAGCGGGTACAAGATATGAAACGGTAGTGCGAGTGCTAGCTGACCTTAAAAAAGAGGGTGTTATTCAAATTGATGGAAAAGCCATCCATATCTTAAATGTTGAAAAACTTGTAAATATTAAAAATGGAATTGAATAAAAAAACAGATTAAACATCAAAAAAAAGCCGGAAATAATTTTCATTTTCGGCTTTTTTACACTTCATTTTCTGCTGAAAATCTAGGCGATTGCAATTTCAATATCTATGGCTTTCAGTAGGAGACTTTGAGTATGCAGTTCCTCTAATAAATCTTTGGAATTTTCAAAAGCACTTGCTTTCCATGTTGAAAATAAAGATCTGTAATACGTAATTCCTTCTTCCAGATTTGATTTAAATTCTTTCAATTTATTCAATTGCTTTTTATTTAAAGGATCAAAATTTGTACTTACCTCTTTTTTGAAATGTTCAATATACATGTTGAGTTCTTTCAAAAACATATGCGGTCGTTTCTTAGTATTTAAAATATTGATTTTACCGTAAATGTGATCCACCATTTCTTTTAGAGAGAATGTTCTTGAGAAATAAGCGATATTAGGACCAGGACAAACGGCAATTCCTTCTCCTTCTGCTCTTGTTTCAATGTTTTTATCAATTAAGGCAGATGTGCCTAAACTGCTGCACAAACAGGTTTTCTCTAATACTTCTTTTTTTTGCCTTTCTAATTCCTTCTCCGGCAAATTAGACGTATCTAAGCTTTGTATTTTTAAATGAACATATTGTCTAGAGGCGACGCAGATAGGTTTTTCTGTAAATTCTGTATTGAAAGATAAAAACTTTTTAGGACAAGAGCTTCCAGGTCTGTTTTTTTCGAATAATTGCTGCATGCTTTTTTCAATGGTTGTTCCTCTGACTGTATTAAAAGGTACTCCAAGTGGTGAAATTGAACTTGTATATAAATCTTCTTCATTACATCTTTCTAAAAGATTTATTGTGGAAGAATCAATGCTAACTGCTTCGGGGACTAATAAAAAAGGAGTTCCCCAGCCGACACTGTCAATATTAAAAGAGTTCAAGAGCATTTGATGTTCCTCGAAATTTCCAACACCACCTTGAGCTGAAAATTTCATTGAATAGGGGGATTCAGGGACAAATTTATTTCTCTCTTTCATGGCTTCTTTATACGTGGAGAAAATTTCCTGAATCAATTCTTCGCGATCTTCATTGAATTTATCAAGTATAGGACCTAGTAAATCTCCTTGGGTAGCAAATGCGTGACCACCGCAATTTAGACCGGATTCAATTCTGAATTCTGACGTCCAAACACCTTTTTTTGCTAAAAATTTCCCTTGAATTAAAGCGGATCTATAATCACTTACTTTTAATATCACTTTCTTTTTAATTTCTCCGTTTTTATCAGGAAGAAAGTCTGGGAAAGATTCGAAATAAGCAAATAAACGAGGGTTTAATCCTGCTGATATAACAATACTAGAATTGACGTCAGATAACGCGTAACCGCGCAAAGCAGCCATTGCATCATTATATTCGATAGGTAGTTGAGTCTTGTTTTTTGCGAATGTTGGATTATCTACTTTCGACATAATATTCACGTCAATGTTTCCGCATATCATTTGTGCTTTTAATTCTTGCTGAAATTTCTCTTTTTTGTCTTTATTTGTTTCCGTTTTCATTGCCTTGTATAGTGCAAATAAGACTGAGTCCGGACTTAATATTTCAAAATATTTAGTCAAATCCGTTCCTGCTTCAAAAACTTCTTTTTTTAGTTCTGTGAACTTAGTTTCGATGATTTCTTTAGATAAGTTTAAAAAAGAAGTGATTCTGTCTGCTCGATGGTTTTCTTCATCACCTTTTATTTCATGATAGTCAAAGTTATACAGCTGACAATAATGCTTACGAATTTTTTCTATTAAAATATCATCACCTATTGAAAGTACAGACGCAATGCCAAAATGAGAAACTTTTATTGGTGAATCAATTGTGTACCCTAAACCCATGACAGGAATGTGAAAAGTATGCGGATTTGTGTTATTCATGAATGGGTTTTATATAATTAATAAGGACCCAAAATTACGTAAGTTGTCTCAAATTTAATATGACATAAATCATAAAAATAGAAAAGAAGATATGATGTATTTGTAGATTTTTTAGGTGGGAAATAATTTAATTGTGATTATATATTTAATTTTATTAGAGGGAGGATTGTTGTAAAGATTTTACCAATTTTTTTAAATGACTGTTTTATAGATGTTTTGTAATCAGTTATTGCTTTAATTAGGATGGTTTGGTGTTAATAATGCTTTTAATTTTTCGAGATGCGTAATTGTTATCTTTTCATCCTTCATTTTAATTAGATTTTTTGCGGTTAAATCTTTTATCGTAGTAAGAACTTGTATAGATGAAACGCCTGTTAATTCAGTTAGATCATCAATTGAAAGATAAATTTTCCTTAAATCGTTTTCAAATAGTACATTGTTTAGTATCTCATTAATAATTCTTTCTGAAGTGGTAAGTTGAGTAAAACTTTTAGTTTTGTTGTCGGTTATTTTTATCCGTCGACAAAGTATTTCAATCATTGTTTTGCCAAATTCTGGATTTTCAATCAGTGCTTTTTTGAAAAATGACTTGTCAATTTTAAGTAAGGAAGAGTTTTCGCAAGCAACTGCTGTGAAGTAAAAATGATCACCATCGCACAAGCAAGAAGTTATTCCAATAAATTCTTTTTCACGTGTAAATCCGATAACATTTTCTGTCTTGCTAACCTTTAATTTCCCCGATTTAATAAAGAAAACAAAGTCATTTATTTCGCCTTCTTTAAATAGTATTTCACCTTTAGTTATATCAATAATTTCACTTGGGAATAATGTTTTTATATAGTTTAAATTAAAAAATAGATTATCTGTTTTCATTTCGTAAAGAATTTAGTGTAAAAATACTTTACTAAAATCAAAAATTATATGATTTAAATCAATTAATTAAATAAAAAGAAGTGTTTTCAAAGTTGGTGTAAATAATAAGAATTCAGGTGAAAAAACCTATTGTACAATAAACAAATTAATCATAGGTGTTAGAACTTTGAACGAGCTTTTTGAAATTTGTAATTAAAATGTTTTTCCCTTCTAGTTTAATAACGTTATCACTGCTTAATTGAGAAAGTGTTCTAATCGTTGTTTCAGTTGAAGTTCCCGCTAAGTCAGCTATTTCTGATCTTGTTAAGTTTACATTTAAAGTGATTTTATCTTCTAAGTAACCAAACGAGTTGACGAGCAATATTAATGCTTCAGCTATTCTTTCCTTTACGGTTTTTTGCGCTACGTCAATCAAATGTTGTTCGGCACTTTTTAGGTCTTTAGATAGTAGTTGAATTAAATTCAGGGATAATTTGTAATTATCTTCATTCACTTTTTGAAATACTTCTTTTGAAATGATGCAAATTTCACATTCTACCATGGCTGTAGCTGTTCCGTGGTAAGGTTCGTTACTTAATAATGAGCGATATCCTAGAATGTCACCTGACTTAGCGAAACGAACGATCTGTTCTTTTCCGTCTTTTCCTAGTTTTGAAAGTTTTACTTTTCCTTTGTGAATGCAGAATAAATTATAAGCATTATTTCCTTCTTTAAAAATTATTTCACCTTTTTTAAAGATACCATCTAGTTTACCGCATGATAGCTCAGTTTTCTCTTTTATGTTTAACGAACAAAGGATTCCTGCTGAATTTTCGCAGTTTGTACAAGAAGGAATTTCTATATTATTTTTTTTCATTGTTTAAAATAAATATAATAACCAAAATTAGAGTAAATTTATGTTGTAATTTATGTTTACAATAGTGTATTTAAATGATATTCATCATATTTAATGAGGAGTGTTAATAGCAAATTTGTACGTTGAAAAATAAAGGTTTTACTATGGAAAGTTTAAATGGAGCACTAAGTAAAGTTGAAAAATATTCTAAAAAGCTTAAAAAAGTGCTTTTGTCGACTGACTTAGCTTTAGGATTTGTTGCTTCGGACAATGTACTTTCTCCCATTTCTTTTCCTCCTTTTGAGCAGTCGGCGATGGATGGTTATGCAATCAATACAACTGATTCGGAAGATATTTATAGATTGATTAGTGAGATTAAGGCAGGCGATAATGCAAGCGTTATTAAGTTAAATCCAGGAGAGGCTATTCGTATTTATACAGGTGCAATGATTCCGGTGAATACGACGATTGTTGTGCGTCAAGAAGATGTTCTTACGTTTAGTGATCAAGTGAAGATTTTGATAATGCCTAAACAAGGAGCTAATATTCGTAGAATTGGCGAGCAGATTAAAGCGGGTGATCTGGCCATTGAAAAAGGTACAGTTCTTAATCCTGGTGCAATTGGTTTTTTATCCATGATTGGCGTGAGTGAAGTGTCCGTGTTTTCGAAGCCGAGAATTACTATTATCACCACTGGAAATGAATTGACCAAATTAGGGGATAAGTTAGAAGTGGGAATGATTTATGAATCTAATTCAAATACTTTATTGGCTGGATTAAAAAGTTTTGGATTTGAAGCTAAATCTGTTACTGCCAGAGATACATATGATGAGGTGAAGGATACTTTTGAAAAAGAGATACAAACAAGTGATATTGTGATTTTTACGGGTGGAATTTCTGTGGGTGATTATGATTTTGTGGGAAGAGTGTTGGCTGATTTAAAGGTAAATACAATTTTTTATAAAGTGAAACAAAAACCTGGTAAACCACTGTTCTTTGGCGAAATAAATGATAAAATTGTTTTTGGTTTGCCTGGTAATCCTGCCGCAGTTTTGACTTCTTTTTATTTATTTATCTTACCTTGCTTAGCTAAAATGATTGGTAGAGAAAAAGGTTTTGTCTCGCGTGCTAAAGTGTCTCTCGATATTGATTATTCAAAGTCAGCTGATATTTCTCATTTACTAAAAGGTTTGGCTACAATTGATACAGTTGAATTGCTGCCTGCTCAAAGTTCTGCCATGTTGAGTTCTTTTGTAAAGGCTAATTGTATTGCTATTTTTGAAGAAGGCAGAGCGCAATGGAAAAAAGGGGATTTAGTTGAAATTCTTATGATTTAATTGGGTCTACTTTTTTTTTGTTCGATATATATAAAATGATACAACGATGAGTGCTGAAATTGAATATAAAGTAAAAAGTAGAATTTGGATCTTAACGGATAATGGTACTTTTTTAGGCGAAGGTCGTATTGATTTGTTGAATAAAATTGATGAGTTTGGATCGATATCAAAAGCAGCAAAAGCAATGAAAATGTCTTATAAAAAAGCGTGGGAATTGGTTAATTCTATGAATTCGCAGTGTTTAGAACCGATTGTGGTTGGTAAAATTGGAGGGAAAGATGGTGGAGGCTCCATTTTAAGCGCTTCTGGAAAGAAAATGGTTGTACAATTTGATAAATTAAACAAAGAAACAATCGAATATCTAAATAAAAAAGTGAGTAAAATTAAATGGGGATGACGTATACTGCAATTATATTAGCGGGTGGTAAAAGTTCTCGAATGGGTTCTGATAAGGGTTTATTACTTTTAAAAGGGAGGCCAATGATTGACTATCTTCTGACTATCTTTGCGGTACTGAAAATAAAAGTGATAATTGTTGCTAATAATTCGGGATATGAGCGGTTTAATGTGCCTGTTTTTAAGGATGTTATTGAAGGAAAAGGTCCTCTAGTTGGGATTTATACGGGGCTTTTACAGGTTAAAACTGAAAAAAATATTATTGTAAGTTGCGACGTTCCATGCGTTTCAAAAGAAATGATTGAAACGTTGATCGATAATTCTGGGGATGAGAAAATTACAGTTGTAGCTTATAAAGATAAAATACATCCCTTAATTGGGATTTATTCTAAAAGTATTGCAGAAAAAATTTTAGAAAAAATTGAAAGTGAGCAGTTGAAAGTGAGGTTATTGATCGATGAAGTAGATTCCAAAGTAATTCAATTGGAAGATTATCAATTGGTGGGTATTGAAAATCAGTTGATGAACATAAATACAAAAGAGGAGTTAAAATGGATAGAAGATGGAAAATGAAGTTCAGTTTTATGGCATGATTGCTGAAAAATTAGGTATCTCAAAAACATCTATTTTAATCGATTTTAAAGTAGAAGATGTGAATGTGAGAGATCTAATTATGGATAGCTATCCTTTGTTAAAGGCAATGACTTTTCAGATTGCTATAAATAATGTGATAAAAGAAAATATATCCAGTGCTGAAGTGGGGGAAATAATTGCAATTCTGCCTCCATTTGCTGGTGGTTAAAAATGAATGAAATGCTGACAAAAGAAGAGTTACAATATTATGATAGGCAAATGCTACTGGAGCCAATTGGTGTCGTTGGGCAGGAGAAATTAAAGCAGTCAAAAGTGTTAATTATTGGAGCGGGTGGTTTAGGTTGTCCTGCGCTTAGGTATTTGGCCTCTGCGGGTGTTGGAACACTTGGTGTGGTGGATTTTGATCAAGTTTCGGTTTCTAATTTACATCGTCAAATATTATTTGATTTTGATGATGTGAAAAAGAATAAAGCTGAAGTGGCGATTACTAAGTTGAAGAAAGTTAACCCTTTTATAGAGTATGTGGCTTATCCTGTTCGTCTTTCTGCTGAAAATAGTATTGATATTTTTGAGGGTTTTGATGTTGTTGTAGATTGTACAGATAATTATGAATCTCGATTTTTGATTAATGATGTCTGTGTATTATTAAATAAGCCTTTAGTATATGGGTCGATTTTTAAATTTGAAGCGCAAATCAGTGTTTTTAATTGGCAAAATGGTCCAACGTACAGGTGTTTATTCAAAGATTTTCCATCAAGTGAATCTACGGCTGATTGCAATTCTTCAGGGGTAGTGGGTGTTTTGCCAGGAATTGTAGGTTTGTATCAGGCGAATGAAGTGATAAAAATGATTCTAGGAATAGGTGAGGTTTTAAGTGGTAAATTAATGATTTTTAATAGTTTAAATAATAAAGTTACCTATTTTAATCTCTCTAAAAGTCAAGAAAACTTATACGATGATTTGTTAGGGGAGAAAAAATTAAATCCAGAAAAATACATTAGACCTTGTACTTTAAGTGATTCTATTTATGAAGTTGACTATGAGTTAATTGATTTAAGTAATTTTCAAATTATTGATGTGCGCGAACCGTTTGAATTACCTGTTTTGGAGAGTGATATGGTAGTAAATGTCCCTCTTAGTGAATTGACCGAATTATATTCTCAGATAAATAGGCATGGTAATGTTTTGCTTCTATGTAAATCAGGGGCTAGAAGTATGAAAGCGCTAGATATACTGAGAGATCAGTTTGGATATTCGAATGTAAAAAGTGTAAGGGGAGGAATTACGGATGAACTGATTTCTAAATTATTGGAAGTTTAACGGGTGATTAGAAAATACAAGAAAAAACATATACAATGGAAGCAAAAAAAATAAAAAATTGTTTTATTGAAGGACCAATAGCGTCGACTTTTATAGGGGAATCAATCGGGAAACACCAATCGAAAACAACAATTGGAGCGCACCAACTATTTTTAGGGCAAGTTCGTAAAGATATAATTGATTCAAAAAGTGTTATTTCGATTGAGTATACAAGTCATGTTGATATGGCAAATAAAGTATTTGAAGAAATCAGAGAAGAAGCATTTTCAAAGTTCGATTTAACTTGCATGCATATTTATCATAGTTTAGGAGAGGTGAAGATAGGTGAAATTTGTTTATTTGTTTTTGTTTCATCTGCTCATAGAAAAGCGGCTCAAAAGGCAGTCGAATTTATTGTGGAAGAAATAAAATTAAAATCTCCTATTTTCGGAAAAGAAAATTTAGAAGATGAATCACATGTTTGGAAAGTAAATCAATAGTTATGGTAGAAATAACGCATAAAAGTAGTTCGTTGAGAATAGCAACTGCTGAAGCAATTGTTTTAGTTAGTAAACAAGAAACCATTGATGCAGTGGTAAATAAAACGGTTCCAAAAGGTGATGTTTTTGAGATGGCTAAAACTGCAGGATTATTCGCTGTGAAAAAAACGTCAGATATGATTCCGGATTGTCATCCTTTACCAGTTGAATATACGAAAGTAAGTTATCGAATTGAGGGATTGAAAATTTTTATTGAGGTGGATGTAAAATGTATTTACAGAACAGGTGTGGAAGTGGAGGCGATGCACGGAGCAAGCGTTGTTGCTCTGACAATGTATGACATGTTGAAGCCGATTGATAAAGGAATTGAGATTCAAAATATTCGACTACTCAATAAGAAAGGAGGTAAATCAGATTGGAAAGATAAATTCCCTAAAGGTTTAAAAGCGACAGTAGTTGTTTGTTCAGATACAATAAGCAAAGGTTTAAAAGAGGATAAAGCAGGGAAAGCGATCATTGAAAAATTAGTTTCATGTGGTGTTGAAATAAAAGACTACATAATAGTTGCGGACGAAAAAGAGGAGATTCAACACGTTTTATTGAATGAAGTACAATTAAAAACGGATTTATTGATTTATACGGGAGGAACAGGATTGTCAGTAAGAGATGTGACTCCAGAATCAATTCGCCCATTATTAGACAGAGAAATCCCTGGAATAGCAGAAGCTATGCGGAATTATGGGCAAGAAAGAACTCCTTTGTCTATGTTGTCTAGAAGTTTGGCGGGAGTGAAGGAAAATACATTAGTTCTTGCTTTACCTGGTTCAACGAAGGGAGCGTCAGAATCTATGGATGCTATTTTTCCGTATGTATTGCACTTGTATAAAATTTTCAAAGGAGCAACGCACGATTGAGATGAATAATCACAATAGTTTTCATAAATTAATTGTTGTTGCGATTATAGTAATTTGGACCATGTTTAATTTTCAATCGAGAAAAAAAGATAATCTAAATTACGAGAATGGTGCATATATTCGAACGGGTGAAACTAAAAATGGACAAAATGATGGGCCCTGGATTTGGTATTATAAAAATGGTATCACTCAATTATCTGGAAATTTTGTGAAGGGTAAAAGAGAGGGTGTTTGGAAAACGTATGATTCTTCAGGTGTGTTAACGACAGAATCAAATTACAAGGATAATAAGTTAAGTGGAAATCTGATTTTATATACTGAAGCAGGAGAGGTGAAAAGTGTAAAACGATTTATCGATGACAAGGAAGTTAAGTGATTTCGAAATGAAAGTAGTTCGAAAGTAAATATTTGTGAAAGCATTTAACACTTAATCACAATAATATCACTCAATCTGGTTGTATACCTCGGTGATAATTTTTCTTGTTTCATTTTCCACACTCGTTTCTGGTCTTGACTAGCCAATTTGATTTTTTGTTGTCCAAAAGAAGCATTGATTCTATCTATCACTTTCATCAATGGAAGATGTTTTGGATTGCTATTGTCAAATAAATTCAACTGAATCTCATCTTGTGGTTTAAAGTCCATGATTATAACACCAGCCTTTTTGTATTGGTATCCTTTTCGAAATATTCTATCAAACCCATCACATGCAAACTTTGCTATCTCAATGCTTGAATTGGTAGGAAAAGGGAATTTGACCACGACACTATTATTGTATTGTTCAAGCTCTGCTCGGTGGCTGTTGGTTCGAATGAACACCATTACGCTAGTACAACAAGAATTTTGCCGACGTAGCTTTTCAGAACAACTGACAGCAAATGTTGTGATTCGTTCTTTAATATCATTATACTCTGTTAAGTTCCGTTCAAAAGAACGTGTGGTAGCAATGTTTTTTCTTGGTTTAATATCCTCCAAATCTAATGTTGGTATACCTTGTAGGTCGTGTTTCAAGCGTAATCCAACTACAGATAAATTACGTCTTACCCAAGCATCATTGATTTGTGTGAAATCATAAGCGGTATGAACACCAACTTCTTTTAGTCTAATAGAATGCTTTCTACCAATACCCCACACATCTTCTATTTTGAGCCATTTAAGAGCCTTGATTCTTTTTTCTTCATTATCTATAACATAAGAATTGTTAGTGTGTTGTGGGTACTTCTTTGCTATTTTGTTAGCTACTTTAGCTAGTGCCTTTGTTGGTGCAATTCCAATACACACTGGAATGCCAGACCAAGTTCTAACATGCTTTTGAATATCGAATCCGTATTGATTCAAATCGAAATACTCAAAACCTACCAACTTTAAAAAGGCTTCATCAATACTGTAAATCTCGAGTTCTGGTGTGTACTCTTGAAGTATGGTCATAACACGACTACTCATGTCGCCATAAAGAGCAAAATTGGCAGAGAAGACGCTGACACCATTCTCAATGAAAAACTTTTCATACTGATAAGCAACAGCGCCCATTGGTATACCTAGAGCTTTGGCTTCGTTGCTACGAGCAATAACAGCACCATCATTATTGGACAAAACTACGATTGGTTTACCAATCAAAGAAGGGTTAAATAACCTCTCACACGATGCGTAGAAGTTGTTGCAATCAACAAGACCAAACATATTAAAATGCTTTGATTACATGTGTTACGATACCCCAAATGATAAAATCATTATCGCTAGTTACTTTGATTGGTTTATAAGTTTCATTCTCTGGTACAAGCCAAATACAATCATTTTCAATCTTGATTCTTTTCACTGTAAAATCGCCGTCAATATAGCAAACAGCAATCTTGTCATTGGTAGGTTGGATACTTTTATCAATGACTAGTAAATCACCATCACCGATACCAGCATCTTTCATTGATACACCTTTAACACGACCATAGAACGTTGCTGATGGGTGTTTGATAAGATGCTTGTTCATATCAATTGTCAAATCGATAAAATCCATTGCTGGAGAAGGGAAGCCAGCAGAAATACCAGCAGAAACTAATGGTAGAGGTAGTGTTGATTCGGATAGTGCTGAATAGATTTCTAATGATTTTGTTGAATGTAATTGTAGAGCACACATATCTTTGTATTTTTAACAAAGATAAATATTAGATTATAAAATAATCAATATTTAGATTAATTTATAATCAATTTAATGTTTTTAGTTAATTAAAACCCTTCAAAAATACCCAATCCAAATAATGCAAAATCATATTTCACTGGGTCATTAGGGTCTAATTTTCTTAAGTTTAAGTCAAGTTCAGCAAGTGCTTTTAAATCATTTTGAGGTCTTGAAATAAGTCCAAGTTTACGAGCAATATTACCACTATGAACATCTAGGGGGCATGAAAGTTTTGAAGGTGAAATATCCCAAATTCCAAAATCAACTCCAGTATTATCTTTACGACATAACCATCTCAAATTCATATTAATTCTCTTCGCGACACTACCTTTTAAAGGGTCAGCAACATGTTTTCTGGTTCGTTGTGGGTGTTCAATCTCAAAGAAGATTTGATTTAAAGCATGAATTGCTGGTTGAATTGAATCTTCAGTTTGATGTTTAATAAAGATTGATTCTAGTCCACCATGATTCGTGTAGATATGGTTTAATGCTTTGATAAAATATTTGAAGTCTTCACCATTAAATGTACGATGAACAAATCCCTCAAGTCTTTCAAGTTGGTGTTCTTCGTGGGACATTACAAAGTCAAAAGGAGACTCACCCAGAAGATCCATCATTTTATGACCATTCTTGGTAATTATTTTGCGATTTCCCCATGCAATCGTTGAAGCTAAAAAGCCAGAAATTTCGATGTCTTCTTTTAGGGAGAAACGATGTGGTATGCTTATTGGGTCAGGTTCAATAAAAGAAGCGGTATTAAATTCTGTCACTTTTACATCGAGAAAATCTTTTAATTCGGTTTTTGACAAGCTCATTATTTGAATACTATAAATGTCATTAAATAAATAAAAGTACTTAAAAATTACTCAATAAAAAAAGCCGTTTCAGGGGGAATGAAACGGCTTAAACAAACAAGCGAAATAACCAATAACTTGTTTGTCAAACAGGTAGTTCAAATGAGGTGATCCATTCTTCTTTAGTGGATTTATTTATACATTTGATTTCCAAAAACTTATCATCTCCATCTTCTTTCAGGAAACGGCTAATAATTATATTTTCGATTTGTTTATCATCTTTTATTTTATCAGAAACTCTTGGTAGAAAAGGATAGAGGATGGTTAATCGTTCATCTTCTGTTTGGATAAGTGTTAATCCTGTTTCAAACAAAATTTCTTCGAATTTTTCCGCGATCATTTCATCATTGAATTCATCTTTTGCATCCTCATGTATATTCGCTAGCCATTCTTCAAATTTCTCAATTGCTGCAGGTTTTAATGCTGAGTGTGTATAGGTAGGAAAAGGAGATCGGATGTGTTTTTGATCAGTAAACCAGAAGGAGAAAGCTTGTTCTATAAACTCACTATCGATAATTGTTAATTTTTCAGACATTGTTTTGTATTTATATGTAGCAAAATTAAATGTATTATGTCAGTATTAATATGATGTATATCACTTATATATTTATTTAGTCATCTTTAAATCGTACAATTTAACCCTTTTTTATTTTTTTTATCTTCGACAAATAGCAACTCGTTTATTGTGAATGTATGTGTTATTTATAGTTGTGAATGTGTATTTGTTTATTAAGATTCATTCTTGATAAACAAACCTTTAGGTGTCATTTTAATTCTATGATTTAAATCATTTTTATATGTAGTAACAAATAGGAATTTTACCACATAAATAAACGAGGTGTGTAGGTCATTTCTAGTTGAAATGAAAATATACATGGTTGGTTTAAAAAAATATACACAATGAAAAGAAAAGGAGTAAGAAAAGAAGTTGGCGATTTCGGACTCGAAAACTGTCTGCCACTGCCGCACTTGCAATGCAGCACAACGCTTCTTTTTCTTTGTTGGTTTTAATTCTTAGTTCCAATTGTTTCTTTTTATTGTTTCACTTATATGAGCAAGATGGTGGTTACAATGCCACGCATAAACTCCTATATTTTCGTCAACTCTAAAATTTTTTCTATGTTCAGGATGAATAAAAATTCTTCCATATTGTTCGTCTGTCAAATTGTTTAATAACACTGTCCATCTTTCGTGTATCCCTTCTATCATTTTCATCGAAGGCTCAATAGGCATACTTTTAGTGTCAAGAAGTTCTGCCCAACGTTCTTCAAAATAGGGTTTTATAGTTGGCTGGTCTTCTGTCAATGCAAGTTTTAAACGAGTTAAACTGTTCATATGACTGTCAGCACAATGATGAACTACTTGCCTAATTGTCCAGCCATCAGTTCTATATTGAGTATCAAGTTGCTCGTCAGTCAACTTATATACTTCAGCCATTAACCTTGTTGGAAATGTTGAAATATCTGAAACCCATTTTAATAAAATGTCTTTTGTAATTATCTCAGGTTTCTCAAACTTCCCAATCGGATATTTCAATTGTTCTAAAGTCATAAAGTTCAAATTTGTTTATGATGTAAGTGTCGTCTTTTAGCCTGACTGCTAACAATTCGAGTTGATCACTTCTATTCAATAACGAACAATTAATTAGCATCCTTCTATTTCAGTTTTTAGAAATGTCATTCCACCTTCTAATCCCAACGTTAATTGATGAAGATTGGTCGTGTCTAACATTTCTTTTAAACCATTTTTGATGATCTTGAATTGATTATGGATCGGACACGGTTTTACCTCAGAGCATTCTTTCATGCCTAAACCACAATTCTTATAAATATCTGGACCATCGATGGAGAAAACAATATCTCGCAAAATAATTTTACTTATATTTTCTGTATTAATAAAAAATCCTCCCGAAGGACCTTTTGCAGATTCTATGATGTTGTTTTTTACTAATTTTTGTAATATTTTAGCTGTAAAAGGTTCTGGCGATCCAACTTCCTTGGCAATTTCCTTAATGCTCGGTCGCTTTGAGTTTAACGACTGTGTCGCGATATATATGCAAGATCGTATTCCGTATTCACATGCTTTTGAAAACATTCTCTTTTTTGTGCAAATATACACTTTATAAAATAATGGGGATATTATGACCAGTATCATGGATAATTTAGTCTTTTATTATTGCTGATTTCGTACCTTTATACTCAAATAATTAGTACTAAAATGAATGAAAAGACTTTAGTAGAAAAGATAAATATTTTAAAGAAGGAGAAAAATGCAGTGATCTTAGCGCATTATTATCAAAATGGTGATATTCAAGATATCGCTGATTATGTTGGTGATAGCTTAGGTTTGTCCATCGAAGCAAAAAATACATTTGCTGATATCATTGTTTTCGCAGGTGTTCATTTTATGGCAGAAACAGCCAAAATTATTAACCCTTCAAAAAAAGTTCTCGTTCCTGATATGAACGCAGGTTGTTCATTGGCTGACTCTTGTACTCCGGCAAAATTCAAAATTTTCAAGGAAAAATATCCTAATCATACGACAATTACGTATGTAAACTGCTCAGCTGAGATTAAAGCAATGAGTGACATTGTTTGCACTTCTTCTAATGCATTGAAAATTGTAGAATCCATTCCTCTAAATACGCCTATAATTTTTGCTCCCGATAAAAACTTAGGGGATTATATTGTCAGAAAAACGGGGAGAGAAATGGTCTTATGGAATGGCGCGTGTGTAGTGCACGAATCTTTTTCATTAGAGAAATTAATTCAATTAAAGATAAAATATCCAGGTGCAAAAATTGTTTCTCATCCTGAATCTGAAACGCAAGTTCTAAAATATTCTGATTTTATTGGTTCCACTTCTGAAATGAAAGAATTTATTATTCATTCCAATGCGGATGTTTTTATAGTGGCAACGGAAGAAGGGATTTTACATGGTTTAAAAAAAATAGTTCCTACTAAACTTCTTATTCCTGCGCCTATTTATGACGATAATCTATGCGCTTGCGGAGAATGTGGCTTTATGAAAGTAAATACTTTGCAAAAAATATACGACTGTCTACTAAATGAATCACCTGAAATTATTATTTCTAAAGAATTAATTGAAAAAGCGAAAATACCGATTGATAGAATGTTACAAATAAAATAAACGATGGAGGATATAGATGTAATTATTGTTGGGTCAGGCATTGCTGGACTATCACTGTCAATCAAGCTCGCTGAATTGAGACATTATGTATCAATTGCTATTTTTACTAAATCAGATGATTTTGAATCTAATACCAGGTATGCACAAGGAGGAATTGCGGGTGTTTTCGATTTACAGAAAGATTCTTTTGAAAATCATGTGAACGATACTTTGAAAGCTGGTGGTGGTTTGTGTAATGAAGAAATCGTAAAAAAAATAATATACTCAGCTCCAGAGCGTATTCTTGAATTAGAAAAATGGGGTGTCGATTTTACAAAAAATAAAACAGGCAAAAAAGAAGGTGTTTTAGAAGGAGGACACTCATTTGCAAGAGTTATTCACGCAAAAGATCATACTGGAAGTGAAGTTGAGAATTCTTTATTGAAAAAAATAAAGGAATTTCCATCGATAAAAATGTATAACCATTTTCGTGTTATAGAATTAATGAGTCGTAAAGAAGATGAAAATGGAATGGTAGAAGGTATCAAGGTGTTAGATTCTCTCTCAAATGTTTTAAAAGTAATCTATTCAAAGGTGGTTGTTCTTTCGACGGGTGGTTGTGGTCAGCTTTTTCAATTTACGACGAATCCCAAAATTGCAACTGGTGATGGAATTGCTTTAGCTAAAAAAGTGGGTGCTGCGATAAAAGGAATGAATTTTATTCAGTTTCACCCGACTGCATTTTATGAAAAAGGGATGTCTCCCATGTTTCTAATTTCTGAAGCGGTGAGGGGAGCAGGTGCTTTTGTTGTCAATAAACAAGAAAAAAGATTTGTTTTTGACTACGATACGAGAGGTGAATTAGCGACACGAGATATTGTTACGAAATCCATTTTATGTGAATTAAAAAAGTCAAATCAAGAGCACGTTTTCTTAGATTGCAGACATATTGATATGAAACAGTTTCAAAACTCTTTCCCAACAATTTTAGCTTATTGTGAAAGTAAGGGGTTTTCTCTAGCCAATGACTTAATCCCGATAGTTCCAGCGGCTCATTATCAGTGCGGAGGAATTGTGGTGGATGAATTTGGTGAAACGAATGTTGAAAATTTATTTGCGATTGGTGAATGTTCGAACACGGGCATGCATGGAAAAAATAGATTAGCTTCTAACTCTTTACTGGAAGCGTTGGCATTTGCTCATTTTTCAGCAAAAAAAATCGTCAATATTCTACAAAATATAACTTTAAATAGAAATACATCTTTACGTGAAAACTATGTGCCTGTTGGTAATGATGAAAATCTCCCAATCCAAATTAAATTGCAGGAAATAATGTCAAGATATGCGATGATTGGTTCGTCAATTGATGATTTGGAGACTGGTTTTAAGAAAGTGGATGATTTAGAAACGGAACATCAAAGCATATTTTTAAATAAAAAATTCTCTATTGAAAAGTGGTCATTGATGAATTCTTTTATCATTTCAAAAATCATCATTAATCAGTCAATCGATCAGAAAAAAATAGAAAATAAAGTAGGGCAAGAGTTGAGTTATTAGATTCCTACTTTATAGTGAAAATAACACTTATACTAAAAAAAAACTAAAGTTAAGATTCTTTTTTCGGCCTTGCTACAAGGGCATATTGTATGTATTTGCAATCTTTGATATAGCCCAATGTTAGCGTGTTAAGAATGTGAAATCCGACAGAAGGCGTAGGTTTTAATCCTTTTATGGAGATAACTTCATAGTTCAGATCCTCAAACATGTTAATCATACTTTTTTTGGTAAAAAATCGCAGGTGAGTCCTATCCATCACACCATTGTCTTCATATTTCCAATCTTTTCCAAAAACATATTTTTTAAATACGCGCCAATATCTAGCATTTGGAATTGAGCATACTACGACTCCATTCGGAGATAAATTTCCTTTGATAGTCGTCAATATTTCATACGGATTTACAAGATGTTCAAGTACATCATTAAACGTAATACAATCAAAATAGGCCGAAGGAACCTCAGAAATAGTAGTAGCTATGTCACCTTGAATTACAGTGTGTAAATGACCTTTTGCTGTCTCAGCTGAAGTAACATCCATTTCGAGTCCCCAAACTTCCGCATTGAATCGATTCTTAGCTTCATTTCCAAAATGCCCTTCACTACAACCACAATCAAGAATTTTTTTCGCATCTTGTGGAATAAAATCTAACATCTCTGATCGAATATTTGCATAATATCCTTCAGGTTTTACAATCATATCTGCTATTTCGGTTGTATTCATTGCACAAACATACTAAATGATAAATAAATCACGCTATGTTTGATTAAAATTAGCTTAGAAATGTTGTGGTGTTTTGATAAAGAAAAGAAAAAATACAATTTTCTGCTCGTTGATGTTTAAGCCGAAAGTAGCGCGTCACGTAACAAAAAAAGGTCCAAAATAACAATGTATTTTGGACCTTTTTCAGTTTTAAAAGTATTTATTAATGACCCTTTTTTAGAATCGTTGTTGGTGTTTTTATCGGCGCACTTGCAGGTGGCTTCGATACTGGTGATGAACTTGGCGACTGTTGCGGTTTACTCGCAGGAGAAGAAAAAACAGGACTCGGAGATGAAGTTGGTGACGGGGAAGTGTTAGTTGATTTTGAAGGAGCAAAAATAATTTTCTTTGGTTTAGGTTCCACAATTGGCGGATAATAAACGGGTTCACCACTTGTCGTTTTTGGTGTCGTTGTTTTTTCGCTTTTTGTTTCAGGTTTGCTAATTGGTTGGTTTTGAACAGGAGTGATTACTTTGTATTCGTCCACATTTTCAATTTTATTTGGAATCCCATTTGAGTTGTTTAATTCAGTCGCAGGCTCTTTTGGTAGGATTGGCTTATTAATGTTTGGCGTACCATTTTCTTTAGGTATTCTTGGTAAAATAACTCCATTGGTAGCATCTGTGATAATTGGTTGTGGTGCTGGAGGAATATTTAGATAGGCATTATCAAAAATACAACCTCGTAAATCAGATCCAGTGATACCTTGGTTTTCACAATTTCTTCTCGAAGTAGCAATTTGACTTTGATTTAAGTCTCCAACAGTCCTGTGATTGCTTGGAAAAGATAAGTCTGTAAAAGAGTTGGAGTTTTGCCCAATACCATAATCAAACAATGTATTCATATCCGTCACTCTCCAATATGAGCCAAAATCTTTTGATAAACGCTCAAGATAGTCCTTTTCAGCATTATTTGCTGCTTCATTTAAAGGAGTGTTTCCAAAAGGACCATTAAATCTTGTAAGTGAAGAAAATAATTGTGAATCATTCGGTCTATTAGGAGTTTTTAAATCGTCATCTGGTGTTCCATTGGCATTACCAAGTAATCCTTGATAACCTCCTAAGACACATGGGTAAACAAGTGTTGTTACATTCATAAAACCAGAACCTGTTTTTTGTATTGAAACTTTTTCGCCTGTTGGCCAAGTAATAATGTAATTATTTTTAGTGTTTCTAACAGTTCCACCATGAGGTAAAAAGTAGGTTGAATTTTCGATATGCACAGGTCTTCCATTCAAACGAAGATCTGTTGAATGATCTGAATCAGGCTTTTCTCCTCCATAAATACAAAATCTATCACCACCTACATTCATCGCCACTGCTATGTTTAAAGCGAAATCAGGTCCGTTTGCTTTTTGACGCGTTTGTACTTCAAAATATCCATTGTTCGATTTAGCAAGGATAAATTCCCCAACGGATTGCAAAGAGTATGAATTTCCATCGAAAGAACTAAAGTGAGGGTCGCCAAATGTTCTTCCAGAAACGGTTTGGCATGTTGGTCTAACAAATAATTCTACTATATTTTCCCATGCTTGTGCGTTTGAACCATCGTTTCTTGCGGTATTTCTTTGCGAACTTGCAATTCCTCTAATTGTTTCTTTAACGGGCATTGGAATCATCGAATATAACTCATAGGGAGTAAAATCTTCGGGAAAATTTCTATCAGGTATAGGTTGATTTTGAGAAATAGCGACAATACTTTTTGAAAGCCATTCTCCCCGAAGTTGATCCCACTTCTGTAATTCGGAATCAATAGATGCAAATTCTCTTCCTAAATTTTCATTTTGAGCAAAGCTGTAGTGTAAGTTTAAGATAATCAGTAATGTGCAAAAAAGTAATTGTCTCGTTTTCATAAGTTGTAAAAATTAAATTTAACTTTTTTATTCTTTGCTAAATTACTTGAAATACAAACTGTAGAATTTTTATTATCAAAAATTTAACAAAATATTTTTTAAAATTCTAGTTCGATTTATATGACAAGATTTCATAAATGAGCTGTAGTTTACTGCCATCCTGTCTGTATTCATAGAATGGCAATATCTTTGAGAAGTGCAATGTATCAAAAATCAAAATAAGATGTCTGAGGAAAAAGAAATGAACGAGGAGCAAGCAATACCGGTAACAGAAACTGAAAATGTAACGGGAGAAAACACTGAAAGTAGCGCTGAGGAAACGCAAGTTACTCCAGAGCCAGTTGAACTTACGTGGGAGGATAAATATGAAGAAATGAATGATAAATTCGTTCGTTTGTATGCGGAGTTTGATAATTATCGTCGTCGCACAAATAAAGAAAGAATAGATTTAATCGGTTCAGCAAGTGCTGGTGTTATTAAAGATATGATTCCAGTGTTAGATGATTTTGACCGTGCGATTTTAAACAATGAGAAGTCAGATGATATTAAAGCTGTAAAAGAAGGTTTTTTATTGGTTGCAACTAAATTTCGTGGAATTTTAGAAGGAAAAGGTTTGAAGCAAATGAAATCTAAAGGGGAACCTTTCGATAGTGAGTTCCATGAGGCGATTGCTAATATTCCAGCTCCAGAGAAAAAGTTGAAAGGGAAAGTGGTGGATGATGTTGAAAAAGGATATTTATTAAACGATAAAGTTGTTCGCTTCGCTAAAGTTGTAGTTGGACAATAACCTTACTTTTCAATGGTGCAATTGTCGTATTGAAGTTGATAATAAAAAATTTGATGGATTTGTTTTTATTCAAAATAAAGGAATAAAAACAATTCAATAAAAATAAAGTCATGAGTAAAAAAAGAGATTTTTACGAGATACTTGGTGTTTCTAAGAGTGCAAATGAATCAGAAATTAAAAAGGCGTATCGTAAAATGGCGCTGAAATATCATCCTGATAAAAACCCTGATGATAAAGCTTCTGAGGATAAATTTAAAGAGGCAGCAGAAGCATATGAAGTATTAAGTGATGCTGATAAACGTTCCAAATATGATCGCTTTGGTCACGCCGGTATGAATGGTGGTGGTGGATTCGGCGGTGGCGGAATGAATATGGATGATATTTTTTCTCAATTTGGAGATGTTTTTGGCGGTGGTTTTGGCGGTGGAGGAAGTTTTGGAGGAAGTCGCGGTGGTGGCGGATCTCAAAGAGCGAGAGGCACCAATTTACGAGTTAAAATGAAAATGACCTTAGAAGAGATTGCTGATGGGGTTACCAAAAAAATCAAAGTAAACAAATTAGTAAATGCGGATGGGGTAACCTATAAAACGTGTTCTACTTGCAATGGTTCTGGAAGAATCATGAGAGTGGCTCAAACTTTTTTGGGTGCAATGCAAACACAGTCAACTTGTCATGCTTGTCAAGGGGCTGGAAAAATGATTGATAAACGTCCTTCAGATGCAGACGCGCAAGGATTAAAACGAATGGAAGAGGTTATTGAAGTGAAAATACCGCCAGGAGTTGAAAATGATATGCAGTTAAGTGTTTCAGGAAAAGGAAATGCTGGTCCATTTGATGGAATTCCAGGAGATTTGATTGTTGTGATAGAGGAAATTAAACATGAAGAACTTCGACGTGAGGGAGAAAATCTTCATTACGAGGCCTTTGTTAATTTTGTTGACGCAGTTTTAGGGGAAACAATTGAAGTTCCTACTGTGAATGGGAAAGCAAAAATAAAAATTGAACCAGGTACTCAAAGTGGTAAAATGCTTCGCTTAAAAGGAAAAGGATTACCGATTTTACAAAGACATGGTGTTGGTGATCTTTTTATTCATATAAATGTGTGGACACCAAAAAAGTTTTCAAAGGAAGAAAAAGAAATCCTTGAAAAATTAAAAGGCAGTGAAAATTTCAAACCCAACCCAGATGGAAATGAAAAGGGCTTCTTTCAAAGGGTAAAAGATATGTTTCAATAAATACTTTAAAGCTTTGTGATTTCACAAAGCTTTTTTTTATAGTAGTTAAATAAATGTTTGTAAAAGCAGGTATAAAAGGAAGGAATGATGCATCACAGTATTTATTGACAATAAGTATTGTCGTTGCGGCATATATTATCTTGGGTTATATTCCAATGTATGTTAGTTTGTATTTTTCCTCATTCGACTTAACGAAAAGTATTGATACGTCGACGATGATCACTGTTTTTGGAAATAATTTATTTTTGACAATCGTGCTTTTTCCATTTATCGTTGTCTTGCTGACACTGTTTGTCTGCATAAAGATCATTCATAAAAGAAATGTCTTAACCTTGTTTACTGTCCGTGAATCATTCGATTGGAAAAGATTTTTCTTTAGTTTTTCCGTTTGGGGTTCGGTCATGTCATTTTTTTTAGTCATTTCATTTTTAGCTGGTTATCCAATTGAATGGAATTTCGATGCTTCTACTTTTTTTATGCTTTTTTTTATTTCAATTTTTATTTTGCCCTTGCAAACAACGTGTGAAGAGGTCCTTTTTAGAGGCTATCTATTGCAAGGTTTTGGATCTATCTTTAAAAGAGGTGTTTTCCCTGTGGTCATCACCGGTGTCCTGTTTGGGCTGATGCATGGGGCGAATCCAGAAGTGGAAAAAATAGGGGTAATTTTGTTAGTCTATTATATTGTGAACGGATTATTTTTAGGGGTAGTTGCTTTGATGGACGATGGCTTGGAATTGACAATGGGGTATCATGCGATTAATAATATTTTTGCAGCTTTGATTGTGACTAATAATTGGCAAGCATTTCATACAGATGCTTTATTTATAGATAAAAGTCCACCCTCTTTTGGTGTCGAAAATATAATCACATTGATTGTAATTCAACCACTTTTATTGGTTTTATTTGCAAAGAAATATAAATGGACGAATTGGAAACAAAGACTTTTTCATTCGTTAAAGTAGGATCGGAAAACAGTATGAAAGCAGAAATAATATCAATTGGGGATGAGTTACTTATTGGGCAAACGATCAATACGAATGCATCATGGCTCGGACAAGAATTGTCTCTTGTTGGGATACCTGTCAAAAAATGTTTGACCATATCGGATGATGAAGATTCGATTCTGCAGGCGATTGAAGAAGGAGTTGCGACAGCTGATTTAGTTATAATTACAGGTGGTTTAGGTCCAACAAAAGATGATATCACGAAGCATACACTCTGTAAGTTTTTTAATACAAGTTTAGAAATAAATGATAAAGTACTAAAAAACGTTCAAGATTTTTTTACCGCTCGAGGAAGAAAAATGTTAGATGTAAATATTCAGCAAGCCGCTTTACCAATTAATTGTACCATCCTAGAAAATACTCGTGGAACAGCTTCAGGTATGTGGTTTGAGCATAATGGAGTGATTGTGATAAGTTTACCAGGTGTTCCTTTTGAAATGAAAGGTATTATGAAGGATGAAGTTTTTCCTAGGCTAAAAAGTATTTTTACGGGAGATTCGATTTACCACAAAACAATATTATTGCAAGGAATTGGTGAATCTTATCTTGCTGACAGAATGAAAGATTGGGAACAAAGTATCCATGACCAAGGTTTTGGGCTGGCTTATTTACCATCTGTAGGCGCACTGAAACTGAGAATTACTTCACCGAATGGAGAAAGTGATGATGAAAAGATTGAAACGTATTTCACGCAGTTAACCAGCGAATTACCACAACATGTTTTTGGAAGAGGGGAAGAAACATTGAGCAGTGTTGTTGGGAATCTACTAATAAATCAGAATAAAACAATTGGTACTGTTGAAAGTTGTACAGGCGGAGCCATCGCTGAAGCTTTAACTTCTGTTGCAGGATCATCAGCGTATTATCATGGAAGTTTACTTACTTATTCTAATAGTTTAAAAGAGAAGTTGGCAGAGGTCAGAATGGGTGATATACAAAATTTCGGAGCTGTTAGTGAAGAAGTAGTTATTCAAATGGCGGCAAATGGAAGAAAGAAATTAGGGGTAGATATATGTATCTCTACTTCCGGAGTTGCAGGTCCAGATGGTGGAACAAACGATAAGCCCGTAGGAACAGTTTGGGTAGGTATATCAACTGAAAAACAGACGATTGGAGTGAAGTTTCTTTTTGGTGATAATCGGGAAAGGAATATTTTAATGACGGTTTTAAGTTCCCTAAATTTAGTAAGATGCAGCCTCTTAGGAATTGCAAATGAAAATTAAGTAGAAAAATACTTGCAATTTAGATTTAAAATTACTTACTTTGCACTCGCTTTTTAGAATTAAGCTAAAACATATAAGAAATGTCACGAGTTTGTCAATTAACAGGTAAGTCGGTAATGGTTGGAAACAATGTTTCTCACTCAAATCGCAAAACGAAACGTAAATTCTTACCGAATTTAATTTCAAAAAGATTCTTCCTTGTTGAAGAAGGTCAATACATTACGTTGAAAATTTCAACTTCTGCATTGAGAACAATTAATAAAAAAGGTATTTCCGCTTGTCTTAAAGAGGCACGTGAGAAAGGATACTTAAAGTAAATACTAGTTCTCCCATTGTGAAATGGCAGAATAAAATAGTTTAGAAATGGCTAAGAAAAGTAAAGGAAATAGAATTCAAGTAATTCTAGAGTGTACAGAACACAAAGAATCAGGAAAACCTGGAACTTCTCGTTATATTACAACGAAAAACAGAAAGAACACGCCGGAAAGAATGGAAATCAGAAAGTTTAATCCGATCTTGAGAAGATATACTGTTCACAAAGAAATAAAATAAGAACTAGCGAGAGCTGATGATAATAATAAGCGTTAGCGCGGTTAATTTAGAAAAGACATGGCAAAGAAAGTAGTAGCTTCGTTACAAAAAGGTGGCGGTAAAGAGCATTCAAAAGTTATTAGAATGGTAAAATCTGAAAAAACTGGATCTTACTCATTTAAAGAAGAAATCGTTCATAACGATAAAGTAAAAGAGTGGTTCGATAAAAACTAATTTTTTATTAAATTCATTATATTATTAAGCTTCCTTTAATTTAGAGGAAGCTTTTATTTTTTTATACTATGGCATTTTTCGGTTTATTTTCAAAAGATAAAAAAGAAAATCTTGACAAAGGTTTAGAAAAAACGAAACAGAGTTTTTTTTCTAAAATTGCACGATCTTTAATTGGTAAATCTAAAGTTGATTCTGAAGTTTTAGATAATTTAGAAGAAATATTAATTTCATCTGACGTAGGTGTAGAAACCACTCTTAAGATAATAGAACGTATTGAGTCAAGAGTTGCCCGTGATAAAGTAATTGGAACAGAAGAATTAAATTCTGTATTGAGAGAAGAAATCGGGGTTTTACTTGCAGAAAATAATAATTTAGATTTAGTTGAATTTGATGTTCCGAAAGTAGAAAATACGCCTTATGTTATCATGGTAGTTGGTGTAAATGGGGTAGGAAAAACAACTACAATTGGTAAGTTGGCAAATCAATTTAAGAAAATCAATAAGAAAGTTGTTTTAGGTGCTGCTGATACGTTCAGAGCAGCAGCCGTTGATCAATTAATTATTTGGTCGCAAAGGGTAGGAGTAGAGATCGTTCATCAAGGAATGGGTGCAGACCCAGCCGCTGTTGCATTTGATACTTTACAGTCTGCAAAAGCTCAAAATGCAGACGTGGTCATTATTGATACAGCTGGCCGTCTTCATAATAAAATCAATTTAATGAATGAATTAACAAAGATCAAGCGTGTGATGGAAAAAGTTATTCCAGGTGCACCGCATGAAATCTTGTTAGTACTAGATGGTTCAACAGGCCAAAATGCTTTCGAGCAGGCAAAACAATTTTCATTAGCCACAAATATTAATGCTCTAGCAATCACAAAGCTTGATGGAACAGCAAAAGGAGGTGTTGTAATTGGTATTTCTGATCAAATGAAAATACCAGTTAAATATATCGGAGTAGGAGAAGGAATCGATGATTTACAAGTTTTTAATAAAACGGAATTCGTAGACTCTTTGTTTTCTTAGTTTTTTCTATACTTACTTAGTGTGTTTAAAATTGTTTTATCTGAAATAATTTTATTTGTTAAAAAAAACACGTAAAAGATGTTATTAGTTTTTATTTTGTCGTAAATTTATCTCGAAACATAAAATTACACTATGAAAACAAATTACAAAAAAATACACCAATTTATACTTATTTTTTCTGCACTTCTATTTTCTTTAAAGTCTTACTCACAAACTTTACTTTCAGTCGAAAAACAGTTCCCTGTTTCTGCTCAAGAGGAATGCATCTCTTCTCAACGTCATAAGTTTTTGATGGAAAATGATTTAGAGTACAGAGCTAAAAGAGAAGCAGATGAAGCGTATCTATTAGAATACGCGAAAAATCCTTCAACAGAAAAAGCTGTAAAAATAATTCCAATTGTTGTTCATGTTATGCATACTGGACAAGCGATTAGCACAATAGCCGCGCCTACAGTTAATATTTCTGACGCACAAATTCAAAGTGCTATTGATTATATGACAAAAGCATATAGAGCTCAAACTCCCTATTCCGGTGGTGTTGATACTCAAATTGAATTTTGTCTCGCAAAAAGAGATCCAAGTGGAAATCCATCAACTGGAATCGTTCGTTATAATGCTAGTGGTATTTCTGGATATTCATCATTAGGTTGTAATACTGATTCAGGTTTAGGTACTGTAAATGAATTAGCTATTAAAGCAGCAAGCCAATGGGATAACACTAAATATTATAACGTATGGATTGTAACCGAAATTGATAATAATGGAGGAGGAGCTGGAACTCAAGGTTTTGCTTATTTTGCAGGAGCTTCGGCTGCTTATGATGGCGCTATAATGTTGTACAATGCTTTTGGTTATGATTTGAATGGCACGATTGGTTATAACTTGAAATCCTACACGAATTTAAATATAACTCCGACACACGAAATTGGTCATGCTTTAAATTTGTATCATACTTTTGAAGGGGATGGAACAGGGAGTACTTGTCCAACTGATGCTGTTTGTGGAACGAGTGGTGATTGTTGTCCTGATACGCCAAGACACAAACGATCTAATTCTGATTGTGTTGTTGGTACAAATTCTTGTACAGGTGGTTCTTCTACTTTACATATTCATAATTTCATGGATTATTCAAGTGATGACTGCCAAACTCAATTTTCTTCAGATCAATATACTATAAGAATGTCACCATCATTGGCATCTGGTGGTAGTCGTTATAGTTTAACGCAATCAAATGGATGTAATTCTGTTTTTGCGAATGACGCGTCTATTTCAGCTGTTATTGCGCCAAATGGGTCCTATTGTAAAACTACTTTTAGTCCTATTGTTACTTTGTCAAATTCTGGTTCTTCCACTTTAACATCGGTTACTATTACCTACAATATTGATGGCACAGGATCTCAAGTTTATAATTGGACAGGTTCTTTAGCAAGCAATACAACTGTTAATGTTACATTGGCTTCAATGACAACAACTTCAGGAGCTCATACTTTTAACGCTGCCACTTCATTGCCAAATGGTGTTGCAGATGAATATACTGCAAATGATGCTATTGCTGCAGTTGCTTTTAACATTTCAGTTAGTGCAATTCCTTACACAGAAAATTTCGAAGGAACTTTTGTGCCAACTGGCTGGATAAAGACTTCTGCAGATACACCTGATGCTTCAGTATGGGGAGTAGATGGATTTAAACAATGGGAAAAGAGAAGTACTTCTGGAAATGGCACAAGTACTTCTTCTGCCGCTTTAAATTGTTTCAATTACAACAATGGAGCTCCTGGAGTTGATGAATTAATTTCTCCTGCTGTAGATTTAAATGGAACTACTGTACCAGAACTGAAATTTAATGTTGCTCATGCATATTATGGAACTTCTAATCAAGAAAGACTAAGGGTTCTTGTGTCGACAGATTGCGGCGTAACTTTCACTGAAATATATAATAAAACATATACAGCTTTAGCTACTGTTGGACAATCATCGGTCGCTTTTTCTCCTACTACAGCTGCGCATTGGAGATTAGAAACGGTGTCATTAACTCCCTATATTGGAAATAGTGTTGTTTTAAAATTTGAAGGTACAAGTGGATATGGAAATAATTTATATTTGGATGATATCAATGTAAGTGAACCTTGTGTTGCTCCGACAATTTCACTTCAACCAAGTAATGTATCTTCATGTTCAGGAGCTAACATTTCAATAATTACCACTGCAACTGGTGCTGCAACTTTAACGTATCAATGGCAAGTTAGTACAAATGGTGGAGGAATATTCACGAATATTACTGACGGTGGAGTTTATTCGACAGCTACCACTTCATCTCTAATGATCACTGGATTAACATCTGGAATGTCCACATACCTGTATAAATGTATTGTTACGAATGGATGTGGAACAGTGACTACTAATACTTCAACTTTAACAGTTAATTCTGCCAGTGCACCAACTATTTCTGTTGCCTTAACAACCGGTACTAACCCAACTTGTGCTGGAGATGCTTTAACCTTTTCAGCAACTCCAACAAATGGAGGAACAACTCCTTCGTATCAATGGCAAGTAGATGGTGTCAATGTTGGAACAAATTCAGCAATTTTTAGTTCATCTAGTATAACGAATGGTCAAATAGTGACTTGTATTTTAACTTCCAATGATCCATGCGCAAGTCCATTGGTTGCTACTAGTACTGGAACAACAATTACGACAAGTTCAAGTGTGGCCCCAACCGTAAGTATTTCTATTACATCAGGTTCAAACCCATCGACATCAGGATCTTCAATAACGTTTACAGCAACCCCAACAACAGGAGGAACAACTCCAAGTTACCAATGGCAAGTGAATGGAGTCAACGCGGGTACGAATGCATCTAGTTTTGTAACTACATCATTAACGAATGGTCAATTGGTTACTTGTATTCTTACATCGAATTCTCCATGTGCGAGTCCTTTAACAGCTAATAGTAATACGATTACGATGGTTGTCAATGCTTCAAATCCTCCACCAACAGGTTCTTCCCCTCAAACTTTATGCGCCCCAGCAACGATTGCAAATTTTGTAGTAACGGGCACCTTAATTCAATGGTATGCTAACTCAACGGGAGGAACAGCACTTTCAAGTTCAACCGCTTTAACGAATGGAACAACTTACTATGCTTCTCAAACTATTGGGGGTGTTGAAAGTACAAGCAGATTAGCAGTTACAGCAGTAATTACGACCGTATCAGCTCCTGCAGGTTCTACTACACAATCTTTTTGTTCAGCTTCGACTGTGTCAAATTTGTCCGCAACAGGAACAACAGTTCAATGGTATGCGACATTAACTGGAGGAACAGCTCTTTCTAATTCAACTGTGTTAGCGACAGGTGCCACATATTATGCTTCACAAACAGTTTCTGGATGTACTTCAGATAGATTAGCTGTTATTGTAACCATTGTCAATACATTGGCACCGACTGGTTCTGCAAATCAAATTGTATGTCCTTCATCAACAGTAGCAAATTTAGTAGCAGTTGGAACAGGAATTCAATGGTATACAACACCTTCTGGAGGGACAGCATTGCCAACTTCAACTTCTCTTGTTTCAGGGACAACTTATTATGCTGCACAGACGGTGTCTGGCTGTGTAAGTTCTTCACGACTTTTAGTAAGCGTTGTAATTGGTTCAGCTCCAGCAGCTCCTTCTGGAGCATCTGCTCAACATTTTTGTGGTTCTGCAACAGTTGCTGATTTAGTGGCATCAGGAACCTCAATTCAATGGTATGCATCACCTACAATGGGATCAGTATTATCCCCGACTTTTCCCTTATCGAATGGTTCAAACTATTATGCCACGCAATCAAATGGATCATGTGAAAGTTTGACACGATTTCTTGTTGCGGTTTCCATTGATTTCGCTCCATCTGTTTCAATGGCGGCTTTACCGATAGTTTGTTCAAATGCTTCACCTTTAACATTAACGCAAGGATCACCTATAGGAGGAACCTACAGTGGAGTAGGAGTGAGTGGAGGAGCTTTTAATCCATCTGCGCTTGCTTTAGGAAGTTACACAATTACATATTCCTATACAAATGTGAGTTTATGCAGTGGAACTGCAACAGGAATAATTCTTGTTGATGATTGTACTGGACTAGTTGATATACTTGACACTAAGTATTTAATTTTCCCTAATCCTGCCAATCAATTCGTTTTAATTTCTTCCAATAATGAACCAATTAAATCGGTAAAATTATTTGATAATATAGGACGTTTGATACTTTCTCAAGAAATAACGTTATTTGAAAAAGAGGTTCAGATAAACTTGAGTAATTATTCGGAAGGTATTTATATCATTCAAATATCCTCTGAATCAAAAAGTGTCAATTCGAAAATTAGTATAAAGAGATAAAAGTAATTAGTTTATTTTTGTATAGATGATGAAATAAAAATCGATGTAAAATAGAAGGTTTTTATAATAGGTGAAAGGATAATAAATTCTATCTTTAGTGCGATTTTACCTTTTCATAGTGACCAAATTAACTTTTTTGATGATTAGTAGTGCTAAGAATCACTCAAAAAAATAGTAGCTTTCAAATAAAGAGAAAATAAAATTTTTATATTTAAAGAAATGAGATTTATATGTATTAATTGTAGTTTAATTATATTGTTGACAAGTTTTAGCAATTGTGGTAGCAAGCATAAAAAAAACAGTAATGTCAAAAATAGCATTCAACCAAAAGAATTTGTGATTTCAGATAGCTTATGCAAAGGAACATATAAAGGCGTAGAGTTTGATTCAATAAATGGCGATATCGCTCATCAATATTCGAATGTGATGAGTAAAATTGTAGGTGATCAATTAAAGAAATTATATAAGGAAAAAAAATATTCTAAAGTAGATTTTCGAAATATTCGAATGAGTACAAAGGGGATGAATGATGGCGATAATTATGTTGTTTATGAGCTGGTAATTCCCTTTATACGTGTAAAAGAAAAGTGCGATGCTATGACTTCTTTCGATCACTCCGGCGGGTGGGGGCATGTTCCTGATATAGAGAAAAGAAAAGAAGGATTTTATTCAAGTGAGAAAAAAGTATTGGTGGGGAATATTTTAGAGATTAGTGATTTAAAAACAACAAAGGAAGGACTTCAAGAATATTGGTTGCAGTGGAAACATGTTGATTATCAAAGTGAATGCGAATGATTTTTTCATGTTTTTAGTTTGCAATTTTAACTATTTTTTCACGAAAGATTTATAGGTTAAAATGGGAAGGATTCTATAATTTTACAATCAAGTAAATCAGTAGTTAGAAAATATAGTGATTTTGAATGTAAAATATTAATCGAACTGAGGTTCATAGTTCATCTATTGATTATTACATGTACTTTTTCCCCAATTTAGCATCGTGAATATGAATTATTTGAACTTTGAAAAATAGTGAAGATCAGAAGGTATCCGAATGAATCTTGTCAATAATAAATTTTACACTAAATGAAAAAAATCTATTTTATATTTTTTCTACTCTTTTTTAGTTCTTCTCTAAAAGCTCAAAAATGGCTTGAAAATTTACCTCAAAATAAAAGTGAGTCAGAATTGACTTTTTTTGATTACCAAAATGCATTTTATTCCTATTGGGAGCCTTTCAATGTTATTCACGGGTCCTATTTTGTTGATGGTGTGAAAAAAAAGGCGGTTGGTTGGAAACAATTTAAGCGTTGGGAGTATGAAATGAGAGGGAAAATAAATCCTTTAACAGGTGAGTTTCCAAAAAAAACAGCTGAACAAGTATACAAAGAATTCTATGAGACGCAATCTCAGATTAAATCAACGAGTGTAGCCAGTTGGAAACAGGTTGTGGGAGATAGCACTGTAGGCGGTTATGCTGGAATAGGAAGAGTAAACTCTGTTGCTTTTCATCCCACAAATTTAAATAGATACTGGGTTGGTTCGGCAGGTGGCGGACTATGGGAAACAGATAATAATGGACTAACTTGGACCTGTTTAACAGATAATATTGGCTCATTATTAATTAGTGATATTATTATTCCATCTGATTTTTCAACTTCCAATACTATTTATATCGCAACGGGTGATCGCGATGTATATTGGGAAAGCTATAGCACTGGAGTTCTCAAATCTACGAATGGAGGAGTTACTTGGGATATAACTGGTTTGAGTTTTCTCCCGTCCGACAACAAAGTAATCAATAAATTGCTTTTGGATCCCTTTAACAATGATATACTGCTTGCCAGCACATCTATGGGGCTTTTTAAGACAATGGATGGAGGGACAAACTGGTCAACACAATTAAGCTCCTTGAATTTTATTGATGTGGAAGCGAATCCAAGTGATTTTACAAATCTGTCTGCTTCAACAACCGATGGGAAAATATTTAATTCAGTAGATGGAGGATTAAGTTGGACAAATGTTTTTTCAAATGCTGATTGTCGAAGAATTGAATTGGCTGTTTCTCCCGATAATCCATCTTGGGTATATGCTGTTGCTGGTTCAACTGATTCAGGACTGCAAGGTGTTTATAAATCGGAAGATAGTGGATTGACTTTTTTACAGGTTTTTGATGGCTTAGTGACTAACATGTTAGGATGGGAAGCTGCGGGAAGTGATGTGGGTGGCCAAGCTTGGTACACCTTAACAATGGCAGTTTCTCCTTTAAATGCCAATACGGTTATAATTGGTGGAGTAAATTCTTGGAGATCTCTTGATGGCGGACTTACTTGGTCGATCATTAATCATTGGTGGGGAGACGGAGTGGTTGCTGTTCATGCGGATAAGCATTTTCAAGTATTTCGACAAAATGGTGATTTATTTGAATGCAACGATGGTGGAATTTATCTTTCAACCAATAAAGGGACCACCTGGAAAGATAAGTCGAATGGATTAGTGATTGGTCAAATGTATAAATTGGGAGTCTCAGCAACTGAAAGAAATGAAACAATCACAGGGCTCCAAGATAATGGTACGAAACTTTTATCGGGTGGAAAATGGTCTGATGTCAAAGGAGGAGATGGAATGGAGTGTGTCATTGATTATACAAATATTGATATACAATATGGAACATACGTTGAAGGGCAAATTTCTAGAACGCTAGATCATTGGGTCAGCGAAGTGGAAATTCAACCTGGAGATGCGGGCAGTGGTTCTTGGGTGACACCTTATATTATGCATCCAACAGATCCTGAAATTTTATATGCAGGTTATTCAGATGTGTGGAAAACAACTGATAGTGGTAATTCATGGGAGAAAATTTCCTCTTTTGGAATTTCTACTAAGATTACGTCTATGGCAATCGCTCCTTCAAATCCTAATTTCTTATACGTGGCAATAGATAATAGAATTTGGAAAACAACAAATGGAGGTAGTTCTTGGACAATAGTAACAGGAACTTTACCAATTTCTTCCACTAATATTACTGCTATTGCGGTAAAAAATGATGATGAAAATACACTTTGGGTCACATTAAGTGGTTTTAACTCTTATAAAGTTTTTCAATCTACTGTTGGTGGAACTGCTTGGGTTAATATTTCTGCAGGTTTACCTCCGCTTCCAGTGAATACGATTGTGCAAAACAAACAGTCGCTCGACGAAGTTCATTTATTTGTGGGAACTGATTTTGGCGTTTTCTTTAAAAAAGGAACAAATGATTGGGTCCCTTTTAATACTAATTTACCTAATGTAAAAGTAAGTGAACTTGAAATATATTATGCGGCATTTGTAGATAGTAGTTTATTAAGAGCAGCAACGTATGGAAGAGGTTTGTGGGAAACGCCCATCTTAATTTCTGATTCCCCAATGGCAGGAATTGCCGATTCATATTCGCATTGCATTGGAAATTCAAACGATTTAACATTGGTAAATTATGCCGGTACAATTCAATGGCAACAATCATCTACTGGAATCTCAGATTGGAATAATGTGACAACTGGGCTTGGAGAGAATACGTGTGTTTATACTGTAAATGGTTTAATAACAACAACTTATTTCAGAGCTGAAGTATCAATGATTGGTTTGCCCCCGATCTATTCTAATGTTGTCGGATTGTACTTGTTGCCTGTAGTTACGATGTCATCAATTCCGAAATTATGCTCAACAGATTCTGCTTTTATTTTGACTGAAGGTTTGCCAATAGGCGGCGTGTATTCAGGAGAGGGAGTGGCTGGCGATAAATTCGACCCTTCGATAGTTCAATTGGGTTCATCAATTGTCACGTATACTTTTTCTAGTTCAAGCGAATGTTCGTCTTCTGTTTATCGCAGTGTTTTAGTAGAAGATTGCAATTCAACCAAGGTTTTTGAAGGATTAAATTATCTTATTTACCCCAATCCAGCAAAAGGATTCGTTAAGATTTTCTATAATAACAAAGAATTTGTCTCTTTTCGATTAATTGACGCTGCAGGAAAGTTGGTTTTGACCCAAGATCTCTCATCTTCTGAAACAGAAAAAAATATTGATGTCAGTAAATACGCAAATGGAATTTATACGATTCAATTAATTTCACTTGTTAAGAATATTGATCTTCAATTAGTGATTTCAAATTAAGGTTCTTTTCGTAAATGCGGTAGTTTGTTCGGCTTTAAAAATCACTTCGTTTCCAAAAATAGATTTTTTAATGCGTCCGATAAATTTTCATAATCAAAAGTAAAACCATAATCTATTATTTTAGCAGGGGAAACTTGACTTCCTTCTAGAAGAATTAATGACATTTCTCCAAACAATAATTTTAGAATAAACGTTGGGATCTTTGGTAAGAATAAGGTTTTATGAAGTGTTTTAGCAATTTCTTTTGTTAACTCTAAGTTAGTAATTTGATGAGGGGAAACAGCATTGATTGGCCCAGTGCACTTTTCTTCTTCAAGTATGAATTTATACATTTTAACCAAATCATGAATATGAATCCATGGTGCATATTGATTACCAGTCCCCAACGCTGCTCCTACACCATATTTTATTGGGTTACTTATCTTCTTTAAGGCGCCTTCATTTTTTGAAAAAATAATCCCAGTTCTTACAATGACGACTCTTTTTGCTATGTCATTTAATAAAAAAGAATTTGCCGAATTCTCCCATTTAAGACAAACTTCACTCAGAAAATCGCTTCCATTAGGACTTTCTTCCGTGAAAATTTCAGATGTCGTTTTTGTACCATAAAACCCTGTAGCGGAAGCTGAAATAAAGGTTTCAATCTTAATTTGATGTTTTTGAAGCTCTTTTAAAAGTAGCTCAGAACTTTCAACGCGACTTGATAAAATGAGCCTTTTAGTTTCTTTACTCCACCTGTTACTTGCAATTGAAGTACCCGCAAGATGAATAATTGTATGAACTCCAACTAGTGCTTCTGGATCAATAAAACCTTTATCTATGTCCCATAAATATTCGTTTTCCTTTGTTTTTTTTCGAGTTAAAAAACGAACGGAGTATTCATTCTTAAGAAATGATCCTAATTGTTTGGCCAGCATTCCATTTGCGCCCGTTACTAAAATAACTTTTTTCATTTCTTAACAATATTATTTAAAAGCTCTTCATATTCTTGAAAACGATGTTCTCTAATTGGCTTGATGTTTGGCTCAGTGGAGAAATACAATAATAAGCAGGGACTGATTGAATTGTATTTATGTACAAATTCATAACGAGTCAGTTCATTATTTTTGATCCGCTGTTTTATCTTATTGTGATAAGGGTACATGAATTGTTTTAGATAAAAACGTGTGTGAAAAATCTTGAAAGTTAATTATTATAGTATCTCAAGCATTTTCAAGTTTTGCAATATCAAATTTAGTCATTTGCATAAAAGCATACATTACTTTTGGCGCTTTTTCAGGATCATTCATTAATTTCCCTAAAATGGAAGGAACGATTTGCCATGAAATCCCGAATTTATCTTCCAGCCAACCGCATTTATTATAGGACCCATCCTGTCCAAGTTTTTCCCAATAATGGTCTATTTCTTCTTGTGTGTCGCAAGTGACTACATACGAGTTTCCGCGAGAAAATGTAAAGTGAGGATCCCCATTCAATGCCATAAATTTAGTTTCATTGATCTCGAAAATAACGGAATAGGGATTTTCTGAAATTATTTTTGAATTTTTGAAAATTGAACAATAATACACCGCTGCAGATTTGGCTTGATTATCAAACCATAAACAAGGAAAAATTTTATGTGTCATTTAATTATTTTTTTCTAGGTAAACTTTTTTCTATTTCACATCAATTTTTTAATAAGATATACCAGTTGAGAGAAGTGGCAATGATCAACCAAACAAAATAGGGAAGAATGAATAAGGAAATAAATTTAACTTCCTTCCAGTAAAACATCAGAATGAACCCAATTAGGAACGTCAATAAAAGAATAACTGCTAGGCCTAATAACATGTTTTGGTAATAAAAGAAGATTGGATTCCATCCCACATTCAGCATCCATTGTAAAGTAAATAAACCAATCAGAATTTTTTTATTCTCAATTTTTGGCCAAGCAGTTGCTAAATAGATGCTAAAAAAAATCATAATGGATGTCCATGCTGCTCCAAACACCCAACCTGGCGGCGTCCAAGGGGCCTTCTGAATGTTGTCGTACCAACTCGAAGAAACACCTGCACTTGTGAATATACCTCCAACTGCAAGTGCACCGAAATTGATAACTAAGAATAGTATGAGTCTATAAACCATTGTATTTTATTTTTAATTGTACTTGTATGACTCTGTTATTTCTGTGTTCCACTTTTTTTAATGACGTAAATGACTTCATTTCAAATTAAAATAGTAGACCTAAAAATACTCTTTTTGGATGGATTTAATCCTCTTTCCTAAAATTTATTATGAACCTCAGATTCTGTGTTAATAAGTCGTTGTTGATCAATATCCTATATTTATACTTCATATGATAAACGTTGAAATAAGATGTATAAATGGTCTCTTTTTTTTCGGAACATGCTTTTAAACCTAAATTTCGAGGAATATTTTGGAATCAGATTGTCATTCTATGTGGATAAAATAACCGTCTATCTTGCCCAGGAAATACAAGTTTCACTTCAATCGGTTCTAGTCTTGTGTCTATAGAAAGAATAACGTATCTTTGCGCTAAATTTCAGTAAAATACTATGATAACGGTTAATAATTTATCACTTCAATTTGGAAAGCGTGTGCTTTTTGATGATGTTAATTTAAAATTTGTGGAAGGTAACTGCTATGGCGTTATTGGAGCGAATGGTGCAGGGAAATCTACATTTTTAAAAATAATGACAGGGCACCAAGAACCTACAAAAGGGAGAATTGATTTGGAGCCTGGTAAACGTATGGCGGTGTTGAGTCAAAATCACTTTGAGTTTGATGCTTTTCCCGTTTTACAAACAGTTATTATGGGACATAAACGTCTTTTCGAAATCATGGTCGAAAAAGATGCTTTGTATGCAAAAGAAGATTTTTCTGATGCAGATGGAATGCGTGCTTCAGAATTAGAAGGAGAATTTGCTGATTTAGAGGGGTGGAATGCGGAAACGGATGCTGCTTCACTTTTGAGCAATCTGGGTATTGAAGAGTCTCATCACGCCATGTTGATGGAAGAAATTCCTAACAATTTAAAAGTAAGAGTTCTGATTGCTCAGGCGCTTTTTGGAAATCCAGATGTCTTAGTGTTAGATGAGCCTACAAATGATTTGGATGCCAAAACGATTACTTGGTTAGAAGATTTTCTCCTTGATTTCAAAAATACAGTTATTGTTGTTTCTCACGATCGACATTTTTTAGATACGGTTTGTACACATGTTTGTGATATTGATTTCTCTAAGATTCAAATTTTCACAGGGAATTATACATTTTGGTATCAATCTTCTCAGTTAGTTTTGCGTCAACGTGCGGATAAAAATAAAAAAGCGGAAGAGAAGAAAAAAGAATTACAAGATTTTATTTCTCGTTTTTCAGCGAATGCTTCTAAATCAAAACAGGCAACTAGTAGAAGGAAAATGATTGATAAATTAGATTTAGAAGAAATTCAACCTTCAAGTCGTAAATATCCTGGTATTACTTTTCATCAAGAAAGAGATGCTGGAAATCAAATTTTGTCTGTCGATAATTTAAGTAAGTCAGTGGATGGCGAGGTTTTATTTAAGAATTTGACGTTCACATTAAATAAAGGGGATAAAGCGGTTATTTTATCTAAAAATTCCGTCGCAATTACTGCATTGTTTGAAATATTAAATGGTCAATCTCAGCCTGACACGGGAGAATTTATCTATGGAACTACCATTACAACGGCTTATTTACCAAATGATAATCATACGTATTTTGAAGATAATCTGCCTTTAATTCAGTGGTTGAGACAATATGCTCAGACGGATGAAGAAAAAGAAGAGGTTAATTTACGTGGTTTCTTAGGAAGAATGTTATTCTCTGGAGAAGAAGCGTTAAAAAGCGCAAATGTTCTTTCTGGAGGAGAAAAAGTAAGGTGTATGTTGTCTAAAGTGATGTTTGCAAAAGCAAATTTAATTATGATGGACGAACCGACAAATCACCTAGATTTGGAGTCTATCACTGCCTTGAATAACGGGATGACAGCTTTTGAAGGGTCAATGATGTTTACTTCTCATGATCATGAGCTAGTGCAAACGGTTGCAAATCGGGTAATCGAAATTACTCCAAATGGTTTGATTGATAAAATGATGCCTTATGATGCTTATTTATCAGATGATAAAATTTTTCAAATTCAAGTCGAAATGTACGCTTGATCTAGTTTATAAATAAATACTTCATAAAAGCTCAAATTTTTTAATTAAGATTTGAGCTTTTTTTATGCCAAGCTTTTAAATCAATTTTACAAGGTTAATCAATTTGAATGTCATGTAAAAACTGTAAATTCGCATTCAAATAATAGGTAGAAATGGTAAAATATTCTTTTTCTTGTGATAATCCTTCACAGCAATATGTTTCAATTAAAGCTACTTTTCCAGTCGCAAAGAATAAGACAATCATTCGTATTCCAAGTTGGAGACCTGGACGGTATGAATTAGGGAATTTTGCTAAAAACGTGAAGGGTTTCAAGATTTTTGATCAGGATAATAAAAAAGTAATTTTTAGAAAGCTAAGCAAGGATTCTTGGGAAATTGATACAGAAGGAAAAACGAATATACAGATTAGTTATCAGTATTTTGCCTTTGATTTAAATGCTGGATCCACGTATTTAAATTCAGAACAATTATATGTAAACCCCGTAAATTGCTGTGTCTTCTCAGAGGATACTTTTCAGGACGCAATAGAAGTGCAGTTGGACATTCCATCGGATTGGAAAATTGCGTGTGCATTGAAGAAAAATGGAAATAGCTTGACAGCTGCTAATTTTGATGAATTGGCAGATTCACCATTTATCTGTTCTGCTGCTTTGCAATATAATCAATACGAAGTAGGAGGGACAATTTTTCATGTATGGCTTAATGGGGAAGTAAAACCAGATTGGAAACGATTGGTGAAGGATTTTAAGGCGTTTACAAAAAAACAAATCGAAAAATTTATGGAATTTCCCGTTCCTGAATACCATTTCTTAATTCACGTTTTACCGTATAAAGCATATCATGGTGTTGAACATCAACGCTCTACAGTTATTACGATTGGTCCAAGTTATGATGTTTTCGATACTTTATACAAAGAGCTTTTAGGTGTTTCCTCACACGAATTATATCATACGTGGAATGTGAAAGCTATCCGTCCTATTGAGATGTTTCCATACGATTTCACCAAAGAAAATTATTCTGAATTAGGATATATTTGTGAGGGAGTGACGACCTATATGGGAGATTTGTTTTTATATAAAAGTGGTGTTTTCAATTTGAATCAGTATCTTTTAGAAATGAATAAGCAGCTGCAAAAACATTTTGATAATCATGGGCGCTTTAATTATTCTGTCGCAGAATCGTCTTTTGATACATGGTTGGACGGATACGTTCCCGGTGCTCCAGCAAGAAAAGTTTCTATTTATACGGAAGGTTGTTTATTGGCTTTTGTGACGGATGTAATGGTACTCAAAGCTACAGAAAATCAATTTGGCCTAGACACAGTGATGAAACGCTTATATTTTGATTTTTATTTAAAAGGGAAAGGAGTTTCTGAGCAGGACTATAAGGATGTGTTAGAAAATGTAGCTGGTATTTCTTTTGATGCATTTTTTGAAGATTTCATTCACGGAAACAGTCCTTATGAATCCATTCTAACCGATGCTTTTGACTATATTGGTCTACAGTTAAATCATGAACCATCTTCTATTTATTCTCACGGTCGTCTCGGATTTAAAGCTCTGCCAAATGGAACCAATTTTGTGGTGAAACTAATTTATCCAGGAAGCCCAGCTAATTTGGGTGGATTGATGTTGGAAGATGAAATTATAGCAGTAAATGGTTATTCATGTCTAGGTGAGTTAGATAAATGGTTGAAATATTTTGACAATGACTTAAAGCATTTAACTATTTTGAGATCAGGGAAAATTATTGAAAAAACACTTCCTGAAGTTGATCGTAATTTTTATATGGAATATTCGGTTGCTCCTGTTGATAAATTGAACACACCGCAGATAAATGCATTTGATTCCTGGAGAAAATGACACTGATTTTTTAAGTGTTTCGAACTCCTATTTTCTCTTGCTTATTTTTTAAATAAACAAGAGAATTTAGTACAACTTAAAATTTATAGCTAACTCCTAAACTTGGAAGAATAGGGAATTGGTATATTTTTTCAGAAGTAATTCTATTTACATAGAAAATATTTTTTCTGTCATAAGCATTTGTGACACTTGCAATAACTTCTAGTGAAGTATTATTTTTGAATTTAAATAACTTTTTAGCAGTGATATCTAGTCTGTGATAATACGGTAATCTTTGGCTATTGTAATCTCCTAATAAACTTGTCACTGATGAAGCATTGGAGGTCGTGTAATTGGAGGTAACACCTTGAGAAAAATTCTCAGCTTGATAAAAACCTGCGGTAGGCGTGTAGGGCAGTCCAGAACCTAAATTCCAACGAATACTTAATTCAAGGTCTTTCTTTTCCCCAAACATGTAAGTAGAAACTAAATTGACATTATGTCTTCTATCAAAAACAGGGAAATAGCTTTGGAATCCATCCCATCGAGTAGATTTACCGTATGAATAAACAGCCCAAACAAATAAACGGTTTTTTGAGTATTTCATCAAAAAGTCAAGACCGTATGATCTACCTGATTCTATTATGAAGTCTTTTTTAAATATGTCCGCCACATCAACAGTAGCTGCGCCATCTTCATCATAAAGTTTATTTTGATTAATATTACTCAATTGAGAGAAGTATTTGAAATATCCTTCAATATTTAAACTGAGGTGTTTGGTAATATCGTATTCAAAACCGAGAATAGCGTGCCATGCATATTGTAGACCATTTTTAACTTGATTTTCTTTCAAGTTTTGACTTACAAACTTATCTTGGACATTTATAGGTGCGGAAAGCAGACCATTAAATAAATTCACTACGTCTTTGTCAGACGAAGCAGAGGTGAAGTTTTGAGAAAATCTACCGCCTGACCCTTTTAATCTAAATTTTTCATTCACATTATATTTTAAAGCAATTCTAGGTTCTGGGGACACTGTAGCAAGGGTTGCATATACTTGAACTCGAATGCTTGGTTGAATTACCCATCGATTTTTGATGATTCGATAATTGTAGTAAAAACCAAGTTCTGTCGTTTCGGTCGTTAATGAAATTTTTCTATCTAAAATATTATAGGTTTGAAAGTCGGTTTTAAAATATCCTAAATTGAAACCGTAGTTCATTTCTCCACTATTTTTCATGAAGTAGGTGAAATCAAACCCTAAATCAATTCCTCCAACAAAGCTAGAACGCTCTTTTGATGCGGTTTCATTAAATGTTGTTTTGTAAGAACTCCCATTCACATGTCCTTTAATGATTTTGGATGAACTATTAGGTACAATCAAAAAATTCATTCCTCCACCAGAAGCTTTAAAATCAAGATCTGCGATATTGTAAAAATTTACACTATCTCGATTATGAAATGCAAAAGCACTAAATTTTGAACCGTCTTCACTATTAAAACTTATTTTACCATATAAATCCGTGAAATTAAATGGTAAACCGTTGCCATTATTTACATTTGGATATAATTTCTTAGCTGTGTAATCTAATAAGCTGTGTTTTGCAGAAAGGATGTATGATCCTGAACTTGCAGTACCATCTTTTCTTTTCTTAATTGGCCCTTCTAAAACAGCTTTTGCTAAAAATGGTGAAACCGAAATCTTACCTCCAAATTCTTTTTTGTTTCCATCTCTGTAGGTAACATCCATAATTGATGAAATTCTTCCTCCATATTTCGCATCGAATCCACCGGTGTGAATATCCACATTTTTTATAAGTTCAGTTTCGAAAATAGAGAAAAAACCGATGGAATGAAAAGGGTTGTAGATGGTCATTCCGTCTAAAAGTACTTTGTTTTGAATTGGAGTTCCTCCACGAACGTACATTTGACCTCCTTGATCTCCAGTAGTTATAACTCCTGGTGTTACACTAAAAGCACTAATAATATCATTTTCAGCTCCCATCCCAGGAATACGTTCTATTTCTTTTTTATTCAATTTGTTGACCGAAACAGTAGGGTCTTTTTTCTTTTGCAAGGCTTCTGCACTAAGCACAAATTCTTCTAAATTGGTCACATTTTCCAATTTATCGAGTTCAAATTTCAACTGGGTATATCCTCTTTCTTGCGTTACGCTAATATTCTGAAAACTCCTTTGATAATTGCCATTTTCAATTTTTACAATATAGTTTCCTTTATTTATTTTAGGAATATTGAAAAATCCATTCACGTCTGATGTTGCCCCGCTAACTATTGAACTATCGGTATTAAGTAGGAATACTTTTTCAAACAAGACAGGTTCTCCATTTTTTTTCTCATAGATAAAACCGCGAACGGCATGCTCTTGGGAAAAAGAAAAAACAATAAATAATAAAGAAAAAGAGAGAGAGAGAAATATTTTCATAGCGCAATAAGTATGCAGTTAAAGTAAAATTTTTAGCGAATATAGGTATTTGTATTTATTTGGGAGTAGAAAGAACGGATAAAATATATTTAATAGTTATAAACGCATTAATCCTTCGTTTTATCTTTTACTATTTTTTTTGCTTTCTCCCAATAGATATCCATTTCAGCCAAATTTAACGATTCAATATTTACTGAATTTTCTAGCATTAATTTTTCCATTAGTTGAAACCTAGAAATGAATTTATCATTTGTTTTTGACAAAGCATCATCTGGATTAATATTAATAAATCGGGCGTAATTAATGAGAGAAAATAAGACGTCTCCAAACTCTTCTTCAATAGAATTACTTCCTAGTTCTACTTCATGCTCAAGTTCCTCAATTTCTTCTTTTACTTTATCCCACACTTCACTTCGGTTATTCCAATCAAAACCAATTCCCTTTACTTTATCTTGAATTCTAGATGCTTTTACGAGCGATGGAAGTGATTTTGGAACACCTTCTAAAACGGATGTTCTCCCGTCCTTTAATTTTAAACTTTCCCAATTTCGCTTTACATCTTCTTCGTTTTCAACGATTACATCTGAGTAAATATGTGGGTGACGGTAAATTAATTTTTCGCAAAGTGTATTGATTACATCCGTAATTGTGAAGTGTTTTTGTTCATCTGCAATTTTACTATAAAAAATCAGGTGAAGGAATAAATCGCCTATTTCTCCCTTTAAAGATTCCATGTCATTCTGCAAAATAGCATCTGAAAGTTCATAGGTTTCTTCGATGGTAAGATGTCTGAGAGATTCTAACGTTTGTTTTTGATCCCAAGGACATTTCTCTCGCAATTCATCCATTATCTTCAAAATTCTTTCAAATGCTACTAGTCTCTGATCCATTTTTATTTTTTTTTCAAAGGTATTATTATTTGCGATGTGTTGTTGATTTTGCTTTATTTATATCTTTGTCTTCAGAATCTTTTTCAATGTGTTAACACCGTTATAATTCTTCATTTTTAAAATGAAATATTACTTTTTCCTTCTTTCTTTATTTTTTTATTCGGAAGCTCATCTTCAGACTGGACTTAATTGGGGAATTGAGGTAAAACCAAAAATCGGATTTCTAGTGGCGAAAAGGGGAGAAGTTGCTCATCTTCCAATTGCACACACGTTTGCAGGTGAGATTTCATTCGTACTCCATACAAATGGAAAAAAAGATTGGCATAAAGCATTTAATTATCCTACAATTGGCGCTACTCTAATAGGTGCATCGGTTGGGAATGAAAAAATTTTAGGGACTTTTTGGGGTTCCTATGCATTTATTGAATTCCCTTTTCTAAAGACAAAGCATTATGAACTTTCAGGTAAGTTAGGGAATGGACTTGCCCTAGGAACAAAAGTGTATGACCCTCAGACTGATCCTAAGAATTCGGTTGTAAGCACGCATCTCAATGCGCTTGTTTGTTTTGGCTTGCAAAATCGTTTTACATTTAATAGAAGTCAATTAGTTATTGGTCTTGATTTGACGCATTGCTCCAATGGCGCATTTAAAGTGCCAAATATTGGTATAAATATGCCTTTTTTAAGTGTTGGTTATGGATATCGTTTCAAGTCGACAGTAAAAGATACCACCAATAAAATAACCCTTCCTTTTCGAAAAATTCTTTACGGATTATCAGCTATTTATTCTCATAAAGAAATTTTCCCTACTGGATTAGGGAAATTGCCGGTGTATGAAATTAGTTCATTTGCGCGCTATTTTTTTAATCATAAGGTTGGTTGTGAGTTTTCTCTCGATGTCGTTTCTAAACAAGTTATTCTTCGCTACAAGCCAGAAATACAAAAGAATCAATTAGATGTTATTCAGGTGGGTGTTTTTGCTGGATATTTATTACCATTGGATAAATTTCATTTGGTACTTGGGATGGGTATGAATATTAGAGATAAATATCAACCAGAATCATTTTTATATCACCGCATCGGAATGCGCTATTATTTTGAAAATGGCATACATCTAAACGCTGTGTTAAGATCGAATTGGGCGAAAGCTGATTTTGTAGAATGGGGTATAGGTTACACGTTTAATTACAGAAAACAATGAAGAATCCATTCGTGCGCTTGCTTATTTACTTTCTTTTATTTATTTGTATTTTCTCTTGTAAAAAAGCGAAGGATAGAAGTTGTTTGAAGTCAACTGGGAAAATGGGGATGAAGGAAATCTCTATTCCCTCTTGCACGAAGCTTGAGCTGTATGAAAATATTGAATACGTTTTGATTCAAGATTCTTTAAACAAAGTTGTTCTAATAGGAGGGGAGAATTTACTCAATGAGATTAGTGTGACCAATTCCGATGAAACCTTAACGATTAAAGATATGAATAACTGTAATTTTTTGCGTTCATACAGTAAAAAAATAATCGCAGAAATTCATTTTAAAAGTATCTCAGTTGTCAACTACTTTGGTACAAAACCTTTGACAAACATTGGTACACTGAAATTAACAGATTTCAGCCTTAATTTTAGTGAAGGATCCGGTTCTGCCACCTTGGATATTAATTCAGATTTTTTATATGCCAATATTTCAAATGGATATGGCGATTTTACGTTAACTGGATCATCGAATTACGCGAATATACTGGTAAACGGAAATGGCTATTGCAACACCTATGGATTGGTAGTAACTGATTCTATTTCCATTGTTTCAAATACAGTAGGTAGTTTAAAAATTAATGCAGATAAATTAGATTTGCGTGCAGAAACAAAAAATGGAGGAAATATTTATTACTTGGGAGCTCCTTCCATGAAGATTTTTAATAAATATGGTACGGGTGATTTAATAAAATCAAATTAGTAATTTCTACCAACCTGACTCATAGTACGTTTTGAATTATGCAGGATCTGAATTATCTCTTTTTAATTTCATCAATATGGAGAAAGCTCTATCAATATCAAGCTGAGAAACTACGGTAGTGAACTCATTTGAGGTTGAAATTACTTCAGCGATATTAATGCCTTCCCACGCTAAATGCTTTAATATATAATAGTAAACTCCATGCAGCTCTGTATTTACAGGAGGAAGTTTTACGGTTACAGAAGCTAAATTTTTAGCACTTGTGGTCAGTTTTTCTTTTTTGAAAAGTTGATCAATCACTGCGGTGTGACTAGCACTGACAATTATAGTTGTTTCAGTTATCCCTCGAGTGATAGCAAAAAAACTGTCGTTTTCCTTATTCAAAACGTTCATCAATTCTAATTGTTTTTCTTTTAGAGTATCTGAATTTTCAAATGTGAAGTTTGTAAGATTACTTCTAACAAGTACATCTCCAATTTCACCCATGACATTTTTTATTTTTAAGTCTAATTGGTGATAATATCCAGGAGGCATTCTTTTGATAGCCATAACAATAGCTCCTTCATTCACTTCTTTTTTATAGATTTCTTCAATCTCAGGACGTAATTTTCTAGCTAAAGATGAAATATTAATTAAATTTTCCGACATAGCCTCTCTTAAAAAAGGACTGCGGTTTATTAAATCTTCAGTTATTTTGCCTAATGATTGCATATATCTATTATTTCAGGTTTAATCAAGTTGTTATTATGTTGAGTTAAAAGTAGATATTTATTTTAACACTTTAGATCTTTTTTTGTGTGATTTTTTTAACAAAGCGTATTGAAATACAATCAATGGTTTTTTTATGGGTTGGTTTGTAAAACTATTTCGTTCACTTTATTTAAATATAAATTGTAAACGATATCCAATTGTTCATCGGGTGTAAAAGTAGAATTATCAAGTAAAATCGCATCTTTTGTTTGCCGCAAAGGACTTTCTTTCCGTGTACTATCTATTCTATCTCTTTCTTCTAGATTAACGCTTATTTCTTCCAAGGTAACATGATCTCCTTTTTCTTTTAACTCCTTGTATCGCCTTTGCGCGCGGGTTTCTGGGTCTGCGGTAATAAATAATTTCAGTTCTGCAGTCGGGAAAACCACAGATCCAATATCGCGTCCATCCATTACAATTCCACCGAATTCACCCATTTTCTGTTGTTCTAAAACAAGTTTTTGTCTCACTTCTTTTATGCTTGCTACTTTAGAAACAATGGAAGCGACTTCAATTCTTCGAATCTTATTCTCTACATTTTCTCCATTTAATATAAGTTCAGGAGACATGGTGTTTTCATTAATTTTGTACGATAATTCTATTAGAGGAAGGTGTTCAATTAATAACGATTCATTTATTTCATTGTCAATGGTAAGATTATTGTCAATGCAATACAAAGAAACACCTCGATACATTGCTCCGCTATCAATAAAAATATAATTAATTTTTTTTGCCAAAGCTTTTGCTAAAGTGCTTTTGCCGCAAGAAGAAAACCCATCAATTGCAATCGTTATTTTTTTGGTTTTCGTCATGATCTATTAATAATTGATTGAAAAATTAAAACTGCACTAAATTATAAATAAATATATGGAAAAAAATTACTTTATACAATTTATTTCCATCTGAAAAACTAAAATGGAATTCGGGGGTATTTTTTCTAAGTCATGGGTTCCATAGCCTAATAGTGGAGGCATTACTAATAAAACTTTACTTTTTGTTTTTAGTTTCAACATGATTTCTTTCCATCCTGCAATTAAATCTTTTACTTTAAAAGTGACCGGTTTTTTTTGATTATCAAACACAGTTCCATTTAAGAGTGTTCCTTTATACGTAAAGGCAACGCTATCTGTTAATTGTATGTTTTCGCCTTCTCCTTTATCATAAATGTGATAATACAAGCCAGAATCTGATCTATCACACCTGATGTTTTTGGCTTTTAAATACTGAACTATTTGGGTGTCAAAATTATTTTTCTCTGCGTCAGAATATGTATTGCAAGACTGTAGGATTGTTAAAAGTATAAATAGTGAGATGATTTTTTTCATGACTAAACTTATTTTTTGACTTCGTTTGATAATTAAAATTCTACAGGAGTGAGAGTGTATCCTTCTTTTTGAAGAAGTCGAATAATTCCATCTTTTCCTCCTAAATGTCCTGCTCCAACGGCAATAAAACATTTGTTTTCATGTAACATTTCTATTATTTTAGGTATCCAAGTATGGTTGCGTTTTTCTAGGAAATCCGCTTGTTTGAATGCTAACATTTCTTCTCCTTCTTGAATTAACATATACAATGAATCAATATTCTGCCGTTTATAAAGTTGTTGTATTTGTTTCAATTGAGCATCTGATTTCTTAGAATCTCTAATTTCCTGCATCACCATTTCTGCTTGTTCGGATTTCTTTAAATTGTCGAACAATGACATTTGAAACTCGATTGTCTCAAGTCCTTTCTGCGCCATTTTTTTGTTTTCAGCAATGGATTGAAATTTCATCTCATAGGATTCCGTTTTTCCTAGATATTGCAATTGTGTTGCTAATTGCACAAGAACAAATGGCTTCATTTTTGACAAACTAGTTCTGAACAATTGTTCACTCATCCCCATTTTTGATCTTGCCCAAACGAATATACTGTCGGTTTGTTCTGCAGTGAAAAAATCGAATAAGGAACCTTCTTTTAGTGTGATGTATTTCAATACTTCTGCTTCATTTGGTATTCCTGCAATTTCCATTACTAATAAATCTGTTTTGGAAACAATTTTCTCTAAGTTTTTCGGAAAGTAAAAATAGTCCTTTTCTACAAGGTGCATGGTACCAAAAAGATAGCTTCCTTTAGGAATCGAGGGGCCTTCAATCTCCCACAGCAATGAACTTTTAGTAAAAGGGTAGGGGGAAATATCTGAATAGCAAAAACTTATGCCGACAATACTTAGAATAAAAATAGTAAACTGAAGTATTCTTTTTTTCATAAGGAATGTACTTTCTAACGAAGATAAATGAGATTTGAAATTTTTATAGCGTAATTTCTGCTAAATAATTATCGTCTTTTTCATAAATACGAGTTGCTTTCATCCCAACATTTTGAGCTGCTTTATACAAAGAATCAAAATCAACATATAACCAATCAAACCAAGGACCCGTCTCTTTTTTGTATTTCATTTGAAAACGAAAATTCCCGTAATATTCCGTATTTAAATTAACCCACAAAGCACCATCTTCATCTTCATATAAATAACGTATATCGGAAGAATCACAAAGTAATTTACCGCCATCATTTAACAATGATTTTGCATGCGCTAATGTATTTTCTAAGTTGGACAGTGAACCAGCAATTCCAATTCCATTCATTAACATGGTAATCGTATCAAATTTTTGATTTTCTAGTTTGAAAAAGTCTATTTCTTGCACATTAACTCCGGTACTTTTAAGATGTTCAACTGCACCTTTCGAAATATCAATAGCCAACACATCGCAGCCTTTTTTCTTCATTTCAATTGCATGAACTCCCGCACCTGCACCAACATCTAATACTTTTCCACTCGCTCTGCTGATAGCACAAACTTCTAAATCTGGCATTTCTTCAAGGGTCCGAAATAAGACTTCGATAGGAATTATATCGTCTTCACAAATTTCAGAACAAACAATGATGTCGTCCGGTTTATTTGTTTTTACATATTCTAAAATCGCTTGTCCGATTGGGTCTCCTACTGTCTTTTCCATTTTTTTTAATAATCATAATTGTCAAAGCTTGACATATCATCATCTGAAAGCCCATCTTCATAATCGTTAAATCCTAAATCATCATCGTCGTCTTCATCGTCATCATCACCAGAAATTTCAGCTAACAAATCTTCATCGTCACTAATGTCCGTTATTTTAGAATCCTCTGGCGGAGCCATTCCCATCGCCATAAGCACTTGTGGTTCAACAGGTGCTTCTTTTTCATACCCAACTAATTCTGCTAAGAAAATCCACATTCGAAGAAAATCATAGACCAAAATAATTTTTTGATCAGGCTCTTCAATGAAATCTTTTATGATAGCGTTTTTCATTACTGAAGGGATTGCATCAATAGAATCATCATCATACGACATGTCCATTAGGCTTATTTCGTGCCCTTTATCCCATTCATCATTGGACATATAAAATGAAGCCATTTGATCACCTTCAAATCTAAAGGAAGAAATAATCGCTTTATAGAATGTTTCGAAATTGTCTGAATCGCTAATTAGAATATCTCTAAATACTTTTTCCTGGTCTTTAGAATCGAGAAGGACTCTAAATTTTAATCCCGCCATAATTATTTTTTTTTACTGAAATGTAAAGTTATCATTTTTTTACGAATTAAAGATTCAATTAATTAGTTAATCAATCCTAATTCTTTTCCGATTTCCAACATATATTGCAGCGCATCTTCTGGATTATTATCAATTGTGCCATCTAATATCGCATCCTTGATTCTCGTTTTTATTAAACCGACTTCATTGCATGGTTTCATGGAAAATGTTTCCATAATTTGTTGCCCAGAAATAGGTGGTTGAAAATTTCGAACTCGATCTTTTTCTTCGACAGCTCTTAGTTTTGAAGTTACTAAATCAAAATTTTTCTTGAATTTTTGAACTTTAAATTCATTTTTTGAGGTAATATCTGCGTTACATAATTGCATTAAATCATCAATGTCATCGCCTGCTTCAAACAGTAATCTTCTTATTGCAGAATCAGTTACTGTCCCTTTTACCAGTGCAATTGGTCGTAAGTGAAGTCGCACTAATTTCTCAACGTACTTCATTTTTGTATCCAAAGGAAGTTTTAATCGACGAAATATTTTTGAAGTCATTCGTGCTCCCATTTCTTCATGACCGTGAAATGTCCAACCAATTTCTTTGTCGAATCGTTTTGTGGGTGGTTTTGCAATATCATGCATAATTGCCGCCCATCTCAACCATAAATTCTCGCTATACTCAGAAACATTATCCAATACTTCAAGTGTGTGATAGAAATTGTCTTTATGTGACTTACCATCGATGGTTTCAATTCCTTGAAGAGCAATCATTTCTGGGAAAAATTGATGCAGTAATTTGGTCGAATTTAATAATTTGAATCCTCTGGAAGGAAGTTTTGAAAGAATTATTTTGTTCAATTCATCCATTATTCGCTCCATAGAAATTATTTCTAATCTGTGCGAATTATTTAAAATTGAGTTTAAACTTTTATGCTCTATTTTAAATCCAAGTTGAGAGGCAAAACGAATCGCTCGCATCATTCGCAAAGGATCATCACTATAGGTAATGTCAGGATCTAAAGGAGTCCGAATAATTCCTTTTTCTAAATCTGCTAAACCTTCAAAAGGGTCAATGAGTTCTCCAAATGTGTCAGCATGTAAACTAATTGCAAGAGCATTTATTGTAAAATCTCTTCGGTTTTGATCATCTTCTAAAGTACCATTTTCCACGAGTGGCTTTCTAGAATCTTGTCGGTAAGATTCCTTCCTTGCACCAACAAATTCGACATCTAAATCTTTGTACTTAAATTGTGCAGTTCCAAAATTTTCAAAAACGGAAACTTTCTTCACGCGCAAGATTCTAGCACATTCTTTTGCTAAATCTAAGCCATTTCCTATTACCACTATATCGATGTCTTTCGAAGGTCTTTCTAGAAGAAGGTCACGAACAAAACCACCAATAACGTAAGCTTGTAGGTTGTTTTCTGTAACTATTTGCGAGGCTACTTTAAAAACAGGGTGTTTTAAATATGATGCGAAATTCTTTTGATCCATAACTTCCCGCAAATATAATCAAAAGTCTTACCTTAGCAGTAATGATTTTTTTCATTTTTTAGAAATAAAAGGAGTAAAGAGCCATCTATTCGAAATATATTCGAATCAATTATAGATGTTAATAACCTCAGATTCTTTGTTAATAGTAGGTTATTAATAAATTAACGTTATTGATCTATTTTGATAATTATTTAAAATAAATCATTAAATCGCTTAATTTTATTGAGTTAATTTATTGTATCGCAGTAGATATAAACTTATAAAAGCCTCCATAAACAAAGTAAGCAAGATTATTTTTTTGTAAAAGCAACTATTTACCTATCTTTGCGTATTAATTACATTACTAATAAATTACCAAACTTCTAGAACAGCTAAAAATGATAAAAAACATACTATTTCCAGTCCTTTTTATTTTATTTTCTAGTAATTTACTTTCACAAAATTTTGCTGATCATTCAAAATATGGAAATGCGACGATTACGGATAATTTTTGTGTTTCTATTGATGATACAAAAGAATTGAATAATTTTTATGTGCTTGATATTGCTCCATTTAAATTTTCAGACCTTGAATCTGCGAGAAAGAAATTTAATAGTATTTCAAATAATTTATTGACTTATTCTGTGGATTTCCCTAATAATTTGGTATATCTTGAAATTCATACCAATAGAACAAAAGAAGTTAAATCTGCAACATGGTGGAAAAATTATATTCTATCACTATGCTTGCCTAAAAATTAAATTAATTTATCTGTACATAAATGAATAGTTTAACACTTAGAATCTGCGTTTTTATCATATTGTTTTTTGTGTCACCCACACAAGCTCAGTTAAATTCGTCAGGAGCCTATCTCATTGGTAATAATATAGAAGTAGGTATCAATAATTATGGATTTGAAGGTGCGCCAACTTTAGCAGGTTCGCACGCGAGGTCTGGGCAATTTGATCCTAATTTATATTTTGGTTTTGTGGCTAATCCACAAGTAAATAGCTGGGCTACTTATAATGGAGATTTTTTTACTCCTGGAAGTCCTGAAAATGGATTTGGTTTAGAAATTGGCGGGGTTAATTATAGTAACAATGCCTATGATGCAACTTGGACTAGCACATCTCAATTTGAAATTAATGGATCCTTATCTAATTATTCTGTTACTGGTAACTGTATCTCAGTTGAATGGAATGGTACTATAAATAATTTTGCCGTAAAGATTGTTTATCACATGATGACAAATCAGTTGTTCTATACTACTGAAGTTACTATCACAAATAATACTGGAGCTGTAGCTAATAATATCTATTATTATAGAAATTTGGACCCAGACAATAATCAATATTTAAATTCCGATTACAGCACGAATAACACAATTACTTCGCAACCTACAGCTAGTTGCCCAAAAGCATTGGTTTCTGCTTCACAAGATGCGGATGCTTTTTCAAGTGCTTCATACTTAGGTTTAGCTGCAATTGGTCTGAAATTTAGAGTCTCACATGGTGGTTTTTCTAATAGGGATGGTTCTGATATTTGGAATGGAATTTCTCCTTTAAGTGGAACAGTAGCGCCTCCTTATAATGCAGATGAAGCAATTTCTTTAGCATATAAAATAGCAACTCTTGCCCCAGGTGCTTCTGAAAAATTTGAATATAGTATAATTCTTGATGCATCGCAAATAGATGCTGCATTCGCTAACTTATATGAGTTTACTGCAGGGTCTGATCCAGCATCAACTGCTTGTGCACCAATTATTAATTCTGTGACGATTTGTGCAGGTTTACCAACTACGCTTGAAATTTCAGGACCAAGTATAAGTGATTACGCATGGACTTGGAGTCCAAGTACGGGATTGAGCTCTCCAACAGGTGCTGTGGTTACTGCTTCTCCAACATCTAGTATTGTTTATACTGTAACTGGAGTTCCTACAAATCCTTGTTTGGCTTTAACAATTTCTAAAACGATCAATGTCACTGTGGGGCCTGCACCAGATTTAGTAATAACAGATCCTGGACCACAATGCGGAAGTTTTCCTTTGTCTTCTTTAGTTGTAACTGATTTAAACGCCACGCCAAATACTACAACTACTTTTCATTCTGTTATTCCTACAAGTGCTACTGATATGACAAATTTGTGGGGATCTGGTGTTATAGATGTTGGAGACGTCGTCTATGTAATGATTGCAGACCCTATTGGTGGATGTTATAATTATGCGCAGGTAGTAATTACTTTCGGAGGAACTGGGGAAGCTGGACCGGACAATTCACAGATTTATTGCAATGCAGAAACTATGGTAAATTTATTCGATTTACTCGGCGCTGGAGTTCAGAATACTGGTACTTGGAATGAAACTACGTTGCCTCCAAGTGGAAGTTTCAATCCTACCACTGCAGATTTTACCATTTCTACTTTGCCTTTAGGAGTTTATACGTTTTCATACTCAATGGCAGCAGCTGCTCCATGTCCTAATGATACTGCTTTCATTACCATAAATGTTGCTTCAGTATTCAATGCTGGCTTAGATGCTGATACTGCTTTCTGCTATGGTTCAATAAGTTCTTTAAATCTTAATCAATTTATTGTTGGTGGTGATGTGGGAGGTAATTGGTCAGCACAAGGTTCTTTTTCTGGCCAATTGACACAAACTGGAATGTTGAATACAAGCACTTTATTGGGCGGAAATTATGTTTTTAATTATGTGGTTGCAGGTGGTTCAGGATCTTGTCCTTCAGATACGGCTAAAATGTCAGTAACGGTTTATAGTTCTCCTCTTGCGGCGTTTACTATTAGTCCAATTGCGCCAGATGTTAGTAATTCACAAGTTGATTTAACAAATATGTCGGTGAACGCAGTATCCTATTTTTGGGATTTTGGAGACAATGCAACGTCTATTGAAGTGAATCCTTCACACTTATATAGTGCAGCCCCAAATGTTTTATACCCAATAAAATTAATTGCTACGTCAGTAAATGGATGCGTTGATTCATTAGTTAAAACTGTGTTGATTAAAGATGTTTTAGTATTTTATATACCAAATACTTTTACACCAGATCATGATGAATATAATGAAGTATTTAAACCTATTTTTACTTCAGGATATGACCCAACAGATTATCGATTAATTATTTACAATAGATGGGGACAAGTGGTTTTTGAATCGAAGGATGCCACAATTGGCTGGGATGGAACTTATGGAGGTGTTCTTGTACAAGATGGGGCATATATTTGGCGAATTGAATTCAAAGAAACAATGTCAGATAAGAGGTATCTTTTGAATGGACATCTTAATTTATTTAGATAAATTATATAAAAAAGAGTTTTAAAAAACGAAGATTTCTAGATGAGATCTTCGTTTTTTTTTGAAGTAAAAAATGATAATTAAGTGATAAACACCAATAATTGAAAGATACTATAAAACATTAAAAAAAATCAGACACTAAGTAGATTTATATCGAAGTGAAGTTGAAATGGTCTTTCCACAGAATTAGTTGTAAATTTTCCGTAATCGCGTTTCGTTTTTTCGCGAAATATAGCGTGAAGGAAAGAATTTACAAGGGTTTTACGAAATGGAATGGAGTAAAAAATTCCTTGGAAAGATCCTTGATTTTTGCTTACCTCCAGCACTACCGCTTGTCTTCGAAAATTACATTTTCTCTTCATCAAGGAAAAGTGAGAAAACACTAGTAGAAGGATAATTGAGGGTTACATGAGAATATTGGTTCTGAAGGCGCACTTATTTCCACATATGAATAAGACTTGGTCTTAATTAAGCTCTTATAATTTTAAAAGTTCCATCAATATCAACTTTAATAATTTGAGAAGGGGTGGTCATTTGTTCTTTTAACCGTTCTTCAATTATTACATCAACATTTGCTTTAATTTTATCTGAAATTTCAGCATAACTTTGTGGTGATGGTTTTCCTGAAAAATTTGCAGAGGTACTAATCAAAGGTTTACGCATTCCTTTTATTAGTTTGACGCATGTGGGATCGTTTGTTATTCTAATTCCGATTGACCCATCAGCTGCTAATGCGGATGGAGCAATATTTCTAGCATTTGGATAAACAATTGTCAAAGGTTTTTCAGCCAAATCTCCTAATTCATAACACACTTCATGAAATTCGGGTATATATCGTTCGACCATGTGCCAGCCATCTACTAAAATAATAAAACTGTTTCCCTCAGTTCTGTTTTTTAACTGCATTATTTTTTGACATGCTTCCTCATTCGTTGCGTCACATCCTAAAGCCCAAATTGTGTCTGATGGATAAAGAATTGTTTTACCACTTTTTAATAAATCGATGTAAACTTGAATATCTTCCATGTTTTTTTAATGTTGAATTTTTAATGCTTGATGTTTAATGTTTTTTTTATGTTGGAAGAAAGCCGAATTAAGTGATTTTTTTTTAATCGCACCGAAGTAGGTTTTAATCTTTCAATAAATCAGGTCTTCTTTCTAAGGTTCTTTCCATCGCTTTTTCTTCTCTCCATTTATCAATTTTCGCAAAGTCACCTGATAACAATACTTCTGGCACATCCCAACCATTAAAAGAGGGTGGCCTTGTATAAACGGGAGGGGAAAGCAAATCATCTTGAAAACAATCGGTTAATGCTGACGTTTCGTCATTTAATACTCCTGGTATTAATCGAACAACACTATCAACTAAAACTGCCGCCCCAAGTTCACCACCCGAAAGAACGTATGATCCGATTGATATTTCTCGTGTAATATAGTGTTCTCGAATTCTTTCGTCAACTCCTTTATAGTGTCCGCAGAGAATTAACAGATTTTCTGATAAACTCATGGTGTTACATATAGACTGATTTAAAACTTCACCGTCGGGCGACATATAGATGATTTCATCATACGTGCGCTCGGATTTTAATTTTTCAATGACAGCAGAAATAGGCTCAATCGTCAGTACCATTCCAGCGCCACCGCCATATTGGTAATCATCTACTTTATGATGCTTATTGGTAGAATAGTCGCGAATGTTATGAATGTGAATTTCAACATGACCTTTGTCTTGAGCTCTTTGCATAATAGAAGCCGAAAATGGACTATCAAGCAATTCTGGAAGCACAGTAAGAATATCTATACGCATAAGACAAAGATAAAAACAAAAAGGAGAAATTGAAAGTTCATGAAACAATCTGATTTCAAAAGATTAGTCAACCTCAGGTTATTATTAGACCATGATCTCTGAGTTGTGCTATCGTGTAACTATTCCAGAAAAGTGAGAATTCACCGAATGAATGTGCGTTAAATTCCTTTTGCAGCATTTCAAAAGTATAGGTCTTTTTTGATTGAACAGCAAGTTCATGAAGAATTTTTAAAAGCCAATTTCCAATATCTTCTTTTACAATTACTTCAACATCTTCTTTTTTTGTGCTAAAATAGATAGAAGCCATATTAAGCGTTTTTCCTTTTTTTACCTTTGTATAAAACCGAATAGAAGGTGAAGGTCCAATCCAAATGATTTTTGAGCTCGATTTAATCTCTTTTTCATCATTCAAATCGATACAGCGTTCAATATAGTTTTTAGGGATACTTGTTTTAGGTATTTTAAAATCAAACCATTGGTTTAAAGGAAGCTCGAATCCAATTCCATGCATATAGTTGAACAATGATTTTTTTAATCCGTCACTAAATAACGCGTGATTACATCCTGTTTTGTCTGAGTGATACAGATCGTTATTAGCAAATGTTCCCATCTCAGGAATTAAATTAGTAACATTAAAATCTTCTGGATTTAAACCAATTGGACTATGAGCAGTCATCGCAAATTGATGCCAAAACCCTGATTGAATGGCTCCAATTTCTAGTAATTGCCGCACAACTTCTAGTGAATCAATTGTTTCTTGTTCTGTTTGTGTTGGAAATCCATACATTAAATAGGCGTGAACCATCATTCCCGCTTGGGTGAAATTGTCTGCTACTTTTGCTACTTGAGCTACTGAAACTCCTTTATTTATTAGACGAAGTAATCGGTCAGAGGCGACTTCTAATCCACCGGAAATAGCAATACAGCCAGAAAGCGATAATAATTTGCAAAGATCATAGGTGAAACTTTTTTCAAATCGAATATTGGTCCACCATACAACCGTTAAATTTCTTCTAATTATTTCCAATGCTACTTCTCGCATGAGCGCTGGAGGTGCTGCTTCATCGACAAAATGGAAACCATTATTTCCCGTTTGAGCAATTAATTCTTCGATTCTATCGACTAAAATATTCGCCGTCGCTGCTTCGTATGTTTTTATATAATCAAGAGAAATATCACAAAAAGTACATTTTCCCCAGTAGCAACCATGCGCCAATGTCAGCTTATTCCATCTGCCATCACTCCATAATCGATGCATTGGATTAGCGATTTCTATGACCGATAAATATTTTCGCAAGTGTAGATCGGAATAATCTGGAGTGCCCACATCTTTTTGCTTAAAATCGGGGAGGGTAGAACCATTGTAGTAAATTACTTTTTGATTATTTACAGAAAATGTCCTCTTTAAATTTTCGATTTCTCTCTTTCCTTCCAAATATTCAATTAAATGTAATATTGGTGCTTCTCCATCATCTAAGGTAATAAAATCAAAGAAATTAAATACTTGTATTTCAGTTAAAGATCTTAATTCTGTGTTTGCGTACCCTCCGCCGAGTGTAACCTTTATTTGAGGATGATTTTTCTTAATCCATTGCCCGCATTTGAAGGCACTGTATAAATTACCAGGAAATGGCGCTGTAATTGCCACTAATGTTGGTTTTTCTTCCTCTATTTTTACCTGCAGTAATTTTATTAAAAGTGAATCAATATATGTATTTTCACCTAGCAATGCAGTATTTAATTCATTAAACGTGGAAGCTGATCTACCAAGTCTTTCGGCGTATCTGCTAAACCCAAAGTGTGGGTCAATTGCTTCAATAATTAAGTCAGAAATATCTTCTAAATACAAGGTCGCAAAATGTCTTGCTTTATCTCGTATTCCGATGGTTCCAAACGCCCATTCTAAGTCTTCTAATTGCTGAAATCTAGAAGCTTCAGGTAAATAATTGCGTTCACAAATCAGGTGAGAGATGGTCGAATTTGTGTCGTGTAAAAAGGAAATAACTGGATCAATTGACTTGATGTATTCTTGTTTTAAATTGACAATTCGGGCACTGTTATCACTTAAATTTATTTCTTTTTGTTCAATTGTTGCGAAAAGCTGAGTTAGTCCTTCTTTTGAAAATAATTTTAAAATTACCTCAATACCTAAATCAACTTGATAAGAAGGGATATTCTGCGTGTTTAAAAATCCTTTCAAATAGGCCGTTGCTGGATATGGCGTATTTAACTGTGTAAATGGAGGCGTGATAAATAATACTTTCTGTGTCAAAATTATATTTTTTAATTTTTAATTAGATCATAGACAAATTGCAATTGTACATCCACATCTGAATCCCATTTGTCACTTGGTTTTACTTCATACGTTGGCAGTACACCGCCTTTATATCCAGTTACTTTTACCGAATTTACATATTTCATTGGGTTGATTTTAATTAGCAAGTTCGATTTTGGTAATTTAAGAATGAGATTGCCTGTGCTGCATCTTAGATAGCTGCCTCCTGTTTCTTCTCCGATTGTAATTGCTCCTGAATGTTCTTTGAGTATTGAAGCTAGATTAGAAGCTGCAGAAAATGTCCAGCCATCGGTTAAGATATAAATTTCCCCTTTAAATTGAGGATAATTTGGAACGGATTCTTTGGTTGTTGTGGTTTTACCATTTCTTGTGACGATTCTCGTGCAAAAAATAGATAATCGTTGAGAATCGAAGGGTTTTTGGTAATGATAATTTGGTTGTTTTCTAGCTTGTAAAGTTCGGGATTCATACGTATAATTGCTATCACAAAAAAATCCTGTCAGATAATATTGTGATAATCCTCCGGTGTTTCCGCGGAGATCTATAATTAAATTATCAATTGAATATTGTTGTAGAAAGACGAAAAAAGTATCTAATTGTAATTTATAGGTATTGTTACGTGGAAGTGGATTAGGTAAAACCAATTTAGCCCTATTATTGAGTGTGTCGATATGTCTTTCAAGGTGATTGAAATAATCTGATTCTTTTATTTTTTGCTTGACAGTTGGATAAACTGCTAAGAAAGTGGTGGTAATTGTATCTTTTTTTTCACTAATATACTGTACGTTAAATTCATCGCTCTCTTTTAAAAAACAATAATAGTAGAACATGAATTTTTCTTTCAATCGTTCATTTATGTGGGTTTGGTTATAGCCGTCAGAGCTAATGAATTTTGATAAATAATTCGCTATCTCTAGAATAGATTTTCCGTTTATTGAATATATCTCTGTTTGTTTTTGTAAGCATGTCAAGGATTTATTATAATCATTTTTTATAAATAATTTCCCATTCACAAAGTAAACATCAAAGGGTAAAGTTGATTTGTTTTTTAAGTAATGGCTATAAATTTGTTTGACCTTGATAACTGTATGACCGCAATGAATGGAGGCAACGCAACGTGCGTATAATTTATATATTTCTAATTCATTTCTTGGAATTTGTAATCCTAGTTGAAGTGAATCAAGTTGATTGTTAAATTCTTCTTCTGTATTATAAAAATAAAGTCCAGCAGAGTTGGCAAGAATTTCATTTTTAAAAATTGAAAAATCTCTCATCTGTTGCTTAACACTTGATGTTGATTTTTTTTGAGAAAAACCTGTGTTCAAGTGAAGTAATAAAAAAATAATAAGAATATTTTTCATCATCTTATAATCATTTCTACTGAGCAGACGTTCTATTTCGTGTCGTTTTCGGAAGTAGTAGATTTATCCATCGGCCCTCTTTTGTGAATGATTAGCCCATTGAGAAAATTTCGTAAAAATTGATCGCCACATTCTTTGTAATTTGGATGATCTTCCTTTCTAAATAATGCGCCTAATTCACTTGCAGTCACCTTAAACTCGACAAGTTTCATTATTTCAATGATTTCATCATTTCTTAAGTGAAGAGCGACACGTAATTTTTTAAGAATATCGTTATTTGTCATTTTCTTTTTTGAGTAAAGATACTGATTTTCCTCAAAGAACATGAAAATACATATTTTGAATAAAGGTTTTTGTATTTGTATTACATCAAATATTCCATTTCGTATAAGTGGAATCCTTGTGCCCAATAATTTTCCACAATTTTCATAAGCTTGAACCCATTTTTTTCATAAAACTTGAAAACCAGTTGGGAAGTTCGGACGTGTATTGTTTTACAATTTTTCAATTCTTGTAGTGCTGAAATTCGATGTTTTAACAGTAAAGTACCATACGAAAACCCTTGATAAGCCGGATGAATAATTCCCCAACTTATAATGCCTACCGTTTCATTTTTACTATTAATACCACCGCAACCAATAATTTTATTTTCTACAAGCAATACGTAATACAAGTCAATTTCATTTTCTAAGTAGTGAAGAAAATCTATTTCTTCTGCAGAAGAGAAATATTTGGGAGTATTTAATCGTAAAATTTGAATTAAATCTTTTTTATCGGTGTGTTTGTATTCCCTTATTTTTAAATGGGTTTCCATTGTCTATTAGTCGATCAAAATTTGGTATTTATTCAATAATCCAGTAACTGCGGGCAAAGAAAAACGAGCTTTTTTGATTTTATTTTTTTCAGGATCTATGGAATAATTAATCGCAGTTCTTAAATCTGCTTTTACTAAAAGTGTGTTTTCAAAAACTGCTCCTATCAGGTCGCAAGACACGAAAACCGCTTCTGTAAGTTCTACTTCTGAAAAATCTACTTCCTTTAAAGAACAATCGATAAATTGTGTCTTTTTCATTTTTTTCTGAAAGAAAGTTGAATAATCTAATTGACTATTTTTAAAATTAACTGAAAATAAAAAGTCATTACAAACGCTAAAATCAACACCTACCATCTTACAATTCACAAAGTCGCAATTTTTTAAACCTGAATGAGCAAGTTTTGTCATAGAGAAGTTACAATCATTGAATAAACAATCGATGAAGTCTGATTGTGTTATAAAACAGGAAGAGAAATCACAGTTCTCAAATGTACATCGGTCAAATTCTCTACTTGTTATTTTTTTTTCAGAGAAGTCCTTTGCTGTGAATGTTTTTTCAAATTGAAGTGAATCGCTCATTTTTTTTACATTGAAGAGTAAAGGTAGTTAAAATTCAAAGATCTATAAAGTGGAAAATCGTACCAAAATAAGTAAACTAGGGATTACAAGTTTAGAAAGATAGTGATTGAAAATCTAGCGAACATTTTAAAAGTTAGGACAAAAAAAAACGGACTTTTACATCCGTTTTCAACTTAGGCGTGGTTATTTAAAGTTGCACAAATTTCCCTCCAGACATCCTGAATTTCATACCTCCTAATTTGAACGTCTTACCTTCACCTATTTTTGCTACATCAACTAAATCCTGTTCCATGGTATGGATGGAACCTCCAGTCGCATATGCAATATCCAAATACAACGTGTTCATTCTATCCGTCACACCGCAAACAATAATCTTTATAGGAATATTCTGACTTTTAAGAAAACTCAACAGTTTCATGTCACAAGGATTTTCCCAGTTATCAGCAATAAGTATAACATTCTGTTTGTTTTCTGGATATTTTTTGATAGCATAACAAATTGCTTCTAGGTCATTTTCAATATGGGCACCTTTTTCCATGGCGACAAAAGCAGTTTCAATCACTTTTTTTGAATTTGATGTTTCAATACTCCATATTCCATGGTCATCAGAGGCTGCGATTTGATTGTTGCTTTTTTCTTCATCATCGTTGAAAAAAACAATTTGTTTGAATGTATTTAACTTTTGATTGCTTTTAATCCACAACAAAATTTGTGCTGTATATGGAGACATACTGCCAGTAACGTCACAAACAACCAACATGTTTTTCCAATTACTATTTCGATTTACAACCTTTAAAACCGTTGAATCTTCTGGTGGTTTTTTACCTTCGATGATTGAAGTAATTATTTCATTTTCGGATTTAAAACTTGGCATAGGTCTGTAGTAAACGACGAAACCATGGAAGTAATTTTGTATATTTCCAGTACGTTCAACACCTGTTTGTTTCACGAGGTGCCATTTAATAATAGGGTTATTAAAAGCTTGAGGTAAATTCATGTGCAATTCTAAAATACGATTTAGGTTCAATTCTGTAAAGTCCGCACCTACAGGATAATCTGAATAAACTAAATCAACTCCTACGATTGTTTGATTACTTAACTTTTGAATGATTTGAGGATTATTTATTTCAAACTCTCCAGGATCCATTTTAATTTTGATAGATGAGAATATTCCGCTATCGGGAACATATTTATCTACAACAATTGTGTCTCTAAATTGAATATTAACTCTAATATTCACTTGCGCTGCGACATATCCTGTCTGTGAAAGGATGATTGCCATTATGGAGAGTAATGCTTTCATAGTTGTATAAGCACGTTCGTTTAGAAAGTTACAACTATGATCACATCGCTATTATTTTGGTAATTATAGGAACAAAAAAAAAGTCTAGCAAATTTTGCTAGACTTAAACTTCATAAATATAAAGTATCGTTTTAAAGCTTATGCTTGTTTAACGTTAACTGCATTTAATCCTTTTTTTCCTTCTTGAAGTTCGTAAGTAACTTCATCATTCTCTCTGATTTCATCAATTAAACCTGAAATGTGTACGAAGTACTCTTGGTTTGATTCTGCGTCTTTAATAAATCCAAATCCTTTTGAGTCATTGAAAAATTTTACAATTCCTTTATTCATAATAATAATTTTATTTGTGCAAAGATATGTATTAAATTAATACCTGAGTAATTTTTTGTGATTTATTTTTTTTATTTTCTAAATAAAGTTGTTTTTATCAGCGAGTTACTATTTTTTTATCCAAAATAGAAGTTTTTAAAAAATAAAAAATTGGCAAGAAATAAATGATTTAGAACTCATAATTTGATATTTCACCTTTTTTCCAATGTTTTAAGATCGCTGTTTCACCGTCAAAATCTAAATAAGTGTAATACTGAAGCCAATCACCGAGGTTGATATAAGTCGATTTTTCAGAAAGTTCGATTTGAAGTGGTAAATGTCTATGACCATATATAAAATAATCAAAATGTTGCTGCGCCAAAATTTCTTTGCTGTAAATAGCTAACCATTCATTCTCAACACCTAAAAATTTCTCATCGCTTGTTCCTGATTTTGCTCTACTTGATTTCGAAGATAAGTTGGCTAACCAAATACCGAAATTGGGATGCAGCCTAGCGAAAATCCACTGACAAAACTTATTATTAAATATTTTTTTTAAAATTTTATAGGAGTGATCACCAGGTCCTAAACCATCTCCATGACCTATATAAAATTTCTTATCACCAAAAGTTCTTTCGATAGGTTTTCTGTGAATCTGAATTCCTAGTTCTTTTGGTAGGTAATCAAAAATCCACATATCATGATTTCCAGTAAAAATATGAATGGGAATCCCAGCATCTGTTAACTCAGCTATTTTTCCTTGTAATCGCACAAAACCCTTTGGGATCGCATGTTTGTATTCAAACCAAAAATCAAAAATATCACCTACTAAAAAAATTTCTTCAGCCGTTGGTTTTATCTGATTTAACCAAGCTACTAATTCTTTTTCACGTTCTAAACTTTTTTCATAGGTAGGAGCACCTAAATGAAAATCGGAAGCGAAATAAATATGTTTTTTAATTGTATCTGGCATTATAATCTTCGTTGCTCAACCTTACTAAATTCTCAATCTTACTTAACCTCAACCTCAACCTCAATCTCTCACCTCCCTAATGTCCGAAAATACGTAAAAGTTCTTGTTCCAACGCTTCACCTCTCAAATTTGTTTTTATAATTTTCCCTTCTTGATCTATTAGCACAGTGAAAGGAATGGATGTAATCTGATAAATTTTACCTGTTGCGCTTGACCAACCTTTTAGATCACTCACATGATTTGGCCAAATTAAATGATCAGATTCAATGGCGTTTTTCCATTTTCCTTTATCTTGATCAAACGAAACACTCATGACGGTAAATCCGTCTTTGTTATATTTTTCATACATTTTAACAACGTTCGGATTTTCTTTTCGACAAGGTCCGCACCAAGATGCCCAGAAATCTAAAAGAACCACTTTACCTCTTAAGTCAGAAAGTTTTAATGTATTTCCATCTAATTTTGTGTCCGAAAAATCAGGAGCCATTTTTCCTTCCGCTAAAAAATTAGCAGCTTCTTTTTTCTCTTTTAGAGCAATAAAATTTTTGTTAACTTCTTTTATAGTAGGTGATTCGGTAAATGATTTGACTAATTGATTAACAAGTGATTCGTAGACCGTAAATTCATTTTCTGGATTGGTGGTTGATAATGCAACAAGCAAAGCAGGCGAATTTTGATTTTGAGCTATAAATGTTTGACGAGCACTTTGAAAATTAGAATATTCTCGTTGCATCGATGTATTAATTTCTTGAGATTTTTCGGGAGATTGTTTAAGTTCTTGACTAGCTGAAGCTTGCTTTTGATTCCATGCCGTCAACACCTTGATAAATTCATTCATGTTGACACTTTCATCAGATCCAATAATATTAGCGTAAGATTGGATATTTGAACCATCACCATATACCTTAATATCGCATAAGTCTTTCACAATTATATTTATATGTGTATTTCCAAGTCGAAGAACATAATAATCGGGATTTGGTAATTTACCTTTAATCGTAAAATCACCTTTTTTAGAAAGGGGAACGCTCAGGAAATCAATGTAGTGTGAGCCGTAAAATTGAGATATTTTGACAGAATCTTCAGAGGTATTGAAAATGTTGCCAGAAACTGATACAGAAATTTGACTACTTCCCCAAAATGAAAGTAGTAGAGTCGTGAAAAAAAGTATTTTGTTCATATGATTTTTATTGTTTTTAGTAGAAATACACACTTCATTTTTAGTAATTTCAGTTCTTTTCATGACTGTATTTCTTTGACTTACTATTAATTTTTGATCAGTTCCTTCAATTTTTGTTCCAAAGATTCTCCACGTAATCCAGTTTCAATTATTTTCCCTTCCTTGTCAACCAAAACAGTGTGGGGAATACTTTGGAAACCATATAGATTTGGCATGCTCGATTCCCATCCAGAAAGCTCACTTACATGATTAGGCCAAACTAATCCATCTTCTTTGATAGCATTTTTCCACACTGCAACATCGCTATCGAGAGATACTGACATTATTGTAAATCCTTTGTCTTTATACTGATTATATAATCTCACAACATTTGGATTTTCATGCCGACATGGAGAGCACCAAGAAGCCCAAAAATCAATTAGAACATATTTTCCTCTCAAGGAAGATAGTTTCATTTCAACACCATCTGGATTTTTTAATGCGATTTCAGGAGCTTCTGTTTTTCCAGCATTAAGTGTTTTGTATTGATTATAGTTGTTTTCTATTACTTGTACTTGTTGTACCAGATTTGTTGCAATAGGAGAGTTTTTATATCTATTTGCATACGCAGCACTCATTTTCTGCAAGGCAAAAAGGTTTTGAACGTTCCAATCTTTAAAGCCCATATTAGGCGCTAGAAAGGACGTTAAAATGAAATTCAAGGGATTACTTGGTTCATTATTCACTGTTTCAACACAAAAAAGCTCAATTGGTTTCCTAAAGGATAAATATTGTTTCAATAAAACATCATCTGTAACCTTGTCTTTTAAGGTGGCTAAACTTTCTTGTTTTGAAGCAAAATCGGAAAAAAGTGAAATGTATTTTGTTAGGCTTTCAGACCATTCTGTATTTGTAAACACAGGTGAAAATTGATAATTTTCGAAGGTTGTTGTTAGTATAACATTATCTTTTGGTACCAATGGTAAGGTGATAATTTTTGTTTGACTTTCACCTAAGCGAAGTTGAAATATTCCCATGTCTGGAATGTTACTAAGCATTTCAAAATGCCCTTTGTCATCCGTTACACATTTTGCCACTTCAATTGTACCTTGTTGACTCATTGCTTCAAGATATAAATGAACATTTACAGCTCCTTCTATTACCCCACTTATTTTAAAGTTTTCAATGATATTTGTGTCAGGATTATCTTGAATCGGTCCATTATCATCTCCACATGAAAATAGTACGAATAAAAGTGTACTTAAAATGAAAATAATTTTCATAAAATGATGTATTATAGTTTTTCTAATTGATCTCTCATTAATTGATTGGACGCTTTAGGGTCTGCTTTTCCTTTTGATAATTTCATCAATTGCCCCATTAAAAAGCCAGTTAATTGCTTTTCACCGTTTTTATACCGTTCCACCTCATTTGGATTTTGTTTAATCACTTCAAGAATGTAATTCATAATGGAATCTTCATTTGAATCTTGAATTAAATTTAATTCCTCCGCAATTGATAACGGATTTTTTAGCGGGTTCATTAATAATTCAGGAAATATTTTCTGTGAAGCAACTGTTGAAGAAATTTTCCCACCGTCAATTAAAGCAATTAAAGCAGCAATTTGCGACGTAGAAATTGGGAATTCACCTATTTCTAGCCCATTTTGATTTAGGTACGATTTTATATCACCCATCACCCAATTGGCTGCTGCTTTGTAGTTACTTGTTTGAAGTATTAAATCTTCAAAATATAACGCAATTGCCTTTGTGTCAGTTAAGATAAAAGCATCATAATCTGACAAGCCCAGCTCTTTTGTGTATTTAATAAATAAATCTCTTGGAAGAGCAGGCATTTCAGCATGAATAGCATCGATTTGATTTTGATCTACGAATAAAGGTTGTAAATCAGGCTCAGGGAAATATCTATAATCATTGGCTTCTTCTTTGGTTCGCATGGAAATAGTTGTCCCTTTTAAAGCATCGTAAGAACGGGTTTCAGACGTAAGAATAACTCCTTTTTCGACCTCTTCAATTTGACGTGTTATTTCATATTCAATTGCTCTTTGAACGTTTCGAATTGAATTCATGTTTTTGACCTCAATTTTGGTCCCGAATTCACTTGCGCCAATTAAATTCACTGATACATTGGCATCACAACGCAAAGAACCTTCCTCCATATTTCCATCGCAAATATCCAAGTAACGCACTAGCTTTCGAATTTCTGTCAAATAGCTATATGCTTCTTGCGAACTTCTCATGTCTGGTTCTGAAACGATTTCCACTAAAGGTACGCCAGCTCTATTTAGATCAACAAGTGTGTCATAAATATCTACATCATGGATACTTTTTCCAGCATCTTCCTCCATATGAATTCGAGTAAGACCAATGGATTTTTCGTTTCCATCTTCCGTTTTAATAATTATAGCACCTCCCGTACAAATGGGTGTTTTATCTTGTGTGATTTGATATCCTTTTGGAAGATCGGGATAGAAATATTGTTTTCGAGCAAAATATTGTTCGCGCGCAATGTCACAACCGCATGCAATACCTAATTTGATGGCATATTCAACTGTTTTTTTGTTCATCATTGGTAAAGTACCTGGATGCCCAAGTGAAATTACACTAATATTAGTATTTGGTATTGCTCCAAATTCATTGACATCATTGGAGTATGCTTTGGTTTGAGTGAGCATTTGTGCATGCACTTCTAAACCAATAACAACTTCGTATTTTGCTCTTACTTCTGGGTTCATTTCTATAAACGTGAAATCAGTTGACTCATTATTAATGTCATTTTTGGCTCTTGGCGAGATGCTACATCAATCACATCTTGTAAACTTACTTTATGTATTTTTCCAGGTACGCCCAAATCTGTTATGATTGAGATAGCAAAACAAGGAATGGACATGTGACGGGCAACGATGATTTCCGGAACAGTAGACATTCCTACCGCATCCGCTCCAATTGCTCTCACGTATCCGTATTCAGCAGGAGTTTCTAATGTTGGTCCTGTTAAACCAGCGTATGTTCCAACGGATACTTTAATATTATTTTCTTTTGCAATTGTTTGTGCCAATTCAATCATTTCTGTATCATACGCATCACTCATGTCAGGGAAACGAGGACCTAATTCATCAAAGTTTTTACCGATTAATGGATGAGCTGGAAATAGATTGATGTGATCATCTTGAATCATTATTTCTCCCACTTCAAAATCAGGATTAACACCACCAGAAGCATTTGAAACAAACAAACGTTCAATTCCTAATAATTTCATTACTCGCACTGGATACGTAACTTGTTGCATATTGTATCCTTCATAAAAATGAAAACGACCTTGCATAGCAACCACTTTTTTACCGCCTAATTCTCCAAAAATTAATTTTCCAGAGTGACTTTCAACGGTAGAAACAGGAAAATGAGGGATATCCTTGTAATCGATTTCATCAATAACTTTAATTTCTTTTACTAAACCTCCTAATCCGGTACCTAATATTATTCCTATCGTAGGTTGCACAGAAGTTTTTGATTGTATAAAACTTGCAGATTCTTTAAATTGAGTTAACATATTGCATTATTAATTTGTTAAAAATATATTTATTATCTATTTCGACTTCTATTGTTTGATAGAGCCATGGGTATTCTTTAATGTTTGTATTGTCTGACATTTCAGATAATCGCATATAATCTTTTTCCGTCGTGACAATTGCACTTGAATCCGCTGCAAAAGTATCAAATTTTTGGTGAATTCTTTCTATATCTTGAATGCTAAAAATATGATGATCAGGAAATGAAATCGTTTCTACAGTATATCGCTTCTGTAATTCGAGTAACAATGGTGTATAATTGGCAATACCAGTGACTAATAGAATATTATTTAAGTCTGGATTTATTGGTTTTCCAAAGGGAATTAAATCACCGTAAATAATGGAAGAAAAGAATATTTTTTCTTTATTAAATCGTAGACTTTTTATTACACGTAATTTATCAGTTTCAGAGATGTTTTGTGGGCATTTTGTGACGATCACATAATCCGCCCTTTTTTTACTTGATTTCCATTCTCTTAAATTTCCTGCAGGAAGAACAAAGTCGTTTGAAAATAGGGCCGAATAATCCGTTAAAAGAATGTTCAATCCAGCTTTTACAGCTCTGTGTTGAAATGCATCATCTAAAATTATGAGGTTATTTTCAGGAAATAACGCTTGAATTTTTTGAACGCCTTCAACTCTTTTTTCACATACAACCACATTAATTTGAGGAAAAAAACGGGAAATATATAACTTCGGTTCATCTCCTATTTCCGTATCAGATGAAGTTTTAGATCCAAGCAAAAAACCCTTCGTTTTTCTACCATAGCCTCTGCTAAGTATTGTTATCTTTTGAGTATCTTTCAATAAACTTGCTAAATAGGCTACATGAGGTGTTTTTCCCGTACCTCCAACAGAGAGATTTCCGATGCAAATCGATTTTTTTGGTATTAAGTAGGATTGACGTATTCCTAGATCAAAAAGTAAATTTCTACAGTAGGTAATTATCCCATAAATCCAAGCAAAAGGCAATAAGAGTAATCTCACATGTTGCATGAATCAAAGATAAGTAAAAAGATTGTAAGACATGTAAATCAGTAGTTTTTTGAGGTAATTTTAATTTTCTAGACGAGTGATTCTATCAAGAAATGAACTTTCTGATAAACATCAAGCTTCCTTTTGTGTTTTATCATTGGGCTGTCGCATGACCTCGCGTACATTTGGGTAAATCAGCATTTGCTCATTAATTTCTTATGAATAGGAAAAAAAAACTAAAAAATAAAGGTGATGGACGAAATACTTGAAAATAAGGAATTGGACGATTGTAAAACTATCAAAACAGTTTTACCTAAAACATTAACAGGAATAAATGGTTTAGATGATATTACACTTGGAGGAATTCCGAAAAACCGCACTACTTTGCTTGTTGGGGCAATTGGGGCGGGAAAAACAGTGTTATCAATGGCATTTATTGTTAATGGAATTCTTAAATATAATGAGCCAGGTGTTTTTATGACATTTGAGGAAAAAGCAGATGAACTACAAATAAATTTGTTAACTCTTGGATATGATTTAGCAACTCTTATTTCAGACAAGAAATTATATTTAGAAAATTTATACATAGGGAATGAAGGGATACAAGTAACTGGTAAATATAACATTGAAGGTCTATTTGTAAGGATTGAGCAAGCAATTGAAAAGGTAAAAGCAAAACGAATTGTGCTTGACTCTTTGGATACGCTCTTTTCAGGATTGGATAGTAATATTTTAAGGGGAGAAATAAAAAGACTATTTACATGGTTGAAAGAAAAAGAAATAACTGCAATAATCACTGGAGAAATTGGTGAAACACATCTGACACGTATGGGAATCGAAGAGGCAATCGCAGATTGTGTAATCGAGCTAAATAATCGTGTTTGTAACCAAATTTCAACAAGAAGGATGCGGGTTGTAAAATACAGAGGGTCAGATCATAGTACAAATGAGTATCCTTTTGTAATTAACAGCAAGGGAATCATTATTTATCCAATAATAGATGAAGAGCCTCAGCAAGAAGCGAGCAGAGAAAGAATTTCAACGGGTATTTTTCAGTTAGATCAAATGTTGGAAAATAAGGGGTACTATGTTGGAAGTAGTATTCTCATTGCTGGAGCAGCAGGGACTGGTAAAACAAGTCTTGCGGCATCTTTTGCTGCTAGTGTTTGTAAAAATAATAAACGCTGTTTATATTGTTCTTTTGAAGAGTCGCCAAATCAGTTAATAAGAGATATGGGCACCATTGGTTTTCCATTGGAATCATACGTTAATTCAGAAAATTTAAAGTTTTATTTTGCTAGACCCACTCTACAAAATTTCGAATTGCATATCATGTCAATAAAATCAAAAATAAAAGAATTTAAACCGGATGTTATTATCATGGATCCAATTACAAATATTATGGTGGAAAGCATTAATAGTGATACTACAGCCACGCTCAATCATTTTATTGATTTTGTGAAGATGGAGAAAAACATAACAATACTTTTTACGTCAGCGATGACCACAGAGGTATTATTGATAAATCCGAGTTATGAAGCTATTTTTTCCATGGTAGATACATGTATAATGCTACAGGAGAGAAGAATAGAAATGATTCACGTGCGGAGTTTGTTTATTATGAAATCCCGAGGAATCAATAATTCGAAGGAGGAAAAGGAATTTTTGATTTCGGCGAAGGAAAATATTGTTCTTCCCAATTCCAGGATGGTGATAGCTGAAAATGGAATCGCTCAAAAGTCCCAAATGAATTCAACTGAAAATAGCGTCATCTTACAACCGAATTTGATTTCAATTATAGGCAATGGACATAGCGAAAGGAAATAATAATTTAAAATTAATAAAAACGCATACCTATGGAAATCCAAGGAAAAGAAGCTACAAATTCTGATATAGACATTACTGAAAAATATGTTTTTAGATTATTTATTTCAAAAAAATCACCTGATTCTCTGTATGTGGTGAAAAATATTCAAAAATTTTGCAATCAATATTTACATGAGAACTATGAATTAGAAGTGGTTGATATATACGAAAAGCCTGATTTAGTAATTGAAGAGCAAATAATTCTAACTCCTTTATTAATAAAAAAATATCCATTACCAGAAGAGCGAATAAGTGGGGATTTAAAAAATTCGCAAGCAATTCTTTCCCAATTTCATATCGATTAATTAAAATAAAGCCATGGAAAAAAATTATAATAAAGAGTTAGATTTTGTCTTGGAAGAACTTATTTCCGAATATGAAAAGCAATTTAAGGGAATAAAATTCTATGCCGATGAAGCTCCTAAAATCGTTAATGAAGAGGTTAGAAAAAAAACCGAAAGTACATTTAATTTAAAAGATTGGGAGGTAAATTTGTTGTACCATCAGTTATTGGTCGATCAGAATATTGTTAGTATCGAACCACTCGTTATTTCGCTGGGAGGACTTTTATTCAAACATAATGGTGGATATACGCAAAGAGATTTAGATGTGAATTCAGAAAAGTTACGTATCAAAAATCTCGAGGAAGAAATGCGCCGAAATTCCTTGTGGTTAATGCTATTTACGGCCTTGTTAGCTATAGGTACAGCAGTTGGAGCTTGGGATTTTGCTATTGAAATTTGGCAGTTTTACCATGTTCCTTAAGAGTTTTGAATTGAAAAGAGGTTGTTTAACTAAATGTATTAAACTTTTATACGACCTTCTTTTTCCAATCAAATAAGCGCAAGTATCCAATAGAAAGAATACCCATACATCCAAAGTATATATATTCAACGGACCAAATCCAATAAATATCTAGTTTTAATATTTTGATAAAAATATAGGAGACCACTAAATATACAAGTACGCAAATTACTTCAATTATAAAAGTGACCATTGTATTTCCGCTCCCATTGATTGTTTGGAAGTATACACTGATAAAACCAAATAGGAGGGTAGAGACAGAAATTAATCGAAGGATTTCAGCACTTTTTTGAACGTATTCTTTGGATGGATTGATGACGGAAATTAAATATGTTGGATAAAATGTAGCACCTAAAACGATAACAGACAGAAAAATCATGGTGAGTAGCTGAACTCTTCGTTGAATTATTTTTAATGATTTGAAATCTTTTTTTCCTATGTATTGAGAAATATAGGTTTTCGTGGTGGCAGAAAACCCCCAGATGGGGATGAAGGCTAAAAAATAAATTGCTCTAATGTTTTGAGAAACAGTTAGTTCAAATTTTCCGATTTGTTCAATCCACGTGAAGAAAATGGTCCATGTGGAAAGAGCAATCAATCCTTGAAACATAATTGGACTGCCCACGCGAATCAATTCTTTAAAGGAATCCAAATTGAAAGAAAAATGAGCAAATAGTGCATATTCTTTTCTTATTTTGCTGAAAATCAAAAAACTCACTAAAAACAGCATACCCAAACCGTCTGCTAAGGTCGATGCTAAAGCGGCTCCTTCTAATCCCATTTCAGGAAAAGAAAATTTCCCAAAAATCAATAAATAATCCAAGATTACGTTGGATGAGGCGGTGATTATCGCACTTACTAAAACAATCCACGTTTTCCCTGTAGCAAAGAAGAATGCTTGAATGGAAAGTGAAATCATCGCAAAAAAGAGAGCATAACTTCTAATTGATATAAACTGATTTTGTGCAAAGGCTAAATCTGGGTGTTTCGAATAGCCCGTCAAAAGTGAAGGAAAAATAAGCTGGAGAAAGAGAAAGAGTACAATTGCAAGTGCGCAATGTGTTAAAATGGAAGTCCCGAAAATTCGTCCAATTGCGCCTAAATTTTTCTGACCTATTCTTCGTGCGATTAATATTTGAGCTCCATCACTCATTCCAGCAATGGCTAAAAACATGGTGACATAAATTAAACCTCCATTTCCTGCTGCATCAAATGAAAGGGTACTGTATCTGCTTAAAAATGCAGTATCTGTTAATAAAACAATCGATTGAATAAAGCTCGAAACCATTAGAGGTAGAGCAACACTTAAAATTGTTTTATAGCGCAGATCAAGCATTAGTCGACTTGTAAAACTAATCCTTTTAAGTATTCACCTTCTGGATGAAATGCATTGATTGGATGATCCGCTGGTTGGTGCAATTGTTCTAATATTCGAACACTTCTTCCTGCTTCAATCGCTGCTGCAATAATCGTATTAGTGAACAAAAATTTATCAACTACTTGAGAACATGAAAAGGTGAAAATGATACCACCTGGTTTTATTTGACGAATCGCATGTGCATTCAATCGTTTGTAACCTTGTATCGCTTTGTGACGTTTTTCTCTGTGTTTAGCAAAAGCTGGTGGATCCAGGACAATAATGTCATATTCTTCCTCCAAATCCTTCATATATTCCATGGCATCAGCTACAATCGATTTATGTTTTTCTCCAAAATTATTAATCTCAATATTTGCTTCTGTTAAAACGATTGCTTTTTTTGAACTATCTAACGAATGAACCAAGGTTGCACCTTCTTGAAGTGCCAATAAACTAAAGCCACCAGAATAGCAGAATGTATTTAAAACTTTCTTTCCTTTAGAATATTTACCTAATAAGAAACGGTTTTCTCGTTGATCAATAAAAAATCCAGTTTTTTGGCCGTTAATCCAATCTATTTGAAGTTTTACGCCATGTTCCAATGCTAAGTGCGGTGTTTCACAAGTGCCAAACAAATAGGTATCTTTTCCTTCTGCCCTTTGCGGCAATGTATCGGAAGATTTAGAATAAATAGCAAATACCATTTTCCCTAAAGCGTGTTTTAATCCTTCACAAATTAATTCAACTGAATTGTACATTCCGATACTATGACATTGAATTACTGCCACACCGTTATAAAAATCGACAATTAAACCAGGTAAAGAATCTCCTTCTCCATGAATCAATCGACAAATGTTTGTTTTTTTATCTATTAAATGTAGGTTTTTTCTCAAATTGACAGCATTTCCAATACGTTTATTGAAAAAATCTTGGTTCAATTCTTCCTCTTCAAAGGTTAGAATACGAACAGAAATCGTAGCGTGTTGATAATGGCCTCTTGCCAAAAAATGATTTTTATGATCACACACTGTTACCACATCACCATCCTTAAAATCATTCGTATCACTTGTAATTGCGCCAGAAAAAACCCAAGGATGCTTTCTTTCGATCGAATTAATTTTATTTTTATTGATGTTAATATACTTCATAAGTTACTTTTAATAAATGAAAATAATTTCAATTTTCAAGCACAAACGTACGAAAATTAGTTCAGACTTCTCTCCGAAATAGATCATTCGATACTTTCTAAAAGAGAGAAAAATAGCTTAAAAATAACCGGTTGAATAGGTTTTTAATTAGACTCAGATCCCTTTTTCATCAAATTGCACGAGCAGTGACAGCGTCTAAAGATAGGATGCACCCAAAAATTAAAAAATCAAGCATAGTTAATCAGATTGTTGTTATTTTTACACACAAAAAAATACCATGCATTTGAACGTACATTTTTATTTAATGAATGAGCATTTTTCTCAAGAACATGCCGATGCTCAAAATAACGGAGAAGAGTCCGAAAATAATTTGCGTTTTGAATGGGAAGATGAATTGGCTATAAATACAGATATAAAAGAAATTTTGACTCATCGAAATTCAATTTATACGCTAGAAGGGGAAAGAGGCGATGCTGATTTTTTCGCGTATGATATTCCTGCAACACTTGTTTTTGATATTGTTTCTATGGATGGAGAAATAACTCAGTTAGCTTGCTCAGAGAGTATTGTGGAAAGTTTTGAATTAATCGATGAAGCAGCCAATAAACGATTAAATGTGTATCTAAAAGAGGAGGAACCGCATACAAATCCAATTCCAGGTATTTATATTTCTTTACTAGAATTCCCAAAAGAACTTTCAAATTAATGCTCGAGTTACAAGACGTTTCATTTTCATATAGCGATAAAGCTCCCATTTTCAAAAATATTTGTTTTCAAGTAGGCGAAAGTGAGATTATTGGAATCGTTGGAAATAGTGGAGCTGGAAAGACTACTTTATTAAAAGTTATTGCTGGTCTTTTAGATGCTACAACAGGCGACGTAGTGTTTGAAGGTATTCATGTGACTGGGCCATCGCGAAATTTAGTTCCGGGTCACGATGAAATAAAGTTAGTCAACCAAGATTTTGGGTTGGATTTGTATCAAACGGTAAAAGAAAATATCAGAGGAAAGGCTTTGTATTTACCTGTAAAAGAAAGAGATGAACTGGTTGAAGAGTTGCTCCAATTAGTGGAATTAGATAATCTTTCCAATCAGAAAGCTATTTTATTGTCAGGCGGAGAACAGCAGCGGTTAGCGCTAGCAAGAGCATTAGTCGGCGAACCTAAATTAATCCTTTTAGATGAGCCATTTGTCCACCTAGATGGACGATTAAGAATGAAAATTTCGTCTTATTTACTTCAAATTAAGGCGATTAGAGGTACGAGTTTTATTCTTGTTTCGCATGATGGCGGAGAAATGTTAAGTCTTGCCGATCGCATTGTTCATTTTTCAGAAGGAGAAGTGCAAAGAATTGCCTCGCCTGAAGAATTTTATTTTGAACCAAAAACGGAGCAAGAAGGTGAACTTTTTGGGGTTTTAAATTCGATTGAGATCAATGGAAAAACCATTCTTTTTAGACCTGTAGAATTCGAAAGTAGTACGAAGGAAAAAGAAGCAGGACTGAACGTTACGTTTATAGGTTCACAATTTGCAGGATCACATTTTATTAACTACTTTCAGACAACGAAAAACGAGCATATTGTTTTATATCATTCAGAGCCAATGAATAATGAGAAAAAAATTATCATTAAGAAAAGGAATTAGACATTTATCATGGGCTGAAATATGGCTACTGATAAAAACAACCTTCATCCAATTTTTTCAAGAGAAAAGTTTTCTGCATGGTGCAGCTCTTTCGTATTATTCAATTTTTGCGTTAGTTCCTTTGTTATACCTTGCCTTTGCTACTTTTGGTAAAATCGTAGGAAATGCAAAAATGGCTGTAATTATCGGTAACTTATTAAAGGAACAAGTTGGTATACAAGATGTTAGTGGTATACTTTCTTTTCTGAATGGCCTCGATATGGAAAAAGGCAGCTTCGTTGCGAATGTGGTGGGAATTATAGCATTACTCATTTCGAGTACCGCTTTATTGGCTTCCTTGAGAGGCAGTATCAATGAGTTTTTTGACATTGAAAGAGTGTACCATAGTCACAAGAAAATGATCTTAGCACACTTGTTTTCGCGTTTGGTTTCTATACTTTTGTTGACAATCATGGGAATAGTGGCCGTTGCTATCAATTTTGCTCAGAGTATTTTAATCCATTTTGGCGACAAAATATTTGGAGGCAGTGACGCTATTTATGGGCTGTTTTTGAATACCTTAACACACGGTTTGTCTATTTTGTCCAGTGTTGTTATTTTCCTATTCATCTTCAAATTTTTACACGATGGGGTGGTGCAGTGGAAATTAGCCCTTGCAGGAGCTCTCGTAACGTCAATTTTACTGTATTTTGGACAATTATTGATAAAATATTATTTAGGAAATCTTTTCTTCGCAAAAGATGCAGGTATCGCTGGAACGATTTTAATCCTGTTGGTTTGGATGTATTACTCGTCTCAAATTATCTTTTTTGGAGCAAAATTCACCGCAGTATATGGTAAAATGGTAGGTAAAACAATTCACGCGAAAGAATAAAATGAAAAAAAATTAGTCTTTTTTATTTCTTATTTATCGCTCTTTAAAATAAAAATGATTAAATTATAATCTTAATTTTGTTTATTATTTAAGAATTAGTATCTTTCCACCAAATTAAAATAAATCTACACATGGAAATTGGTAATAATCTTAAAATTCTTCGAAAAAGATTAAAGAAGTCTCAAGAAGAAGTAGCACAGGATTTAAAGTTAACTCGTTCTACCTATAGTGGTTATGAAAATGGAGTGGCGCAGCCCAATCTTGAAAATCTAGTGGCGTTCAGCGATTATTATAAAGTTCCCATTGATGATTTAGTAAGAAAGGACTTTGAAAATTTTTCTGAAAATGAATTAGAACGAATGGACGAAGGATTGTACGCAGATGTAAAAGGTCAAAAATTACGTGTCCTGACTTCTTTGGTGAATGAGCAAGATGAGGAATTGATCGAAATGGTTACGTTAAAAGCAAGTGCTGGATATACTTCAGGATATGCAGACCCAGACTATTTAAAAGTGTTGCCAACATTTCACCTGCCTTTCCTTTCGAAAAATAAAAAGTACCGTTCTTTTCCTATTCAAGGAGATTCTATGCCGCCAGTAGTGGAAGGTTCCTACGTTGTAGCAGAATTTGTGCAAAATTGGATGACCATACGCAGTTCTACACCGTGCGTTGTCGTAACGAAAGAAGATGGAATAGTTTTTAAAGTGGTGCATAATCTGTTGGAATCATCGCAATCTTTTCAACTCTGTTCAACCAATACATTTTACAAACCCTATTTTGTGCATGTCAATGATATACTCGAAATGTGGAGATTTGTTAATTATATTTCACCAGAATTAACAGAAGTGCGAATGGATGATAATGATTTATCTAAGTCGTTGCAAGATTTACAGAAAGAAGTGCATGAATTAAAATCATTAATTGCGCGTTAATACTTTCTCATTTTTTGCTGAAGTATTCGCTTTGGTGAACGATTTTTTCTTCTAGTAATAAGTATTGCAAAGCTTCTTTCGTAGTATCTGATTTGCCATTTAAACGTGCAATGATTTCATTGAACGACATAGGCGATTGCAACACAGAAAGAATCATTGTAGAAAGTTCTGCCACTGAATAATCGATTTTTGTTCCGGCGACACAAACATCACATTTGCCGCATACGGTTGCTGTCTGTCCAAAATAAATTAATAATTGCGACAATCGACACGTTGGAATTTGCAAATAATCTACAGCTGCTTTTAGGCGTTTCTTGGCAAGTTCTTTTCTATTTTGATAGGCTTCTGGAGAAATGTGCAAATAATTATCGGGCATTCTCTCATGAATAAGAGTGACGGTTGGAAGACTAGATTGCCAGGTAATATCAATTACACCATATTGCTCTAGTTTCTGCAGTTGTTGTGTGATATTTTGCGTTGTTGTTTTTAAACGTTTGGCAAACTCGGTTTCATTTATTTCAAAAAATCTATCAAAAATACCGGGATAACTCCGGGATAAAAGCGTAATCAGCGCCGAAAGTTTTTCGTGTTTTATTTGAAAACTATATAATTGTGTATTACCAATGGCAATTTTCACGCGCGTAGGATTAAATACACTTTCAGTAAAAACTAAGTCATTGTTTAATTCTAATATTTTCAATGAATGATAGGTATCAGAATTATTTAGATTAAATTTTTCAGTTAAATTCTTTATTTCAAAGGCATAGGTTTCCTCTTTTCCAGAGCCAAAAGCAATTTGTAAATGATTGCAAAGTGCGCCATACGTGTTTTTAATTGTTTGAATAGCAGGAAATTGCTTGTTTGTTTGGTCCGTTAATTGGGTCACATCTTCACTTTCCCAAAAGACAATCGAACGCGCTGCTTCGCCATCTCTACCAGCTCTGCCAGCTTCTTGAAAATAAGCCTCTAAATTATTCGGGAATTCATAATGAATAACAAATCTAACATTGGGTTTGTCAATGCCCATGCCAAATGCATTGGTTGCGACCATTATTTTAATTTTCCCATCTAACCAATGATCAAGCATTAATTTTCGATCTTCCCGATTCATTCCTCCGTGGTATATTCCCACACTTATTTTTGACGCATGTAAGAGACGCGCAATATCCTTCACACTCTTTCTTGTTTGACAATAAATGATCCCTGTATTCTCCTTGTTGTTTTCACAAAATTGAAGAATTTGAGTTGACTTATTAACTACCTGAATCACTTCGTAGGCTAAATTTTCGCGTATAAAAGAACCTTCGAAAATAGTTTCATTATTCAGCTTCAATTGGGCGACAATATCTTTTTGAACTTCTTTTGTCGCAGTTGCAGTTAAGGCAATAATTGGGACATTGGGATGAATTTCTCGAAGTTCAGCAATATCACGATAGGAAGGACGGAAATCATGGCCCCATTCCGAGATACAATGCGCTTCATCGACCACAATCAATCCAATGTTCATTAATTTAAAACGCTCAATAAATAATTTTGATTTCAAGCGTTCAGGAGAGGTGTATAAAAAATCAAGACCACCAAATCTAGCATTGTCCAAAGTGATGTCGATTTCTCTATAACTCATTCCACTAATAATTTCCTTGGCTCTAATTCCTTTATTGGTCAGGTTTTTCACTTGATCCTGCATCAAAGCAATCAGCGGAGATATGACAATCGTTAAGCCTTCTCTCGCAAGTCCAGGTATTTGAAAGCAAATCGATTTTCCACCACCGGTAGGAAGTAAAGCAAGAGTATCGTGCCCATAGATGGCATTATCAACAATCTCTTCCTGCAATGGACGGAAAATGTCAAAACCCCAATACTTTAGTAATATCTCTTTGCTTTTTTCCATGCAGGAATTTTAGTTTAATAGGTCAAAATTAAAGAAATTTATTTTGATGAATCTAAAAAAAGATTAGAAACACTCAATGTTTCTATTTATATTCGCGGTACTCAAAAATTAAGAATATGTTAAATGACACTACAAAAATGAAAATAACTTTAACAGCAAAGTCACATATAAATGATGTTGACTGGGATAACATCCCTTTTGGTAGAGTTTTTTCTGATCATATGTTGGTAATGGATTATGCTAATGGAGCATGGAAACAGCCCGAAATATTGCCATTTGGTAATTTAACATTAAGTCCTGCAACTTCTGCTATACATTATGGACAATCGATATTTGAAGGAATGAAAGCCAATAAAGCATCGAACGGAGATGTGTTTATGTTTCGTCCTGAAATGAATGCGAAAAGATTCAATGAATCTTGCGAACGTATGTGCATGCCTACGATACCTGAAGAAACATTTGTTGAATTAATTAGAAGATTGGTTGATTTGGAGCGTGATTGGATTTCTACAAAACCAGACTATTCACTATATATTCGTCCATTTATTTTCGCAACGGATGATTTTATTGGTGTAAAACCTTCAGAAACATATAAGTTTGTCATTTTCACCTGTCCAGTTGGAACCTATTACACGGAACCAGTAAGCGTAAAAATAGAAGAATATTATACAAGAGCAGCATCAGGTGGAGTTGGTATCGCTAAAACAGCAGGAAATTATGCTGCAGCTTTATATCCAGCGAAGCAAGGACAATTGCAAGGTTTCCACCAATTAGTTTGGACGGATGCAAAAGAGCATAAGTACATAGAGGAATCTGGTACAATGAATATTTTATTTGTGATAAACGGCGTTTTAGTTACTCCATCAGAAGAATCGGATACGATTTTAAAAGGAACAACAAAACGGGCTGTATTGCAAATTGCAGAGAGTTGGGGAATGAAAGTGGAAGAACGCAAAGTGTCAGTTGAAGAAGTTGTTACTGGAATTAAAAATGGTTCAGTATCAGAAGCATTTGGAGCAGGAACAGCAGCTACGATAGCGCACATTGTAAAACTTGGATTCCGTGATGAAGTATTGGATTTACCAACGATTGAATCTAGAACTTTCTCAAATAAAGTGAAAAAATATTTAGATGATTTAAAATCAGGAAATGTGGAAGATAGCTTCGGATGGCTAATGAAAGTATAACTTTAAAGAAAAAAATAGTGAAGCTTCTTGAAAATTCAGGAAGCTTTTTTTATGGAATTTTTCTCCGATTCCATCTTAGTAGTAAAAAAAAGAGATTGTCAACATCTTCGAAGATAGTATCAGTGAAGATCTTTAAATTTGTCGTATGAAGATACTTTTATTTATTATTTTGTGTAGTTTTTCATTCCATTCGAATGCTCAACAATCAGCTGTGATAAAAGGGGTTTTGAAAGATAAATTGGATGGAAAACCGATACCAAATGCCGCAGTTTCAATTTTACTTGATAGTATTACGTACTCTGCAATCACTCAACAACGAGGTTTTTTCATTCTCGATTGCCCAAAATCTGCCAAGTATTCTATAAAAGTAGAACATGAATTGTATAATGATTATGAGGAAACTATTTTTTCTGCAGAAAAGAAAGACACGAGTGAGATAAGTATCTCTATGACTAGAGCTAAATTTTTGGACACTTTTACCTTAATTGCCCCAGGTGTTCCTAAAAAAGTATTTGGAGATTCTATATTGAGTGTAGCTGATTTTGAAGTGCTAAAAGATGGTAGAATCGTTTTATTGACTTATCCAAAAAGATTGAATAAAGGCAGTGAATTGTTGCTATGGGATCAGAATTCAATTGTAAGCAGAAAAAAGGTTGAAGGATTAGCGGAAGAGTTAGTCAGAGATTACCGAGGAAATGCTCATGTGATATGCAAAGAAAAAGTATTTGGCGTGCATGTAGCGGAAAATGATTTTTCATTGAGTGTATTAGAGAAAGAATATTTTAAAAAGTATTTGTCCCCCATTTTAGATACCAATAAATCAATCTTATTTTTCTCTAATTTTAACAAAGATTATCCCTCTTTCAATTATTACAGTTATGATCAATTGGATTCCACCTACACTAAAATAATTGAAATCACAGATGATTTAATGATGGAATTATATCGCTCAGAATATAAATGGGTCGACGTGAGAACGAAATTATGGGCGAAAAACCAAGAGTTAAAAACAGGAATAGATGCCGAAATTTGGGTTGGAGCGAATTATTTTACGCAGTCTGTTTATTATAAACAATTATACGCGCCGATGTTTCACAGGAATGACACTCTGTTTGTATTTGATTATTACAAAGATCAGTTGCGTAGGTTCAATCAAAAAGGGGAATTGATAGATAGTATCGCCATTTATCATCATTATTATCCAAAAGATTCAGGGTGGAAAAAGAACTTAATTCAAGACCAAGTTACAGGACAGATTTATGCAGTGATGGAACTTGCAGGCTACAGTTATATAAGGCATCTTGATACAGAGACAGGGAAATTGGGCGATAAAATTCAATTAGAATTTCGATATGCAGAAAAAATCGAAATCAATGATAATTCAGTCTACTATATTTACAGACCATTTGAGTCGGTGCAGAAAAAGTTTTTATACAAAGAAAAACTTCCTTTTAATTTTGAACAGGGCAGAGTTCCAGCTGGAGATCACATAAAAAGCAATTGAAAACAAAGTGTTTATCACTTCATTATCACTTGTATTGAAACAGGTAAATGATCAGAATATCCTCCTAAATAATCCTTTCCATACGTTCTAAAAGGAACTTTGGAACCTTTGTATTCAGTAATTAAGAAATCAAACGAATGAATATTACCTGAATCCTTTACGATTTTCATACCTTTCTGAGTAAATAAGGAAGGTGAAACCATTATATGATCAATAATTTCCCATTCATTTTTGTAGGAATAAGAGCCGCCAAATTCACCAGATTTAGATGAAATCATAGGCGTTAATTTTTCGCTAACCATTTGAGGAGCTTTATCTTGCGGGTGATCATTTAAATCACCCATAAAAATAATTTTTGTATTCTTATTAATCAGCATGAGAGAATCAATGAATTTTCTGGCAGCGGTTGCAGCGATAATTCGATTCCCTTCACTTTCTTTTTCGCCAGATCTTCTACTTGGCCAATGGTTTACCATGGCATAAAATACATCTTTTCCTTTTTTGAATTTTGCCCACACGATGTCTCTTGTCGCAGAATATGCTGTATCAGGAAGTGTATATCGTAAAAATCCGGATTCAACAACTTTAAATGTTGAGCTATCATATATCATTGCAACGTCAACTCCTCTTGCGTCAGGACTATCATAATGCACGACGCCATATTTATTTTTCATTCTTTCAGAATGTGCAACGATATCGCGAACCACAGTTGCGTTTTCAATTTCTACTACTCCAATAATTAATGGCGCATTTAATTGATTAAAAACCTTATTAATGTGTTCTATTTTTTCAAAATACTTTGCAGAATTCCATTCATTTTTTCCTGAAGGTAAAAATTCACTGTCATCTTTTTTTGGGTCATCGATTGTGTCGAATAAATTTTCCACATTGTAGCATAAGATAGAACGCTCATTTTGACTAAATAACAGGGTCTGAATTACAATGAAAAGTAGCAGGAGAGAATGTTTCATAGAATTATTTTTAAAGCATAAAATTAGAAAAAAAATAGGAAGATTTGGTCAAAATGAAAAATGGAGAAAAGACGGGCGTCCTTTCTCCATTCTTTAATCAACCTAACCTAACCACCTAAATCAAGACAAATGTAGATGATATTAGTTAGTTGTGCAACTTTTTTTTCACAAAAAAATATAAAAAATCATGTATTATTTCAGTAGCTCACTACTAAATCGTTTAGTTCTATCACATCATTTCTAAAAATAAAATCACAATCAATTACAAAAAACGAAATTTTGTTGTTAATGACTTAGAAGAAATTGCGTTTATCCTGTTATTTTCATTTTTTTGATGGTTTTTAAACGAACTAAATAATAATTGCTGCTTATATTTTATTAATTTCGTACACGAATATGCGTTTTGTTTCAGATATATCTTTGTGGTTCTTATTGCCTTGGTTGGCAGTATCAATAGGACTTTCTTTTTATTTATATAAAAATGAGGCTTGGTGTGCTGAGTTAAAAAAAACATGGCGGTTCGTTCTAAAAGGATTAAGAGCTTTCGGGTTATTTTTAATTGGTGTATTATTGTTTGGGTTATTATTTGAAGCAGTAAATTACCGTGTAGAAAAGCCTGTTTTCATTACTTTGATCGATAATTCTTCTTCTATGAAGAATTATAAAGATAGTTTAGAAGTTGAACAAAAAATCAAGAATTTTGAACAAAACATGAGAGCACAATATGGCTCAAGATTTGATTTTGTTCAATATACGGTCGGATCTGATGTACTTGAAAACGGTCAATTAAATTTTAAAGAGGGTAATTCGTCTTTAGCAGAAGGGTTTGAAGCAATTCACACAAACTATAATAATCGAAATATTGGAGGAATAGCTTTCTTTTCAGATGGAAATTTTAATAAAGGATCCAATCCTATTTATAGTGCAGAGAAAATTAATTTAACGCCAATTTTCACTGTAGGAGTAGGGGATACGATTCCAAAACGAGATCAGTATATTAAAGATGTTGCGAGCAATGAAATAGCATTTTTAAAAAATAAGTTCCCTGTTGAAATTGATGTGGAAGCAAATAAGATGGGAAAATCCAATGCCACGGTCACGATTTCAAATAATGGCGTGCAAGTTGCTTCTCAAAACGTTAATTTTTCAGATGGAAATTATGATTATCGGCATGTATCGTTTCTTCTTGATGCAACTAAAGTAGGATATCAGCAATATACTGTAACGATTTCGAAAGGAACAGCAGAATATAATTATTCTAATAATGTGCGGCAGTTTTATATTGAGATCCTCGATTCTAGAAGTAAGGTTTTATTGTTGGCAGGGGCTCCGCATCCGGATGTTTCCGCTTTGAAAAGTGTCATTGAAAAGGATGAGAATTTAGAAGTGTCGTCAAAGCTTTCTGCAAGTTGGGATCGAGATTTGAAAAATGTAGATTTGATTATTTGGCATGAGCCAGGAATTCAATTTAATGAGGATATTTTAAGAAAAATTGAAGCATCAAAAATCCCTGTTTTGTATGCTATTGGACCAAATACGAGTAATTCAATAATTCAAAAGTTGTCACTCGGTATTTCTGCTAGTAACGGTAATCAAACAGATGAAGTACAAGCAAAATTAAATGCAGGCTTTCAACAATTCGAAGTTTCTTCGGAATTGCAAACTGCCTTAAATTTCTTTCCTCCATTGCTTGTTAAGTTTGGCGAAGTAAAGTTATCAGCAGGAAATGAAGTCATGTTATATCAACGAATTGGCGCAATACAAAAGAAGGAGCCATTACTCTTTTTTGGATCGAAAAACAATGTGAAATACGGTGTATTATTTGGTGAGGGAATTTGGAGATGGAAAATGAATGAATATGTTCGTCTCGGTGATCAAAAGAATTTTACGGAGCTAATTCAGAAGATTACTCAATTTTTAGTTGTAAAACAGAATACATCTGCTCTTCGCGTAACAACTCCAAAACGTTTTAATAGAGATGAAGATATACTAATAAAAGCTGAATTTTACAATGCTTCACTAGAATTGATTACTACGCCAGTGATTGATTTTACATTGAAGAACGAAAAAGACAAAATACAAAAACATCAATTTGGTGTGACAGGTAATTTCTATAAGTTATCTCTAGGGAAATTAAAACCAGGAAAATACGAATGGACAGCGAAATGTCAATTTAATGGAAAAAACTACTCTAAAGGAGGTGTTTTTGTGGTAGAGGATATTCAGTTAGAAAGTGTTGATACACGAGCAAATCATACCTTATTAAATCAAATAGCAACAGGTTCTAATGGTAAATTCTATCCACTGTCAAAGTGCGACCAACTTTTAAAAGATATTGGCGCTAGAAAGGATATTGTGGACATGAGTTATCGAGAAGCTTCTTTTAACGATTTAATAGATTATAAGTGGCTTTTCTTCTTACTAATAATTGTTTTTGGTTTAGAATGGTTTCTACGCCGTTGGTTTGGTGCTTATTAATCTGCATTACACTTACTTTCTCTCTTATTGTTTATTTTTTTGAATTTGGCTTTGGATCAATACCAAAAGTTGTGGACTAATTTAAAATATCAAAAAAAAATCGTTATTACTTATTTTAATTTCGAAGTGAACTTGAAATGGTCTTTCCACAGAATTAGTTGTAAATTTTTCCGTAATCGCGTTTCGCTTTTTCAGCGAAAAAAAGCGTGAAGGAAAGTATTTACATACGGTTTTACGAAATGGAATGGAGTAAAAAATTCCTTGGAAAGATCCTTGATTTTTGCTTACTTTTCATCAAGGAAAAGTAAGAGAATAATAATAGAAGTAGATTTGAGGATTAGATGAGGGTACTAGATTTGAAAGATATCGTTATAGCTTCACAGAAATATATAATGACCAGCGGTTTTGTAGGATATCCTGCAAGAAACCAGTGCTTTAAAAAAAATGGAGAAAAGACGGGCGTCTTTCCTCCATTTCATTAATCAACCTAACCTAACCACCTAAATCAGAACAAATATATAACTTATTTTTAGTTCACCAAAATATTTACCAAGGTATTTACCATCTTTTCGATAAGGAATTTAAAAGGGTAGATAATCAACAAAAAAGAATAGATGAAACCAATATATTTTTTTGATATAATCTCAAGAAATAACTGTTTTTAGTTTATTTCTTTCTAAAAGAGACGTATTTTTGAGTCAAATAACTAAAAATAACAATAATAAAAATCGTCACAATTTGACTCGGCATTGCCCACCAATGTAAAAGTTCAACAAAGATTTTTAATAAGCCATAATTAAGAAATGTAGCGAAAACCACAAAGTTGAAGTGACGGAAAAGTTGTTTTTTTCCTGGTAAATTACTGTCATGCCATACGATATACTTTGTAAAGAAAAATCCAATAGGAAATGTAATTAAAGTAGTTAAAAACATGGCGCCAATATGAGGTTTTAAGGTGATTAAATATAAATCAAGATCTTCTTTTTTTACGACATAATGAAAACAAATATAATACAAGAATAATCCGAATATTGTATTCCCGCCACCACAGGCTAAATAATGATACGTTTGTTTTTTGAAAAAGGGTTTGAAGAGTGGATAAAAAATATCCAAAAAACGAAATATAAATTGCTGTACTTTTTCCATAATTTGAGTGCAAATATAGATAAAAAAAAGTGAATCAAAATTCTTTTAAACGATATAAAAAGTATACTCATAATCACTTTTAGATAGGAATTTAAAAATATAAATAGAGAGCATATAATAATTTAAATATAATGTCGTTAGGGTATTATAAGGAAAATAAATCTATTCGAAATATGGTAAAAATGTACATGGAAGACACTCAAATCAAAGAGTTAAAAATGAAACCTAAAAATGAAACATTAACTGCGATATTAAATTATAGCAAATCTTTAATGGTTAAAAAGGTCTTGGGTGAAAAAGTGATTATTCACCAAAATTAAGAAACTTAGGTAGTTTCTAATGGTAGTTTAAACAAACGAAAAAGCCCTCACTCGAGGGCTTTTTTATTTTAAATCTATTTTAATTTCTTCTGACATATTACCAAATTTTAGCCACTTTACCTACAGTGTTTCTCATTTTATCACCTTCCTTAACATCAAATGAAGTAAAGAATTCAGGGCAATTCATCAGCGGACCGTTTACACGATACATGCCCGGAGAATGCGGGTCATTTGCAATTCTATTTTTCATTTCAGCATCCGTGTAATTAATTTTCCACAATTGGGCATAACTAATAAAAAATCGCTGAGCTGGAGTGTATCCGTACTTTAATGTACCTGATTTAAATTCATCTGTCATCTCATAGGCATGATATGCAAGAGTTAAACCTCCAAGATCAGCTATATTTTCACCCATTGTTAAATCGGGGTTAACGCAGTGACCATCTAGCGGACAAAATCCGGAAAATGTTTTTCCTAAAAGAGAAGTTTTTTCTTCAAATAATTTTAAGTCATTTTCTGACCACCAGTTCACAAAAGCACCACTTGCATCAAATTTTGAACCCATGTCATCGAAACCATGTGTGAATTCGTGTCCGATCACCATTCCGATAGAGCCATAATTTACGGCATCTTCTGCATTTTCATCAAAAAATGGAGGTTGCATAATACCAGCAGGAAAAGCGATTTCATTTAGGAGAGGATTGTAATAAGCATTCACCATATGCGCCGGCATTCCCCATTTTTCCTTGTCTATATTTTTATTTAAATCATTCAAGTTTTTCTTATGAGCATAGATATTCATCTCACGAAGATTTTCGATGTAATTTTCCTTTACAAAATTCAAACTGCTAAAATCTTCCCATTTTGAAGGAAATCCTAATTTTCTACCAATGGAATTTAACTTTAATAGGGCTTGAACTTTCGTTTCCGAAGACATCCATTCTAAGTTATCAATTCGACCTTTAAAAACGAATAATAAATTATCAACCATCGAATTTACCTTATCTTGCGCTTTTTGAGAAAAGTACTTATCGACAAAAGCTTTTCCTAATAATTCACCAAACTCCATATTAGTGATCTCATCAATCGCTCTTTCATTGGATGGTTTCATTTGCTTTTTACCACTTAAAACACCTCCATAAAATTTAAAATTTAATTGAACAAACTCTTCGCTTAAATGACCTGAATAATTATTAATTGTACTCCATAATAAATAATTTTTCCAATTTTCAATTTCTTCTTTTTCAAAAATAGTGGCTATTTTTTCGATAAATTTTGGCTGTCCAACAACAATAGAGTCGAAACTGTGACTACCCACTATACTTAAATAGGATTCAAAATCAAATTTTCCAAAACTTTTTTCAAGTCCTTTTTTGGATGTAAGGTTGTACGTGTTTTCTGGAACCCTTAATTCAGCAGGTTTCATCATTGAGCTTGCTAAATTTTTCTCAAATGAAACAACAGATTTAGCCATTTCGGCAGCGGACTTTTCATCATATTTCAAAAGTAGAAAAGTAGAAGCAATGTGTTTTTCATAAGCTTCTAAAATCGCTGCTTTGTCATTGTTTAGATAGTAATCACAATTAGGTAAACCAATTCCATCTTGACCGATGGAAGAAATATTTTTAGTTACATTCTTCAAATCTTGTTCAACGCCAAACCAGAAGAACATCTGAACTCCCATTTTGTGAGATTCCGCTATTATTGAAACAATTTCTTGTCGTGATTTGATATTTTTAATTTTATCTAACTCAGCCTGAATTGGAGCTGCCCCTCGCTTATTTCGAACGTCCATAGAAATAAAAGAGGTGAAATAGTCGCCCAATAATTGATTTTGAGATCCTTTCTTATCTGTATTTTTAGCCGCCTCCACTAGTATTTCAGTCAATTTGACTTTGTTTGATTTATCCAATTCATTGAAACTGCCCCAACGTGATTCAGAAGCAGGTACAGGATTTTCTTTCACCCACGTCCCATTAGAAAACAAAAAGAAATCGTCTTGTGGTCGAATGGTTTTGTCTAGATAATTTGTATTGATTGATTGCAAAGGCGTAGTAACTTTTACGTCAGGAACAGCTACAGTAATTTCGTCGGAAACGAGCACTTCATTTTTTGTTGTGGAACAACTTGATATCAAAACGATTGTTCCGATTACTAAGAAATTTTTAATCATCTTCTTTATTTTTTTGGAGTGTAAAGCATTTCAATATGTGGAATATTATCTTCCAAATATTCTTTACCGGTGTGTGAGAAATTATGTTTTGAATAGTACGTTTCTAAATGTTTTTGAGCAGAAATTCGAATCGCAACATCACCAAACTCATCCAAGATGTATTGCATACATTTTTCCATTAAAATATGTCCAACTCCATTACCTCTGATAGATTGATCAATGACAACTCTGCCAATTGACACTTCCGGGTAAGAGGCACCTGGATGTAAAATTCGTGCTGTAGCTACTACTTTTCCTTGCCCATCTCTGCATAGTAAATGATAGCATTTTTTATCTTTTCCATCTAAATCAAGGTATAAGCAGTTTTGTTCCACAACAAAAGCTTTTAATCTCAAAACAATTATATCATGAAATTCATTTGTTGAAATTTCACTAAAAGGTTTAATTTGCCAATTTAAATGCATGTTTATTATTTTAGTTTATTAAAAGTATTTATAAGTTGTCAATCGTAAAAAAATCAAGTTTGAAAAACACCTACATTATATTGTTTCTCCGCTTTTTTATGATTCGCCATTTCAATTCCCATGGAAATTACTTTACGCGTATCTGCCGGATTAATAATAGCATCGATCCAAATTCTACTGGCAGCATAATAGGGCGAAGTTTGCTCATCATATTTATTTTTAATGGTTTCGTACAATTCTTTTTCTCTCTCAGGTGTAATTTCTTCACCTTTCGATTTCAACGAAGCCACCTCAATTTGAAGTAAGACTTTTGCAGCTGCAGCTCCGCTCATTACAGCTATTTCAGCAGTTGGCCAACCAACGATTAAGCGAGGATCGTAGGCTTTTCCACACATCGCATAATTTCCAGCACCAAAAGAATTTCCAACGACAATTGTGAATTTTGGGACTACTGAATTCGCCATCGCATTTACCAATTTCGCTCCATCTTTGATAATTCCTCCATGTTCACTTTTTGATCCAACCATGAATCCTGTAACATCTTGAATGAATACCAAAGGAATATTCTTTTGATTACAATTCATAATAAAGCGAGCTGCTTTATCCGCCGAATCAGAATAAATAACACCTCCAAATTGCATTTCACCTTTTCCGTTTTTCACCACCTCACGCTGATTTGCAACGATGCCAACTGCCCAACCATCAACTCTCGCAAAGGCGCAAATAATAGATTTTCCATAATCTGCTTTGTATTCTGTGATTTCAGAATCATCTACAACGCATTTAATTATTTCATTCATATCATATGGTTTCGCGCGCTCATCAGGCATTATTCCATATACTTTTTTTAAGTCAAATTTTGGCAGTAGAGCTGTTTTTCTGCTGAAACCCGCACTATCAGATGCTCCAATTTTATCCATTAAATTGCGGATCGTTTGCAAACATTCTTGATCATTCTCAGATTTATAATCACACACACCAGATATTTCAGTATGCGTAACAGAACCACCTAATGTTTCATTATCAATTGTTTCTCCGATTGCAGCTTTCACTAGGTATGATCCAGCAAGAAAAATAGTCCCTGTCTTATTGACAATTAAAGACTCGCTTGACATAATCGGGAGATACGCTCCACCGGCAACACAACTTCCCATGACAGCAGCAATTTGCACAATTCCCATTGAATTCATTACCGCATTATTTCGGAATATCCGGCCAAAATGCTCTTTGTCAGGAAAAATCTCATCTTGAAGAGGTAAATAAACTCCAGCAGAATCCACTAAATAAATGATGGGCAAATGATTTTCCATGGCAATCTCTTGCGCGCGAAGATTCTTTTTTCCCGTGATAGGAAACCAAGCGCCAGCTTTCACCGTTGCATCATTTGCTACGACAATACATTGTCTATCAGAAACATATCCAATTACAACCACAACGCCACCAGCAGGACAGCCACCATGTTCCTCATACATGCCATAACCAGCAAGTGCGCCAATTTCTATTTTTTCGGTATTTGGATCCAGCAGTAAATCAATTCTCTCTCTTGCTGTTAATTTACCACTTTCATGCAGTTTTTCGATCCTTTTTTTTCCACCTCCGAGATGTATTTCTGCTAGTTTTTGTTCTAAAGCAGAGATTCTTAAACGCATTAAATCATCATTCTGATTGAATTCTAATTCCTTTTTGGGTATTGCCATTTTTGAGTCAATTTTATTTGATGGTCAAATATAGTAAATTAGATTTGAAGATTAATAAAATCAATACGAGAAGATTTTAGGACAATTAAAAGGATCAATTAAACGTTCGAATTTATATAAAAATAGCGTCTCTTTTTTATTTTAAAACACTTATTTACAAACTCTTAGGTTGTAATTTTGATTTATTAAACGTGAAGTCTTAATATCTTGAATCTTAAAATAATAAATCTACTAAACAATCTACTATCTTTGTTTTATGCAAAACAATTTTACTGATACGTTTAAACATAAAGGAATGCGCAAGCAACTCATTGATGAGTTGAGAAAAAAAGGAATAAAAGATGAAAGGATTCTGGATGCTTTTAATTCTGTTCCGCGCCATTTTTTTTTAGATCTTGTATTTCAAGAGCAAGCATACAGTAATATGCCTTTTCAAATCGGCGCAGGTCAAACGATTTCTCACCCGTATACTGTTGCTTTTCAAACGGAATTAATGAATTTCAAAAAAGGAGATAAAATTCTAGAAATTGGCACGGGTTCAGGGTATCAAACGTGTATATTGTGTGAAATGGGTGCCAAGGTTTTTTCAATTGAACGTCAAAGAGAATTGTATAGGAAAGTAAAAACGATAATTCATCATTTTAATTATAATCCTCGTTTGTCCTTTGGAGACGGTTATAAAGGTCTTCCTGCATTTGCTCCATTTGATTATATTTTAGTGACGTGTGGAGCTCCATTTATTCCGCCAGCTTTGGTTGAACAGTTAAAGGTAGGAGGGAAGTTGGTTATTCCGCTAGGGGAAGGAAATATTCAAAAAATGATTGTTTTGACAAGAACTTCAGAAAATTCAGAAGATGTAAAAGATTATGGTGATTTTAGTTTTGTCCCAATGCTAGAAAATAAAGTTTTATAATTCTACCTCACTATAAATAAAAAAGTTGACTAAAAAATGAGTTTTATACATAAATTCATTCTTTAGTCAACAAAATATCAGTTACAATTTCTTGTATATCAATGCCCTTTGGAAGCCAAGTATCTTTCAGCATCTAAAGCAGCCATGCAACCTGTTCCTGCGGCAGTTATAGCTTGTCTGTATGTTTTGTCAGCAGCATCTCCAGCAACGAAAACACCTGGTACATTTGTTCTAGAAGTTCCTGGTTGCTCATATTTTATGTACCCTGTTTCGTCAAGATTGATATAGTCTTTAAAAATATCTGTATTGGGTTTGTGGCCAATAGCTACAAAGAATCCAGTAGCAGGGATAATAGTTTCAACACCTGAGATGCTATTTTTCACTTTCACAGCATTTACGACATCATCTCCTAAAACTTCTACCGTATCCGTATTAAACATGATGACAATATTTGAAGTATTTTTAACACGATCACCCATTATTTTTGATGCACGAAAATCATCTTTTCTGACCAACATTGTCACTTTTGTACATAATTTTGAGAGATAATGCGCTTCCTCGCAAGCGGAATCACCAGCACCAACAATGACAACTTCTTGCCCTCTGTAGAAAAAACCATCACAAACAGCGCAAGCCGAAACACCACCTCCACTCAATAAATATTTTTGCTCACTTTCTAGTCCTAGGTATTTTGCAGTTGCTCCCGTAGAGATAATTACCGTATCTGCGTGAATTTCTTTCCCTTCTTCTGTCCAGCATTTGTGAATAGGTCCAGAAAAATCAACTTTTTCAATAAATCCCCATCTCACATCGGTTTCAAAACGTTTTGCTTGTGCTTCTAATTCAAGCATCATTGCTGGACCAGTAATACCATTTGGATAGCCTGGAAAATTTTCAACTTCATTTGTGGTTGTAAGCTGTCCTCCTGGTTGCATTCCTTGATACATAACAGGTTTCATATCTGCTCTTGCAGCATAAATAGCGGCAGTAAATCCAGCAGGACCAGAACCAATAATTAGACAACTAACTTTTTCTATATCACTCATAATTTTATAATTTCATTGTTTTGTCTTGCAAAAATAATCGTTTCTGTGATATATCGCAGAAACGTTGATAAGTTTAATGTTTCTTTTGGATTGCAAGATTTGTTTTGAAATGATTATTGGTGAAAGACTATAAATAAGAACCGAGATTGTTGTTTGCGCAGTTTTAAATTAAAATTCAATTTAATTCTGCCGGTTTTTAGGTTTTAAACTATTGAATTTCAATGTTGTAATTCCTTTTCATTAGTTAGTATAGTCTTTTATCTTTTAGTCTTTTATCTTTTAGTCCAATTTAAGCTTTGAATATCAAATAAAAGAGCGTACTTTTGTACCCCAATTTTCAATGAAAAGATGACTGAAATAGAAGTTTACGAAGCCAAAATATTATATCCATTTCAACGCAGTACAGTAGACACAATTTTAGCGGATTTAGAAAAAAACGGTAAAAATTTTAATTTACTTTTCCAACTTCCTACTGGAGGAGGAAAAACGGTTATTTTTTCAGAAATTGCTCGGGAATTTATTGAAAGAACGAAAGAGAAAGTCCTAATTCTAACACATAGAATCGAGTTATCTGTTCAAACTTCAAAGCAATTATCCGCTATTGGAGTTCACAATATGGTCATTAGCAGTGATGTTAAGACAATTAACGATCAGAGTGAGTTTGAATGTTATATCGCAATGGTTGAGACTCTTAATAATCGTTTACAAGACAATGAAAATTTTTTAGAAGGAATTGGTTTAGTAATTGTGGATGAAGCGCATTACAACAGTTTCAGAAAAATCTTTCAATTCTATGAACAAGTTAATATTCTTGGTGTAACTGCCACTCCTTTAAGCAGTAATAGAGCTTTACCCTTAAATGATAATTACAATAAATTAATTGTTGGTGAAAGTATTTTATCTTTAATTGAGGGAGGTTATTTGTCTTCTGCTGAGACTTTTACGTATGATGTTAATCTGCATGGTTTGAAAATCGGTTCAAATGGAGATTTTACGGTTAGTAGCTCAGATTCAGTGTATGGAAATTTTTTCATGCAAGAGAAATTACTTTTCGCCTATGAAGAAGTGGCTGTTGGCACAAAAACATTGATTTTTAATTCAGGAATTGAAACGTCAATTAGGGTAGAAGATACCTTTAAGAAAAGAGGTTTTAAAATTCGACACCTTGATTCAACCTTCAGTGATAAAGATAGAAAAGAGGTTTTAGAATGGTTTAAAGTAACACCTGATGCAATTTTAACGTCTGTTGGAATTTTAACAACAGGTTTTGATGAACCAACCGTTCAGACAATTATTTTGAACAGAGCCACTAGATCATTAACGTTATATCACCAAATGATTGGTCGTGGCTCTCGTAAGTTACCGAATAAAGATGTGTTTAAATTAATCGATTTAGGCAATAATGTGCGTCGTTTTGGATATTGGCAAGATTATTTAAACTGGCAAGACGCTTTTAGATTTCCAGATAGATTCTTAGAATCCAGACTTTCTGAATTGGAGGATATGGAATTTGAAGTTGAATTTGAATTTCCTCGAGCAATAAAAGAACGCGTAAACACGAAGACTTTAGAGGCATTTAACATCAAAGATTGTTATTACGAATGTTTAGATTCTAATAGAAAAGGTAAAATTGCTGTTGATAATTCTTTAGAGAATCATTTTCAAGTAATTAGAGAAGCAGCAAGCGACTTTTTTGATGGATTAGCGTTACAAGAAGGTTTACAAGAACATATTGAACATCGCTTAAAACAGTACACAAAGTGTATTTCTAAAAGTACTCCCAATTATTTTAAATACTTAATGGAAACCTATAATAGGTTGTTAAGGCATAAACTAAGGGAAGTATTGGAGGATGAATAGTTAACTAGACTATAGTTCGCTGCGCTCAAATACTTATGAATATTGGTCCTTTTGATTGTTAGAAATATACTTAAAACTTAAAGTCTTGCAGTCTTTAATCTTCTCGTCTTGAATCTTTCCGTCTCAAATTTACTCAGTATACTAAATAAATTTCAGTTGTATCAAAAGGTACTGTCACGGCAGATTTAATTCCTTGATTAGTAGTACCAAAGACAGAATAAAGATACGAGAAGGTAGTGTTCCCATCATTTACATATACTAAAGAAGTATCAATTGCGCCTAACAAGGTTTGTTGAGAGGTTGGAGCGCAAGCGGAGCAAGGACTTTTTCCTTGTTGTTTGGTGAAATCTAATTGATCACTTATAGCAGGGGAATTATTAAAGAATTTTAATCGAATCCATGATTTTGCAGTGGTAGAATAATTTTTAATATTGTCTTCCGAAAGCGATAAACTGGCGAAAGGAATCGTTTCTTCGAGGTCAAAATAATTATTTTTAGAAACTATTAAAATGTATTTTTCTACTTTATCACGTTTGAAAACAAATGAATAACTGCCATCTGAACCAACTGTTGTGGATGAAATAAAAACTTTATTACTATTACTAGATGTAACTTGGTACAAAGAGGCAGTGGCACCATCTAATCCTTTGTTAAAAGAATTATCTGTTATAATCCCTTTTATCGTGAAATTCCCGGTTCCCTTTTTACAAGAGAAAAGAACTAGAATAAAACTTAGTAAAATGTAACGCATTTTTTTTATATAAATTTAAAAAAAAATATGGAATAAAATGAAATATAGATAAAAAAGTCTGAAATATTTTATTTTGATAAAAAGTCGTTTTACAGTTTACCTAGTTATATCTTAGTAGAATATTTTGATTTGTATAGGTTCAAATGAGGCGGAATTAACTTTAGTTAAAGTACTATTTCAGTTGTTGATTTGGATGGATTTTTTATGATTTTTTTCCTAATTTTTTCACTATCTTTGAGTTTTAAAAATTAGAAACATGTCAGAAGATAATAAAATCATTTTTTCAATGGTAGGTGTGTCAAAAGTTACACCAGCTGGAAAACCAATTATTAAAAACATTTATTTATCATTTTTCTACGGAGCTAAAATCGGAATTATCGGTTTAAATGGTTCCGGAAAATCTACTGTGATGAAAATTATCGCTGGGCTGGATCAAGCATACCAAGGTGATGTTGTATCCTCAAAAGATTTTTCAATTGGATATTTAGAGCAAGAACCGGTTTTAGATGAGACAAAAACGGTGAAAGAAATAGTGATGGAGGGTGTTCAAGAGACGGTGGATGCGTTGAGAGAATTTGAAGAAATCAATAATTCATTCATGGATGAAGAGATTTTAAATGATCCTGACAAGATGGATAAATTGATTGCTCGACAAGGGGAAGTGCAAGATCTTATTGATTCTTTAGATGCTTGGGAATTGGATGCCAAATTGGAACGCGCCATGGATGCATTGAGATGTCCTCCTGACGATCAGTTAGTTGGAACGCTTTCTGGTGGTGAGCGAAGACGTGTTGCTTTATGTCGTTTGTTATTGAAATCTCCAGATGTATTGTTGTTGGATGAGCCTACCAATCACTTGGATGCTGAATCGATTGAATGGTTAGAACAGCATTTGCAACAATATAAAGGAACTGTAATTGCTGTAACGCACGATAGGTATTTCTTGGATAATGTCGCAGGATGGATTCTTGAATTGGACAGGGGTGAAGGTATTCCTTGGAAAGGGAATTACTCATCTTGGTTGGAGCAAAAAGGAAATCGTTTGAAAGCGGAAGAGAAAACTGCTTCTAAACGTCAAAAAATGTTGGCACGTGAGTTAGAATGGGTGCGTATGAATCCGAAGGCTCGACAAGCAAAAAGTAAGGCTCGTTTAACGAACTACGATAAATTAATGTCGGAAGATCTAAAAGATAAAGAAGAGATTTTAGAAATTCCAATTCCAAATGGACCTCGTTTAGGAAACAATGTAATCGATGCAGTTTGCGTTGGTAAAGCATTTGGTGAAAAATTATTATATGATAATCTTAATTTCAAACTTCCTCCAGCAGGAATAGTAGGAATTGTTGGACCAAATGGTGCTGGTAAAACGACTATTTTTAAAATGATTATGAATGAATTACAGCCAGATAGCGGTGAATTCGTTGTAGGAGAAACGGCAGTTGTTGGATATGTAGATCAAGCTCATAAAGATATTCATCCAGATAAAACTATTTTTGAAGTAGTTTCAAATGGTTTGGAATTAATTGAAATAGGGAACCAAAAAGTAAACGCTCGCGCGTATATTTCTAAATTCAATTTTGCGGGATCTGATCAAAATAAGAAAGTAGGAATTTTGTCTGGAGGTGAGCGTAATCGTTTACATTTAGCCATGACCTTGAAAACTGAAGCGAATGTTTTATTGCTAGATGAGCCTACGAATGATATCGACGTAAATACGTTAAGAGCCTTAGAGGAAGGAATACTTAATTTTGCTGGATGTGCAGTTGTTATTTCGCATGATAGATGGTTTTTAGACCGTATTTGTACACATATACTAGCATTTGAAGGTGATTCTGAGGTTTTCTGGTTTGAAGGTTCTTATTCTGATTATGAAGAAAATAGAAAGAAACGTTTGGGGGACAGTGCGCCAAAACGTATTAAGTATAGAAAATTAGTTAAATAATGTTGAATGCTTGATGTTTGATTGTGAATATACTCAAATAGTAAGCATTTAAAATACAACATTAAAATGAGCGATCCTTTACACGGAATTACACTAGAAAGAATTGTAAAGCAATTGGAAGATAAATATGGCTGGGAACACCTGAGCTTTTTAATTCCAATTAATTGTTTTAAAAATGATCCGAGTGTAAAATCGAGTTTAAAGTTCTTAAGGAAAACTCCTTGGGCTCGAAAAAAAGTAGAAGATTTGTATATTGATAAGATTCTAGGGAATAATAGGGCATAGGTCATTGGTCTTTTTGTATAGTTTAGAATTAGGTCATAGGGAGAGATAAGTATTTGAATATAAATGAGGCAAAAGAATTTTAGTTGTAGATTAAAGGGTGGCATCCTATGACCTATGACCAAATTCCTAAGCCATAACAGAAATAAATGAAAGTAAAAGATTTAGAACCGAAGGCTTTATGGAATAATTTTGCAGAATTAAATGCAGTTCCTCGTCCTTCAAAGAGAGAAGAAAAAGTGATAGAATTTATGATGAACTTTGGTAAATCATTGAATTTAGAGACTTTACAAGATTCAATTCAAAATGTCATTATCAAAAAACCTGCTTCAAAAGGAATGGAAAATCGCACAAAGATTATTCTCCAGTCGCATTTGGATATGGTTCACCAAAAAAATTCTTCTACTGTGTTTGATTTTGAGACACAAGGCATTGAAATGATTGTTGAAGGGGATTGGGTTCGGGCGAATGGAACGACTTTAGGCGCAGACAATGGAATTGGGGTGGCTTCCATTATGGCGCTTTTAGCATCTACTGATATTGATCACCCAGCGATTGAGGCGATGTTTACAATTGATGAAGAAACAGGAATGACGGGGGCAATGCATCTTGATGGTTCAAACTTCGACGGGAAAATATTACTGAATTTAGACACAGAAGATGATGATGAATTGTCAATCGGATGTGCTGGTGGTATCGACACAAACACAACGTATAAATGTAAGTTAGAAGATGTTCATGATGATTTTATTACCTATGAAATTTCTTTGAAAGGATTGCTGGGAGGACATTCAGGTATGGATATCGATAAAGGGCGAGGAAATGCTAATAAATTGATGAATCGATTGATTTACAGTCTTCACTCCTTGAATGAAATTCAATTAATTTCTTTAGATGGAGGTAGTCTTAGGAATGCAATACCGAGAGAATCTAAGGTTGTTATTGCTGTTCGTGGAGCAGATAAAACACAAATTGAGGAAGATTTAAAAGAAATCGCTTTGGTTCTTACCACTGAATTTACGACCGTTGAGCCACATTTGAATATCTCGTGGGAAATTTGCTTCTCAAACGCAAAAGCAATTGTTTTTGATGATTTACAGAAAATAATTAATACAGTGTATGCGGTTCCAAATGGAGTTTTTAGAATGAGTCCAGATATTGAAGGTTTGGTGGAAGCTTCTTCAAGTTTAGCGCGTATTATTCTTAAAAATGGAACGTTTGAAACGCAGTCTCTGCAGAGAAGTAGTGTTGAATCGACTAAAACAGATGTTGCTAATTCAATTAAAGCTGCTTTTGAAAATATGGGTTGTACAGTTGTTCAAAATGGTGATTACCCTGGATGGCAGCCAAATCCTAATTCAAAAATACTTGCTATTATGACTGATTTATACAAAAAAATGTATAATGAACAACCAAAAGTGAAAGCGTGTCATGCTGGATTAGAATGTGGAATTTTAGGAAAACATCTACCTGGTGTAGACATGATTTCTTTTGGACCAAACATTCGTGCAGCTCATTCACCAGATGAAAAAGTTCAAATTTCTTCAGTGCAAAAATATTGGAAATATTTGTTAGAGGTCTTGAAAGAAATTCCAATCGCTAATTAAATAACAATTATCGTAACATGATTTTAATATCCCCTGGTTGATTCTAGGGGATTTTTTTATCTCAATTTTAAGAGATTACGTTCTTTTTAATAAATTCGATCAAGTAAATAATTGAAATTGAAAGCGCTCCACCAATCAAGAAGAATGCAAATAAATAAAGTTTCAAACTTGGAGTACCATCAGCAAACTTGGCGAATCCTTCATCAATTAGACTTAAAGTAGGTGCATCCATCGCTTCAGCGTCTAATTTTTGTTTTAATTTATATAATTCAGCGGTGTTTTTGTCATTGTATTCTTGGAAATTAGTCATTGAGTGATATTCATTGTTATCTATTTTTTTTACTTCGTTCTCAATGAAATGGAGTAGTTCAACTTTTTTTGCATGTAATTTTTTGTATTTTTCCACTTTTTCTTGGACGTAGTTTTGTGTATTAATATAATAGATAAGCCCGTTCAAAAGTTGACGATATACTGTTTTATTTGTATAATTAATTTGAATTCGGATAATATTTGGCGTGTAGGTGTCATATGGAAAAATTGATAAAGGGACCATCAAAGGGTTTACTTTCTTTAAGTGTTGAGCAACAGAAATAGGTATGTTTAATTTTTGAGCTTTGGACTTTACATCCATTTCATTCACTGAGTGTAGAAAATTGCAAATTATCTCACTGTGAACAGCGTTAGATTTAATTGAACAAGTATTTTGAAATTCTGCTTTTAAAGGATTTGCTTTGAACTCTGAATAATAGAAACCAGCGATTAGAGCTAAAATAATAAAAATAGATATGAATAATTTCTTCGTAGACAGAAACTTAATCTCAGTCAGTAAGGTTTTGATTGTATTCGTATTCTTTGTAGTTTTTAAACCAGTCATTTTATGATGTATTTCTTAGTAAATGTATCTAAAAAGTGAATGAAAGAGTTATTTTTTACATTTAGCATTTACCAATGGTACTTTGACACCCTCTTTGTCATAATTTAATTCTTCGCCTAAAACTAGTCCTTTTTTGAAATAAGCTTTATATGCTAAGGCCTTGTTTTTGTGGTATGTAAAAAATTCACCATGCATTTCATCGAATAAAAAATAACCTTTCGTTGAAATGTTGCCTTTTTTATCATACGAAGTAAATTCACCTTGTTTTAGGTTTTTTTCATATTTCATGGTGAAAAATAGTTGCCCATTTTTATAAAACCAGGAAGCATCTCCTTGTCTGATGCCATTTTTATAATTTTCCTTATAAAATAGTTTACCATTCTTGTAAAATCGAAACAAAGTGTCTTGTTTTAAATTGTCGATATATTGGCATTTTTCATAGATATTGCCATTTTCATAATATTGAATAACGTCACCTTTTATTTCTGCATTGGAAAACATTTTAGATTCTCTGATTTTACCACTTGGATAGTATTTTATTTCGAGCCCATTTTGCAATCCATTTAAGTAATTTTTTCGCCCAATTATTTTCCCGATAGAATCATAGTATGTCCATTCGCCAGATATTTGCCCGTTCTTATTTTGCCCTTTACTTTCAATTTTACCATTTTCATGATACGAAATAAACTCGCCGATCGCCTTTCCATGCGAATAGATGGTTTTATTACTTATTTTTCCACTTTCAAAGTACCAAATTGATTCCCCTTCTTGCTCATCATTTTTATAGGTTCCTTTATTCTTGACTTGACCATTTTCAAAGTAAAGTACAAAGTTTCCATTTGGCTCATCATTTTTATAGTTGACTGTTCGGCTGATCTGTCCATTTCTGTAATAGGAAATATTTTCTCCTTCCAGCATTCCATCCTGGTAGAATTTTTTTTCTTTCAGTTCTCCAGAGTCATAATAAGAAGTCGTTAGCCCATTGAGAAGATTGTTTACATAATTTTCTTTTAGTTCTATTTTGTTATTCGTGTCATAATAAATAGATTCACCAGATAGTAGGCCATTGACATACAGACTAGTAAAATGAATTTTACCATCGTCATAATACCAAATGGAGATGCCATTAAGTTCTCCGTTCAAATAAATAGCTTGGTAATTCAGCGAACCATCTTCATTGTATGAAAAGTATTCTCCCTGTAATTTTCCTTTTACATAATTTTCTTTTTCACCCAGCTGCCCATTTTCATAAAACCAAGTGAATTCGCCATTGCATAGAATAGTGTAGGTGGAATCTGTGTAGAAAGTATTATCAGAGAGATTTTCAACTTGTGAAAATAGACTACTATGAATACAGATAATAAGGAGGAATAGTACAGTTATTTTCATTCCGAAGTTCAAAACAGTTTCTTAGTATAAAAATAGGTAAAAAAATAGTGTTAGTGCTATTATCACATGATTTTTCCGAACTAAATAGTTCAGGTCTTGGAAAGTGATTTATGCCTCATCCAATTATTTATTCAAAATATTCTTTGTATTTTTGAGAGTAGATGATTTAGTTACCATTTAATAATGACAAATTGAACCAAGAAACACGCGACGAATTAGTTGTTTTGGCAAATGCTAAAATGCCTTTCGGAAAGCATCAAGGGAAGTATTTAATTGAACTACCAGAATTTTATTTAGTTTGGTATCGAACCAAAGGTTTTCCGGCTGGAAAGTTAGGCGTGCAGTTAGAACAAATTCTAGAAATAAAAACAAACGGACTAGAACACTTGATGTATAAATTGAGAAGAATGTAATCTATTTCTTGTTACTTTTTTTCGGGCGTAATTATTATTAACAATCATTTTTCTTTTCTTTCAATTCATTTAGGGTGCAAATAATGTAAAAAAAAACAAATAATTTTAATTAAAAGTAATGTTAATAATGTATTGTATTACAGTATTTTAAAATTGTTTTAATAAAGTTTTATTTTAAATAATAGAGGCTAAGTGAAGTTTTTTAAGGTAAAAATGTAACATTCAATATACACTCGCGTACACGGCATTGTATTCAAAAAAAAAGATTATGAATGTTACTCAATTTGAAATGGTAAATAATAGTGTTAAAATAGCAGAGTATAAATTATCTCAGCACAAAGTACAAGGAGTTAAAAGTACGTTAAATGTATTTCAAGTTGCTCAATTGATGGATACTATTAAATATGGTGACCAAGTAAAAAGGCCTCAAAACAGTTCAATTTTCTACAATATCAGTGCTAATTAAACCTTAGTTTTTGATGACCCCAGAACCAATTAATTCTTCGCCCAAATACCATGCGGCAAATTGACTTGGGGTAATTCCTTTTTGTTTTTCTTTAAATAAAATATAAAGTCCTTCCGGTTTTCGAATCAAAACAGCTTCTTGCAAAGCTTGACGATAACGAATCCTTACCTGAAAGTTCTGATTTTCTCCTATCGTTAACGTATACTTTGGATTAACATAGTGAATTGATTCATTATCAATAAATAAGGCGTATCTATTTAGTCCAGTATGTTCTTCCGTTTGTCCAGAATAGACAGTATTGGTTTCTGTATTTATACCAATAACAAAAGAGGGAAGAGGTCTACCTCCAATATGTAATCCTTTTCTTTGACCTATCGTATAATAATGCGCTCCTTGATGACTTTCTACTTTTTGCCCCATATCTTCTGTGTAAAAAAATGGAGTCGCAAGTAATTCTACATTTTCAACAGTTGGCTCTAATTTATTATAGGCATCAAATTGCTCATTTGATAAAGGAATTTCAATAATATTTCCTTGAATAGGTTTCAGTTTTTGCTGCAAAAATTGGGGTAAACTTATTTTCCCGACAAAGCATAATCCCTGAGAGTCTTTTTTATCAGCTGTATGTAAACCGCTTTTTGTTGCTATTTCTCGCACTTCTGGTTTTAATAATTCACCAATTGGAAACAGGGCTTTACTTAATTGTTGTTGATTTAATTGACATAAAAAATACGATTGATCTTTATTTGGATCTTTTCCTGCTAGTAAACCAACAGTGCCATCTTCATGTTCAATTCTTCTGCAATAGTGACCAGTAGCCACAAAATCGGCACCAAGATCAACAGCGGCTTTCAGAAAAACATCAAATTTTATCTCTCGATTACATAATACATCTGGATTTGGTGTTCGCCCAGCTTCATATTCTTTAAACATGTAATCTACGATTCTTTCTTGATATTCTTTACTTAAATCAATTACTTGAAAAGGAATATTTAGCTGTTCAGCAATCAATAAAGCATCATTTGAATCATCAATCCAAGGGCAATCATCTGATAATGTGACACTTTCGTCATGCCAATTGCGCATAAACATACCAATAACTTCATAGCCTTGCTCTTTTAATAAATAAGCAGCAACACTCGAATCTACACCTCCTGAAAGACCAACAACAACCCTTTTCATATTCTCACAAAATTACATAAATTCCGATTTATTATTCGTCTTTAATTCTTTTAATTGAAAGAATAGTAGCACGTTTGTATTGTTTTAGAAGAAAAATGATTTTTAACAGTTGAATATCACTTCTAAATTCGCCAAATTTCAACTATTTTTGATTATTTTCGTCCATTATGAGTAGGTTATTTCTTTTTATCGGTATGCTTTTCACAACTTTTTTTAGTCAAGGACAAAAGAAATGTGAGACCGTGCTATTGAAAGGAAAAGTTGAAGATACGCTCAATCCGCAAAGTTTTTATAATCTGATGATTATCAATCGCACAAAAGGAAATGGCGTTTTTGGTCAGCCAAATGGTCATTTTTCAGTGTACGTTTCTGATAACGATTCGATTTCACTTTCTGTAAAAGGATATCCAATTGTGGGGTTTAGGGTGTACGCTGATTCGAATTGTCAATTTCTTTTTGATGCCCTCATTGCGAGAACAGCTACTGAATTAAAAGAAGTGATCATCCGGCCGTTAAAGAGTTTAGAGCAAATTAAAGCTGAGCGAGCTGCCTTAGCGAAGCGAGAAACGAGATCTGTTATAGGACTTGAAATGCTGCAAAGTCCGATAACTGCTCTGTATCAAACATTTTCTCAAAAGGAGAAAAACAAACGATGGATAGCAGCGCAAGAATACAAAGATGATCAACGAAAAATTGTGCAAGAACTGCTGCATTTATATGTCGCTTATGACATTATTAACCTTACGGAAGAGGAGTTTGAAGATTTCATTGATTTTTTAAATATCAACGAAACGTTTTTAAAAACAGCGACAGAAATGGATTTGGTGACATTTGTTAAAGACAAATTTGATCATTTTAAACGAATGCATAATATGACATTCGAAGAAAATAATCTGTGGAAAAATGAGTTAGAATATGGTGATAAGACGAAAGCAATAACGATGCTGCTCGATTTATACAATGAACATCAACTATTATTACTTCCTAGTTTCGAGTATGATCGATTTATTACTTTTTCTAAATTTGATAATTTCTATTTAAAAACAGCAAGTGAGCCAGATTTGATTTTTACAATTCAGGAAAAGTATAACGAGTATATTTATTTCTATAAGCTTGATTTCAATTATTTAAGTAGAGATTTTAATCTGACCGACCAAGATAATTATATTTGGAAAGCAGAATTGGCATGTAAAAATAATTTGAATTCTGCTATTAGTGAATTGCTAAAGTTATATAGAGAATACAAAATTATTGAATTACCAATTGTTGAAATGGAACGATTTACACGATTTATAAATTTAGATGAAGACTATCTTAAAAAAGTAACTGAAAATGAATTGATCGGTTTTATCTTGGAAAAGCAAAGTAAATATATTCATTTCTATAAATTAGATAAGTTGTAAATGCAAACAATTGAACAATTACAGAAAGGAGAATTAATTGGCTCAAAAAAAATACATATTTCTTGTGGTTTAACAGAATTCCCTCGTGAAATTTTTGATGTCTATGAAACGTTGGAAGTTCTAGATCTTTCAGGAAATAATTTGAGTGAATTACCGGATGATTTTCATTGTCTGACGCACTTAAAAATTATCTTTTTATCGTATAATAATTTCAGTGTTTTCCCGAAAGTATTGGCCAAATGTGCTTCTTTAACGATGATTGGTATTCGTGCGAATCAAATTTCAGTTTTTCCAGAGAATTCATTACCGGAGAAATTACAATGGTTAATCTTAACAGAAAATCAAATTGAAACAGTCCCAAAATCAATTGGAGATTGCCATTATTTGCAAAAGGTAGCATTCGCTGGAAATGCTATTAAGGAGTTGCCCGTTGAAATGTCAAATTGCACACGCCTTGAGTTATTGCGAATTTCAGCGAACAATTTACAAAGTATTCCTTCATGGTTATTATCTTTACCAAAATTGTCATGGCTCGCTTTTTCTGGAAATCCATGTAGTATAAAAGAACAAAAAAGTACGGATTATAAAGAGTTTCATTGGAATAGTTTTGAATTAAAAGAACAATTAGGAGAAGGCGCATCGGGTATTATTTCAAAAGCGATTTTGAAGTCCGTTTCTGAAAAGGAAGTGGCTATAAAAATTTTTAAAGGCCAACTTACAAGTGATGGTTTTTCAGAGGACGAGTTGATTACTTCTATGATGGTTGGCGCTCATGAAAATATAATTCCAATTATCGGCAAAATCGCACAACATCCTGAAAAAAAAGAAGGATTAATAATGGAACTTATTCCAACTGATTTTCAAAATTTAGGCAATCCTCCAAGTTTTGAAACGTGCACAAGAGATATTTTTCCAACGCATGTTTTTTATTCTTTGAATCAAGTTTTAACGATTACTCAAGGTGTTTCTTCAGCGATTAGTCATCTGCATATGAAAGGCATTTTACACGGAGATGTGTATGCGCATAATACCATGATTGATTCAAAAGGAAATGCGCTGATGGGTGATTTTGGCGCTGCGACAATGTATCAGAAAGAAGCAGATACTTCTTATCTTCTTGAGCGATTGGATGTGCGCGCTTTTGGCTGTTTATTAGAAGATCTGCTGGAAAGGACGATAAATGAGGGTTCAGAAATTTTAGAAAAGTTAATTGAGATAAAAAATAGTTGTCTGAACGAAATCGTTTACGAACGACCTTCTTTTTATGAAATTGAAAGTAAAATTAATTTTTTCCTACAGACTACCACCAACTAATTCTAGTTCAAAACATACCCAAGAACTTCTTAGGAATAGCAGATTCAAAACGCACTAAGCGACCTGTAACGGGATGATTAAAAGCTAAAACTTGCGCATGCAAACCTAAACGTTCAATGGGCGAGCACGTTGAACCATATTTTTTGTCGCCGATTACTGGATGTTTCAAATCTTGCATGTGAACACGAATTTGATTTTTACGCCCTGTTTCTAAATTAACTTTCAGTAATGAAAATCCTCTTTTAGAATTAATCGTTTTGTAATGTGTAATTGCTTGTTTTCCTTTTTTAGGGTTTTGAGAGGAGTGAACTATCAGAGATGCTTCACTTTCTGTTAGATAGGAAGTAATTGTCCCAGAGGACTGCTCCATTTTTCCTTCTACCAAAGCAATATAGGTTCTTTCTTGAATGGTATCGTTCCAGTTTTCTTGCAGTTTTGTTTTTACTTCTTCGTTTTTCGCGAATAAAAGTAAACCAGAAGTTTCTCTGTCCAAGCGATGAACGATATACACTTTATTGTCAGAGTTTGCTTTTTTAACGTGCGCACTTAAAATGGCATACGCTGTTTTATTTTTTTCTTTATCTGAAGCCATACTTAAAAGTCCAGCTTCTTTATTCACCACAATAATATCATGATCCTCGTGCACAATTTCCAATCCACGGTAGTTCGTTTGCTGCACAGATCCTTTTCGTGGACGAATTGAAATGGTTTGCCCAACTCTTACTGGCAAATTGTATTGCGTTTGAACTTTTCCATCGACTTCCACAAACTTATCTTTCAAAAGAGTTTTGATATTGTTACGATTTTTCCCTGGCATAGCAGAAATTAAAAATAACATTAACTCAGTATCAACAGTTACTTTGAAACCATGATCTTTTGGCTTCGTAAGCATACTTGCTGCAGTTCGTTTTCCTTTGAATTTCATTGTTGGATTGTTGTATTTTAGGGCAAAGATAGGGAAAACTGACCGAATCAGATACTATTATTTTGAGATGACTAGGTAAAAGCTTAATTTCCTAAAAAGGCATACATTAATATATTAGCTCCCATTTGCAGAGCTTGTTTTCTTTTTTCTTCTGGATCTCCGTGAACCTGAGCGTTTTCCCAGCCATCGCTTAAGTCCGTTTCAAATGTATACATGCAAACTAATCTTCCTTCAATGATAATTCCAAATGCTTGCGGACGTTTGCCGTCGTGCTCGTGAATTTTTGGTAAACCATTGAAATCATATTTTTGGTGAAAAACTGGATGATTAAAAGGAAGTTCAACCAATTCATTTCCAGGAAATACTTTTTTTAATTCTGCGCGAATAAATTGATCCATGCCATAATTATCATCGATGTGTAAAAATCCTCCTCCCAATAAATAGGTTCTTAAATTTTCACTCTCAGCAGGGGAGAACACTACATTTCCGTGACCTGTCATGTGAATAAATGGATATAAAAATAAATTTTGACTACCCACTTCAACGTAAGGAACATCTTTTGAAATATTAGTCGCTAAATTCGAATTACAATAGGAAATCAAATTCGGTAAAGACGTCGGATTTGCATAATAATCACCTCCACCATTGTATTTTAGAACGGCTAATTGATAAGTTCCCTGAGATTTTCCTGCTAATACTGCGAAAAAAGAAAGGAAAAAAAGATAATTTTTCATCCTGTTTTGTATCATATCATTAATTTATCTAACATCATTTTTCCTTGCATAACAGCATAAAGTCCCGCTGTTTCTGTCCTCAAACGATTCTTGCCTAAAGTTATTGTTTTGTATCCAGATTTCAAAGCTTTTTCCACTTCAGGTAAACTAAAATCACCTTCAGGACCGATTAAAATGGGGCAATTAATTGATTCAAAAACTTCTGCAATGCTATTTTTATTTCCATCGTAGCAATGTGCTATCAATCCTTTTGGATGTTTTTGAATGAACGTATTGAAATCAATCATTGGGTGCAACGTTGGCAGAAATAACCGCTTAGATTGCTTCATGGCAGAAATTAATATTTTTTCTAGACGTTCCTCCTTGATTTGTTTTCTTTCAGAATTTGAACAGATTATTGGTGTTATTTCTGTAATTCCAATCTCTGTGGCTTTTTCTAAAAACCATTCTATTCGATCAATTATTTTAGTTGGAGAAATAGCAATGTGCAAATCATAAGAAGGTTTTTTTTCTTCAATTGTGTGATTGATTTCAACTTTACATCTTTTTGGATGAGCCTCAATTATGGTTGTTTCATATTCAATTCCTTTGCCATCTAGGAGAATAATTTGACTACCTAACGATAATCGCAGAACTTTACACGCATGCTTTGACTCTTCCTCATTCAAGGTGTGAACTTTAGCATTTTTTTCAATTGTTGGATCGTAGAAAAGATGCATCCCTTAATAAATTAAACGGTAAATCATTTCTCTCATCAAATCACCTTGATTAAATGATGAATTTCCAATTCCTTTAACTTTTAAATCATATTCATGTAAAATAGCTATGTTGGCAGCTAGTTTTTTTGCTGTATAGATCTTGGTCGCATTTAGATATTGATTCGCCACAAATGGATGAATTTTTAAAGCCGCAGCAACGAATTCTTTGTTTTTTTGAGGTAAAAAATGAATACGCATCAATTTACTAAAAAAAACAAATGCAGATGGAATTATCATCATCATATCACCTGCCTTTGGATTATGATCAAAGTAATTAGCGATTGCAAACGCTTTTGGAATATCTCTCGTTGAAATAGCATTGATTAATTCGAAAGGGTTGTAATCTTTAGAAATCCCAATATTCTCTTCAATGTGAATATCATTGATCGACGTTCCTTTTTCAAGTAAAATGAAAAGTTTTTCTAATTCATTGGTAATCAAACTTAGGTCACTACCTAAAAATTCAGATAAAAGAATACTCGCTTTAGGAGTAATGCTGTAACCAACGGTTTGCACATAAGCAGTAATCCAATCAGGTAAATGATAGTCTCTTACCTTGTCTGATTTAAACATTACACCATTTTTAGCAATGACCTTGGCTATTTTTTTTCTTGTGTCAAATGCTTTGTTTTTATAATTGATAACAAAAACAGTGCGATCAGAAGGGTTTTCAAAATAGGATTCTAGTTCGTCAAACTCTTTAAGATCTTGTGCTTCTTTTATGACAACCAATTTTCTTTCAGCCATCATAGGATAACCTCTGCATTCAGAAATAATATTTAATACATCTGAATCTTTTCCATACATAATTGCCTGATTAAAATCGCGTTCATGCTCTTCTAACACATTTTTAAGTAAAGCTTTCGTGATTTCATCAATAAAAAAACCTTCTTCTCCATGGAGAAAATATATTTTTTCTATTTTTTTATTTTCAATATCTTTTATGATTAATCTGTGTGCCAACTTTTTTAATTTTGAATGTTTAATTTTTAATGTTTGAATCAGAGAGTAGAGTAATTAAACATCCAACATCAATAATTCAACATTAATCAAGCGTGTTTTTCCCATATTTTCACCAACTCAACCATCGTCTGTATTGCTTTTTCCATATCTTGAACGCTTACGTATTCATGCCGAGAATGTATTGCCATTTCACCTGTAAAAATGTTTGGACAAGGCAGCCCCATAAACGATAAACGCGAGCCATCTGTCCCACCTCTTATGATAGTGGCTTCAGAATCTATTCCAATTCGTTTCATCGCTTCGATTGCATAATTAGTAACAAAAGGAACAGTATCCAAAATTTCTTTCATATTTCTGTATTGTTCTTTCACCGTGAAGTCAAATTCCAACGCAGGATAATTAGCTAAGACGCCATCTAAAATAGTTCTCAATTTATCTTCATAAATCGCTAATTTTGAAGTGTCGTGATCACGAACAATTAAATTCACGGTAGCTGATTCTAACTCACCATTGATTGAAGTTGGATGGACAAATCCTTCTCTTTTTTCAGTCGTTTCAGGAGACCATTCACTTTTAGGTAAAGCAGCAGCAAACTCAGCCGCGACTTTAATAGCGTTTACCATTTTATTTTTGGCGTATCCAGGATGGGCGCTAATACCTTTTATAGTAATAGAAACGCTATCTGCAGAAAATGATTCATCTTCAATCGATCCGAGAGTTCCGCCATCCAAGGTGTATCCAAAATCTGCATTTAATTTTTCCATATCCAGATGTTCTACGCCTCTTCCTACTTCTTCGTCAGGCGTGAATAAAATCCGGATGTTACCATGTTTAACTTGCTGGTTATTGGTTATATAATGAGCGAAATCCATTATGATAGCAACTCCAGCCTTATCATCAGCCCCTAAAAGTGTTAGACCACTTGCCGTTATTAAATCATCGCCAATTTTTTTCTTTAGGTAACTATGTTTCTCAGTTGTAATTATTTGAGTAGTGTCATCTGGCAGCACAATTGGTGCACCATCATATTTTCTGTGGACGATTGGTTTTACGTTAGTTCCACTGCAGTCCGGAGCAGTATCCATGTGCGCGCAAAAGCAAATAGTGGGAGAATTTACATTGTCAGAATTACTTTCAATAGTTGCGTAAACGTATCCCCATTCATCCATTTTAGCATCTTTAATTCCAATTTCTTGTAATTCTTGTACTAAAACGCGCGCCAAATCTTTTTGTTTTTCAGATGAAGGAAAAGAAGGCGAAAGAGGGTCAGCAGTTGTATCTATTTGAACATATTTTAAAAATCGTTCTTCTACTGTATAAGTGTAGTTTTCCATGTTTTCAATTTGATTTTCAAAGGTAGTTAATTTGAATTAATAAGCAGGTCGAAATACATGAATCAAATATTTTTGTTTGATATCTTTTCTATTTCAAATATAAGTATTTAATCTACTATTTCACAATTAAAATTATTAGGTTTTAACCTTATATTGCATCATTATTAGGTCTGAACTTAATAATTTCAAGTATTCAAAGAAAGCTAGAAATTCAAACACAAACTTTTTTAAATAATAAACTATTGATTTTAAAGTAATTATGACTTTTCAATAGTAGAATTAAATTTATATACATAATTTTATTAGGTATATATAAATAAAAGTGTATATTTGTACTATGTATTCATCAGAACTAATCAAAGGGACTTTAAAAACGATTATTTTAAAGTTATTGTCTGACTCGGACAAAATGTATGGCTATGAAATTACCCAAAAGGTAAAGGAGCTTACGGGTGGTAAAATTCAATTGACGGAAGGTGCGCTGTATCCTACATTACACGCAATGGAAGCTCAAGGGATTTTAACGACCGATGTGGTTAATGTAGGAAATCGCATACGTAAGTATTATTCCGTTACTGATTTGGGAAAGAAAACTGCCAACGAAAAAGTGAGTGAGTATGCAGATTTCATCGATACGATGATTTTCTTGTTGGATTTGAAACCAAAAGTAGGTTGAATTTGTATGTGTTAAGTGAAAAACAAGTTGATTTTATTCTGAATGATATTAGACGTAATGGTATTCAGACAGAGGAACTGCAGTTAAACCTCTTGGATCATATTTGTTGTCTTATCGAAAAAGAAATGTCGTCCGAGAATGACTTTGATGAAATATATCGAAGTGTATTGTCACGCTTTTTTAAAAAAGAGTTAAAGGAAATTCAAGAAGAAACAGATTTATTATTAACATTTAAAAATTATTATGCCATGAAAAAAGTCATGTTAAGAAGCGGAATGTTTTCTGCTGTTGCATTTACTATAGGAGCAATATTTAAAATTATGCATTGGCCAGGAGCAGCCATGATGGTGGTTTTAGCGATAGCATCTGTTAGCTTTGTTTTCCTACCCATATTTTTTCTAGTTAAAACAAAGGAAGTAAAAGAGAAAAAAGAAAAATTTATTTTAGGCTTTGGTACATTTTTCGGTGTTTTATTTAGCATCTCAATCTTGTTCAAAATTATGCATTGGCCTGGAGCAAACATGCTATGGTTAATGGGATTAGGAGTTCTGTTTTTTCTATTTTTACCAATGTATTTCTTTACGGGAATTAGAAATCCTGAGACAAAACAGAATACTATTTTATCTTCGATAATGATTCTTATCGCCGGAGGATTATTGTTTATCATTACCGCTCTTTACGGTACAAAAGACGTTGAAAATGCTAGTAAATCTTCCTATCTTCATTTAAAAGAGAGTGTTACTTGTATTTCTGAACTAAATGACATGAAGTATGAGATGGCAGCGGATTCGCTAAAAGGTCAAAATGAAATTTTAAAGGAAAAAACCAATAATCTAATTGAAAAGATTTCAAAAGTTAGAAAAGATTTAAATGAATATGTTGGTAACGGCCAAAAAATAACGGAAGAAAATCTGAATGGTTTAAAAGTGGGTGCTGGCGTTCCAACCATGTTTTTGTTCGATGACAATCAAAAGCCAAAACCTTATTTAGCAGCGATTAAATCCGAAATCAAGAATTTGAAAAATTTCATCGATTTGACGTATGGCACTGGAAAATCTAAATTATTGAACACTTCAGACGGATTAAAAGTTATTGAAAATGAAGAACTAAAGTCGACGTGGGAGAAAATCTATTTTTATCAGGTTCCTTTAGATTATATTTATAGAAACTTGGATCAATTAATTTTAGATATTAAGATGACCGAGGGTGCTTGTATAAAATAAACGGTAAAGTAAAGATTGCATAAAAAAAAGAGGATGTATCAAAAGTTGTAATTTATTTAAAAATTAACAATGAAAAGATACATTTGAAAAAATAAACTGTATTTATTACTGATTTACAGGTTGTTATTTCATTTTGTAATGCAACTTATATGTCCTTGTACCCCTGTGTGATTCAATAAAAATCAGGTATTAGCCTTTTTTTAATAATAAATCTAGATGATCTTACTTAAAAACAATCTCACAAGGTCACCTCCCTCGGTCCCTCCTCAAGGAGGGAAGTAAAACACACACAGTTCTTGTATGAACTTATATGTCTTATATGGTTCAAAAAAAAATGAAAGGCTGTCCTTTTGAGACAGCCTATTCTTCAAATATAATTGTTCAAATTTCTTAGAAAATCTCGTTTGCAGAGAAGTGAAACTTACCTTCGATTTCAGCATTTTCATCAGAATCTGAACCATGACAAGCATTTCTTCCTTTTGATTCTGCATATGCAGCACGGATAGTTCCTGCAGCAGCTTCAGCTGGATCAGTAGCTCCGATTAATGCACGGAAATCCTCAACAGCGTTATCTTTTTCAAGAATCGCTGCAACGATTGGTCCAGATGACATATATTCAACTAATTCACCGTAGAAAGGTCTTTCAGAGTGAACTGCATAAAATTCTTTCGCTTGCGCTTCTGTTAAACGCGTGTATTTCATCGCTTTAATTTCGAAACCAGCACCGATAATCATATCGATAATTTTACCTGTGTAACCATTTTCGATTGCATCAGGTTTTAACATTGTAAATGTTCTATTAGTTGCCATTGTGTTGTGTGTTGTTATTTTAATTGGGTGCAAAGATAGGTATTTTTTTACCGTTGCGACATAAAATTTTACATCCCCACAATAAAATATGGAATTATTTTTTAGGCATGTCTAAAAATAGTGTATATTTGATAAAAATAAAAAATATGCTTACCCAAAGTGAGGAGAACTATTTAAAAGCAATTTATTCTTTATCGGAGGATCAGAAGGAAGCTATTTCAACCAATTTATTAGCGGAGAAAATGTCTACTAAACCTTCTTCTGTAACGGATATGGTCAAAAAACTTTCTGTAAAAAAATTGATATCCTATCAGAAATACCAAGGGTGTGAATTGACTGTAGTAGGAAAAAAAAGGGCGATCCAAATAATCAGAAAACACAGATTATGGGAAGTTTTTCTGGTAAATAACCTAAATTTTGGGTGGGATGAAGTACATGAAATCGCAGAACAATTAGAACATATTCATTCGTCTAAATTAACGGATCATCTGGAGGAATATCTAGGATTTCCCAAAGTAGATCCGCACGGTGACCCAATTCCCAATAAAAATGGTGTTTTTGAAAAAATCAATAAAAGTATCGCTTTATCTGATGTTGATACAGCTGTAAAAGGAATTGTTGTGGGAGTTGAAGATGGTTCGTCTGGTTTTTTTCAATTTTTAAAAAGATATGAAATTGGTTTAGGGACTGAAATAAAAGTAGTGGAAAAATTCAATTTTGATCTTTCTGTTTTGGTTTTAATTGATGGGAAAGAAATTAGTTTTTCTTCTGTTGTTGCGAATAAGATTTTTATTCAAATTAAATGAAAAAACGCATTGCGACATATAAACTTCAATTCGTTTATTCTTGCTGTATAATATGCTTAATTTTCACTCTTTCCAATTGCGTTTGGAAGCCTGAAAAAGTAGGTGACCCAAAGTTAATTGTTTGCACAACAACGATTATAGGGGATGCTGTTAGAGAATTAGTGAAAGATAGATATGTGGTTAAAACATTGATGGGCGCTGGGGTTGATCCACATATGTACGAGGCAAAACCATCCGATGTTCGTGCTTTAGGAAATGCTAGAGTTATTATCTTTAATGGATTGCATTTGGAAGGAAAAATGACAGATTTATTTGAAAGAATGTCTTCTGAAAAGGATGTTATTGCGTTTTCCAATGGAATGGAAGCGAATCGTTTACTAAAATTAAATGCGCATTCAACAGATCCACATGTGTGGTTTGATCCTATTTTATGGCTGCAAGGAGTGAAAGAATGTGCTACTCAATTATCTCTCATTTTCCCCAAAGACAGTGCGTTTATTCTCGCTAATTATTTGAAAATTGAAACTGATTTATTGAATTTAAACGCTGATATTTTAAGGTCTTTACATGAAATTCCTGCTCAACAGCGCGTAATGATTACGTCGCATGATGCATTTCATTATTTCGGGAGGGCTTTCACTATTGAGGTATTGGCGATTCAAGGAATTTCAACGGTTTCTGAACCTGGGTTAAAAGATGTTTCAAATTTGGTGAATATGATTGTTAAACGTAAAATAAAAGCAATTTTCGTAGAAAGTAGTGTTTCTTCAAAATCTATTACCTCTGTAATTGAAGGTTGCAAAGCGAGGGGACATATAGTTAAAATAGGAGGGACCATCTATTCGGATGCACTCGGCGATAAAAAATCGGGAGCGGATACATACATCGGAATGATGAAAAGTAATACGAAGACGCTGATTAATGCGTTGACAAAGTGAAAAATAGGGAAGGGCGTATGAAGAACAAAAAAAATAGCATAGAAGTTCATAATTTATCAGTGGCATACAATAAAATTCCTGTTCTCTGGGATATTGATTTCGAAATCCCTCAAGGTCAGATTATTGGAATTGTTGGTCCCAATGGTTCGGGAAAATCTACGCTCTTAAAAGCAATTATGGGATTGGTTCCTTTGTCCAGTGGATATACTAAAATATTTGATAAAGATCTGAATGCAGTGAGGGAAAAAGTGGCGTATGTTCCTCAAAGAGAATCTGTTGATTGGAATTTCCCGGCGACGGTTGAAGATGTAGTTAGAATGGGCCGCTATAAGCCAGGAAAGTTGTTCAATCGTTTGAGTGTTATTGACAAGGAATTGGCATCGCAAGCGATTGAAAAAGTGAAATTGACTCCCTACAAGGATCGTCAAATTGCACAACTTTCAGGTGGACAACAACAACGTGTTTTTTTAGCGAGAGCTTTGGCGCAAGGTGCTGATATTTATATCATGGACGAACCTTTTGTGGGGGTTGATGTGGCAACAGAAAAGACGATTTTAGATCTGCTAATTACCATGAAAAATGAAGGAAAAACGGTAGTGATTGTGCATCATGATTTACAAACGGTTTCCAATTCATTCGATTATTTAGTATTGTTGAATACACGATTAATTGCACATGGTCCGACCAAAGAAGTTTTAACAGAAGAAAACCTGCAAGCTACGTATGGTGGGCAATTAAATTTATTGACCAAACTTCAGAATATAATTAAAGAAAAAGATTTCCCCATTCGAGAAAAAGGATTTGAAGACAAATGATGGAAGGAATTACATACTTTTTTACGGACCCAATTGCTCAAAAGGTAATCATGGGAATTGCCATTATTGGCGCAGTTTCTGGCGTTGTTGGCACGTTTTCATTTTTACGAAAAAAGACATTGATTGCCGATGCGATTTCACATTCAGTTCTTCCAGGAATTTGTTTAGGCTTCATGTTTGCAGGTACAAAAGATCCAATTGTTTTGTTAACGGGCGCATTAGTAATTGGTTGGATTTCTGTGTGGCTAATTGATTATTTATCGAGTACCACTAAATTAAGCGCAGATACTGCAATAGCGCTTGTTTCTACTTTGTTTTTTGCTATTGGATCGGTTCTATTATCGGTTATCTCGAAGAGCCAGAATGCAGAACAAACAGGATTGAAAAATTTCCTTTTTGGAAAAGCGGCCACCATGACAACTTTTGATGTTGAGGTTTTTACAGTTGTTTCAATCGCCATCTTTGTTTTAGTTATCCTCTTTTTTAAACCTTTTCAATTGGTTTGTTTTAATCATGAATTTGCCAAATCTATCGGTGTAAAGGTCAAAAGGATGGAGTTCTTATTATCTACTTTAACCGTGATGACAGTAGCAATTGGAATTCAGGCTGTTGGAGTGGTTTTGATGTCGGCTTTATTAATAGCACCAGCAGCTTCGGCTAGATATTGGACGAATAGATTGCCTATTATGATTTTACTGGCAGCTCTCTTTGGCACGTTTTCAAGTGTAATAGGAGTGATGTTGTCAACAATGAAAAATAATATGCCGACGGGTCCTTGGATTGTTTTTTCACTTTTCACCTTTACGCTATTTACGCTCTTGTTTGCGCCTCATAAAGGATGGTTTTCAATTAAAAGGAGGAATCTTTCCAACCATAAAAAAATAACAGAAGAGAATTTATTAAAGACTTTTTACCAACTAAAAGAGGAGGGAAACACAGCGGTTTCGTTCAGAGATTTTTTAGAAAAACGGGCAGTTGACACGCATTCGTTGGTAAGAGATGTAAGAAGAATGGTCAAGCACGGATTTCTGGTCGAAAAGGATAAAACGTTTTCTCTTACGGAAAGTGGAAACAAGGAAGCGGCTAGGGTGCTTCGTTCGCATCGTTTATGGGAATTGTATTTGACCAACAGAATGAATTTTAAGAATGATCATATTCACGGAACGGCGGAAACCATCGAACATTTAATTACTCCAGAGATTGAACAATTACTATTGAAGGAATTGGATTTCCCCACTTCTGATCCTCATAACAAAGAAATACCGTACTAAAAAATGGGTTTAAACGATATATTAACGTTAATCACAGCTCTATTAATTGCGTGGAGTTGTTCTTTGCTCGGTTGCTTTTTGGTGTTGAGAAAGGTGGTAATGGTTGGCGATGCTATTTCTCATAGTGTGCTTCCTGGAATTGTGATTGCTTATTTAATAAGTACAAAATTTGATTCCATTTTTATTTTAATTGGTGCTGCTATTTTTGGCGTCTTTACTACGTTTTTGATTGATTTTTTTCACAAGAAATTAAAATTGCAAGAAGATGCTTCCATCGGTATAACGTTCACGTGGTTATTTGCTGCAGGCGTCATTTTAATTTCCTTGTTTGGGGATGGAAATGCGGATTTAGACCAAGATTGTGTTTTATTTGGTGAATTAGGTACTAGTTTTCTAGATAAAATAATCTATCACGGCCGCTTATTTGGTACCCGCAGTATGTTAATGATTTTACCCGTATTTATAATAGTCGTTCTTTTTGTTGTATTTGGATTTAAAGGCTTACAGATCATTTCTTTTCACCAAGAATATGCGAAGTCAAAAGGTATTAATGTTTCATTTTGGCACTACACCTTTATGTCGTTGGTTAGTATTACGACTGTGATGAGTTTTGAAAGTGTAGGAGCAATACTCGTCGTTGGATTGTTGGTAATTCCGCCTGCTACTGCCTATTTATTGGTAAATAAGTTGCCTTCTATGTTATTCGTTTCATGTATTATTTCGACGATTGCCTGCTTTGTTGGGTATTATTTATCTATTATTTTCGATGTTTCTCTGAGTTCAATGATCATTGTCACCGCTGGTAGTTTATTTATGCTTGTGTTAGGGTTTATTAAAATCAGATTTCAAGTGCAAAAAACAGTCGAGTTGAAGTAGGATTTTTGCACCTTATTTTCTGACATAAATTAACATTTTTTAAAATAATAAATTTGGATTATCACCTCAAATCGACTTACCTTTGTATTGTACAATTCATAGTTGTAGGTTAGGTTTTATAGTTTTAGCAAAGTTTAGCGAAAAGAGGAACAAATTTTATATGAATTTGTTCCTCTTTTTGATTTTCAGGCGGATCAAAATATCCTGAGAAAAAGGATATAATAAAAGAATATCTCTAAAATCCGATTCAGAAGAGAGTAGATAAATGATATTAATAAGCTGATTTTCAAATAAATAAAATTTAATTAGATTTTTAATGAAAAATAAATCCTAATTTTTCTTGTTAATTCAAAATATTATTCTAAATTTGCATCATACAATTCATAGTTGTAGGTTAGGTTTTATAGTTTTAGCAGAATTAAACAGAAAGAGGAACAAAATTCATAAGATTTTGTTCCTCTTTTTGCTTTTAAAGACTTTTATATTTTATCAAGAAAAAGTGAAAGCAGGAACGGAATCTATCAACGAACAAACGACCTCAGAAAGAAAACTAGTAGAAACCGAATCTTCGAAGCACCCTTCCTTTCGACCTAGGAAAATAATGATTTCTGGAGATTAAAAAATGCGTTAAGCAATAGAGGAAGCTACGCAATGCTAATGGAGTAGATCACCTCGATTGTAGCATTTTTTGATTGGAAGAGATGATTTTTTTCCAAGTCTTGTCCCGGCACTATCGCTTGGTCTTCGAAAGCTGCCACTTTCTCTTTTTTGGTTCTTTCCTCGAAAGCTATCACTTTCTCTTATTTCAAGACAAAAAAAAAGAACAATGTAGGAACGGATTCTTAAAACGAACAAACGATCTCAAGCAGAAAAATTAAGAAAATAAAAACAGTATTAGATATGAGAGTTACAGTAGTAGAATCCCATATTTGAAACATAAATATCAATTCACCTCAATCCATTATATTCAAAAAAAAAAAACTACTTCAAAACCAATTATAACCCCATAATCCATTTCATCACGTCAATTCCATCTGCGTAATCATGTAATTTAGGTGATTGTGCATCGCCAAATGGGATGTATTCCTGACCAACAATTGCTTGAATCGAATCTGAATGTTTCTGGATAAATTCATTGACTTCATCTGGAGATGAATAATAGTGGTAATGCACCATAGAAAGCGGTGAAAACAATTCATCTGTTTCTCGCAGTAAGACAAAATGATTGTCTAGAATTTCCATTAAATTCATCAAATAAACTGCTTTATTGTAATCATAATTGTTGGCGTATTTATGATGATTGACAATAGGGTGGAAGTCAATAATGGCTTCAAAAAATCGGTTCAAATCAAAATTGACTGGAATCATCAAATGTGAAACATTGCGACAACCTAAGCCATAGTAACTAAAAATATCGATTCCCAATCGTCTTAATTCTTCAGCTGTTTCATGACCGGTAAGAATCGCAATTGATGTTCTGTTTTTTCTGAAAAGATGCGGGTATTTCCCAAAATATTGTTCAAAATACTGAAATGAATTATTACTTCCAGTGGCAATAATTGCATCTATTTCTCCCATTCGTCCCATCGAAAATTGAATTCTTTCGGCCAAGGATGGAGAAAATTGAATGAGTTGTTCAGCTAGCGCTGGAAGCAATGTATTGTCATCAGAGCTTAATTTACTAATCGCTATATTTCCAGAAAGGAGTACGCATAGGAAATCATGGAAACCCACCAAGGGGATATTTCCAGCCATCACAATTCCAATTCTTTTGGGGGTGTTGACATAGGAATAGTCAGCGAGCCAATTTGTAAGTTGTTGTTCCGTTAGAAGTTGGCCTAACGATCCGATGGATTGTAATACATTTTCTTTTGTAAACCAGCCATTGTAGGAAAATTGTTTAGCGATAATATGCTGTATTTTTACATATTCTGCCTCCGTAGTTCCGGTAGAAAATCCATTCCAAAGTTCTTCTTTTCCTAAAGAAGTCATCAGTTTTCCTAATTGAACAAACCCTTTTATTTCGTTATCTCTTTTCACCTTGTAAAATTAGCGTCTACGATTGAATTTCACGAATTTAATAGGACATTTCTTGAATATTAATGCGCATTCAAAAGAAGATATTATTTTTTTAACGAAATTCAATTAATAAATCCATTTTAGGTTGTTATCTTTGTGACGAAAATACGGAATATACAATTTAATAAAATAGAACAAATGGCGATAATAATTACAGACGAATGCATTAATTGCGGTGCATGCGAGCCAGAATGTCCAAATAATGCAATTTATGAAGGTGGTGCTGAGTGGAGATATTCTGATGGAACATCTCTATTGGGTATGATTACAACGTTGGATGGTGATGTAATTGAGGCAGACCATGCTTTTGAACCGAAAGAAATGGATGTGTACTATATTTCCTCAGATAAATGTACTGAATGCGTAGGATTCCACGATGAACCTCAATGCGCAGCCGTTTGCCCTGTGGATTGCTGTGTTGATGACGCGGATTATAGAGAATCGGAAGCTGAGCTTTTAGCAAAAAAGGATTTTATGCATGTATAAGATCAAAGATAATACGTTAAAATCCACCTTCATGGGTGGATTTTTTTTTGCTATATACATTAAAATAAAAAATAGTTTATTAAATAGATGGTAGTTGTCGAAAAACTGACTACTTTTGTGGCTGGGGTAAGTCTTATACGACCAGCTCCTTCCAATTCCTCCAGGACGGGAACGTAGCAAAGGTCGGAAGTTGAGCGGTGCGATATAATCAGCTTACCCCTCTTTTTTTTCTAAAAAGAAATCCCAAGTTTTGAAATTTCAATTAATAGTAGGGTTAAGGTACAAAATCTTAAAAAAAGTCACTATTTAATTAATTTCGAAGCGAAGTTGAAAAGGTGGTAAACTTTCATTATCATTGGGTTCTTATTAGGTTAGAGTTTTATAGATAATTCAAGGTTTCCCCCAAGTCCTAATTCGATAATTTTTTTCAAAGTTGAAAGTCTGACCTCTTTAATGTTATTTTCAATTTTCGAAATATATGATTTTGTGGTACCTACTTTTTGGGCAAGTTGCTCTTGAGTCATTCCTTTTTCAAGGCGTGCCTCTTGTATTAATGCTCCAATCTTAAAGTTTTCATACCCTTCTTCTAACGTATCACGTTTTTTTGTTCCAACTTTTCCGTAATGTTTGTCCTTGAATTGGTCTAGAGTCGCTATATTATTTTTCACTTTCCAAATTTACGATAAGTTTCACTAAAGTGCAACTTTATTTTGATTTAAACATTTTATTGTCAAGTAAATTTTGTTTTTGAATCGAAGTTGAAAAATGCTGTAAGCTTTCAATATCAAAGTTTTTAGCAGTTACTTTGAACGGTTAGGCTAAAATGTCGCGTTAATGGAGTTTAGGTTTTGTTAGATTTTTTTTTATTTTAATTAGTATTCCTATGAGTATTATTAGATACGTAATACTTGATAAGATCCATTTAAACGAGTTGATTGAAGATCCTAATGAAACTAATGTTTCGGATATTGGTCGTGAAGTTAAATAGGTTTCTAGCATAACTGATTCAACGTAATTCTCTGCCCAATCCGCAATCATGCAAAGAATAGGAACAATCAAAAATAGACGCTTGTTATTAAAAAAGTACATAATCCACGATGCGTACATTAAAGTGTAAACAAATGCAAAAATTGCGTCCCAAATTTGAAGGAATTCGCTATAGCAAAGAAGTTGCTCCTGCGTCCTTGATTCAAAGAAATTTTGAACCATCTCTCTTGTGTAAGAAAAAGAAATCCCTAATGAATTTACTCCAGAATCAAGTTTGAAGCAGCTACTAAAAGGAGCTAAAATGTATGTTAAGTATAGGGAAAAAAGGAAAGTAAAGCTTATAGCTAAATATAGAATTCGGTTATTTTTGAAATGTTTAATTGTCCTGCTCATTTTTTTACTATTATTTACTTTCCATACGTTTTTTCAACATTTCTGACTTGGTAATACGGTTAGGTATTTACTGGCGAAGATTTGTTCATTATTTTCAGGTAGAGTATATTTTACAAAGGATTCACTTTTGTCTTCTATTTTGGTAGATTGATTTCTATCCAATACTTAATTTCAATTGTCGTCCAAATCCTTCTCTGAAAATTCTCATTAAAGTTGAAAGTCTAATGTCGCTTGCATTATTTTCGATTCTCGAAATGTAGTTCTTTGTAGTACCGCATTTAACAGCTAATTGCTGTTGGGTTAAACCTAATTCTTTTCTCAATTCATGCATCATAACACCAATTTTGAATGCTTCAAAACCTTCTTCGAATTCATTTCTTTTGTTAGAGCCGATCACTCCGTATTCTTGATTGAGTAAATCGTCAAGTGAAGTTAATTTAGTGTTTATTTTCTTGCTCATACTATTTATTTTTTACTTGTTTTTAATTCTTGCTGAATTCAAGCGACAAATGCAACTTTTGGGTTAAACAATAATTTTTCCATAACAAATATAGGATTTTCGAACTGATATCTCTTTCTAGGTCTGTTATTTAATTTGATTTCTATTTCCTTTATCTGCTCATCTGTGTAATCTGAAA